>NZ_JBIRRA010000014.1:0-57649 GCF_044333485.1 Streptomyces sp. NPDC020983 | reverse complement strand
CCCGCTCTCCCCGGCCCCCGGGGGGGGCGGGGGGGGGCGCGGCCCCCCCGGGGGGGCGCCGGGGGGGGGCCGGGGGGGGGGGGCCCCCCCCCGGGGGGCCCCCCCCGGGGGGGGGGCCCCCCCCCCGCTCGCCGGTCGGTGCCGGACGGTCAGACGAGCATGCTGTACACGTTCCAGCCCGGTCCGACGAGGGTGCGCTGCGCGTACGGCGACGCGGTGGTGCCGGTCGCCTTGTACAGCCACAGCTGGCCCGTGGAGTCGCGGCCCACGAGGTCGGGCCTGCCGTCACCGGTCACGTCGCCGGGGGCGGCGAGGCTGGTGTAGATGTTCCAGCCGCTTCCGACGAGGGTGCGGGTGGCGAACGGTGCGGTGGCGGTGCCGGTGCCCTGGTACAGCCAGAGCTTGCCCGTGGTGTCCCGGGCCACGAGATCGGCCCTGCCGTCGCCCGTGACGTCACCGGCTCCGACGAGGCTGCTGTAGGTGTTCCAGCCGCTTCCGACGAGGGTGCGGGTGGCGAACGGTGCGGTGGCGGTGCCGGTGCCCTGGTACAGCCAGAGCTTGCCCGTGGTGTCCCGGGCCACGAGATCGGCCCTGCCGTCCCTGGTGACGTCGCCCGTGCCGGTCAGCGCGCTGTAGGCGTTCCAGCCGGTCCCGACCTTCGTCCGCGCCGCGAAGGGCGCCGCCACCTTGCCGGTGCCCTGGTACATCCACAGGGTGCCCGTGGAGTCGCGGCCGACGAGCGTTCCGGTGCCGTTCGCCATCTCACGGCTCACGCTGGTGATCTGGCTGTAGGCGTTCCAGCCGGTCCCGATGGACGCCCGCGGCCCGAACGGCACCGACGCCGTCCCCGTGCCCGGGTACTCCCAGAGCGTTCCGGCGGTGTCGCGCGCCATCAGCATGCCGCGCGCGGAGGCCGGCGGCACGCCGGAGCCGGTGAGCGTCTCCAGCATCTCGCCCTGCCCGGCGTCGCCGGTCACCTCGTAGCTCGCCGTCTGGTCGCCGACGGCGGTCGGCGCGAAGGTCACGGTCTGCCGCACGCTCTGCTCGGGTCCCAGGACCAGGCCCTCGGGGAGCGGGTCAGCGGCGCTGAAGGCGCCGGCCGGGGCCTTCGCCTTGGTGATCGTGACCGGCACGTTCCCGGTGTTGGTGAGGGTGAACGTCTTGTCGAGCGTCGTACCGGGCACGAGGCCGCCGAACGCCATCGTCGGGGGAGTGAGCTCCAGGTGCCCCTTGCCGCTGATCGCGGTGCCCTTGACCGGGATGGTCAGCGTGCCGCTGGTGCTGGTCAGCGTGATCGACGACGTGTGCGTGCCGGTGGCCGTCGGCGTGTAGGCGACCTGCAGCACGATCGAGCCCTGGGCCGGGACGACCGTCGGGTTCGCCGCGTCGGCGCTCGGCAGGTTGTCGGCGCTGAACGGCCCGGTGGGCGGAGTGACGGAGGAGATGGTCTCCGGCGTGGTGCCGGTGTTGGTGAGCTGGACGTTGGCGGTGGCGGTCATCCCGGTCGGCTGGTTGTCGAACGCCACGGTGCCCGGGAAGGCGGCCAGCCCGGCCTTCGTCCCCACGCCGTGCAGGCTCAGTGCGAACGTGCCCGCGTCGGTGGTCACGGTGAGTGTGCCGCTCGCGCCCAGGACCGTGGCCGGCTTGAACGTGACGGGTACCGTCAGCTGCCCGCCGGCCGGGATCGAGGACGGCAGCGCCGAGGTGTCGGCGGTGAACGGGCCCGCGACGCTCACGCCCGTGACCCCCAGGGGCCTGGACGGGCTCTGGTTCTCCGTCAGCACGACGTCGGTGGTCCGGGTGCCGCCGACCGGGACGTTCCCGAACTCGACCGGGCCGCCCTTGAGCGGGCTCCCGACCGGGTTGCCGTACGCGTAGACCCTGCCGTCGCGCGTGCCGACGAAGACCTGCCCGCCGTCGGTCGCCGGGACGACGAACTTCGGCGCGGTGCCGATCGGCGCGGACCACACGAGCTGCAGGACGCCGTTCGCGTCCGGGACGGGGTTGTAGGCGCGCAGCTGGGCGTTGACGCCCGTCGCCCCGCCGGACCAGACCACCCACACCAGGGCGCTGCCCGACCGTGTCCCGTCGGACGTCACCACCGGCGAGCCGCTGGTGTAGGGGAACGTGTCCTGGCTGGCGCCGGCGACGCTGAGCGCCGGGTCGCCCTTGCCGGTGACGCCGCGGTGCAGCGCCGTCAGCGCTCCGCCGTTGCCGACGACGTAGACGTAGCCGCCGTCACCGCCCCAGACCGCGGGGTGGCCCCACTGGCCCTTGAGCGGCCCGGTGGTGCCGACCACCGCGTCCGTCCCGCCGGTGCCCTGCGAGCGGCCGCCGAGGTGGTCGCGGTCCAGCAGGAACACCCGGCCGTCCTTGCCCTGCTGCACCATCAGGTGCGGGTGCGAGGAGGTGCCGAAGCTGTCCGGCAGTCCCGCGGGCCCGCCGGATGCCAGGTCGGTGTCCATCTGGTCGAGCGTCGGCGCGTTGGACGGGCTGAAGAAGTCCACCGCCTTCAGGCTCTTGTCGGCCTGCACCTGGAGCCGGACCACCGACTCGGCGAGGGTGCCGGGCGGCGAGGTGCCGGGGCCGGGCGCCGGGCTGACGCCGTTGCCGGTGGCCACGAAGATCCGGCCGGGACCGTCCGAGACGAGTCCGCCGCCGGACTGCCAGATGCCGGCGCCGCTGTTGCTCGCGCCGGTCTCCGTCGCCCAGATCGTCGTCACCGACGGTGTCGTGGTGCTGACGCCGACGACGTAGCCACGGTAGGGCTTGCGGTCGCAGTGCCCGCCGAAGCCGGCGTAGACGACGCCGTCGACCAGCACCAGCCCGGGCCGCTGCATCTCGTACGCGGGCAGGAACGACTGGCCCGGGTCGTTGCTCGCGGTGCCCTGGATCGTCACGGGGAAGCCGGGCTTCTCCGCGCCGCTGACCGGGTCGACCGCGTGCATGTACCAGTGCGGGCTCAGCGCGTCCGGACCGTCGTCGACCTTCGTCGTCAGGTACACCGCGCCGGTCGCCGGGTCGTACACCGGCGTGGCCGTGCTGCCGATGTTCGGCGCGAGGTCGCCGCAGCTGAGCGTCGTCGCCGGCCAGGCGGGACCGAAGCTGCGCTTCCACAGGACCGCGCCGGTGGCCCGGTCCAGGCCGTAGACGTTGTTGTTCTCGGTGACCGCCACCACCGCGCCGCCGACCACGAGCGGCTGCGCGTACACCTGCCCGTCGAGCTGGGCCGGCGCCTTCCACAACTGGCCGAAGGAGGACGACCGCACGTCCGACGCGCTGAGGTTCGCCTCCCCCTGGTCCCAGCCGGTCCGTGACGCGTCCACCGACCCGGTCGTCTCGTCGGCCTGCGCCTGCGAGACTCCGGCCCCGATCAGACCTGCCGTCAGCGCACCGGTCACCGCGAGCACCAGCCCGCGCCTTCGCGTTCTTCCGCGTCTGCCGCTGTGCCTGTCAGCACCCACGACGAAACCCCCTCCGAAGTCCCACCCAAGAAGTTCCGCGAGCGCGCTCCCCGCGCGATCGCCTTCCCCCGAGCCGCCCGTCGTCCCTGGCGGCCCTCTCACACGGAGGACCGCGGCGCACAGGTGCGGCCCGCGCATCCAACCACACAATCAGCCCGCGGATGACGTGGTTGAGCCGTCTCCCGGCGCTTTCGCCCGCGCCTCCCGGGCGCCACCCGCTCCCGTACGCGAAGACGCCACCCGGAGTTCACCTCAGGAGCATCAGGGGACGCAGGAGTGCGGTTCGGCACCAGTGGCGCCGGAGGGCGTCGTGACGTCACGCGGACATTCCTGGACCGCCCGCGATCCGCTGGAGTGGTCGTTCCGCCGTGTCGTCGGGAGGCGGTGCTCGCGGTGGCCGTGCTGACGGGACGATAATGGCGGAATGAGTGGAAACGTCCGGCTTTCGCCTGTCCTGGGATCCCGCCGTGGAAGAAGATGAGCCGCAGCGCACCGGAGCGAGCCCCGCGGAGGGGGCCGGGAGTCGGCCCGAGACGGGAGGGAGGGCGCCGGAGAGGCCGTCGGACCTGCCCGGCGGGGCGAACAAGGACATCCTGAAGCGCACCGTCAAGGAGTACAGGGCGGACAACCTGTCCGACCTGGCGGCGGCGCTCACGTACTACGCCATCCTGGCGATCTTCCCCGCGCTGCTCGCCCTCGTCTCGATCGTGGGGCTCCTGAGCAAGTCCACCGCCGCATCACTGACCGACAACATCGCCGGCCTGGCGCCCGGCGCCGTCCGCTCCACCCTGACCGGCATCGTCTCCCAGGCGCAGGCCGGAGGGAACAAGGCCCTGATCCCGCTGGTCATCGGCATCGTGGTGGCCCTGTGGTCGGCGTCCGGATACGTGGCGGCCTTCATGCGGGCCGGCAACACGGTGTACGACATCGGCGAGGGGCGCCCTGCGTGGAAGACGCTGCCCCTCCGCCTCGCGCTCACGGTCTTCGTGGTCGTCGTGCTCGCGGCGATCTCGGTGGGCATCGTGTTCACCGGCAACCTGGCCCGCAGAACCGGCAGCGTCCTCGGCGTCGGCGACACGGCGGTGACGGTGTGGAACTACGCCAAGTGGCCCGTCATGGCGCTCCTGTTCGCGCTGGTCGTCGCCGTGCTGCACTGGGCCGCGCCGAACGTCCGGCACAAGTTCGCCTGGGTTACCCGCGGCAGCCTGCTGAGCGTCGCCATCTGGATCGCCGCGTCCGCCCTCTTCGCCGTCTACGTCGCCAACTTCTCCAGCTACAACAAGACCTACGGCACTTTCGCCGGGATCGTCATCTTCCTCGTCTGGCTGTGGATCTCCAACATCGCCCTGCTCCTGGGCCTGGAATTCAGCGCGGAGGCCGAGCGTGCCCGGGCCCGCGAGGGGGGTCACCCGCCCGACGAGGAGCCCTACGTCGAGCCGCAGGACGACCGCAAGCTCTGACTGCCCCCGACGGCACGGTGCGGCGCGGCGGGCGACGGCACGCCGCCCCCGCGTCCGGCCAGGCCGGACCGATGACGTAAAGACGCAGTGGCCGACGGGAGTTGACGTCGTATAGCGTCGCTTCGTCACCTGTCCGCAAGGAGGTCACCTGTGCCGGATGAGTCGGATGAGCCGTGGCTCGAGCACGTTCCGGCGGACGGGCTGGCTCCGGGGGACGGGTACAGCCACGTGGTGGTGGGCGAAGGCCAACTGGTCGCCGTCTCCGGGCAGGTCGCTCTGGACGGTGACGGGAACGTGGTCGGGAAGGGCGACGCCGCCGCCCAGGCCCGTCAGGTCTTCGAGAACCTGCGCCGCTGCCTGGCGGCAGGTGGCGCGACGTTCGCCGAGGTCTCCAGGTTCACCGTCTACGTCACCGACATCGCCATCCTGCCGGAGGTGTGGCGCGTCCGCGACGCGTACGTCGACACCGCGAATCCGCCGGCCAGTACCGCGGTACAGGTGTCCGCCCTCTACCGGCCGGAACTGATGGTCCAGGTGGAAGCCCTTGCCCTGATCCCCTGGTGACACGGCACGCCTGCGCCGGGCGGCCGGGCGGCCGGTCCCGGCCGCCTTCGGTGCCGAACCCGTCCTCGCCGGGGGAGGCGGTGACCGCCGGCCCGCGCGCCCTGTCCTTCGATGCGGCCGCGGCCCGGTACGCGGCGCGTCGGCCTTCCCGCCCGGCCGTGTGCGTCGACTCCGTCGAGGAGTTCGCAGGCCGTCGCCCGGCGGGTGCCCGGGCCGCCGATGCCGTTCACGGGTAACGGAATCGCCGGCGGGCCGCTGGGGGAGCGCCGTGGCCGCTGTGCGGAGGCCCGCTGTGCCGGACGGGTGCCCGTCCGGTTACGCGGCGGCGCCCACCGGGCACGTATCGCCGCATGCCCCTGCTCGTCGGAACGTCGGGGTGGCAGTACCGGGACTGGCGCGGCGTGCTCTACCCACCACAGGTGCCGCAGCGGCTGTGGCTGGAGGAGTACGCCGGCCGGTTCGCCACCGTGGAGAACAACAACGCCTTCTACCGGCTGCCCACCGCCGACACGTTCGCCGCGTGGCGGCGCCGCACGCCGGACGGGTTCGTCATGGCGGTCAAGGCCAGCCGCTACCTCACGCACATCAAACGGCTGCGCGAGCCCGAGGAGCCGGTGCACCGGCTGATGGAACGGGCCGCCGCCCTGGGCGACCGGCTCGGTCCCGTCCTGGTCCAGCTGCCGCCGAACCTGCGTGCCGACCCGGACGCGCTCGACGCCTGCCTGCGCTGCTTCCCGCGCTCGGTCCGGGTCGCCGTCGAACTGCGGCACCCCTCGTGGTGGCAGGCCGGGCGGGAACTGCGGGCGGTGCTGGAACGCCACGGCAGCGCCCTGTGCTGGGCGGACCGCGGCTCGCGCCCGGTGACGCCGCTGTGGCGCACCGCCGACTGGGGATACGTGCGCCTGCACGGCGGCCGCGCCGAGCCGGCGCCCCACTACGGCCGCACGGCGCTGCGCTCCTGGGCCGAGCGCGTACGGGAGGCGTGGCCCGATGACGGAACCGACGTCTACACGTACTTCAACAACGACCCAGGGGGTGCGGCCGTCACCGACGCCCGGCTGTTCGCCCGCTCCGCCGCCGCCGCCGGACGGAGCGTCAGCCGCGTGGGGTGACGGCTCGGACGTACAGCGGGAGCGGCGGGGCCGGGGGTGCGGTGCCGGGAGCCGCGGGGCTCCTGCAGCCACCGGAGCATGTGCTGCGGAGGGGGAGGACGCGGCAGGCCGAGGTGCCGCGGCCCTCAGCGGGCCGCGGCACCTCGGCCGGGTGGCCGGGCGGGCGGTCTCAGACCTGTCCCCGCCACGCCCCGGATTCCAGGCCCCGCGACTCGATGTACTTCTTGAACCGTTCGAGGTCGCCCTTGGCCTGCCGGCGGACGAAGCCGAGCTTGTCCCCGACCTTGTCGGTGATGCCGTGCGGGTCGTGTTCGAGCTGCAGCATGACCTTGGTGTGGGTGTCGTCGAGCCGGTGGAAGGTGACGACACCGGCCTGCCGGGCCTCGCCCGCGACGGTCGTCCAGGCGACCCGCTCGTCGGGTATCTGCTCGGTGATCTCCGCGTCGAACTCCCGCTTGGCACCGCTGACCTCGGTCACCCAGTGGGTGAGGGTGGGCGTGCGCTGCTCGATGCGCTTGACGCCGTCCATGAACTGCGGGAACTCCTCGAACTGCGTCCACTGGTTGTACGCGGTGCGGACCGGGACGTGAACCTCGACCGATTCCTCGACGGTGGACATGTCCGAACTCCTCCCTGTCGTTGGATCAGTACCTCAGGGCGGCTGCCCCTTCAGCTCCGGACGACACATATGCGTCGTCGGCGATACGGCCGCGAACCGCGCGCCGGTGCCCAACTGCCGCTGGTCCACGGCGGTGTGGCCCCGTTCGGGACAAGTCCCGCGCGAGGGGACGGCGATGAGGCGGCTCCGCCCCGGACCGCTGCCGCCGCGGGCCCCGGCCACCCGCCCCGCCCCGCCCCGTCCCGGGCACTCCACCGCGACCGCACCCCGGCTGCGCGGACCGGCCGCCTCCTGCCCACGGGGGGAGGCCGCCGGGCGGGCGGCCGGGGGCCCGCTGCGGCGAGGTGCGGGGAACCGGTGCACGGAGATCTGCCGGGACGCGTCCCGCACCGCTGCCGGAGGACCGGCCGCGACAGGGGGACGGCGCGGACGCCCGGTGGCCGCACCCGGCGGGGCGAGCGGGCGCGGGCGGGGCGGACGCCCGGTGGCCGCACCCGGCGGGGCGAGCGGGCGTGGGCGGGGCGGCGGCCTGCCCGGCGGGCGTCCGCCGCCCCGGTCACCGGGCACCGCCGCGGGCCCGGCGGGCCCTCCACGGGGATTGCCCCCCACCGCGCTGGGCAGGCGATTCCCATGTCTGCTGCCCGAAGCGAACGAGAAGCCACGTTCGAGGGAACCGGGCTCTTCGACCCGCAGGAACTGCGGCTGCTCGCCGTGGTCGACCGGGTGCGGGAGGAGCCGCCGGAGGAACTCGACGCCATCTACTACGACACCCCGGACCTGCGTCTGCTCACCCGCGGCATCACCCTGCGCCGCCGCAGCGGCGGACACGACGCGGGCTGGCACCTGAAGCTCCCGACCGGCGGCCCCGCGCGCGTCGAGGTGCACGCGCCGCTGAAGGCGGGCAAGGGCCGGGCGGTGCCCGGCGAACTGCTCAACCGGACCGCGGCCTACGCCCGCGGCCGGGCGCTGGTGCCCGTCGCGCACCTGCGCACCCACCGGCGGCGGCACCTGCTGCTGGACAAGCGCGAGCGCTGCCTGGCCGAGGTCGCGCAGGACACGGTGGCCGCGCAGACACTCACCCCCGCGCCGGACCGTGGGCGGGGCGAGCCGACGGCCGGCGGCAAGGACGGCGGCAAGGGCGGCAAGGGCGGCGTCACCCGCATCACGCAGTGGTCGGAGATCGAGGTCGAGCTCGCCGACGGAGCCCCCGGCCTGCTGGACGCCGCCGCCGAGCGCCTCGGCGCCGCCGGCTGGCATCCCGCGGCCACTCCCCGCAAGCTTGACCGCGCGCTGGCCGACGAGCTGGCGGCTGCACGTCCCGGTCCCGGCCGCGCGGCCCGGCGCATCCGGGCGGGCTCGGTGGGGGAGGCGGTCATGAACCGGCTCGGCTCCCAGGTCGACGCCCTCCTGCGGTCCGACGCGGGAACGCGTACCGACGCCCCCGACGCCCTGCACCAGATGCGGTCCGCGGCCCGCCGCCTACGCAGCGTGCTGCGCGCCCATCGGCGCGTGCTGGACCGCTCGCGCACCGACCGCGTCGCCCGCGAGCTGCACTGGCTGACCGGGGTGCTGGCGGACGCCCGTGACCACGAGGTGCTGGCCCGGCGGCTTCCCGCGCAGGCGGCCCGGCTGAGGCGGCTGGACCCGGACCCGGCCGTACGCGCCGCCATCCGCGGGCTGGCCGGCCGGCTGCGGGAGCAGGAGGGTGCCAGGCACGCCGCGGCGTGGGGGAGGGCCGTCGCGGCTCTCGGCTCGCCCCGCTATTTCGCCCTGCTCGACGACCTCGACGGCCTGCTCGCCGATCCTCCGCTGCGCCGCAGG
Organism: Streptomyces sp. NPDC020983; assembly: GCF_044333485.1. NCBI lineage: Bacteria > Bacillati > Actinomycetota > Actinomycetes > Kitasatosporales > Streptomycetaceae > Streptomyces > Streptomyces sp. NPDC020983. The sequence continues at coordinate 48,609 of NZ_JBIRRA010000014.1, read as the reverse complement.
GCGCGGCGGCCCGCCGGGAAGCAGCTGCGCAAGGCGGCCGAGGCCGACCGCCGGCGTCTCACCCGCCGCCTGGCCGCGGCGGAGCGGGCCGGTGACGGGCGGGAGCGCGAAGTGGCCCTGCACCAGGTGCGGAAGGCCGCCCGCCGGGCGCGGCACACCGCGGAGGTCGCGCTGCCCTACGGCGGCAAGCGGGCCCGGCGGCTGCGCAAACGCACCAAGGAGCTCCAGCAGGTGCTCGGGGACCACCAGGACGCCGCCGTCGCCCGCGGCGCCCTGGTCTCCCTGGCCGGCGAGGCACACGGCACAGGGACGGACACCTTCGGCTACGGCCTCCTCCACGCGGTGCAGGCCGCGGACATGGCGGAGGCCGCGCGGAAGCTTCCCCGCCGCGCCGGCCGCGCCGTCGCCGCGGGCCTGTCCCGCTTCGCCTGACGGACGGCTGGAGGGCGAGCGACGTGTCCGGCGGCGGTGCGGCCGAGCGTGCCCCGCGCCGGGACGTGCGGGCACGCGGGTCACGGCGGCGGCGTGCCGGGTGCCGGGCGCCGGGAGACAGTGGAGGGTGGAGGTTCGGCCGGAGGAGGTGTGGCAGGTGACGGAGTGGGAGCCCAGGGAGCGTGACGGGCGGGCCGGGAGTGTGTCGCACGACCGGATCGCCGAGGGACTGGAGGCGATCGGGACCGGTGCGTACGCGGTGGACCAGGCAGGCTGCATCGTCGCGGTGAACACTTCCGCGCAGCGCCTGCTGGGCGGGACGGCACAGGACCTGCTGGGGCACGACGCGCACGATCTGCTGCACCGCGGACCGCGGGGGGAGCGGTTGCAGGCGTCGCAGTGCCGGATGCGGCAGGCGTTCCACGACGGGCGACCGGGCCAGGGCGAGCAGGAGCACTTCGCGCTCGCGGACGGTTCGGTGCTGCCGGTGGCGTGGGTGATCACTCCGTACGACATCGGGGAGCCGCAGGCGGGCACGCTGGTGGTCTTCTACCCTTCCGGGCGCGACGGGGCCTGTGGGAGCGACGGGTCCGGGGGGCAGGCCCCGGACGGGCCGGCGTTGCCGCTGTCGGAGGTCGAGCGGCTGGCGCTGCTGGCCGAGACCACGAGCCGGCTGACGTCCACCCTCGATGTGGGGGAGGCGGTGCGGCGGCTGGTGGAGCTGGTGCTGCCCCGGCTGGCGGACTGGGTGGTGGTCGATCTGATCATCGACCGCGACGAGGTGTGGCGCACCGCGGTGGTGCAGGCCGCCGACGGCGCCCTGCTGCACGAGGAGGAGCTGGAGGGCCCGATGCCGCCGGTCCCGGAGGAGTCCCCGATGCCGCTGTCGCGGGCGCTGCGCGGTGTCGCCTCCACCCTGGCGGGCCCGCAGACCTACCGGCAGGCCCCGGACTCGGGTATCGCCGTGGAGCAGCGGCGGCTCTTCGAGGCCACCGGCATCCACTCCGCGGCCATCGTGCCGCTGCGCGGTGCCCGCGACGTGCTGGGCGCCCTCACGCTGGGCCGGGCCGGTACGCCGGGCGACTTCACCGTCCAGGACCTGCCGCTGTTCGAGGACATCGCCCGCCGCGCCGCCCTCGCCCTGGACAACGCCCGTCTCTACCAGCGCCAGCGTGCGGTGGCGGAGACGATGCAGAACCACCTGCTGCCCCAGATGCCGCGTGTGCCGGGTCTGCAGACGGCCGTGCGCTACCTGCCCGCACCCGACGCCTCACAGGTCGGCGGCGACTGGTACGACGCCTTCACCCTGCCCGACGGCGCCATCGCCCTGGCCGTCGGTGACGTGGTCGGCCACGATCTGCAGGCTGCCGCGGGCATGGCCCAACTGCGCAACGTCCTGCGCGCCTACGCCTGGTCGGAGCAGGAACGCGAGCCCAGCCGGATCGTGGAACGGCTCGACGAGGCGATCCACCCGCTCACCGACGTCGAAACGGCCACCCTGGTCTTCGCCCGCCTGACCCGGACCGCCGTCGGCGCCTGGCAGCTGACCTGGACCAACGCCGGCCACCCCCCGCCCCTGCTGATCACCCGTGACGGGATGGCCGACTACCTCACCGCCGGCCACGGCCTCCTGCTGGGCACCGGCCTGCAGCACACCTCCCGCCCCGACGCCACCATCGTCCTGCCGCCGGAATCCACCCTCCTGCTCTACACCGACGGACTGATCGAAGCCCCCGGCCAGACCCTGGACGAGGGGCTCAACCGCCTGCGCCAGCACGCCGCCGCGCTCGCCCGCCGCCCCCTGAGCTCCCTCCCCGACCAGCTCCTGGACCGCGTCCACCCGCCCGGCCACGACGACATCGCCCTCCTGGCCCTCCGCACACCCCGATGACACCGCAGGCCGTGGCGACCGGGCCGGGGCCCGGGAGCGGTGCCGGCGCGCGCGGGCTCCACGGCGCAGGGGGTCCTGCTCACCCCCGCCCGGGCGGGGGTGCGGTCGACCCCCGTACGACCAGCGAGGGCCGGAAGACGACCTGCCGGTGGACGTGGGAAGCGCGGGACTCGTCGAGCAGCAGGCCGGCCGCCGCCCTGCCGAGGTCGTAGGAGGGCTGGTGCACGGTGGTCAGCCCCGGATCGAGCAGATCGGCGAAGTGCACGTCGTCGTAACCGACCACGGACATGTCCGCCGGCACCCGGACGCCCCGGCGGCGCAGGCCGCGGACGGCCCCCAGGGCGGCGATGTCGTTGAGGCAGAAGACGGCCGTCGGCGGGTCGCGGTGGCCGAGTACGGTCCCCACGGCCGCGTCCGCGGCGTCCGCGCCGCCGGACGCGGGCAGCCGCACTTCGAGCAGGGCCTCGGCCGGGTCGAGCCCCGCCGCGGTCAGGGACTGGACGACGCCGAGCCGGCGGTCGCCGACGGCCCGGACCTTCGACGACCCCTTGAGGAACGCGATCCGCCGGTGCCCCAGGGCCAGCAGGTGATCCACGGCCAGCCTGGCCCCCGTCACGTTGTCCGTGGCCACCGAGCACATTCCCGGCCCGCCCGGGTGGTCGACGAGAACCACCCGCGTTCCGTGCCGGGCCATCTCGCGCAGCCGCCCGCCCGTCGTGGCCACCGGGGTGAGCAGGACGCCGCGTACCCCCTGTTCCTCCATGGTGCGCAGCTGGCGCCGCTCCTTGTCGGGTGACGCGTCGGTGCTGGCCATCAGCAGCCGGCAGCCCGAGTGGTCGAGTGCGTCCTCGACACCCCTGGCGAGCTCGCCGTAGAAGGGGTTGGCCAGGTCGAGGATGACCACCCCGACGATCGCGCTCGGCACGCCCCGCAGCTGCCGGGCCTGCGCGTTGCGCACGTAGCCGGTCGCGGCCATGGCCGCCTCGACCTTGCCGCGGGTCTCGGCGGCGACGACAGCGGGGTTGTTGAGCACGTTGCTGACGGTCGAGACCGACACGCCCGCCTGCCGGGCCACTGCCCGGATCGTTCCACGGGGACCGTCCGGACCGCCGATCCCGCCCGTCCCGTTCCTGGCCACGGCCACAGTATGGTGCCCCCGCCCGCGCCGTCGCGACGCCGCATCCCGTGCCGGGGAGTTGCGACGTTCCAACACGGGCCCGGCCTCCGGACGGCGGGGGAGCGGGGCGCGGCGGCTGCCCGTCCACGGGCGGGAACCGTTCGGCGCGGACGGCCCGTACCGGGCGGATCCGCCCGGTCAGCCGCCTTTCGAGGGCTCTCCTCCGGTCCGGCGCAGGTGACGTGAGGCGGTCCGGGAGCGACCGCCGAAACCTGCGACCGGCCCATTGACGGGACCCTTTTCCTCTGGCTCTATGGGAGCGCTCCCACCGTGTTCTCCCTCCCTCCCCCCACCACACGAGGAGATCTCTTGTCCCCCCACGTTTCGCGTCGCCGCAGACTCCTGCGGCTGGCGGTCGCCGGGCTGCTCGCCGTACCGGCGGCCGTGGCACTCGCCCCGGGCGGCGCGCAAGCCGCCGACGCCCCGGCGGCCCAGGTGTACCAGGCGGAGGACGGCACGCTGAACGGCGTGACCGTCGGCACGTCCGTCTCCGGCTACCAGGGCGCCGGCTACGTCGAAGGCTTCGACCAGTCGGGCGACAGCCTGACGGTCACCGTTCCCGACAGCCCCGGCGGCCTGTACAGCCTGTCCCTCCACTACAACGGCCCCTACGGCGACAAGAAGGCGAACCTGCTGGTCAACGGCAGCGGTGTCGGCGAGGTCTCGCTCCCGGCCACCACCACCTGGAAGGACGCCGCCGCCGGGAACGTGCTGCTGAAGGCCGGCACCAACACCGTGACCGTCAGCAACGACTGGGGCTGGTACCTGATCGACTCGATCTCCCTCACCCCGGCACCGCCCCGGCCCCCGCACGCGGTCACCGGCGACCTGACGGACCCGCGGGCCACCCCGGAAGCCAGGTCGCTGATGACGTACCTGACGGCGAACTACGGCAAGGACATCCTCAGCGGCCAGCAGGACGCCGCGCACGAGCAGTGGGTGGAGACCAACGTCGGCAAGGCCCCGGCGATCGAGGGCCTGGACATGATGGACTACTCCCCCAGCCGGGTCGAGCGCGGCACGGTGGGAACGGACACCGACAACGCCCTCGCGTGGGACAAACGCGGCGGCATCACCGCCTTCGTCTGGCACTGGAACGCCCCCACCGACCTGATCGACCAGCCCGGCAAGGAGTGGTGGCGCGGCTTCTACACCGACTCCACCACCTTCGACGTGGCCGCGGCGCTGGCGGACCCGTCCTCCGCCGACTACAAGCTGCTGCTGCGCGACATCGATGCCATCGCCGTGCAGCTCAGGCGCCTCCAGGACGCCGGGGTGCCGGTGCTCTGGCGGCCGCTGCACGAAGCCGAGGGCGGCTGGTTCTGGTGGGGCGCCAAGGGGCCCGAACCGGCCAAGGCGCTCTACCGGCTGATGCACGAGCGGCTCACCGACGTCGACGGCATCCACAACCTGATCTGGGAGTGGAATTCGGTCGACCCCGCCTGGTACCCCGGTGACGACGTGGTCGACATGGTCACCGCCGACTCCTACCCCACGGCCGGCGACCACGGGCCGGTCGCGCTGACCTACGACAAGGAGCTGTCCCTCACCGGCGACACCAAGGTCGCCGCCCTGTCCGAGGTCGGCACCGTCCCCGACCCCGACCTGCTGCGCGCCTACCGGGCCGACTGGTCGTACTTCGTCACCTGGGCCGGCTCGGAGCAGGACACGGCCGCCAACTCGCTCGACTTCCTCAAGCGCGTCTACGGCGACCCGTACGTCGTCACCCTGGACGAGCTCGGCGACTTCAAGCACACCGGCGGTACGGGAGGCGACACGACGGCGCCGAGCGCGCCGGCCGGTCTGACCGGCACACCGGGCGCCGACAGCGTCGCCCTGACCTGGAAGGCCGCCACCGACGACGTCGGCGTCACCGGTTACGACGTCTACCGCGACGGGACGAAGACCGGCTCCTCGGCCACTCCCTCCTACACCGACACCGGCCTGACCGCCGGCACCGCCTACACCTACACCGTCAGGGCGAGGGACGCGGCCGGCAACGTCTCCGCTGCCTCCGCGGCCGTCACCGTCACCACCACGGCCGGCGGCGGTGCCGGTGCCTGCACCGCGACGTACCGCACCACCAGCGACTGGGGCAGCGGCTTCACCGCCGACATCACCGTCACGGCGGGAGCCAGGGCGCTCACCGGCTGGAAGGTCACCTGGACGTACGCGGGCAACCAGAAGCTGACCAACTCCTGGAACGCGGCGACCACCCAGACGGGCGCCTCGGTGCGCGCGTCGAACATGGGCTGGAACGGCTCCCTGCCCGCCGGCGGCAGCGCCTCCTTCGGCTTCCAGGCCGGCTACACAGGAGCCAACGCCGTCCCCGTGCTCACCTGCGCGGCCGGCTGAACCCGGCCCACCGGCAGCCCCGCCCCGGACAGAGGGCGGCCGTGCCCGGCGGCGGGACGACGAGGCCCGCGATCCCGAAAGGGGTCGCGGGCCTCACCCGTGGCACGGGCGGACCGGCCCCGGAGGGGCCGCCCGGGCGCGGAGCCGCGTTCACCCGGGGCGGCCCCGTCCTGCCGCGGCTCCGGGGCGGCCTCCTCCAGAACACGCGTCACAGCGGCCACTGCCATGCCTCCCGATACGCGACAGCCGTCGAACCGTCAGGTTTAATTTCGGTTTCACCAACCTCTCGACCGGTGGCCGGTCAGCTGATCAGCGGCATCCCTGCGGCCGTTTGCGCCCGGTTCCCGTACGTTTCCGGCGGAGCTGGTATTCACGCTCCCGAGACGTGCGGGAAATAAACCGCGCAACTGCATTCACGGTGCACGAAACACCAGGTCAAACGGGTTCCGCGTGCGGTGTCCGTGAACCTAGAGTCTTCCCGTGAGACGCGAGAAATTCGCGCCGGTCCTTTCTTTCTCCACCGCAGAGGACAGGAAAGCTGTACATGACGGCAGAACGTTCCACGCCCACCCGGAACCCGCGCACCACGGATTCCTCCGTCGCCGTGTCCGCCCCCGCGGGCGGTATGAGCCGGCGCGCCGTACTCGGCGGGGCCGCCGCCGTGACGGGTGCCGTCGCGGTCTCCGCGGCCGCCGCCACCCCGGCCTCGGCGGCCCCCGGCACCACCGGCGCCCCGTCGCCGGCCGCCCGGCTCGTCGCCGCCCTCCCGCCCGTCTCCGGCATCACGAAGCGCCCCCGGCTCGTCGACTACGAAGTGGTCGAACTCGCCTCGCTGCTGCGGGCCGGCAAGGTCACCGCCACCCAGGTGACCAAGGCGTACCTGGACCGTATCGACCGTTTCAACGGTCCCTTCGAGACCTACGGCGACAACGGCCTCTACAACGCCTTCGTCCGGATCGACCGGGCCGGCGCGCTCGCCGCCGCGGCCGCCGCCGACGCGCGGTTCGCCCGTGCCCGGCACACCCGCGAGGAACTGCCGCCGCTGCTGGGCATACCGTTCGGCGTCAAGGACTCCGTGGCCGTCAAGGGCCTCGACGCCAAGGACGGCAGCCACGCCTTCGACGGCAACACCGCGCTGCGGGACGCCACCGTGGTGCACCGGCTGCGTGAGGCGGGCGCCGTGATCCTCGGCCACACCGTCTGCTCGGCCTTCTCCGGGTCCATCACCGGCACGTTCGCCGGCAACGCGTGGAACAAGGACTACGTGCCCGGCGGTTCGAGCCAGGGCTCGGGCGTCGCGGCGGTCGCCCGGCTCGCGGCCGCGTGCATCGGCGAGGAGACCGGCGGCTCCATCGTGATGCCGTCGGCGGCCAACGGCGCGAGCGGCATCAAGCCGTCGCTGGGCACCAGTTCGGTCGCCGGCCTGATGCCGCTCTCTCCCGGCTACGACGTTCTCGGCCCCATCTGCCGCTCGGTGCGCGACGCCTCGCTCGTGCTGTCGGTCGTCCTCGGCCCCGACCCGGCGAACGACCCGCTGACGCTGTCGGCGCCCGAGCCCTTCCCCGCGATGCCGCTGACCGCCCGCAAGGGCCGCCGCCCGCTGGCCGGCGTCACGATCGGCATCCCGCAGACCGACTGGATGCGCACCAGCAGCGGGATCCAGGTGGGCACCCCGCCGCAGGACACCTACGACGCCGACCACCTGGCCGCCTTCAACCGGCTCAGGCAGCAGCTGACGTCGCTGGGCGCCACGGTCGAGGAATTCCCCGGCCTGGACGTGACCGACCCGGCCGGCGACCCGTACTTCGCCAGCAGCGACGTGCTGGCGACCGTCGACGGCACCAACGTCTCCCCGTCCTCGGCCGTGCTCAGCCCCAACCGCTACGAGATCCGCTACTGGGACGCGGTCAGGGACTTCGCCGCCACACGCCCGGCCGACCAGGCCGCCGCGCTGCTCGCGCAGTACGGACGCAGGGCTCCCGGCGAGACGTCGCCGTCCTTCGAGTCGGCCACCCGCCTCGGCGGGATGATCCCGGCGTCGGTGCGCGTCGAGGGCGAGAAGCGGCGCCGCCGGCTCCAGGCCAACTACCAGGCGGCGCTGGACGAGGCGGGCGTGGACTTCATGCTGGTGTTCTCGCTCGGTGCCCGGATCGGCCTGCGGGCCGGCGGCGGCTTCCCGGTCTACCGGGCCTATTACCAGCTGCCCAACGCCCTCGCCTGGCCGATGGTCTCCTTCCCGGTCGGCTACGACAGCACCGCCGGACTGCCGATCGCCGCGCAGTTCTGGGGCCCGCGGTTCAGCGAGCCGGAGATCGTGCAGGCCGCGATCGACTACCAGGAGCACTTCCCGCAGTACCACAACGCCGCGCCGCCGGACCCGGTGGCCGGCCCGCCCGAGGTGGCGCCGCGCATGCTGCGTTCGGTCGAGCCGTCCACGCCCCCGGAGCTGTCGAACGACCCGCTGGTGGCCGAGGAGGCGCTGCGATGAGCTTCCTGACGGTGGGCTGGGGGCCGGTGGTCAACGCCGGTCTCCTGCCGCAGCACCCGGGGGACGGCGCGTCGCCGGTGGCGACGGTGGGCTGGCTGCCGAAGCTCGGCACCGCCTTCTACCCCTATCCCGGCGACGATCCCGAGGCCGGGGAAGGGCCCGCGCGGCCTCCGGCGACGGCTGGAGGGTGACGCGCGGCGCGGCCGGCCGCACCGCCGTGCCCCGGCCCGGCAGCGGGCTGCCGGCACGCGTCGGCACGCACCCCCGCCGCCCCGCCCACCCGGCGGGGCGGCCCTCCCTCCGTCCTGCGGTCGTGCGGGCCGGGGGGATCCCCGGCCCGGAAGCCGGCAGGGTCAACGGGCGGCGGTGTCCGCGCCCGCATCCGAGGCCGGGCCTCGCACGACGATGACGCGGCGCCCGCGTGTGTGGCCCGCCCGGCTGTCGGCGTGCGCCGCCGCGGCCTCGGCGAGCGTGTACTCCTTCTCGACCGGGATGCGGAGCTTTCCCCGCGAGACGAGGTCGGCCGCGGTGGCGAGTGCTTCCGGCATGCTCCCGGCCACGCCGGAGAAACGGACACCGAACCGCGGCGCACCGAGATCGGCGATGGAGACGACCTTGCGCGGGTCCCCCGTCAGCTCGACGAGCTCGCGGATCACGCCCGAGCCGGCCACGTCCAGGGCCGCGTCCACACGGCCGAGTCGCCGCACCCGCCCGGCCCAGCCCTCGCCGTAGGTCGTGGCGAGGGCGCCCAGGCTGCGCAGGTAGTCCTGGTTGGCGCCACCCGCCGTGCCGATCACCGTGATGCCGCGCTCGCGGGCGATCTGCAGCACCGCCGAGCCGACTCCTCCGGACGCGCCGCTGACGAGCAGCGTCTGCCCGGGCCGCACGCCCACCTCGCGCAGGACGCGCAGCGCGGTCTCCACCACGGAGGGGTACCCGGCCGCCTCCTGGAAGGTCACGCCTCCGGGCATGCGGGCCCACGCCGACAGCACGGCGAACTCGGCGTAGGTGCTGGAGCCTTCGCCGAAGACGTGGTCCCCGGCCTCGACCCCTTCGACGCCCTCGCCGACCTGGTCCACCACCCCGGCGGCGTCCTGCCCGACCCCGGAGGGCAGCTCCACGGGGTGGGCGCCCAGTTTCTGGCCCTCACGGATCCGCCAGTCGACCGGGTTCACGCCCGCTGCCCGGACGGCGATGCGTATGCGGCCGGGGCCGGGACGGGGCTCCTCGGCCTCCACGAGGTGCAGGACGTCCGGGCCGCCGAATTCGGCGAAGCTCACTTTCTTCATGCGGCGACCGTAACACTAACGGTTAGCTTTTCGTAGTCGCTACGGATACGTATCTGCTAGGGTCAGTGCATGACCGTGCCGCCGCCCACCCGCCGTGAGCGCAAGAAGGCCGCGACCCGCCAGAAGATCGCCGATGCCGCTCTCCGGCTCTTCCTGGAGCGCGGGTACGAGGCGGTGGGGATCCGTGAAGTGGCCGCCGAGGCCGACGTGGCCGTCACCACGCTCTTCTCGCACTTCGCCTCCAAGGAGGCGCTGGTGTTCGAGCGGGACGACGACTTCGAGCAGCGCCTCACGAGGGCGGTCACCGACCGGGAGCCGCACGAGCCGCTCGTCCCCGCACTGCACCGCGAGATCCGGTCCCTCGTCCGCCACTGCACGGGGGAGGCCGCCACGCCCACCTGGCGGATGATCCACGAGACCCCCGCCCTGCGGGAGTACGAGGAGTCGATGAGGCTGCGCCACGCGGAGTCGCTGGCGGCGGCCATCGCCGCCGATCCCGCGCTGTCACGGACCGCGACGGCGAGCCGGACCGTCGCGAGGTTCGTGATCGACGCCTACGCGCTGGCGCGCGAGGCGCCCGACCCGGACGCCGCGCTGGACGAGATCTTCGGCATGATCGACGCTGCCTGGGCCGCCACCGGCCCCACCGGCGCGTCCCGCCCGTAGCCGGGGGCCGGGACGCGTCCCGGCCGGTCGCGCCGCGGGTGCGGACGAGCGCCCGACGCCGGTGGCCCGCCCGTGGGGGCGCGGGCGGGCTGCGCTACGCGGACGTGCGCATGCGCTCGGCGAGCGCGGCGGGTGACCGGGCCAGGATCAGCGCCGCGGCGCCGAGGACCTCCGCGCGGTCGCCGAGCACACCGGTGATGACCTTCGCCGCGGTGGCGGCACCGGTCAGGCTGTGCCGGTGGATGGTGGCGCGGATCGGCTCGAGCAGCACCTCGCCCGCCGCGGCCAGCTCACCGCCGACGACGACCAGTTCGGGATTGAGGACGTTCACGACCGCGGACAGGGCGAACCCGACGGCCTCACCGGCGTCGGCGACCGCCCGCCGTACCCGCCGGTCGCCCGCTGCGAGCAGGGCGGGCAACCGGTCGGCGGCCGGCCGGTCGATGACGTGCTCCAGCTGCCGCGCCACCGACACGGGACTCGCGACCGTCTCCAGGCACCCCCGGTTGCCGCACGGGCAGATCACACCGTCGGGTCTGACGCAGACGTGGCCGATCTCCCCGGCGGTGCCGCGGGCGCCGCGGTAGGGCCGGCCGGCGAGGATGAGCCCCGCGCCGACGCCGGCCGAGAGCCGGACGTAGATCATGTCGTCGATGCCCTGACCGGCGCCGAAGACGTTCTCGCCGAGAGCCCCGGCGTCGGCGTCGTTGGCCAGCTGTACCGAGACGCCGAGCCGTCGGCGCATCTCGGCCGCCGGGACGACTCCCTGCCAGCCCGGGAGGATGCCGTCCGTCCCGACCTCACCGGTACCCGGATCGATCGGCGCGGCCAGCCCGACGCCGGCGCCGAGCACCCGGTCCGGTGTGACCGCCGCGTCCCGCAGCGCCCGCTGCACCAGGTCGTGGGCGAGGTCGAGCGTCGCGGACGGCGCCTCGTCGACCTGTGCGGGGGACCAGTGCTCGGCGACGGGCTCGCCGGCGAGGTCGCAGATGATCACGCGGACGTGCTCGCGGCCGATGTCGATGCCGATCGCGAACGCCGCGCCCGGCACGAGCGAGAGGAGCGTGGGCCGCCGTCCGGTGCCGCGGTGGCGCTGCTCCTCGCCGGGGGCCTCGTGCTCGCGGATCAGTTCGGCGCGCTCGAGTTCCTCGGCGACGCTCGACACGGTGCCGCGCGAAAGACCGGTGCGCCGGGTGATGTCGGTCCGGCTGCAGCCCGGATGGAGGTAGATCGACTCGATCACCCGCAGCCGGTTGAGGTCGCGCACGCCGAGCGGCGACGGCGGAGACGGCACACCTGCGGGCTGGTTCACGGGGAGAAGGGTAGTTCAGCGCGTGCCGGCCGGAAGGCCGCCCAGGGCACGCCGCGGAGGTGCCGCGCGGGCCGGAGATCATCGCAAAGATCAGCGCAACAAAAGATTCTGACGCCTTCATGCATGCTCGTTTTTTCAAATTTCGCCAGAAGGAGCGCGTTCGGCGTGCAGGACCGTTGACCCCGCATCAACGTTGCGCGTAACGTCCCGCCCGCCGATCTAACTCGAGCGAAGGTGAACCATGCGTAATGGTCGTGATTCGCGGTGGATCGCATCCACCGATGGACGGCAGGCGGACGGCGGGACCGGGCAGGCGGCCCGTCTGACACGCAGGGCGTTGCTCGGCACGGGCGGTGCCGCGGTGGCGGCGCTCTCGCTGGGGAACACGGCGTCGGCGGCAGCGGCCCCGGCGGGGCCCGGCAGGCCGCCGGCGAAGGACACGTTCGGGCCCGTCACGGTGACCGACCCGGGGTCAGGCGCGTCGTACGCCCGGGCCGTACGGCTCGGCGCGGACCGGCCGGGGGGATCGCAGACCCTGCTGGCGACCTTCCAGCAGTTCAGCTCGCCCGGTGGGTTCCAGATCTTCCGCAGCGACGACGGCGGCCGTACGTGGCGTCCGTGGAGCAGCGTCCCCGCCGGCGGCGACCCGGGGAAGATCTGGCTGCAGCCGTTCCTGTACGAGCTGCCGCGCGCCTTCGCCGGCCTGCCGAAGGGCGCGGTGCTGTGCGCGGCCAACTCCCTGGACTCCACGAGCACGCGGATCGTGCTGTACGCGAGCGTCGACCGCGGCCTGACCTGGACGCTCCTGAGCACGGTGGCCGTGGGCGGCCCGCCCAACCCGGAGAACGGCAACACGCCGGTGTGGGAGCCGTTCCTGCTGCTGCACCGTGACCGGCTCGTCTGCTACTACTCCGACCAGCGGGACCCGGCCTACGGGCAGAAGCTGGCGCACCAGACCAGCAGGGACCTGCGGCACTGGGGTCCGGTCGTCGACGACGCGGTGGGCGAGGAGTACAGCCGGCGGCCGGGCATGATCACCGTCGCCCAGGTGCACGACAGCCTGTGGATCATGACGTACGAGTACGGGGTCTCGGACACGTACTACCCGGTGCGCTACAAGCTCGCCCGCGACCCGGAGGCGTTCGGCCCGGCCCCGGCGCTGGAACTCCTCGACCAGGACGGGTACGCCCCGTCGGCCGCCCCGACCGTGGCGTGGTCGGACTCCGGCGGCCCGATGGGCACCATCGTCCTCAGCGCCAACAGCGACGCGGACTTCTTCGTCAACCGGGCCCTCGGCGATCCCGCCGCGTGGACGCGGGTGTCGTCCGCGATGCCCAGGGGCTACAGCCGGTTCACCATCCCCCTGTCCGGCCCGGGGCCGTGGGGCCGGCCGGGCCTCGTCTTCGTGGTGACCGGCGCTCCCTACGCCGAGGACGCCCCGATCCAGGCGGGCGTCATCCGGCTGGACTGACGGCCGGGCGCCGGACCGGCGGACCGGCGGACCGGCCGGCGCGGCCCCGGCCCCGGCGCACGGCGGTCCGCCGGCGCCGGGGCGCGGCCGTCCGTCGTGCGGGGCAGGCCGTTTCCGGGGCGGTGCGAGGTCCTCCTACGCGCCGGCGCGCTGGGCCACGGCCCCGAGCCCTTGCGTACGTACGCGCTGCCGGTACCGCAGGGGCGACACCCCGACCTCGCGTTTGAACGCGGTGCTGAACGCGCTTTCGGAGGTGTAGCCCAGTTCCGCGGCGAGGGCGCCGACGCGGACGTCCCCGTCGCGCAGGGCCTGCTGCGCGAGCAGCATCCGCCAGCGGCCGAGGTACGCCAGGGGCGGGACGCCGGCCACGGTCCGGAAGCGCTCGGCGAAGGAGGTGCGCGACATCGCCGCGGCGCGGGCCAGCTCCTCCAGGCCCCAGGGCCTCCCCGGCTCCGCGTGCATGAGCCCGATCGCCGGGCGCAGGCGCTCGTCGGTCAGCAGCCGCAGCCAGCCGGGCGGCAGTTCGGCCTGGTGGGCGTAGGCGCGCACCATCTCCAGCACCAGGAGCTGCACGTGCTGGCGGATCGCGAACTCCGCGCCGATCCGGCGTGTGCGCACCTCGTCGAACAGCCGGTGGACGGTGGCGCGCAGACCGTCCGAGCCCGCCGCCGCCGCCCGGACGTGCCCGACCGGCGGGAGCGCGTGCTCCAGCAGTGCCCGGCCGGTCGGGTTGAGGTCGACCCGGCCGCCGACCACCACGTCCTCGGTGTCGACGTCGACACCGAGGAGATCGGTCGAGGGGGCGTTCTCCTCGGGCAGGATCTCGCGGCGCGGCCCGTCGCCGGTGCCGCCTTCGAGCTCCAGCCACGAGCGGTGGTTCAGCAGGGCGACGTCACCCGGCGCGAGCTCCACCGGCGACCCGATGCCGTCCGTGCGCAGCCGGGCGCGGCCGCTCACCACGGCGAAGAACTTCAGCGGCGTCCCGAGCGCCCCGCGCGAGACCCACGGGCCGCGGGCCGAGAACCCACCGGAGAGCACACCGCGTACCTCGACGAGGTCGAACACCTCGGAGAGCTGGTCCCTGTCCATCCCCGTACTCTCGCGAAGAAAACACGGATCGGCAATTATTCATCATCCGCGGGCCGCGCAGCACTCTGGAGGCATGACACGACTCGCCACGCACGACCAGCACCCCCTCGGCTCCGGGTTCACCCCCTCCTCGACCGCCGACGACGTCATCGCGGGCATCGACCTCACCGGCAGGAACGTGATCGTCACCGGCGGCCACTCCGGGCTCGGCCTCGTGGCCACCCGCGCGCTGGCCGGGGCCGGCGCCTCCGTCACCGTCGGCTCCCGCGACACCGGCCGTGCCGAGCGGGCGGTCGCCGGGATCGGCGACGTCGAGGTCCGCCGGCTGGACCTGCTCGACCCGGCGTCGATCGACGCCTTCGCCGACGGCTACCTCGACTCCGGCCGGCCGCTCCACATCCTGATCAACAACGCGGGCTTCCCGGGCTCGGCCGGGATCGTCCACGACGCGCGCGGCTACGAGGCGCAGTTCGCGGCCAACCACCTCGGCCACTTCCAGCTGACGCTGCGCCTCCACCCCGCGCTGCGCGCGGCCGGCGGCGCCCGGGTCGTCACCACCACGTCGGGCGCCCAGCGGATGTCCGACATCCTGTGGGACGACCCGCACTTCACCACCGGCCGGTACGACCCCGCCCTCGCCTATCCCCAGTCGAAGACCGCCAACGTGCTGTTCACGGTCGAGCTGGACCGCCGCTGGGCCGCCGACGGGATCCGCGCCTACGCCCCGCACCCGGGCATCGTGCCCGCCACCGCCTTCAACAGGGCGGTCGGCGAGGAGGCACAGCGGGCCATGGGCCTCATCGACGCCTCCGGTGCGCCGGTCATCGACCCGGACCGTGGGAAGAAGACGCCGGAACAGGGCGCCGCGACCATCGTGTTCGCGGCCACCAGCCCGCTGCTCGACGGCATCGGTGGCGTGTACCTCAACAACAGCGACATCTCCCCGCTGGACGAGGACCCGAGGCCCGTCGACCTCACCGACCCCGACGCCGAGGTCCCGGTCGACGTCGTCCCGCACTCCGTCGACCCCGCGTCCGCCCGGCGGCTGTGGGAGCTGAGCGAGCAGCTGGTCAGGAGGCCCTCGGCCTGACCCGCGGAGCCTCCGCGACCGCCACGCCCCACCCCTGTCCGCCGGCTCCGCGGGGCTCCGGCCCCGCCGGTGGAAGGATGAGGGCGGGCGGGCGGAGAGGGGCGGGGGACGTGGGACGCGGCGAGCGGGACGTGATGGCCGGAGGAGCGCGGCTCCACGAGTCGGCGCGCGCGGTGGCCGGTGACCACCGCAACGCGGTCGAGGGCGTGCGGGCGGCGCTGGAACCCCTCCACGAGGCCGCGGTACGGCGGGAGCTGGACGCCATACCCGTCGCGCGGCTCCAGGACGTCACCGAAGGGCGGCTGCGGCTCGGGAGCGTCGAGAAGAGCGGGCTGCGCACGGTGGGCAGCGTCCTCGACGCGGGTGCGTACCGGCTGCGGCAGATTCCCGGGGTCGGGCAGCGTACGGCCGACCAGATGCTCGCCGCCGCGCGCCGGCTCTCCGACGCCGTTCACGAGACGGTGGCCGTGCACATCGACGTGGACCGGCCGGACCCGGCCACCACGGCGCTCGTCGTGGCGCTGCACGTGCTGGTCGAGGCCGGCCCGGACGCCCGGCGCGCGGTCGAGGAGGCCGCGGCCCTGGCGGAACGGCTCGGGCCGCTGCTGGCGGATGCCGGGCCCGCCGCCGGACGGGTCCGGATGCTGCTGGCGGGCCGGGAGAGGAGGGCCCGCGCGCGGGCCGCGGTCGAAGAGATCCGGTCGCTGGCCGGCGACGCGGAACGGGCGGGCCTGCCGGGGCTGTTCGCCCAGGCGTCGGTGGACCTGCTCAGGGGCCCCTCGCCCGGTGTCGCCGCCTGGGTGGACTTCGAGCTGCGCTCAGCCGAGTACTACAGCCTGCTCGCCGAGATCTCCGGGCGGCTGCCCGACACCGCCCGCGCCGAGGGCTTCCTGCCGGACGGGATCGCCGAACGCGTACGGGCCCAGCACCTCGACGGCACGCACCGGCGGGTCTCGCTGCGCGGCTACCAGGCGTTCGGCGCCCGGTTCGTCCTGGCGCAGCGCCGGGTGGTGCTCGGCGACGAGATGGGACTCGGCAAGACCGTCCAGGCGATCGCCGTCCTGGCGCACCTGGCCGCCGAGGGGCGCAGCCACTTCCTGATCGTCTGCCCGTCGAGCGTCCTGGTGAACTGGGTGCGGGAGATCGAGTCCCGCAGCGCCCTGCGGGCAGCGGTGCTCCACGGCCCGGACCGCAGCGGCGCCTTCGCCGACTGGAAGGAGCGGGGCGGGATCGGGGTGACCACCTTCGACGCCCTCCGCGGCTTCCCCGCGCCGGACGGCGGGCAGCTGGGTCTGCTCGTGGTCGACGAGGCGCATTTCGTGAAGAACCCGGAGGCCAAGCGGTCCCAGGCGGTCGCACTGTGGGCGCAGCGCTGCGAGCGCGTCCTCTTCATGACCGGAACGCCGATGGAGAACAGGGTCGCGGAATTCCGCAACCTCGTGGCGATGCTGGACGCCGGTGTCGCGGAGTCCCTCGGCGAGAGCGGCGCGCCGGCCGGATCGGTCGCCTTCCGCAGGGCCGTCGCCCCGGTCTACCTGCGGCGCAACCAGGAGGACGTGCTGACGGAACTCCCGAGCGTCCAGCACACCGACGAGTGGGAGGAGCTGAGCGCCTCGGACGAGGACGCCTACCGGGAGGCCGTGCGCGCCGGCAACTTCATGGCGATGCGCAGGGCCGCGTACATGCGTCCCGGGGCGTCGGCCAAGCTGGAACGGCTCAGGGAGATCGTCCAGGAGGCCGCCGAGAACGGGCTGAAGACGGTGGTCTTCTCCCACTTCAAGGACGTCCTGGGCGTGGTGGCGGCGGAGCTCGCCCCGCCGGGCGGCCGGAGCGCCCCGGTGTTCGGGCCGCTCACCGGCGGTGTCCCCGCCGGGCGGCGGCAGCAGATCGTCGACGACTTCGCAGCGGTCGCCGGGCCCGCCGTCCTCCTGGCGCAGATCCAGGCCGCGGGCATCGGCCTCAACATGCAGGCGGCCTCCGTCGTCGTCATCTGCGAACCCCAGGTCAAGCCGACCACCGAGCACCAGGCGGTGGCCCGGGCGCACCGGATGGGCCAGGTCCGGCGGGTGCGCGTGCACCGTCTGCTCGCCACCGGGGGAGTGGACGAGCGCATGGTCAGGATGCTGGAGGACAAGGCGCGGCTGTTCGACGCCTACGCCCGGCGCAGTGCCGTGGCCGAGGCCACCCCGGACGCGGTCGACGTGTCGGACACCGAGCTGGCGCGCCGGATCGTCGAGGAGGAGCAGGCGCGCCTCGGGGTGGCGGACGGGAGCCGCACGGGCGCCGGGTGAGCGCCCGCCGGGTCAGGAGCGGGCGGGGGTGAGGGCGGCGGCGCCGCGCAGGTGGCGGTGGGTGACGGTGGCCACGCGGTGGCCGAGGGCGGCGGCGGTGCGCAGGTCGGAGGCGGAGGGGGCCAGGTCGGGGGGCTCGTCGTTGTTGGACTGGGACATCGCGCCGAGCCAGCTGCCGAGGCGGTTGAGGTCCTCGCTGCTGCCGGCCGTGGTGTTCCAGCCGCCGTACTCCGCCAGGCCGACCCAGATCATGCCGTGCTGGGCGGCGAAGAGGGCGAGGTCGACGAGGGTGTGGAGCTTGTCGCCGGACATGGTGCCGCTGTTGGTGAAGCCCGCGGCGATCTTGTCCTTCCACTGCATGCCGTCGCCCCACACGCCGGTCGTGGCCTCGGTGAAGGCGCGGAAGACCGCGCTGGACCCGCTCATGTAAGTCGGGGTGCCGAAGACGATCGCGTCCGCGGCGGCCAGTGCCCGCCACAGCTCGTCGTCCGGTTCCGCGACCGGGACGAGCCGTACGGCGGTGTCCGCGACCTCCGCCGCGCCGGCGGCCACGGCCGCCGCCTGCCTGGCCGTGTGGCCGTACCCGCTGTGGTAGGCCACCGCGATCTGAGCCTGCATGGTCCGCTCCCCGAGGGTGTCGTGCCGGTAGTGGTTAATCAGAAAGCTTTTGGAAAAGCTTTCTGTCGAGCATGACCCTACGCCGGCTCCCGGGCGCGGGCAACCGCGGGCGCACGACCGCCGGGGCGGCTGCCCCGTGGGCTACGCTCGGCGGGCAGGCGGCGCGCGGACGGCGAAGGGAGGGCGCGGTCATGGCGGCGGAGCCGGACCACGTCGACGACATCGTCACGGCCTGGCACGTCCAGCTGCCCGGGGTTGCCGGGCTGCCGCTCGAACTGGCCAAACGCAGCGCCCTGCTCACCGCGGCCTTCGACGAGGTCGCGGCGCGCGCCCTGGAGAAGCTGGGGCTCACGCAGGCCGAGTACGGCGTCCTCGCCGTACTGCGGCGCACGGGCGAGCCCTACCGGCTCAAGCCCACGGACCTGACGCACGCCCTGCTGCTGTCCTCCGGCGGGACCAGCAACCTGCTCAAGCGCCTCGTGGCCGCGGGCCTGGTCACCCGTGAGGCCGCCCTCGACGACGGCCGCAGCTCCTGGGTGCGGCTCACCCCGGAGGGGGTCGCCGCGGCCGAGGCGGCGGTCCGCGCGGTGACCGCCGCGCACGCCCGGGTCGTCGCGCGTATCCCGGAGGAGCAGGCCGGCCGGCTCAACGCGCTGCTGAAGGACGTCCTCGCGGCGGTGGAGGAGGGCATCCTCCTCCGCCGCTGACCGCCGCCCGGTGCTGACCGCCGCCCGGCGTCGGGGCCGCAGGTGGTCTGCCGCCCGGTGCTGACCGCCGCCCGCCGCTGACCGCCGCCCGCCGCTGGTCCGCCGTGGCCGCCCGGTGCCGGGGCCGCAGGTGATCGCCCCGTTCGCGTGGAGCGCCGTCGCCACGGCGGAAGGTCGTGACGGGGTGGCCGCCCCGCGTCCGTCCCTGGCGGGGCGGGCCCGCCGGGCGCCACCACCGCCCGCCCGCGCAGGCGGCGGCGTGCGCCGGGCCCGTGACGCCGAGAGAGCAGCCGCCCGTGCCGGTGGCGGCTGCTCTCACGGCTTCACGGATCATGCGCGCTTCGCACCGCGGCGGGAGCGCAGGAAGAGGAGCGGGACGGCCGCGGTCACGAGGACGAGGGCGGTGTTGGCCGCGATGGCTGCCGTCACGCCGTGGTGCAGGGCGGCGGGTGTGGCCAGGGCGGGGGTGGTGGCGGTGACGACGGTGGACATCAGGGGGGTGCCGAGGGTGATGCCGACCTGCTGGCTCATCGACGCCAGGCCGGTGGCCAGGCCCTGGGCGGAGTCGGGGAGGCCGGAGGTGGCGGTGATCATGAAGGCGACGATGACGAGCATGTTGCCCACGCCGCCGAAGAAGGTCGCCGGGAGGAGCAGGGCCAGGGCCGGGCCCGTGGTGCCGCCGAGGAAGAGCAGCGACGCGGTGAAGGCGGCCTGGACGAGCGCCCCGGCGGTCAGGGCGGTCAGGGTGGAGGTCGCCGCGATCACCCGGGGGGCCAGCAGGCCGCCGGCGACCGTACCGAGGCCCAGCACGCCGAAGGACGCGCCCGCGGCGAGCGGGGAGAAGCCGAGGGTCTTCTGGAGGTAGAGCGTCAGCAGGTAGACGAGCGAGGTCTCGGTGACGAAGGCCAGCAGGCCGATCACGTTGCCCCACGCCACCGAGCGCAGGCGCAGGACGCCCAGCGGCACCAGCGGCTCCGCGACCCGCCGCTCGACGAGCCCGAACGCCGCCAGCAACGCCGCGGCCGCGGCGAATCCGACGAGGGCGGGGGCCGCCGTCCAGCCGTGCGATCCGGCGTAGGTCAGGGCGTACACCAGGGAGAGCAGGGCGCCGGTGACGGTGAGCGCGCCGGGGAGGTCGAGCCGGGGGCGTACGGCCGGGCGGGACTCGCTGATCACGGCCGGGGCGATCGCGACGACCGCGAGCGCGACGGGCACGTTGACGAAGAAGGCCCACCGCCACGACAGCAGGTCGGTGAGGACCCCGCCGAGGATCGCACCGGCGGTGAAACCGGCCGACATCAGCGCCCCGTTGACGCCCAGCGCCTTGCGCCGCAGCGGGCCCTCGGGGAAGGCCGTGGTCAGCAGCGCCAGGCCCGCGGGAGTCGCGGCGGCCGTCGCGAGGCCCTGTGCGACGCGCGCGGCCAGCAGCACCGCGGGCGACGTCGCCAGCCCGCCGGCGAGGGAGGCCAGGCCCAGCAGCGCGACGCTGCCGACGAAGACGCGCTTGCGGCCGACGAGGTCGCCGATGCGGCCGAAGAAGAGGGTGAAGCCGGCCGCGGCGAGCGCGAACGCGGTCGCGATCCACTGCAGGTCGGGCAGCGCGAAGCCGAGGCCCTCGCCGATGTCGGGCAGTGCGACGTTGAGGATCGAGAAGTCCACGGCGAGCGTGAACTGCGCCGTCAGCAGCACCGCGAGCACGAGCTTGAGACGGCGGGTGAGGCGGTCGGGCGGCGCGGCCGGGGACGCGGGAGCGGGGATCTGCGGGGCGGCGGTGCGGCCGCGGAAGCCGGTGGTGGACATGGCGGGGAGTCCCTTCGGGAGGGCGGGTCGCGGGGTGACAGGGGTGTGCGGGCCGTGCGGGGGTACGCCGGTGTACCGCCCGAGGCGCTTAACGGGTCTGTCGTTCCGTTACGTCCATGACGGTAGCACTGCGCGACCCGTAAGGGAACTGTGGTTCCGATAGGATGGTGTCAGTCGCCCCGAACAGCCCCCGGGCGGCCCAGGCCGTACGAAGGAGGCCCCCATGTCCGGCACGCCAGGCGCTGCCACCCCCACCGCCCCGGACGCCGCCGCCCCCGGCACGCTGCGGCCCGGCGGCCGTACCGCCCGCGTCCGCGCCGCCGTGCTGCGCGCCGCCGGCGACGTCCTCGCCGAATCCGGCTTCGAGGCCCTCGACCTCGGCGAGGTCGCCCGCCGCGCCGAGGTCGGCAAGACAACCGTCTACCGGCGCTGGGGCACCCCCGGCGCCCTCGCCGCCGACCTGCTCGGCGACATGGCCGAGCAGTCCTCGCCGCGCAGCGACACCGGCCTGCTGGAGGACGACCTGCTCGCCAACGCCCGGCTCGTCGTCACGACGCTCGCCGACCCGCGCCAGGGGCCCCTCTTCCGCGCCCTCATCGCCGCCTCGCTCTGCAACGAGCAGGCCGCGGAGGCGCTGCACCGCTTCTACGCCGTGCGCATCGAGGAGTGGGCGGGCTGTGTGCGCGACGCCGTCACCCGCGGCGAGGTCCCGGACGGCACCGACGCGCACGCCGTCGTGGCCGCCGTGTCCGCGCCCCTCTACTACGCCCTGCTCAACACCGGTCGCGCGCCCACGGACCGCGACGCCGGGCACGCCGCCCGCGCCGCCGCCACCGCCGCCCGCGCCGGCGTCTGGACCTGACGCCGGGAAGCGGTGCCGGGCGGCGTCTTCACCATTCCGCCACCGGGCCGGGCGCGGGGCGGCGGCTAGTATGACCCGCGCCGCGGGGCGGGGCACATGTGGCGTGCGTACATCTGGCTGCCGCGGGGCGCAGGGCGCAACCTGGTGTCGACGAAAGGTGCGACATGGCCGAATCGGATCCGACGGTACCCGAGCCGCAGTCGCAGACCGCCCCGAAGACGGCCCCGCAGGCGCAGGCTCACGCACAGGGGCAGCCGCAGCAGCAGGCACAGTCCCCGGCGCCGGGGCAGCCGCAGACGCTCGCCGCGAAGATCGACGCCCTCTTCCGTGCCGTCCGCCGCCCCAACCGCGAGCAGTACAGCCACGAGGAGGTCGCCAAGGCCTGCCGCGAGGCCACCGGCGAGAGCTTCTCGGCCACCTACCTGTGGCAGTTGCGCACCGGGCGCCGGGACAACCCGACCAAGCGCCATCTGGAGGTCCTGGCGCAGTTCTTCCAGGTTCCGGTTGCGTATTTTTTCGACGACGCCCAAGGCGCCGCCATCACCAAGGAGTTGGAGCTGCTGACGGCCCTGCGGGACGCCGGTGTACGGAACATCGCGCTGCGGGCCGTCAACCTGTCACCCGAAGCGGTGGGTACGATCAGTGACATTATCGACGTACTTGCCCGTCGGGAGCAGGGGAGCGATCCGCCGAGCACTCCGGGCTGACCCGCCCGGGGCGGCCCGGGGACACCGGGGAGATTCGGGAAGTGGGGTGCCTCCAGGTGGCGCGTGACCGGAGCCAGCGGGGCTTATGCCGGAGCCGACGGGGGTTATGGCACCGGTGCCGGCGCCTCGTGGCAGCCCTGAACCTGGCCGACCCGTTCGACATCGCGGACTTCGTCGACACGCTGGCCGACTGCCGCGGGCGGCCGATCGAGCTGGTCCCCGTCACCGGGCGGCCCAACCTCCCCTGCGGACTGCTGCTCACCACCGCGCACGCCGACTACATCCTCTACGCGGCCGACACCTCGCCGCTGCACCAGCAGCACATCCTCCTGCACGAAGCCGCGCACCTGCTGTGCGGCCACCAGGACGGCAGCGGGGGCGCCACCCTCGACGCCGCCGCCCGCACCCTGATGCCGGGGCTGTCGCCCGCGCTCGTCGAGCGGGTGCTCGGCCGCACGATCTACACCGAACCGCAGGAGCGCGAGGCCGAGATCGTCGCCTCGCTCATCCTCTCCCGGGTCTCCCACTGGTCGCCGCCGCCGTTCGCCGCGCGGGCGCGCAGCCTGGAGGCGCTCTTCGACCGCAGCGAGCGGCCGGGGTCCGAGCGGCCGGGGTCCGAACGGCCGGAATCCGAGCGGCCGGAATCCGAGTGGTCCGGTCCGGTCCGGTCCGGGGGCGCCGACCACCCGGAGCAGCCCGGGAGTTCGGAACGGTCGGCAGGCAACGGGCCGATGGGCGGCGCCGGATGAGCCACGTCCCCGACGTCACCGACCTCACCGCGTACGCCGCGGCCGCCGTCTTCCTCGTCTTCGCCGGCTACCGCTTCTCCGCGGCCGGCGGCGACGCGACGCAGCGCTACATCTACGCCTTCTCCCTGTGCGTCGGCAGCTCCCTCGTCCTCAACGCCCCCAGCAGCATCGACGCGTGGGGGCGGCTGTTCGCGGCGCGGGCGCCGATCGTCGCGCTCGTCCACGCGCTCAAGATGGGCGCGTTCACGTGCATCGCGCTCATCGCCCTCACACTGCGCAGCTCCACGGACGACCGCGGGCCCGTCCACCGGCACATCGCCGCCGGAGTGCTCGTGCAGGCCGCCTCCGCGTGGATGTTCGCCGCGTCGTTCGTGACCGTCAGCCCGGACGCGGTGACCGTCGGGGACGGCCGCCGGCTGCTCTTCGCCGGATACGAGCTGCTCTTCGCCGTCTACGGCATCGGGTGCCTCGCCATGCTCGTCGGCGCCCTCGCCGGGCACATCCGGCGGGAGGCCAACGGGGTGCTGCGCACCGGGCTGCTCCTCATGGCCCTCTCCGCGGGCATGGGCATCGTCTGGACCGGCTGGTCCGCGCACGACATCACGCAGGTGCTGCGGACGGGGCACCAGGGGGTCGGGGAGGACCTGCCGTCCACGTCGCTGTCGGTGGCCGTCGCCGTCCTGGCGGCCGGCGGCGCGTCCGCGACGCGCTGGCCCGTACTCCTCGGGGGGCCGCTGCGGTGGTGGCGGGCGCGGCGGTCCTACCGGGCGCTGGAGCCGCTCTGGTCCGCGCTGTGCGCGGAGCTGCCGGAGATCGCCCTCCAGGGCGGCCAAGGGGGCGCCCGGTGGGGCGCCCGGTGGTGGCTGCCCGTCCGCCGGGTGACCGCGCGGCGGGCACCTGTGCGGCGGGCACCTGCGCGGCGGGCGCCTGCGCGGCGGGCGACCTTCGCGCTGTACCGGAGGGTGATCGAGATCCGGGACGCGCATCTGGCGTTGCGGCCGTACTTCGAGCCGGGGGGTACGCCGGGGCTGGAGGGCGGGCCCGCGATGGCCGCCGCGCGGGAGGCGGCCGCCATCGCCGCGGCCCTCGCCAACCGCCGGGCCGGCCGGCGGCCGGAGGCGGAGGCCGTGCGTCCCACCTGGCCGGTGGCGGGCACGCTGGACGCGGAGACGGCGTGGCTGCTGGAGGTGACGCACGCGTTCGTGGCTCCGCCGGGCCGGTGACGCGGGGCCTTCCGCCGGTGGGGGGGGGTCGCGGTAGTGCCCGGCGGGGCTTTTGCGCTGCGCTTGCGGTGGGTGGGGGGTTGCTCGCGCCGTTCCCCCCCGCCCCTGAGGGGATGCGGCTTGCGGTGGGCGGTTCGCGGTTCCGCCGGTGGGGGTTGGTCGCGCCGTTCCCCGCGCCGCATTTGCGCTGCGGGGTGCCTGTTGGGGTGTGCCGCGCGATCTTCTGTCGGTGGGGGCTGGTCGCGCAGTTCCTCGCGCCCCCGGGTTGCCCGGCGGGGCATGGCGCGTCCTGTGCGGGGGTGGGGTCGGGTGCCACTCCGGGGGTACCTCCTCGGAATGCGCGTCTGGCGTCATGACGTGTTGGTTGGGCGGTGGGGTGCGCATTCCTGCGGGGGCACCCCCGGATCGTCCCCCTCCCGGTGTCTCGTGGGCGGCTGCCTGCCGGTGGGGGTGAAGTCCTTGAGGGACTGCGGTTCGCCCCCGACGGCGGCGCACCCCCACGAGAAGGCCGTCAGCCGACGTCATATCTGCACGGGTGGTGGGGGTGGGAACACCCCGCGCCGCCAGGCGCGGGCACCCCCACGGCGGGTAAGCCGCCCACGGCCCCCGGGCGGGCCGCGCCCGAGGCGTCCCCCCGCGGCGGGGCAGCCGCAAGCCCCACGCAATGGGCACCGCCCGAAGCGGCGCGCCGCCAGGCGCGGGCACCCCCGGCGGCGGGTAAGCCGCCCACGGCCCCCGGGCGGGCACCGCCCGAGGCGTCCCCCGCGGCGGGGCAGTTGCAAGCCCCACCGCAATGGGCACCGTCCGGGCGCGGTCCCGGCGGGGCGTGGGCACCGTCCGGGCGCGGTCCCGGCGGGGTGTGGGCACCGTCCGGGTGCGGTCCCGGCGGGGGAGCCGCGAACGCACCCCCCGGGGGGAGGGAGCGGCGGGCTACGGGGGGAAGTCCGCCGCGGAGGCGAAGGCGGCGCGGTCGGGGTGTCCGGTCTTGCGGAGGAGGCTCGCGACGTGCTTCTCGACGGTGCGGGGGGAGATGTGGAGCCGCCCGGCGATGTCCTTGTTGCCGATGCGTGCGGCGAGGAGCCGCGCGACCTCGAATTCGCGCACCGTGACGCCGCGGCGGCGGAGGGCGGTGGGGACGCCCTCGATGCCGGTGCGCCGCTGTCGTACGGGCGCGCCCATGCCGCGCAGGAGGCCGCGGCAGGCGGCGGCGACGGCGGGGATGCCGGCGGCGTGGAAGTGCTCCTCGGCGTCGCGGAGCCAGCCGACGGGGTCGCCCCAGCCGTCGTCGTGGGCGGCGGGGGCGACGAGGCGCAGGCCGAGGTGGCGGGCCTGGGGGTAGGGGGCGGCGGCGGTGAGGGCGGTGCGGGTGGCGGCCTCGGCCTCGGCACGGTGGCCCTCGCGGCCGAGGAGGACGGCGTGGGCGAGGGCGGCGAAGGGGCGGTGCCAGCGGTCGCCGGTGGCGGCGAGGGAGGCGGACCGGGCGCAGTGCCGGAGGCCGACGCGTCCGGCGAGGGCGGCGAGGAGGAGGGCGAGGCCGTGCCGTCCGATGTCGAGGGCCGCCGGGTTCTCGGTGTCGTAGGCGATGGCCTGGGCGAGTTCGAGTTCGGCGGTGTCGTGTTCCTCTTCGAGGAGGGAGCAGTGGGCGCGGGCGAGGCCGTGGGACAGGGCGCGGACGCCGGGTGACTCGGCCATGAGGGGGGCGAGGCGGTCGAGGGCCTCGGTCATGGCGGGGCGCCGCGCCCGGTGGGCGTGGCGGATGGCGTCGGCGAGGTGGAGCAGGGGGAGGGCGCGGCCGAGGCGGTCGCCGGCGGCGGAGCTGATGCGGTCGCCGGCGGAGGTGAGGTCGCCGCGCCGGATCTCTTCGAGGGCGAGGGCGAAACCGGCTTCGTGGGCGGGTGGTTGCACGCCGATGCGGAGGGCTTCGCGGCGGGCGGTCTCGACCGCGGCCCAGTCGCCGTCGTGCCGTGCGGCGTCGAGGGCGAGGGCGAGTTCGGCGGTGACGCGTTCGGCGGGCAGGTGGTGCCGGCGGGCCAGCGTGCAGGCGGTGAGCAGGTGGCCGGTGGCGGCGGGGTCGCCGGTGCGGGAGGTGAGCCGGCCGAGCTGGACGAGGGCGCGGCACTCTGCTTCGGGCGCCCCGGCGGTGCGGGCGGCCTCCAGGGCGCGCAGGGCGGCCTGTTCGGCGGTGCGGATCCGGTCGGGTGCGAGCCGGTGCGGCTCGACGCGGGCGGCGGAGGCCTCCACCGCGGCGGCGTCGCGGGCGGCGGGGGTGTCGCCCAGCAGGTGCCGGGCGGCGTCGAGGTGGTGCAGGGCTTCGGCGGGGTGCCCGGCGAGCGCGGCGAGTTCGGCGAGGGCGGCGTGGAGGACCGCCCGGCGTCCGGGGGGCACGGCCGGGCGGTCCAGCGCGGCGATTGCGGTGGTGAGTTCGGGCAGCAGGTCGAAGCGGGCCGCGCATCCGGCGGCGTAGAGGAGCAGGTGGAGGACGGTGACCCGCAGGGCGGTGGGTGGGGTGCCGGAGCCCGGGGGCCGGTGGGCGGCAAGGAGCAGGTCGACGGCCCGTTCCACCGTGCCTTCGGCGAGCGCCCGCCGTCCGGCCTCGCAGGACAGCCGTACGGCTTCGGTGGTGTCGCCGGCGTGGGCGCACAGTTCGGCGGCCCGTGCGCACCATTCACCGGGCAGGCCGGGGTGGAGCTCGGCGAGTGCGGCGGCGGCCTGCCGCGCGTAGCCGGTGCGTTCGGCGGGCGCGAGGGCGTCGCGTACGGCGTGGGCGGCGAGCGGGTGCCGGAAGGTGTACCAGTCGGGCCGTTCCGGGTCGGGTTCCAGCAGGTAGCTGGAGGTCGCCGCGCGTAGCACTGCGGCGACGTCGCAGCCGCCGCGGCCGGCGGTGCGGCGCAGCACCGGCAGCGGGAAGCGGTGGCCGAACAGTGAGGCGAGGCCCAGGACCTCGCGGCCGCCGGGGGGCAGGCGGTCGATCCGGCGGGTGACGCTGCGGGCGACGGCGGGCGGTACCGCCCCCGTACATCGCCCGCGGGTGGCGGGGGAGACGGCCTCTCGGGTCAGTTCCCGGACGATGAACGGGTTTCCGGATCCCGCGGTGAGGGCGCGGTCGAGCAGTGCGGCCTCCACCTCGGCGGGTGCGACGCCGGACTCCGCGGCGACCAGCCGCCGTACGTCCGGGGCGGCCAGCGGGGCGAGGTCGACGCAGGAGGCGGTGCCGCGCTGGCAGGCGCGCGCGGCCAGGTCGGCGGCGGGGCCGGTGAGCAGCCCGGTGGTGAGCAGGAGGGCGACGGGCTGGCCGGCGAGGTTGTCGAGCAGGTACTCGACGACGGCGAGGGTGCGCAGGTCGGCGTCGTGCAGGTCGTCCAGTACGAGCAGGCAGCCGCGCCGCCGCCCGGCCTCGGCGAGCACCCGCAGGAGGGCCTCGCCGGCGAGCAACGGCCCGCCGGGGCTGTCCAGTTCGAGTTCCTCGCCGGTTTCGGGCCCGGCGGCCCGGGGTCTGGGCGCGGGTCCCACGCGGGGGACGGCCATCGGTACCGCGCCCGGTACCGCGCGCGGCCCGGCGCCCGGCAGCGCGTCCCACTCCTGGTCCCGCGGGGGCTCCTCCCTCAGGTCCAGGGACGGCAGCAGGGCGGCCAGCACCCGGGCGTACGGGCCCAGGGCGGCGGGTGCGGGGAGCGCGGTGGTGCGGGTGAGACAGAGGAGGGCCTCGATGACGGGGCGGTAGGGGACCGGCGGGGAGACGGCGCTGACGCCGCCGCGGGCGGTGGCCAGTCCTGCGGCGGTGGCGGCGGCGAGGGCCTCGGCGGCGAGCCGGGTCTTCCCGGCGCCCGGTTCGCCCGTCACGACGAGGGCGCCGCCGTGCCCGGCCCGCGCGGCCGCGAGGACGGCGGCGACCCGGTCCATCTCGGCTTCCCGGCCGACGAGTTCGGCGGACCGCAGCGCCGCGGTCTGCGGCGGTAACGGCCTCACCGGCGGCCCATGGCGCGGCTGCTGCTGGCGTACGGCATGCTCATCGGCTCTCCCGGGACGCGGCTGGCGCGGCGGGCAGTGCGTCCACGCGGCGGGCGGAGCGCTCGCGCGGCGGGCAGGACTGCGCGGCCGGCAGGCTGGCAGGACAGGCGGTACGGGCGGTGCGGGTACGGCACGCGGCGCCCCGGGCCCGTCCCCCCACCGCTTGCGGCCGTACGGCGTCGGGCCCGGCGGCGCGGGGCGGTACGCGCCGCCCGGAGCCTGTGGTGCGGCCGGCGGGCAGGGCGGGGCGGCGGGCCGGTGGCGGCAGCGGCCCATGAGCGCTCATGAGCTGAGGTGAATGACGCGGGGGTCGTCATCCGCCTCAGCTCGCGCACCACCATGACGCATCGTGCGGGGAGCGTCAACCACGCCGGGTGCCCGGCGCGCCCTTTCGGCCGCCGTGCCCGGTGGCCCAACTGGGGGATGCCGCCCGCGAATTATGGGGGCCGGCTACGGATGTGCGGGCGCCGGGGCGCGCGGTTGGCTGGATCCGCCGTTCGGCACACGCGTGTCCCACCACCCCGAGCGCGCCCCGCGCTCCCGATCCAGGCAGGGAGGTGTCACGGATGACCGTTGCTTCCGGCCGCAGGGCACGGAGCCGGCCCGGCGGACAACGCGGCCGGCCGCCGGCCGCGGCACGGTCCAGGTGGCGGGGCGGCCCGGGAGACACCGGGAACCACGGGAATCAAAGGAGACAACGCCATGAGCGTCCTCAACCTGCAGAAGCTCGAGCCCGTCGCCGTCGAGAGCGCGGTCGCGGTCCTCAGCACCACCAGCTCCGGCAGCGGCTGCTGCACCACCAGCCCCAAGAAGCCGCAGGTCTGACAACCCTCCGGCCGTCCACCGGAAGGTGATGCCGTGAGCATCCTCCAGCTCCAGCGGTTGCGGCCGGTCGTGCAGGAGAGCCTGCGGCCGGTCGTCAGCCAGACCAGCAGCTGGGTCGACTGCTGCACCGACCCGCCGGACGACGGCTCCTGAGCCTCGCGGTCCGGAACACGACACCCCCGCGGCGGCGGAGGCGGACGACGCCACCCGCCCCGTCCACAACGAAGGGACGAACCCATGAGCATCCTGAAGCTTCAGACGATGGAGCCGATCGCCACCGAGAGCGCGGTCGCCGTGCTGAGCACGACGAGCTCCAGCAGCGACTGCTGCAAGTCGGCCCAGAAGCCCGTCGGCGCCTGACGGCCCGGCCGGGGCACCGGTTCCGGGCAGCCCCGTGACCGTTTCGGGGCTCCGGACGCCGGAGCCCGTGGCCGCCGCGAGCGCGGTGGCCGTGACGAGCACGACCAGCAGTGCCCACAACTGCTGCGCCAGTCAGTCCACGCCCACCGCCCCAGGCGCGTGGGCCAACGGAAGGAGTTGACGGCCGTGAGCATCCTCAAGCTGCAGACGATGACGCCGATCGCCGCGGAGACGGCGGTGGCGGTCATCAGCCTCACCAGCAGCGGCAGCGACTGCTGCAAGAAGCAGCCGGCCCGCCCGGCCGCCTGACGGTCGCGCCGTGCGGGGGTGTTCCGGCCCCCGCACGGCATCCGTGCGCCCGCACCGACCCGCGCCCGCACCGGCCGCAGCACCGCCGCGGTGGCCGGACGACCACACCAAGAGGCAGACATGCGCGACGAACGATGGGTCAACCGCTTCCTCTTCGCCTGGAACGACACACTGTTCTTCGACCCGCTCGACGTCTACTACGAGCCGCGCGAGGACAACTTCATCGCGTCGGTCGAGCCCGGGGTGCGGGCCGGTTTCCGCCGCAGCGGCATCTGGTGGATGTACCGCCACGACGAGCAGCTGCCGGCGCAGGGCTGGAAGATCCACGTGTCGGCGAGCCTGCGGACGGTGCGCCGGGTGGCGAAGGACGTGATCGGCCATCTCACCGCGCGCGGCATCGACTTCAAGGTCGCCCTGGACATGAACATCTTCGAGATGCTCAACTCCAAGGCCATGTCGCGCGGCAGCGCGGGCAAGCTGATCACCGTCTACCCGGCCGACGAGGACGTCTTCCGCTCCTGCCTGGCCGAGCTCGCGGTGCTGCTGGAGGGCGTCGAGGGCGCGTACATCCTGTCCGACATGCGCTACAAGGACAGCAAGGCGCTCTACTTCCGCTACGGGCAGTTCCTCTCCACGCACACCGTCGACGTGATGGGGCGGCCCGTCCCGCACATCGTCGGCCCGGACGGGCCGGTGCCCGACGAGCGGCAGATCGGCTACGCCCAACCGCCGTGGCAGCCATGGCCGTTCACCGACTGGAAGCCGGGGGACTACGGGGGCGACGAGGAGGACGGCGGACTGCTCGGCGGCCGCTTCCGGGTGACCGAGGCCATCCAGTTCTCCAACACCGGCGGGGTCTACAAGGCCGAGGACACCGCGCGCGGCAACAGGATCGTGGTGGTCAAGGAGGCCCGGCCGCACACCAACATCAACCCGCGCCTGGACCACGACGCCCTGGACATCAGCGCGCGCGAGTGGACGTTCCTGACACGGCTCGGCGACCTGGACTCCTTCCCGACGCCGATCACCACCTTCCAGCACTGGGAACACCACTTCATCGCCGAGGAGTTCATCGACGGCAAGGACATCCGCTCGGTGCTGCTGGAGCGCAACCCGCTGGCCCGGCCCGGGCGTTCGACCGAGCGCGCACGCGACTTCCTGCGGATCTACCTCTCGGTCTTCCGCGGGCTGACCCGGGCGGTGCGCGACGCGCACAGCCGCCAGGTGATCCTGGGCGACCTCAGCGCCGCCAACCTGCTGGTCGACACCGACACCTTCACCGTCACCGTGATCGACATGGAGTCCTGCCGGCTGGCCGAGGCGGCGGAGGCCGAGGCCCATCTCGCCGAGCCCGTCGAGCTGTTCACCCCCGGCTTCAGCCACTCGCGGCGGCGCTTCAACGCCTCGCAGTACGCCGACGACCTCTACGGCCTCGCGACGACCATGGCGTACTTCATCTTCCCCATCGCGGCCATGTCCTACCTGCGCGAGGACGTGCTCGGCCTCTTCCGGATCTTCACCGAGCGGCTCGGCTGGCCCGCGAGCGTCCACACACTCCTCATGGACATCGCCGACGGGCGCGTGACACTCGACGAGGTGCTGGAGTTCCTCGACGGCGAGGAGGAGCTGGTCGCCTCCGTCGTCGACGCCCCGCCGCCGGTGCTGGACGAGGGCACCCTCGGCCTCGCCGCGACGGAGGCGGGCGTCGCGGCCTTCGTCACCGCCGTCGCCGACCCGGAGCGCGACACGCTCTTCCCCGTCGACCCGTTCGCCCACATCACCAACCCGCTCGGCCTCGGCGTCGGCGCAGCCGGTGTCCTGCGGGCGCTGAAGTCCTCCGGCGTCGCCCTCCGCCCGGAGTGGATTGACTGGTTGGGCAGCCGGATCGACGCGATCGACGTCACCGAATACGCCGACGGCCTCATGAACGGCCTGGCGGGCATCGCCTGGGCCGCCGACGAGCTGGGCCTGCACGACCGGGCCCGCCGGCTGCTGGCGACCGCCAACGAACGCGGCCTCGGCGTCCCCGACCACACCTTCTACTACGGCCTCGCCGGCCTGGGCATGACCAACCTGCGCTTCCACCTGGCGCACGGCGACGAGCGCGACCTGGAGGCCGCCCTCGCCTGCGCCCGGCGGCTCGCCGCACTCGCCCACCACGAGGGCGAACACGCCTACTGGCTCAACGACTTCTCTCCCGGCAAGCCCTTCACCGGCCTCGGCTTCGGGCAGGCGGGTGTCGCGCTCTTCCTGCTCCGCGTGACCCAGGCCACGGGCGACCCGCAGTACGCCGAGCTCGGGCGGCGCGCACTGGCCTGGGAGATGGCGCACACCGAGCCGCTGGAGGACGGGCTCGTGATGTTCCGCCACGAGGGCACGATGGAGCCGTACGTCGAGGTCGGCTCCGCCGGGGTGCTCCAGGTGCTGCTGCGCTACGGCTGGACCGACGAGGCCCGTGAGATCGCCCGCGCCATCGACGGCTGCCAGTCCGTCCTGCCCGGCTACGCGTTCGGCCTGACCGGTGTGGCCGACGCCATGCTCGACGCGGCCGAGCGCACCGGCGACCCGGCGTACCGCCAACTCGCCCTGAGGCAGATTGACTTCGTGCGGCAGGTCTTCGTCTTCGAGCCCGCCGAAAAATTCGGGCTGCCCCGCCGGGAGGGCGAGACGCTGCTCGCGGTCGCGGGCGAGGGACTGCTGCGCTGCTCGTGCGACTACCTCACCGGCGCGGCCGGCGTCCTGCGCGTCCTGCACCGCTTCACCCACGGCGGCCCCGTCGACTTCCTGCTCGACGAGCTGGACCCCCCGCGCGACGCGGCCGGCGGGACGGCGCCCCGGGCGGCAGGCGAGGTGGCACCGTGACGGAGCTGTGGCGCACGCTGATCGGCCACCGCGCCCGCTTCGCGACGATCCTGGCCCTGGAAGCCCTCGCCAGCGGTGTCGAGGCCCTCGTCCACCCGCTGCTGCTCAAGGCGCTGTTCGACCAGGCCATCCTCGCCGGGCACTTCGCGAAGTTCATCACGCTCGGCCTGTTCTACCTGCTGCTGGGCCTGACGCTGAACATCGGCGGCTACTGGATCGCCCGCTGGCGCAAGCGCTGCGAGAACACCTTCGTGCTCCAGCTGGAGATGGAGCTGCTGGACCGCACCCTCGACCAGGACGGGCGGCGGCTGTCGGAGGCCGGCAACGCCTCCTTCGTCAGCCGGGTGCACAGCGACGTCAAGGACGGCGTGCTGCCCGCCATCGACGTGTGCGTGCGGATCGCCAAGCAGACCCTCGCCTCCCTGGTGTTCGTCGGCGTGCTGCTCTACCTGTCCTGGCAGGCCAGCCTCATCCTGCTGGTGATCGTGCCGCCGCTGGTGCTCGCCAGCAACCGCATCGCCAAGCGCATCGAGGACAACACCGACCCCGAACGGGAGGGCGAGGCCCGCTACATCAACACCCTCACCCGCACCCTGGAGGCCTTCCACGCCCTGCGCGGGATGCGCACCCTGCGCCCGGGCACCCGCGCCGCCAACCGCCGCGCGCTCGACGGCTACCTGGACGTCACCTTCGTCAACTACCGGCTCACGCAGAAGCAGAACACCCTCAGCGACCTGGTGATGAACCTCTCCGACACCGCCTCCATGGTCGTCGGCGCGTACTTCGTCTTCGCCGGGCGGATGACCTTCGGCAGCTTCCTCGCCTTCGTCAACTCCCTGTGGCGCGCGGTCACCGGCATCTTCGACCTCATCAACATGATCCCGCAGGTGCGGCGCAACACCGCCGTCCTCAAACGCATCGACGCGCTGCGCGCCTCCAGCCCCGCGCCCTACCACGACGAGGGCCCCATGGTCGTCGTGCACGGCGCCCGCGTCCGCTACGGCACGGACGAGGGCCCGGGCGAGGACGGCGAGGCCGCCCGGCAGGCGGGCACCACCGTCGCGATCGAGGACTTCGAGCTGCGTCCCGGCGAACACGTGCTGCTGCGCGGCCCCAACGGCTGCGGCAAGACGACCCTGCTGCACATCATCTCCGGCACCCTCGCCCCCGACGCCGGTGTGGTCACCCTGCCCCCGCGCGTCGCCGGCCTCACCGCGCCGGTCAACCTCCCGCCGCTGCCGGTACGCGAGCTGGTCCCCGACGAGGAGCTGCGCGCCGCCCTCCACCTGACCGGCCTCGCCGACCAGCTCCCCACCGACCTGTCCTCCGGCCAGCGGCAGCGGGCGGGCGTGGCCGCGCTGCTCACCGAGGACGCCGACGTCTACCTCGTCGACGAGCCCTTCTCCAACCTCGACAGGGAGGGCCGCGACCTCGTCCTCGCCGCGATCGAGGCCCGCACCGCCGGCCGCGGCCTGCTCGTCGTCCACCACGGCGACGACGACCTCGACACCCGTTTCGACCGGGTCGTCACCCTCTCCGCAGCCACCGCCCGCCCCTGACCCGGGGCCCCCGCCGCCCCGCCCGCGCCGCGCACCCACCGTGCCCGGGGGACGCGGGCGAGGGCGGCGCGGATTCCCCGCCGGGCGGACGGGAGGCCACGGCACGGCGCGGCCCCGGCCGTGCGCTACGCCGGGCGGGCCGCCCGGCAGGCCGCCGCGTAGGCCAGGGTCAGCGGGGCCGCGGAGGTGCGCGGCCAGGCGAGGGCGAAGCGGCTGGGGGAGAGGCCGCGGATGGGGCGGGTGGTGACGCCGCCGAGGGAGACGAGCGGGGCGTTGCCGGAGGCGACCAGGACCACGCCGAGGCCGGCGACCAGGGCCTCGTACGTCTCCTCGGTGCTCGCGACCTCCGCGCCGATCCGCAGGCTCCGGCCGCCGCGCTCGTCGGCGGCGAGCCAGTAGTCGCGCAGCGGGCCCGCGGCTTCCGGGAGGGCGAGGAAGGGCTCGTCCAGCAGGTCGGCGAAGTCGACGGGGCCGCTGCCCGCCGCGAGCCGGTGGCCGTCGGGGAAGGCCACCAGGCGCGGCTCCTCGGCGACCACGAGTACGTCGTAGCGGTGCTGGTCGGGCAGCGGCAGCCAGACGTACGCCATGTCGCTGCCGCCGTCGGCGAGCCCGGCGGTGGGGTCCTGCCAGCCGACCTGGCGCAGCCGCAGCTCGGCCTCGGGGTGGGCCGCGGTGAAGCGCGAGCGGACGGCCGGCAGCAGCCCGCCGCGGCCGGGACTGGTGCTCATGCCGACCACGAGCGTCGCCCGCTGCGCGGCCTTGGCGGCGTCCACGGCCGTCCTGGCGGCGTCCCACTCCGCCAGCACCCGGCGCGCGTGCGGCAGCAGAGCGGTGCCGACCGGCGTGAGGGCGACGCCCTGCCGGTCGCGGGTGAACAGCTGCGCGCCCAACTGCCGTTCCAGGGCGCGTATCTGCTTGCTGAGGGCGGGCTGCGAGACGAACAGCCGCTCGGCGGCCCGCGTGAAATGCAACTCCTCGGCGACCGCGGCGAAATACCGCAGGTCGCGCCCGTGAACGTCCATAACCATCGGCTATCACGAGGGGTCTTGGACGGGCAAGGGGCGCCGCCGCCAGTCTTGTTCGCAGCGGGGCGAACGCCACCGCGACGGACACGGCAGGGAGTCGGCGATGAACAAGGTCTGGCTGGTCACGGGTGCGAACAGCGGCTTCGGCCGGGCGATCACCGAGGCCGCGGTGGCCGCGGGGGACGTCGTGGTGGCGGCGGCCCGGCGGACCGGCACGCTGGAGGACCTGGTGGCGGCCCACCCCGACCAGGTGGAGCCGCTGGCGCTGGACGTCACGGACCTGGCCGCGGCGGACGCGGCCGTCGCGGACGTCCTCGCCCGGCACGGCAGGATCGACGTGCTGGTCAACAACGCGGGCCGCGGGCACGTGGGCGCCTTCGAGGAGACCGGCGACGCCGAGCTGCGCGAGCTGTTCGAGGTGCACGTCTTCGGACCGGCCGCGCTGGTACGGGCGGTGCTGCCGTCGATGCGCGAGCGGCGCTCGGGGGCGATCGTGCAGATGAGCAGCATGGGCGGGCAGATGTCCTTCGCGGGCTTCTCCGCCTACAGCGGCACCAAGTTCGCCCTGGAGGGCATGACCGAGGCGCTCGCGGCCGAGGTGAACCCGCTGGGCATCAGGACCCTCATCGTCGAGCCCGGCGCCTTCCGCACCTCGCTCATGGCCAACCTCACGGCGAGCCCCGCCATCGCCGACTACGAGCCCACCGTGGGCGGGACCCGTGCCGGCGCCGCGGCCAGCGACGGGATCCAGCCCGGCGACCCGGCCAGGGCCGCCGCGCTCATCCTGGCCGCCCTCGACGCCGACGTCACCCCGCTGCGGCTGCCGCTCGGCGAGGACGGCGTCGACGCGGTGCTCGGCCACCTCGACCAGGTCCGCGGCGACATCGAGGCCTGGGAGGAGCGCGCCCGCGCCACCGCCTTCGAGGACCGGGCGGCCCCGGCGCGCCCGTGACCGCGGCGCCGGGGCCCCGCCTCCCCCCGTGGAGGCGGGGCCCCGGCCGCGGGGCTCAGCGGCGGGTGAGCCCGCGGTGGACCGCGGAGACCAGCTCACCGGTGGAGGTGTCACCGTCGAGCGACCACATCATGGCGCCGCCCAGGTGCGCCCCGCGGATGTACGCCGTCTTGGCGGCGATCACCTGCGGGTCGTCGTAGGTCCAGAAGTTGGTGCCGTCGTAGAGCCAGGCGAAGCCGTTGCGGGTGTCCCGGTGGACGGTGTAGGTCCCGGAGCCGGCAAGGGCCTTGAGGGCGTGGTAGTCCTCGTTGCCGGCCTGCCACGTGGCGGGCGCGGGTCCCGTGGAGGGCTGGAAGAGGCCCGCGGTGCCGCCGTCGGGGACGCCGGTCCAGCCCTGGCCGTAGAAGGGCACCCCGAGCACCAGCTGCCGTGCGGGGGCGCCGCGCCTGAGCCAGTCGCCGACCGCCTGGGTGTCGCTGAAGTCGTTCGGCACGGGCGAGTCGAGCGGGGCACGCAGCGCGGACTGCTGGTTGGTGGTGGCCTCGTAGGGGCCGTGGAAGTCGTAGCCCTGGACGGTGCCGAAGTCGAGGTACTGGAAGATCTTCCCCGCCTCGAAGCCGGCGTCGATCTTCGCGGGCGCGGCCGGCAGGAAGGCGCTCAGGTCGTAGTGCCGGTGCGTGGTGCGGCCGTAGGCGTCGAGCTGCCGGCGGAACTCGGCGGCGAGAGCGGTGAAGTCCTTCCTGTCCTCGGGCCGGTAGACGGTGCCGGTGTCACCGGAGGAGCCCGGCCACTCCCAGTCGATGTCGACGCCGTCGAAGAGCCCGGCCGCCGAGCCGGGGCCGCCCCTGCCGTCGAGCAGCGGGAGGTTGCCCTTGATGAAGATGTCCAGGCAGGAGGCGACAAGTGCCTTGCGGGAAGCGGCGGTACGGGCCGCGTCCGAGAAGTGCGTCGACCAGCTCCAGCCCCCGATCGAGATCAGCACCTTCAACTTCGGGTTCCTGGCCTTGAGCTCGCGCAGCTGGTTGAAGTTGCCGGCCAGCGGCTGGTCGGCGGTGTCGGCGGTGCCGTCGACGGAGGTCGCGGCGTCGACCGGGTGCTGGTAGTCGGCCCAGGCGTCGCCCTCGCCCGCGATGTTGGCCTCGAAGCACCTGCCGTCGGCACCGATGTTGGCGAACGCGTAGTTGAGGTGCGTGAGCTGGGCGGCGGCGCCGGAGGTCTGGACGTTCTTCACCTGGTAGTTGCGTCCGTAGATGCCCCACTGGGTGAAGTAACCGACGCTTTTGTAGGTCGGGTTGGGGGAGGGGTGCCCGGGGTGGGCCTGCGCGGTGCTGCCGCCGGTGACGGCGGGCAGGACGGCGACCAGTGAGAGGGTGGCGGCCGTGGCGGCCATCCGGCCGAGAGTTCGTCGACGCATGGCGCGAAGTTATTGGTCTGGACCATTAGCGTCAAGGGGTGGAGCGCTCTCCGCCGCGGAAGCTCCGCGGACGCCGGGCCCCCGCGAACGGAACGCATGCCTCCCGGTGGTACCCGCACCCGCGGCGGACGCGGCCCGTAAACTCCCCGCGTGGACATACCCCCGCCGCCTCCGCCTCCGCCGTCGCCCGACGACGCGCAGCCGCCCGGCCCGCCGCCGTACCCGGGTGCCCCGGGCCAGCCGCCGCCGCACAACCCCTACGCCGGACAGGCCCAGCAGCCCACGCAGGCCGCGATGCCCGGTCAGCAGTTCCAGCAGCCGCCCGGCTCCGGCCAGCCGCCGCAGAACCCGTACGCGGCGCCCGCCGACTACTCCTACGCGGCCCCCGCCGACCCGTACGCCGCCCCCGCCGACCCGTACGCGGCGCCGGGTGTCCCGGGCGGCAACCCGTACGCGACCTCCGCCGGCCAGCCGTCGTACGGCTACCCCGGCCCCCAGTCGCCGTCCGGCTACGGCTACCCCGGGCCCGCGATGCCGCCGCCCTACCCCGGCCAGCCCGGCTGGTACGGCCAGGAGCGGCGCAGCAACGGCATCTCCATCGCCGCCCTGGTCACCGGCATCATCCCCTGCACCTTCTTCCTCGGCGTCATCTTCGGCCTGGTCGGCCTGAAGCAGGTCAAGCAGCGGGCCGAGCGCGGCCGGGGCATGGCGATCTCGGGCATCGTGATCGGTGGCGCGTGGGCGGCGCTGTTCGCCGTGCTCATCACGCTGGGCGCGATGGGCAAGTTCGACGACGGCAACACGCAGGTCATGGACCTCAAGTCCGGGCAGTGCTTCAACACCGTCAACGAGAAGCTGTCGGAGTTCGGCAAGACCCCGGACGACAGCAAGGTCACCACGGGCGTCGACGTCGTCGACTGCGCGGAGGAGCACGACGCCGAGGCGTACAACGTCTACCAGATCCAGTCCGCCGAGGACGACCCGTACCCGGGCGTCGCCAAGGTGAGCGCGGACGCGCAGACGACGTGCCTGAAGTACGCCCGCACCTACCTCGACGGCCGGCGGCCCAAGGCCGGGACGGGCATCTTCTACTACATCCCGCCGGCTTCGAGCTGGGCGCAGAACAAGCGCCAGGTGATCTGCTTCTTCGGCTTCCCGAACGGCAGGCAGGCGGGCACGGTGAAGCAGCTCAGCGGCGGCGGCACCTCCGGTGACGACGACCAGGACAGCGGCGACGACCGCAGCGGCGTGGGCGTCTGACCGGTTTCGGTGTGTTCCTCCGGCGAGCCGGGTGTGCGCGGGGCGCGCGCCCGGCTCGTTTGCGGAGCGTGACCGATGCGCGGAGAGTGAAGCTCGGGCTAGAGGTTGCGGACGGGTACCGAGGGTTGCCAAGCTGTCGCGGACAGTCAACCCCCTGGGAGGGGCAGCCGTGGCATTCGGTGAGCAGCCCGCATACCTGCGCGTCGCCGACGACCTGCGCCGCAAGATCCTCGACGGCACGCTTCCGCCGCATGCCCGGCTCCCCTCGCAGGCCAGAATCCGCACCGAATACGGGGTCTCCGACACCGTCGCGCTCGAAGCGCGCAAGGTGCTGATGGCCGAGGGCTTCGTCGAGGGCCGCTCCGGATCCGGCACCTACGTCCGCGAGCGCCCCCGGCCGCGGCGCATCATCCGCAGCGGCTACCGCCCGGCCGGGCCGTCCACGTCCTACCGGCAGGAGCAGGCGGACGAGGGCTGCAAGGGCAGCTGGGAGTCACGCAGCGTGCAGGAGGGCGCGAGCCTGGACGTCGCCGAACGGCTGCGCATCGAGCCCGGCGAGCGCGTCATGCGCACGCAGTACGTCTTCCGTACCGAGGGTGAGCCCACCCTGCTGTCCACCTCCTGGGAGCCGCTCGCCCTCACCGGGCGCACGCCGGTGCTCCTCCCGGAGGAGGGCCCGCTCGGCGGGCAGGGCGTGGTGGCCCGCATGGCGGCCATCGACCTCGTCGTCGACCACATGGCCGAGGAGGTCGGCGCCCGGCCCGGCCTCGCCGCGGAGACCGCCGCCCTCGGCGGGGTGCCGGGTCACGTGGTGATCGAGATCCGGCGGACGTACTTCGCCTCCGGGCGGCCCGTCGAGACCGCCGACGTCGTCATCCCCGCCGAAAAATACCGGGCGGTCTACCACCTGCCCGTGCGCTGACCCGCACCCCGCGCCCGCCCCCGGCACCGGCCGCCACCTGCGGCCGGGCGCCGGGGGGCGGGCGCGTTCGCCGTCCGCCGCTTCTCGAACGGCTGGCCGGATCGGTACCTCTTCGTGTCATTCCGTACCCGCGCTGTGAACCTCGGGCGTAGGGTCGGGCATATGCGCATCGCCGTTTCCTCGGACATGGATGAGCCGCCCGCCCGGCTGCTCGTCGACGAACTGCGCCGCCGCGGGCACGACGTCGAACTCCACGGTGCCCTGCGCGAAGGCGACCGCGCCGACTGGGCCTGGAGCGCCGAGGCGGCGGCGCGCGCCGTCGCACGCGGCGCCGCCGAGCAAGCGGTCGTCTGCTGCTGGACGGGCGCGGGCGCGTCCATCGCGGCCAACAAGGTCCCCGGCGTACGCGCCGCCCTGTGCGCCGACGCGTACGCCGCGCACGGCGCACGCGTGTGGGGCGACGCGAATGCGCTGGCGCTGGGCCTGCGCACGCTGTCCGGGGGGCTGCTCGTCGAGATCCTCGACGCGTGGTTCGCGGCGGACGCGGTGGCCGCGGCGGCGGAGCGGGACGAGGCGGACCGGGCGAATATCGCGCACGTCGGTGCGATGGAGACGGCGGGGGCCGTCGTGTCCGGCGGGGCCGGTGGGGTGTCCGGGGCCGCCGGAGCCGCCGGGCCGGTGCGGGAGGCCGGGGCCGCCGGAGCCGCCGGGCCGGTGCGGGAGGCCGGGTC
Organism: Streptomyces sp. NPDC020983; assembly: GCF_044333485.1. Classification (NCBI taxonomy): domain Bacteria; kingdom Bacillati; phylum Actinomycetota; class Actinomycetes; order Kitasatosporales; family Streptomycetaceae; genus Streptomyces; species Streptomyces sp. NPDC020983. Next base: position 8,165 of record NZ_JBIRRA010000014.1, on the reverse strand, counting down.
GGCCCGGGAGGCCCGGGAGGCCCGGGAGGCCCGGGAGGCCGGGGGCGGACCGGCCGGGCCGGTGGAGTGGATCGGGACAAGGGAAAAGGGAGTCTGAGGGATATGACGTCCGACCTCGTATGGGCGCTCATACGCCAGGACGACGGGACGAACCGCTACCGCGTGGGCCGTTACGCCACGCGGGCCGAGGCGGAGCGCATCGGCGACCTCCTGGACGGCTGCGGCCGCGAGCACGGTGCCGGTGACAGGCGGCGGCGCTATGTGGTCGAGCGGATCGCTCCGCGGGTGGCCCAGGTCTGAGGGCGCGGCCAGGGGGTTTCGGGGGTGCCGCTGCGGTGTGCGGTTCGCCTCGCGGTGGGTGGGGGGTTGCTCGCGCCGTTCCCCGCGCCCCTGAGGGGGTGCCCCTTGCGGCGGGCGGTTCGCCGTTCGCCCGGCGGGGGCTGAGCGCGCCGTTCCCCGCGCCGCATTTGCGCTGCGGGGTGCCTGTTGCGGTGTGCCGCGCGATCTTCTGCCGGTGGGGGCTGGTCGCGCAGTTCCTCGCGCCCCTGGGGTCATCCGGCGGGGCATCGCGCTGTCTGTGCGGGGGTGGGGTCGGGTGCCACTCCGGGGGTACCTCCTCGGAATGCGCGTCTGACCTCTCCCTTGTCCGGTGAGGGAGTGGGTGCGCATTCCTGCGGGGGCACCCCCGGATCGTCCCCCTCCCGGGCCGGTGTGGCGGCTGCCTGCCGGTGGGGGTGAATGTGGTTCGGGGACTGCGGTTCGCCCCCGACGGCGAATGCGCCCCACAGGTGGACCGTCAGCCGACGTCGTATCTGCACGGGTGGTGGGGGTGGGAACACCCCGCGCCGCCAGGCGCGGGAAACCCCGGCGGCGGGCAAGCCGCCAACGCACGGCAACCGGGCACCGCCCGAGCGCGGCGCCGCCAGGCGCGGGCACCCCCGGCGGCCGGTCAGCCGCCCACGCACCCCGGGCGGCCACCGCCCGGAGCGGCGCGCCGCCAGGCGCGGGCACCACCGCGGCGGGCAGCCGCAAGCACCACCGTGAGTGGGCACCGTCCGAGCGCGGCGCCGCCAGGCGCGGGCCCCCCGGCGGGGCAGCCGCAAGCCCCCCGTAAACGGGCACCGCCCGGGGTGGCGCCGGCAGGCGCGGGCACCCCGCGGAGGGGGAGCGGCAAGCCCCGCCGCAAGCGGGTAATGCGCGGGGTGGGCTCGCAGAGGTGGGGGGTGTCTGACTAAGGTCAGAGAATGGAGAGCGAGCAGATACGTCAGGTGCGGCGGTTCAGCCGGACGGTCACCGCACGGGTGGGGGTGCTCAATGAGCGCTATCTGGGGCGGGATCGGCCCTTCGGGGAGTCGCGGGTGCTGTGGGAGATCGGCCCGGAGGGCCGGGACGTGCGGGGGCTGCGGGAGCGGCTGGGGCTGGATTCGGGGTATTTGAGCCGGCTGCTGCGCAGCCTGGAGGCGGCCGGGCTGGTGGCGGTGGAGCCGCGGCCGGGTGACCGGAGGGCGCGGACGGTGCGGCTCACGGCGGCGGGGGTCGCGGAGCGGGCGTCGCTGGACGGGCGCAGCGACGAGCTGGCCGGGAGTCTGCTGGCGCCGCTGAACGCGGGGCAGCGGGAGCGGCTGGTGGCGGCGATGGCCGAGGTGGACCGGCTGCTGACGGCGGGGCTGGTGACGCTGGACGAGGTGGATCCGGAGCATCCGGATGCGCGCGCGTGCCTGACGGAGTATTTCGGGGAGCTGGGGGCCAGTTTCGAGACGGGGTTCGACCCCGGGCTGAGTCTGCTGCCCGACGCGGGCGGGTTGCGGCCGCCCGCGGGGGTGTTCCTGGTGGCGCGGCTGTACGGGGAGCCGGTGGGGTGCGCGGGGCTGAAGCTGCCTGCGGGGGCTCCCGCAGAGGTCAAGCGGATGTGGGTGGCGCCGCGGGCGCGCCGGCTGGGGCTGGGGCGGCGGTTCCTCGCGGAGCTGGAGGAGCGGGCGGTCCGGGCGGGGTACGGCACGCTGCGGCTGGACACGAACAGGGTGCTGGAGGCGGCGATCGGCCTTTACCACGCGAGCGGTTTCCGCGAGGTGCCGGCCTTCAACGACGAGCCGTACGCGCACCACTGGTTCGAGAAGGAGGTGGGTGGGCCGCGCCCGTAAGGCCCCCGCCAGGGAGCGCGGGGCGCGAGTGTGTGGCGGAATGAAGCCATGAGCAGCGGCGGTGACACTCCCGCCCCGCCGGACCGCGCGCACGCGCCCCCGCCCGGCGCGGGCGGCATGCCCGGGAGGGGCACGCTGCTGGACACGCTGCGGGTGGCCGTCGTCATGCTCGACACCACCGGCCGGGTGCTGCTGTGGAGCCCGCTGGCCGAGGAGGTGCTGGGCTGGGCCGGCGAGCACATTGTGGGGCGGCGGGTCGGCGGTCTGTTCGGGCCGGGCGGGCACACGCCGGAGGGTGAGCCGGTCACTCCGCGGGTGCAGACCGCGGCGGAGGCCGAGCGGCTGCTCGGGGAGCTGCTGCGGGAGGGGCGCTGGGAGGGCATCCTCGCGCTGCGGCACCGTGACGGGCACACCGTGCAGGTGGAGGCGCGGGCCTCGCTGCTGGTGGACGGGGACGGGCGGCCGTTCGTGCTGGCCTCGCTGGTGGAGACGAGCCGGCTGAGCACGCTGGAGCACGACCTGGCGGCGCTGGACTCGCTCTTCGACTCGTCCCCGCTGGGCGTGGCGATCTTCGACAGGGAGCTGCGCTACGTCCGCGTCAACGACGCGCTGGCCGGGATGAACGGCGTGCCGGCCGCCGCGCACATCGGGCGTACGGTCGCCGAGGTGATGCCGGACAAGCCCACGGCCGAGTCCCTGACCGCGCTGCAGCGCGACGTGCTGGTCACCGGACGTCCGGTGATCGACCTGGTGTCGCCCGCGCCGGTCGGGACGGGCCACCGCTCGGTGTCGTACCACCGGCTGGTGGACCGGGCCGGGCGGGTGCTGGGGATCAGCGCGACCGTCATCGACGTCACCGAGCGGGTTGAGGCCGCCGCCAGGGCGGAGCGCGCACGACGGCGGCTGACGCTGCTCAACGACGTCGGGTCGCGGATCGCCGGGCAGCTGGACGTGCGGCGCAACGCCGAGGAGCTGGCCGCCGCGCTCGTACCGGACTTCTGCGACTACTCCGGTGTGGTGCTGCACTCGCAGCTCGCCGAGGGCGGCGAACTGCCCTCGGCGACGTACGCGGACAACACCCCGATGCGGCAGACCGGGGTCGGGGCGGTCAGCTGGAACGCGGACGTGGTGCGGATGATCCGGCCCGGCCAGGCGATGTCCTTCGACCGCAAGTCGCCCTTCGGGCAGGTGCTCGCGACCGGCCGGCCCAAGCTGCTGTCGTCCAGCGACGAGCTGGCCAACATGACCTTCCCCGACGACCCGAAGGTGCGGGCCGTCTTCGCCGTGGGCATCCGTTCGCTGCTGGTGCTGCCGCTGCGCGCGCACGGCGTCGTGCTGGGGCTGCTGATCGTCAGCCGTGCGGAGGGCCGGGAGGGCTTCGACCAGGAGGACGTCGCGCTCGGCATGGAGCTGGCCGACCGGGCGGGCGCGGCGCTGGACAACGCGCGGCTGTATGTGCGCGAGCGCGAGGGCGCGCTGATGCTCCAGCGCTCTCTGCTGCCGCGCTCCACGCCCGCCGCGCCGGGCGTCGACGTGGCCTACCGCTACGTGCCGGGCAGCAGCGTCGCCGAGGTCGGCGGCGACTGGTTCGACGTGCTGCCGCTGGCCGGCGGGCGGGTCGCCTTCGTCGTCGGCGACGTCATGGGCCACGGTCTGAGCGCCGCCGCCACCATGGGCCGGCTGCGCACCGCCGTACGCACCCTGGCGGCGCTGGACATGAAGCCGGACGAGCTGCTGCGCCGGGTCGGCGAGCTGGGCGAGGACCTGGCGCAGAGCCCCGCCGAGGGCTGGATGGCCACGGCCGTCTACGCGGTCTACGACCCCTCCACCCGGCGCTGCGCCATAGCCCAGGCCGGTCATCCGCCGCCGGTCGTCATCGAGCCCGGTGACGGCGGCGCGCGCACGGCGCGGTTGTTGGACCTGCCGCCCGGGCTGCCGCTGGGCATCGGCGGGGGAGGCTTCGAGACGACCGAGCTGGACGTCCCCGACGGCACGGTGCTGGTGCTCTACACCGACGGCCTCATCGAGTCGCGCCGGCACGACATCAGCACCGGTCTGGAGCGGCTGCGTGCCACCCTGAGCCGCCCGCTGGAGTCGCTGGAGGACGCCTGCGACGACCTGCTGGCCACCATGGAGCCCGGCCGCGAGCCGGACGACGTGGCGCTGCTGATGGCCCGCCTCGGCACCCTCCCCGGCGGCTCCACCGTCGCGTGGTCCTTCCCCGCCGAGGCCAGCGCCGTACGGCTGGCCCGCCGCCGGGTGCGCGACACGCTCGCCGAGTGGGACCTTCCGGAACTCGTGGACGTGACCGTGCTGCTGGTCAGCGAGCTGGTCACCAACTCGCTGCGGTACGCGCACGGGCCCATCGGGGTGCGGATGGTGCGCGGCGGCTCGCTGCTGGTCGAGGTCTCCGACCCGCTGCCGGACCCGCCGCGCGAGCGGGTCGCCACCGCGGAGGACGAGGGCGGGCGGGGTCTGCAGCTGGTGGCAGGGGCGTCGCGCCGGTGGGGCACCCGGCACGGGCCGCTGGGCAAGACCGTATGGTTCGAACTTGCACTACCGTGACGGGTGGGGCGGTCAGCGGGGACCGCGCCCGCGGCCGCCGCAGGTCATGGGCGTGCGGGAGGCGCGGGAACGCTCCCGGCGTGCGCCGTGCGCCCACCCGTCCGCGATCACCGGAAGGGTTCACCCGGCGCGTGCCGGGTATTCCGAAGAGACGAGAGCGAAAGGCGTGGCCGCGGTGGTCAGGGGAGGGCCCCCGTACCCCGGGAGCCGAGATGATGCTGTGATCGACAAGACCGTGTGCTGGACGGTCCGCATGCTGAATACTCAGCTCCAACCGGTCCATGTGTGCTGAGCTGGAGGGGTCGGGCGAGTGAGCGACATGCCAGCAGGGGCGGTTCCGCCCCGGGCGGACGACGCGGACGCGGCGACGACCGCGGTCTGGCAGTCGAGTCCGCCCGGTTCCCTCTACGACTACATACGCGTCGCGTCGTTCTCGCTCGGACCGGACGGCAGGATCGAGCAGTGGAGCGACCGCGCCGCCGAGTTCTTCGGCGTCTCCGCCGACGAGGCGATCGGCCGTGACCCGATCGCCGCCTTCGCCCCGCCGCACGTCCAGCAGGCCGGCCACGAGCGGCTCGGCGAGATCCTCAACGGCCGCGAGTGGACGGGCCTGGTGCCCTTCACCGACGGCTCCGGTGCCGAGGGCCTCGCCGAGGTCTACGTCATGCCCGCCGACCGCGGCGCGCTGTGCATCGCGGTGGACGTCGCGACACTGCGGCAGATCGAGACCGACCTGGCCGCCTCGCAGGCCGTCTTCGGGCAGTCCCCGATGGGCTTCGTGCTCTTCGACACCCGGCTGCGGCTGATCCGCGTCAACGACCGCTTCGCGACCGTCTTCGGCCGCCCCGCCGAGGAGCACCGCGGCCGCGGCCCGCACGACTTCCTCTCCCGCGTCGAGGCCGACCGGCTCACCGCCGCGCTGCGCCAGGTGGTGGAGACCGGCGAGCCCGTCCTCGACATGCCGCTCGTCGGCACCGTGCCCGGCGACCCGGGACGCCGCCGCTGGTCCATGTCGCTCTACCGGCTGCACAGCGCCAGCGGCCGCGCGATCGGCGTCGCGGGCCTCGCCATGGACGTCACCGGGCGCCAGCGGGCCGAGCGCGAAGCCGCCCACGCCCGGCGCAACCTGGCACTGCTCAACGAGGCCGGCTCCCGTATAGGAACGTCCCTCGACCTGGAGACCACGGCCCGCGAGCTGCTCGGCGTGGCCGTGCCGCACTTCTGCGACATCGCCTCCGTCGACCTCTACCAGGCACTGCTGGCCGGCGCGGAGGACTTGGGCGGCGCCACGGACGGCAGCGGCGAGCTGCGCCGGGTCGCCTTCGCCAGCTCCGTGTCCGACGCGCCCGTCGCCATGGCCGGCGACGACGTCACCGCCGCCGACGGGTCCGCCGAGAACGGGCCCGTCTCCGTCGGAGCCGTCCACCGCTACCGCTTCAGCTCCCCCAGCGCCCGCGCGCTGCGCACCGCCCAGCCGCAGGTCCTCGACGGCGACGGCGGGCAGGACCTGGGCGGCACCCTCGTCCAGTCCACCCTCGTCGTCCCGATGGTCGCCCGCGACACCGTGCTCGGGCTCGTCCAGTTCTCCCGTGCCAAGGGCAGTGAGCCCTTTGCCGAACGCGACCGCATGCTCGCCGAGGAACTGGCCGCTCGCGCCGCCATCTTCATCGACAACGCCCGCCTCTACCGGCGCGAGCACGAGCGTGCGCTCATCCTCCAGCGCAGCCTGCTGCCGCCCGACGACCCCGAGGCCGCCGGCCTCGACATCGCCTGCCGCTACCTGCCCGGCAGCATGGAGACCGAGGTCGGCGGCGACTGGTTCGACGTCATCGAGCTGCCCGGCCACCGCACCGCCCTCGTCGTCGGCGACGTCATGGGCCGCGGCCTGCGCGCCGCCGTCGCCATGGGCGAACTGCGCACCGCCGTACGCACCCTGGCCATGCTCGACCTCGAACCCGGCGAGGTGCTCAGCGCGCTCGACGAGGTCGTTCGCGGCCTCGGCGCGCCCACCCCCGGCCGCACCCGGCGGGCCGCCGCCAAGGAGCGCGGCGACTCCGACCTCGCCGAGGTCTACCTCGCCACCTGCGTCTACGTCGTCTACGACGCGGTCACCCGGCGCTGCACCATCGCCAACGCCGGCCACCTCCCGCCCGCCGTCGTCGAACCCGGCGAGCAGCCCATGCTCCTCGAACTGCCCCGCGGGGTCCCGCTCGGCGTCGGCGGCGAACCCTTCGAGGAGAGCGAGGTCGAACTCGCCGAGGGCACACTCCTCGCCCTCTACACCGACGGCCTCGTCGAATCCCGCAACCTCCCCCTGGACGACGGCCTCGACGCCTTCCGCAACTCCCTCGACGGGCCCGAGCGGCCCCTGGAGGACATCTGCGACCACGTCCTGGCCACCCTCGACACCGCCCACGGCGAGGACGACATCGCCCTGCTCATGGCCCGCATCCGCGGCCTGCCCGCCGAGCAGGTCGGCGACTGGTCCCTCAAACCCCAGCCCACGTCCGTGGCCCGCGCCCGCGAGCTCTCCCGCGACCAGCTCCTCGCCTGGGACCTCGGCGACCTCGTCGACACCACCGAACTCCTCGTGAGCGAACTCGTCACCAACGCGCTCCGGCACGGCTACGGCGACATCCGCCTGCGGCTGCTGCTCGACCGGACCCTCGTGTGCGAGGTCTGGGACAGCGCCCTCGTCCAGCCCCGGCGGCGCCGGGCCCGCGACACCGACGAGGGAGGCCGCGGCCTCCAGCTCGTCACGATGCTCAGCGAGAGCTGGGGCTCCCGCCGCACCCACCGCGGCAAGACGGTCTGGTTCGAACTGGCCCTTCCGGGCAGGGGGGCGCCCGCGGCGACGCCGACGGTCGACGAGCTCCTCAGCATGTTCTGAGCGCTGCCCGGCCCCGCGTGACCCGCCGGCCGCAGGGTTCCCCGCGGCCCTGGCGCCGCCCTGCGGGGCATCGCGCGCGGGCACCCGCGGCCGCGGGGAGCCGTGCAGAACACTCGTGACGGCGAGGAGAGCGAAGGGACTAGCGTCAGAGAGTGAAGGAGAAGGAAGCCCGATCATGGCCTCGCCGTCAGGGCACGCTAGCACTCACCCGGGGATGAGCGCGCGCAGATTCTGCGGCGTGACGACCACCGAGTCCGGGTGCAGGCCCTCGGGCCGCTCCATGCCGATGTACGTGACGGGACCGTCCGGCAGGTTCGTGCCGTCCCACAGCGTGACGGCCGTGCCCTGCCCGGCCATCTGTTCGCCGAGCCGGCGCACCGTCAGGTACTCGCGTTCCACCACACTGCGCAGCAGCCCCGCGACGGTCAGCGAGTGCGCCTCGACCCGGTTGCCGCCCGGCATGCCCCGCAGGTAGAGGTGCAGCCACTTCGCGTGCCAGCCGCCGTCCCGCCCGCGGACGAAGGCCAGCGGCAGCGCCACCCGCCCGGGCCCGCGCAGCTCCGACTTCA
>NZ_JBIRRA010000013.1:242145-246381 GCF_044333485.1 Streptomyces sp. NPDC020983 | reverse complement strand
AAGCCGCCCGTGGTCGCCCGGCCGCTCAGCGGCAGCGCCACGTCCAGCATGTCCGGGTCGATCAGCAGCCGCTCCGGCCGCGGCAGGCGCCGCGCGATCTCGGCGTCCAGCGCGTCCGCCACCTGCTCGCGCGCCGCGGCCGGTACGGGCCGGCGGACGTCGGAGGTGGACCACGCGGCCCCTCGGCGGTTGACGAAGACGCGCGTGGCCGACGCCGGCCGCCCGAGGAAGTGCTCGCGGACCGCCAGAAGCACCCTTCCGGACGCGCCCTGAGCGGCCCGGGACGCGGCGGCGATCACCGCGTCCCGATCGGCCTGCGTGGTGCAGTCGCGCAGGAGACGGTCCAGCGCCCGCAGCACCCGGCCCGGCGCCGCGCCCAGCACCCGCAGCGCGTCCGCCAGTTCGCCCTGCGCGAGCAGCTGCTCCACGCGACTGTCGAGGGTGGGGGCCGCCGACTCGCCACGGGCGACCGCGAACACCCGGGCCGCATGCGGCCACCGCGGGTACTCGTGCGGGTGCAGCCGCTCGCCGAGCCGCTTGAACTCCTCGCGGTGCGCGTGCACATCGGCGAGCTTGGCCGGGGCCGCCGCGACCACGGCGTCCAGTCCCGCCAGCAGAGCCCGCCGCACCGGCCGGCCCAGCGCGCGAAAGCGCGTCGGCTCCACCAGGCCCGCGTCGCCGCCGCTCAACACCGCCGCCAGCCGCAGCACATCGGTCACGGTGTCCAGCAGCAGATCCCCGCCCGCGGCGAGCCTGGCCCGGTTGACGACCGCCCGGTTCTCGCGCACGGGGATGTGCTCAGGCTGCGCCCCGGCAACGCAGTGCCCGGCCAGCACCGCCAGATCCCGCAGGCCCTCCTCGCCGAGCGGCGTGCTGCTCCCGGCCAGGGCCAGGTACAGCGCCCGCACCTCCTCCTCCAGCGGGCCGCCCAGGTGGAGCACCGTCACCCGGTCCCCGGCCGCGGCCACCAGCTCGGCGTGCGCCGCGAGCATGTCCTCGTACGTGTGCTGGTACCGGCCGTACGCCGGGAGCGTCAGCAGGTCGACGACCCCGTCGCTCAGCTGGTCGAGGGTGGCAGGGCGTGTCGCCTCGTCCATGAGCGCCCCGGCGATGCAGGACCACCAGAACTCGACGGTGTCCGGCACGTTCGCGGGGAAGTCGACGAAGTACGTGTTGTGCCGCACGTGCGCGCCGACCAGCTCGCGCACCGCGGCCAGCGTGCGGGCCCCGGCGTGAGCGGCCAGCGGCTCGGGAAGGCCCGCCAGGTGCCGGCGCGCCTCGGCCGACAGCGTGAACCCGGCCGACACCAGCGCGGCATCGAGCTGCCTGACCACCGGCACGGCGAGCCCGGACGGCCCGGAACCCGCGGGCGCGGGAATGCGGAGGGTGTGCCGTACGACCATGCGTTCGAGTTCCTGGATCACGCGGTCATGCTGACAGCAACCCCACGGCGGCGCACGCGGATTCCCCGGGAACAGCAAGGCCCCCGGACCGGGACCTCTCCCGGAACCGCGCGGCCCCGTGCGGTCGCCTGCCGCCGTTCGTCCCCGGCGCCCGTGGTACGCGTGGCGTTAGCCTGGAGCCATGATCACCTGTGTTGTCGAGTACGTGATCGACCCGGCGAAGACCGAGGCGTTCGAACGGTTCGGGCGCCGCTGGATGGAGCTGGTCGACCGGCACGGCGGGACACACCACGGCTACTTCCTGCCCGCGGAAGGCGCCAGCGACAAGGCCCTCGCCCTGTTCAGCTTCCCCAGCCTCGCCGCCTACGAGGAGTACCGCGCACTCTTCGGCACGGACCCGGAATTCCTCGACGCCGACCGCATCAGGGACGAGAGCGGCTGCGTACTCCGCTACGAGCGCACCTTCATGCGTCCCCTCCTCCCCGGCCCCGCCTAGGGCGTGTCCGCAAAGTCCCGCCTGGCAGACGGCGCCTGGCACGCACGCTCGCTACGTTGTCGGGCTCGTCCGAGTAGGACCACTACGAGGACGACCCTCCGCCTTGCGATCGCACGCACCAGACACCGTCTGCCCCGCCCTCCGGGCGGACGACGGGACTTTGCGGACACGCCCTAGGCGGCCGGAGGGCCGCCGAAGGTGGCGGGGGCCACCTGTTCGTTGAGGGCGCCCGACGTGGCGCCGAACGCGCCGTGCGGGGCGCGGAGGAGGCCGCCGAGACCGGCGGGGGAGAGGAGGGCGTGGGCGGTGACGTCGTCGAGGGCGAGACGCTGGGCCTCGCGGGCGAGGCGATCCGCCTCGGACGGGACGCCGGAACGCTCGGCGGCAGCCAGGTGCGTACGCGCGGCGCAGCCGACGGCCCCGCGGTGCGTGGAGACCAGGTCCCGCGCGGCCGCGACCTCGCTGCGGGCGGCGAACGCCACGTGCGGCCCGTCCCCGGCCCGCCGCAGCTCGGCGAGCGGGTCGTAGGGCCCGGCGGCGGGCCGCCCCGCGCCGAGCAGGCGGTCGGCCTCCCGCAGCTCCGCCGCACGGCGGTCGGCGGCCTCGGCGAGCGTGGCCGCCTGGCCGAGCGCGCCCTCGGCCAGGCGGACGAACACCGCCGCCCGTCCGTGGTCGGTACCGACCGCCGCGCGGGCGAGGTCCAGCCGCCCGTGGGCGAAGTCCAGGAGGGCGCGTGCCTGCGCGGGGTGCCCGGCGACCGGGGCGAGCGCGTCCGCGCCGTACACCGCGCCGAGCGGCGCCATCTCGTGCTCCGCGGCGGCGATCCGGCCGGGCAGCGCCGTGGCCCGGGCCTCGGCCTGCTCCAGCAGCTCGCGGACGTCGGCCTCCAGCGCGCGCAGCCGGTCGAAGGCCGCCGCCTCCGCGTCGAGGCGGCGGTTGGCCTGCGTGCAGTGGGAAAGGAGCTCGTCCAGCAGCTGCCGCCGGGCCACCTCGTCGGGCACGCCGTCATCGAGCTGTGCGCGCAACCGGAAGGCGGCGGCCAGCTCGTCCCGGGCGTAGTCCACGGCCTCCACGAACGGCTTCACGGCCGGGGCCCCGGCCTGTGCCGCCGCGAAGCCGACGTCCTCGTGGCTGGTCCGCACGGCGTCGTCGGTGGCGACGAGCTGGCGGCTCGCCTGCGCGTCGAGTTCCGGCAGCGGGGTGGGACGCGGGCCGTACCGCCGGGGGCGCCCCCGCCCGCCGGAGCCCGCACCCGCCGCCCGCGGGGCGGTACGGGCTGCCGCCGACGTACTCCTGCGGCGCACCGCGACCAGGGCGACCAGCGCGACCGCGGCGACCGCCACCACCGGGATCCACAGGTCGGCGGAGCCGTTGTCCGAGCCGGCCGACGCTCCCGCGGGGGACGGGCACACCACCGCGACCGCGAACGCGGCGAGGACGAGCAGCGCGCCGCGGGTCGCGCGCCGCCCCAGAGCTCGCCGCCTCATGCGCATCGCGCCTTTCGCCGCCGCCACACCACCGCGGGTGGCTGTTCTGGGAGGCTATGCGCGGATCCGGCGTCCCGCGACTTCTGACCCGCGCCCGCCCCCGCGACGGCGGGCGGTGCCCACCCGGGGTGGGCTCGCGGCTGCCCACCGCCGGGGGTGCTTCGGACGGTGCCCGCCCGGGGTGCGTGGGCGGCTGCCCCGCCGCGGGGCCGCTTCGGGCGGTGCCCGGTTGCCGTGCGTGGGCGGGTGCCCCGCCGTGGGGGTTTCCCGCGCCTGGCGGCGCGGGGTGTTCCCACCCCCACCACCCGTGCGGGACAGATGTCGACTGACGGTCCACCTGTGGGGGGTGCATCGCCGTCGGGGGCGAACCGCAGTCCTTGGACAACCTTCACCCCCACCGGCAGGCAGCCGCCATGTCGGCCCGGGAGGGGGACGATCCGGGGGTGCCCCCGCAGGAATGCGCACCTACTCCCTCACCGGACACGGGGGAGGTCAGACGCGCATTCCGAGGAGGTACCCCCGGAGTGGCACCCGACCCCACCCCCCGAGCAAGGGCGCGATGCCCCGCCGGATGACCCCAGGGGCGCGAGGAACTGCGCGAACAGCCCCCACCGGGGGAAAGGCGAACCGCCACCGCAAGTGGCGCCCCCAGGGGCGCGAGGAACTGCGCGACCAGCCCCCACCGGCGGAAAGGCGAACCGCCCGCCGCAAGCCGCACCCCCTCAGGGGCGCGGGGAACTGCGCGAACAGCGCCCACCGGGGGAAAGGCGAACCGCCACCGCAAGTGGCGCCCCCAGGGGCGCGAGGAACTGCGCGACCAGCCCCCACCGGCGGAAAGGCGAACCGCCCG
>NZ_JBIRRA010000013.1:0-242051 GCF_044333485.1 Streptomyces sp. NPDC020983 | reverse complement strand
CGCCCGCCGCAAGCGGCACCCCCTCAGGGGCGCGGGGAAGCCGCGTGACCAGCCCCTACCGGGCGAGACGGCGAACAGCCCCACCGCCGCCCCGGCCGCGGGCCACCGCATACCGCACCGGACCCGCGGTCAGGAACGGCGGCGGATCTTGGAGCCGAGCCAGACGAGAGGGTCGTACTTGCGGTCGACGGCCCGCTCCTTGAGCGGGATGAGCGCGTTGTCCGTGATCTTGATGTGCTCAGGGCACACTTCGGTGCAGCACTTCGTGATGTTGCAGTACCCGAGCCCGTGCTCGTCCTGCGCGGAGGCGGCCCGCGAGGGGCCGCCCTGCTCGGACGCCGCGTCCAGCGGGTGCATGTCGAGCTCGGCGACGCGCATCAGGAAGCGCGGCCCGGCGAAGGCGGGCTTGTTCTCCTCGTGGTCGCGGATGACATGGCACGTGTCCTGGCACAGGAAGCACTCGATGCACTTGCGGAACTCCTGCGAGCGCTCGACGTCGACCTGCTGCATGCGGTACTCGCCGGCGGCGAGGCCCTGGGGCGGGACGAAGGCGGGGATCTCGCGGGCCTTCTCGTAGTTGAAGGAGACGTCCGTGACGAGGTCGCGGATGACGGGGAAGGTCCGCAGGGGGGTGACGGTGATCGTCTCCTCGGGGGAGAAGACGGACATCCGGGTCATGCACATGAGCCGGGGGCGGCCGTTGACCTCCGCGCTGCACGACCCGCACTTGCCGGCCTTGCAGTTCCAGCGGACGGCGAGGTCCGCGGCCTGGGTGGCCTGGAGGCGGTGGATGATGTCGAGGACGACCTCGCCGTCGTTGACCTCGACCTCGTAGTCCTGGAGGCCGCCGCCTTCCGCGTCGCCCCGCCAGACCTTGAAGTGCGCTGTGTGGGTCACCCGTCAAGCTCCTCGTCGGTCAGGTATTTGCCCAGCTCCTCGCGTTCGAAGAGGGCGAGCAGGTCGGCCCGGACGGGCGGCATGGCGCGCCGCCGGAGGGTCACAGCGGGCGACGCGGCGGCGTCCGGGGGCGCCGCCAGCTCGCACACGAGGTTGACCCGGCGCCAGGCGCGGTCCATGCCGGGGTGGTCGTCGCGGGTGTGGCCGCCGCGGCTCTCGGTGCGCTCCAGGGCGGCGCGGGCCACGCACTCGCTGACCAGCAGCATGTTGCGCAGGTCGATGGCGAGGTGCCAGCCGGGGTTGAACTGCCGGTGGCCCTCGACGCCGACGCGTCCGGCACGCTCGCGCAGGGTGGCGAGCTTGCCGAGGGCCTGCTCCATCTCGGGGCCGCGCCGGATGATGCCGACGAGGTCGTTCATGACCTGCTGGAGCTCCTGGTGCACGGTGTACGGGTTCTCCGCCGTGCCGTCGCCGGAGGACTCCGCGCCGAAGGGCCGCAGCACCTCCGCCGCGGCGGCGTCGATCTGCGCCTGGTCGGCGGTGGGGCGCGCGTCGCCGAGGCCGGCGGCGTGTGCGGCGGCGTGCAGGCCCGCGCGGCGGCCGAAGACGAGCAGGTCGGACAGCGAGTTGCCGCCGAGCCGGTTGGAGCCGTGCATGCCGCCGGCGACCTCGCCGGCGGCGTAGAGCCCGGGGACCCCGGTCGCCGCGGCGGTGTCGGGGTCGACGTCGACGCCGCCCATCATGTAGTGGCAGGTCGGACCGACTTCCATGGCCTCCGCGGTGATGTCGACGTCGGCCAGCTCCTTGAACTGGTGGTGCATCGACGGCAGCCGGCGGCGGATCTCCTCGGCGGGCAGCCGCGTCGAGACGTCGAGGTAGACCCCGCCGTGCGGGGTGCCGCGGCCGGCCTTGACCTCGGCGTTGATGGCGCGGGCCACCTCGTCGCGGGGCAGCAGCTCGGGGGGCCGGCGGTGGGTGTCCGGGTCGGTGTACCAGCCGTCGGCCTCCTCCTCGCTCTGCGCGTACTTCTCCTTGAAGACGTCGGGGACGTAGCGGAACATGAACCGCTCGCCCTCGCTGTTGCGCAGCACCCCGCCGTCGCCGCGCACGGACTCGGTGACGAGGATGCCCTTGACGGACGGCGGCCAGACCATGCCGGTCGGGTGGAACTGGATGAACTCCATGTTGATCAGCGGCGCCCCCGCCAGCAGCGCGAGCGCGTGGCCGTCGCCGGTGTACTCCCAGGAGTTTGACGTCACCTTGAAGGACTTGCCGACGCCGCCGGTGGCGAGCACCACCGCGGGGGCGTCGATCACGAAGAGCCGCCCGGACTCGCGGACGTAGCCGAAGACCCCGGCGACGGCGCCGCCGTCCTTGAGGACGCGGGTGACCGTGCACTCCTGGAAGACCTTCAGCCGGGCCTCGTAGTCCCCGGTCTCGGCGAAGTCCTCCTGCTGGAGGGAGACGATCTTCTGCTGGAGGGTGCGGATGAGCTCCAGGCCGGTGCGGTCGCCGACGTGGGCGAGGCGCGGGTACTCGTGGCCGCCGAAGTTGCGCTGGGAGATCCGGCCGTCGGCGGTGCGGTCGAAGAGCGCGCCCCACGTCTCCAGCTCCCACACCCGGTCGGGGGCCTCCTTGGCGTGCAGCTCGGCCATCCGCCACTGGTTGAGGAACTTCCCGCCGCGCATGGTGTCGCGGAAGTGCACCTGCCAGTTGTCGTGGGCGTTGACGTTGCCCATGCTGGCCGCGATGCCGCCCTCGGCCATCACGGTGTGGGCCTTGCCGAAGAGCGACTTGCAGATCACGGCGGTGCGCAGGCCCTGCTCGCGGGCCTCGATGGCGGCCCGCAGCCCGGCGCCGCCCGCGCCGACCACGACCACGTCGTACGCGTGCCGTTCGACTTGTGTCATCTCAGAAGAACCTCGGATCGTCGAATACGCCGCTGGCCACCAGGTACACGTAGAAGTCGGCGACGGCGACGCTGATCAGCGAGGACCAGGCCAGCAGCATGTGGCGGCCGTTCAGCGCCCCCACCCAGCCCCACAGCCGGTAGCGCACCGGGTGGGCGGAGAAGTGCCGCAGCTTGCCGCCGATGATGTGCCGGCAGGAGTGGCAGGACAGGGTGTACGCCCAGATGAGCGCGATGTTGACGACGAAGACCAGGGTGCCGAGCCCGGCGTGCCCCCAGCTCCCGTCCGTCCCGCGGAAGGCGAGCACCACGTCGTAGGTGAGGATCCCGGCCACCACGAGGGCCAGGTAGAAGAAGTAGCGGTGGATGTTCTGCAGGATCAGCGGGAAGCGGGTCTCACCGCTGTACTTCTCGTGCGGCTCGGCGACCGCGCAGGCCGGCGGCGACATCCAGAAGCCCCGGTAGTAGGCCTTGCGGTAGTAGTAGCACGTCAGCCGGAAGCCCAGCGGGAAGATCAGCACCAGCAGCGCGGGGGACAGGCCCCACCAGTCGCCGAACAGGTGCCAGTCGGCGCCGCCGTCCATGTCCGTGCAGTTCGAGGCGAGGCACGGCGAGTAGAAGGGCGAGACGTAGGGCGCGGTGTAGTAGTCGCCGTTCGCGAAGGCGCGCCAGGTCGCGTAGACCACGAAGAGGCCCAGGACCGTCGCGGTGACCAGCGGTGACAGCCACCACGTGTCGGTCCGCAGGTGGCGGTCGGGGATCGCGGCGCGGCCGGGCGCGAAGACACCGCGGCGGAGTGGGGTGGCGGGAGTGGTTCCGGTGGCCAAAGGGGACTCCGTACGGGAGGGGGCGCGCGACGGGGGCGGCGCGCACGGGCGTGGCGCGGGGCGGGACCCGCCGGCGTCACGGTGCGTGCCGGTACGGCGAGCCGAGCCCCTCGTCCTCGGCGTCCGCCCACAGCCCGCGGTCGTACGGCGCGTCCGGCACGGTGATCATGTCCACCGGCCGGCCCTTCGCTGCGGCGGGCGCGGCCTCGCACAGCATCGTGAGGCTGTCCCTCAGGTGGTCCGCGGCGGAGCGGACCCTGCGCAGGTCGAGGGAGTCGCCGCACGGTTCGTCGAGGCGGGCGACGCAGCGCATCAGGTCGTCGAGCCGTCGCTGGACCGACGTCAGGTCGTCGTGCAGGGACATGCCGTGCCCTCACCGTCCTTCACCATCTGCCGCCGTTGGCATCGCGGTGCTGCGCCAGCGAGTGTCGCGCGTCACACCACTCCTTGTGAAGACGCGTGCACGGATTCGATCAGCGCGCGGCGGTGGGCCGGACGGGTGGAGTGCGCCGGTGCCGTCGGCGGGTCGGGGGCGCGGCGCCGGTGGCGTCGTCTGGAGTGGGAGTGCGAATAACCGGACCACCGGTAAAGCGGCCCATTCGATCATCGGAAAAGTCCCCGGCGGAACCGACCGTCTCCGGCCGGCCGCCAGGGTCGCGGAGGAGCGACCTCATGAACCGTGCGGCCCCGACCGCTGTCCCCCCGGCGCCGCGGGCGCGCGCGGTGCGAATCGCCGTGGCGCTCACCGCGGGCGCCACCCTCACGCTCAGCGCGGCCTGCTCCTCGGGCGGCGGCAACCACGCGGCCGGCACCGCGGGCACCGACATCGCGACCGTCGCACGCTCGGGCGTACGCGACGGCGGAACCCTGCGCTGGGCCACCGCGAGCGTGCCGCGCACCCTCAACGCCTTCCAGGCCGACGCGGACGCCGACACCGCCACCGTCGCCGGCGCCACCCTGCCCACGATGTTCCGCCTCGACGCGCACGGCCGGCCGCACGCCGACCCGGACTTCGTCACCAGGGCCGACGTCACGAAAACCGAGCCGCGGCAGGTCGTCACCTACCAGCTCAACCCCAAGGCGAGGTGGACCGACGGGCGTGCCGTGGACGCCGCCGACTTCACCGCCCAGTGGAAGGCCCTCAACGGCTCGAACCCCGCGTACTGGACCTCCCGCAACGCCGGGTACGACCGGATCGCGTCCGTCAGGCAGGGCCAGGACGCGCAGCACGTCGAGGTCACCTTCAGCACGCCCTACGCCGACTGGCGCTCGCTCTTCAGCCCGCTCTACCCCAAGTCTGTCACGGGCGACCCCGACGCCTTCAACGACAAGGCCCGCACCGCGCTGCCCGCCGCGGCCGGGCCCTTCGCCGTCAAGGACGTGGACACCAAGGCCGGCACGGTGACGCTGGAGCGCAACGCCTCCTGGTGGGGGCAGCGCGCCAAGCTCGACCGGATCGTGCTCACGGCCGTGCCGCAGGGCAAGCGGGCCGCCGCGCTGGGCGCGGGCCAGCTCGACCTCGCCGACATCGAGCCGCGCGCGCTCGGCGCCGTCGAGAGGACGAGGGGCCTGGCCGTACGCAAGGCGCCCGACGCGGCGTACGCGCAGCTCGCCCTCAACGGCAGCGCGGGTCCGCTCGCCGACGAGCGCGTCCGGCACGCCGTGGCCCGCGCGGTCGACCGCAAGGCCATCGCCACCGCCGTCCTCAAGCCGCTCGGGCTGCCCGCCGCTCCGCTCGGCAACCACCTCGTCCTGCCCTCCCAGGACGGCTACGCCGACCACAGCTCCGCCCTCGGCAAGGCCGACGTCCAGCAGGCGCAGGCGCTGCTCGACGACGCGGGCTGGAAGCGGTCCTCCGTCAAGGGCGGCGACCAGGCGGCCGCGCCCGCCGGCGGTCACGACACCGCGTCCGGCGCGCTCACCGTCGTGGAGCCCGCACGCGCGGTCACCAGGAGCGGCAAGCAGCTCAGCCTGCGCTTCGTGCTGCCCGCGGACTCGCCGACGCTCGACGACGTCGGCACCCGGATCGCCCGCATGCTCTCCGCGATCGGCATCCGCACGGAGATCACCAAGGTCGACGGGACGAGCTACTTCCAGGACCACATCGCGGCCGGCGACTTCGACCTCGCCCTCTACTCCTGGCCGGGCACGGCCTACCCCGCGACCGACGACACGCCCATCTACGCCAAGCCCGTACCCGCGCCGGACGGCTCCCTGAGCGTCGCCCAGAACTACACCCGCGTCGGCACCGACCAGATCGACCAGCTCCTCGACCGGGCGGGCTCCGAACTCGACGCCGGCACCGCCCGCTCCCTGACCGCCCAGGCCGACTCCCGCATCTGGGCCGCCGCCGGGTCGATCCCCCTCTACCAGCGCCCCGCGGTGGTGGCCCTCCGTACGAGCGTGGCGAACGCCGGGGCCTTCGGCTTCCAGACGCCGCGCTACGAGGACATGGGCTTCCGCAAGTAGCCCCGCGGGGGGCGCGCCGGGTTCGTCCCGGGGCGCCCCCCCCCGCGGGGAGCCGCGCGGCCTTCCGACAACGGGGCGTGGCGCGCAGCCCCCGCGCCGCTGGAAAACGCTCATCCTGCGCGGTGAGGGCTTGCGTACATCGCGCAGGCAGCGGGGAACCGGCGCCCGGCCCCACCGCCGGCGGAAGGCCGCGCAGAGCCCCCGGGGGCGGCCCGGAGCGTGTCCGGCGCCCCCGGGCGGTCAGAGGCGGACGAGGGCCGCAGCCCGGGCGTGCGCGCGGGCTGCCTCGGCGGGGCGGCCCGCGGCGGCGTGCACGGCGGCCAGCGTGTCGAGCGCCCCGGCCCGGGAAAGCGCCTCCGGCGCGTTCGCCGCGGCCCGCGCCGCGAGCTTCGCGGCCACCGGCAGCCGCCCCTGGAAGTACGCCTCGCGGGCGGGGAGGTCGGTGCGGCGGAGGACGGCGGGCGCCTGGGCCCGCAGCCCGGTCATCGCCGCCGCGAAGTACGGCAGCCCCTGCTCCGCCGGGATGCTCCCGGCGCGGACCCCGTCGCTGATCGCGGCGGCGTAGAGGGAGAGCGCCCCGGCCCGCAGCGTGGGCGCGGTGGACCGTGCGTAGAGGTCCACCGCCGCGTGCGCGGCCTCGACGGAGCGGCCCTCGGCGAGGGCGAGCATCGTGGCGAGGGTGAGCCTGCGCGGTGAGTCGGACGGCGGTGCGGCGGCGAGCGCGGCGCGCATGAGGTCGACACGCCCGGCGCCCGCCGCCCGCGTGGCGGCGAGCGTGGCGTCGTCGATCCGCCATTCGCCGAGCTTGGCCTCCTCCTTCCCAAAGGGCAGCCGCAGCAGCCGCCACGCGGGGCTGGTGACCCGGCCCGGCGCGAGGACGTGGATGAGGACGGTGAGGAGGGCGATGCCCCAGCCGACCGCCTCGGCGGGCCCGCCCGCGGCGACGAGCGCCGCGGCCACCGCGGCCTGGAGGAGCAGCTGCACGAGGGCGCCCCACCACAGCCTGCGCCGCAGTCCGGGCCGGTCGGCGACGACCATGCAGGGGCTGTAGAGGATGATCGGCAGCGGCCGCACGACGAGCAGCCGCCCGCCGACGGTGCCGGCCCACAGCCAGGCACCGGCGCCGATCGAGGAGTAGACGGGCGCGAGCCCGGTGAGGGGCCCCAGCAGCCGGGTGAGCACGTTGTGCAGCGAGACGGCGAGCAGCACCCCGGCGAGCAGGAGCAGGAAGTACCGCTCGGGGAAGGGCAGCGTGTGGGAACTTCCCAAGGCGCCGACGGTGCCGCCGACGGCGGCGGCGATGACCAGGGTGACCGTCCGGCTGCGGTTCGCGGGCGCGTCGGGGAGGCCGGGCGGGGGCGGCGGCACGGTGGCGTCGTGCGGCGGCGCGGGTGGCGTGTACACGCCCCGGATCATGGCATCCCCGGCGCCCGTTCCCCGAGCCGCCCCGGTCGGAGGGCGGCAGGGCGCTCCGCCGGGGCGGAACGCCGGTGCCCTCCGGCGGGGAGCGGGGCTCCCCGGGGGAGCCCCGCCGGGGCCGGGACCCGCGCGGCGGGGTGCTCCGGCGGGCGGCATCAGGCGGGGCACGTACCATGGGAGGCGGCCGTGGCGTGAGTTCTGCCCGGCGAGGCGAGCGCGTCGGACCGGAACGCGACGCCATCCACGATCGGGAGAAGCCCCCCAGCATGACCACGCGCCACGACATCCGTAACGTCGCCATCGTCGCCCACGTCGACCACGGCAAGACGACCCTCGTCGACGCCATGCTCAAGCAGGCGGGCGCCTTCTCGGCGCACCAGCATCTGGACGACCGGATGATGGACTCCAACGACCTGGAGCGCGAGAAGGGCATCACCATTCTCGCGAAGAACACCGCGGTGAAGTACCACCCGAAGGACGGCGGGGACCCGGTCACGATCAACATCATCGACACCCCCGGCCACGCCGACTTCGGCGGCGAGGTGGAGCGCGGGCTGTCCATGGTGGACGCCGTCGTGCTGCTGGTGGACGCCTCCGAGGGCCCGCTGCCGCAGACCCGCTTCGTGCTCCGCAAGGCGCTGTCCGCCCGCCTCCCGGTGATTCTGTGCATCAACAAGACGGACCGCCCGGACGCCCGGATCGACGAGGTCGTCAACGAGACCTACGACCTCTTCCTGGACCTGGACGCCGACGAGGACCAGATCGAGTTCCCGATCGTCTACGCGTGCGCCCGGGACGGCGTCGCCTCGCTGACCAAGCCGGCCGACGGCACGGTCCCGGCGGACAGCACCAACCTGGAGCCGTTCTTCTCCACGCTGCTGGAGCACGTCCCGGCGCCGACGTACGACGAGGAGGCCCCGCTCCAGGCGCACGTCACCAACCTGGACGCCGACAACTTCCTCGGCCGTATCGCGCTGCTGCGCGTCGAGCAGGGCTACCTGCGCAAGGGGCAGACCGTCGCGTGGATCAAGCGGGACGGCAGCATCTCCAACGTCCGCATCACCGAGCTGCTGATGACCGAGGCGCTGACCCGCGGTCCGGCCGAGAGCGCGGGCCCCGGTGACATCTGCGCGGTCGCGGGCATCCCGGACATCATGATCGGCGAGACCCTCGCCGACCCGGACAACCCGGTCGCGCTGCCGCTCATCACGGTCGACGAGCCGGCCATCTCGATGACGATCGGCACGAACACCTCGCCGCTCGTCGGCAAGGGCGGCAAGGGCCACAAGGTGACCGCGCGGCTGGTCAAGGACCGCCTCGAGCGCGAGCTCGTCGGCAACGTGTCGCTGCGCGTCCTGCCGACCGAGCGCCCGGACGCCTGGGAGGTGCAGGGCCGCGGCGAGCTGGCGCTGGCGATCCTGGTCGAGACGATGCGCCGGGAGGGCTTCGAGCTGACCGTCGGCAAGCCCGAGGTGGTCACCAAGGAGATCGACGGCAAGGTCCACGAGCCGATCGAGCGCATGACGATCGACTCGCCCGAGGAGCACCTCGGCGCGATCACCCAGCTCATGGCGGCCCGCAAGGGCCGTATGGAGACGATGACCAACCACGGGTCGGGCTGGATCCGGATGGAGTGGATCGTGCCCTCCCGCGGCCTGATCGGCTTCCGGACGGAGTTCCTGACGCAGACCCGCGGCACCGGTATCGCGCACTCCATCTTCGAGGGCCACGAGCCGTGGTTCGGCGAGCTGCGCACCCGCAACAACGGCTCGCTCGTCGCGGACCGGGCGGGCGTCGTCACGGCCTTCGCGATGACCAACCTCCAGGAGCGCGGCGTGCTGTTCGTGTCGCCCACCACGGAGGTCTACGAGGGCATGATCGTCGGCGAGAACTCCCGCTCGGACGACATGGACGTGAACATCACCAAGGAGAAGAAGCTCACGAACATGCGGTCCTCGACCGCGGACGTGACCGAGTCCCTGGTGCCGCCGCGGCTGCTGTCGCTGGAGCAGTCCCTGGAGTTCTGCCGCGACGACGAATGCATCGAAGTCACCCCGGAGACCATCCGGATCCGTAAGGTGGTGCTCGACCAGAAGGAGCGGGGTCGCGCAGCGTCCCGCGCCAAGCGCTGACACCTGCTGACCGCCAAGCGAACGGTGAGGGGTCCGGGGCTTCCTGGGCCCCTCCTTCATGCCCCGGATGCGTCCGCTTTCCGGACGCCAATCACCGTTAGATATGTCACACCGCCCAATTCGCCGGTGTCTGTCTACGTTCCATAATGTCCGGATTCTGGAACAAGATCGCGGGCGATGTGACCAAAGCGAGACCAACCCTGTGTCGATCCGACTTCAAACGTGCCCGATAGTGGGACGAAGTTGAGCTCGGGTCAATGGGTCACGCGCTGATGGGGAGCGCCGACTCACGAGCACAGGAAGGCCGTAGTCGCTGTCAGGGGTGTCAGTGAGCGTCCGGCCTTCCTTTCACGTATCGACAGTGACTCCTGAGGAGGCAAACCCATGCGCGGTGCCAAGAGCGCCAAGTGGGTCGTAGGAGCGGCCGTGATCGCCCTCGCAGCGACCGCCTGCAGCTCGAGTGATGACTCGGGTGACAAGAAGAGCGGTGGCAACAAGGCGAGCAGCTCGTCCGACGGTGTCGTCCGGGCGTGGTGGGGCGACCCCCAGAACCCGCTCGAGCCCGCCAACACCAATGAGGTGCAGGGCGGCAAGGTCCTTGACATGATCTTCATGAACCTCAAGGAGTACGACCCCAAGACCGGCAAGGCCATGCTGGAGGCCGCCGACTCGATCACGAGCACGGACCAGCAGAACTTCACCATCAAGATCAAGCCCGACCTGAAGTTCTCGGACGGCACCCCGGTGACCGCCAAGTCCTTCGTGGACGCCTGGAACTACGGCGCGCTGGTCACCAACAAGCAGCTCAACGCGTACTTCTTCGCGGACATCCAGGGCTACGACGCGGTGCACCCGTCGGACGACCCGACCGCCAAGCCGACCGCCCAGACCATGTCGGGCCTGAAGGTCGTGGACGACCACACCTTCACCGTCGCGCTGAAGCAGAAGTTCTCCACGTGGCCCGACCGCCTGGGCTACAAGGCCTTCGCGCCGCTGCCCGCCGAGTTCTTCTCGAACCACGCGGCCTACCTCGCCAAGCCGGTCGGCGACGGCCCCTACATGATCGAGTCCTACAAAAAGGGTTCGAGCATGAAGCTGGTCCCGAACCCGAACTACACCGGCCCGAGCAAGCCCAAGAACAAGGGCGTCCTGCTCAAGGTCTACACCAGCAGCGACACCGCCTACGCGGACCTGCAGTCCGGCAACCTGGACGTCCTCGACGACATCCCGGCCGCGGACCTGTCGCACGTGAAGTCCGACCTGAGCGACCGCTACCTGAACCAGCCGGCGGGCATCATCCAGACCTTCTCCTTCCCGATGTACGAGAAGGAGTGGAGCAAGCCGGGCATGGACAAGGTGCGTCTGGGCATCTCCATGGCGATCGACCGCAAGACGATCACCGACAAGATCTTCCAGGGCACGCGTACCCCGGCCGCGGACCTCACCTCCCCGGTGCTGGGCGCGGCGGGCGGCTACAGCGACACGCTGGCCGGTGACTCGGTCAAGTACGACCCGGCCAAGGCCAAGCAGCTCATCCAGGAGGGCGGCGGTCTGCCCGGCGGTCACATGACCCTCGGCTACAACGCCGACTCGGGCTCGCACAAGGAATGGGTCGACGCGGTCTGCAACAGCATCAACAACGTGCTGGGCGACAACAAGGCCTGCGTCGGCGCCCCCACGGGCACCTTCGCGGACTTCCGCAACCAGATCACCAAGGGCCAGATGAAGCAGCCGTTCCGTTCCGGCTGGCAGATGGACTACCCGCTGATCGACGACTTCATCACCCCGCTGTACGCGACCGGTGGTAGCTCGAACGACTCGAAGTACAGCAACAAGACGGTCGACAACCTGATCAACCAGGCGAACGCCGAGGCCGACACCACCAAGTCGGTGCAGCTCTACCAGCAGGCCGAGACGCAGATCCTCAAGGACATGCCGATTGTCCCGCTGTGGTACCAGAACGCCCAGTGCGGCTGGTCCGACAAGGTCTCGAACGTGACGGTGAACTCCTTCAGCTACCCCGTCTTCACCGACATCACGGTCAACTGACCTGCGACAACTCAACCACTCGCAGTGAGCGGGTCCGATAGGGGAGACGTCCGGGCGCGCTTGCGGGGGAACTGACAAACAACCGCTCGCGGTGTGGATGTCGGCCGGGGCCACAAGCCCCGGCCGACGTCTGCCCGATCCCTGGAGGGCAGATGGGGCGCTACGTCATCAGGCGACTGCTCCAGATGGTTCCCGTCTTCATCGGGACCACATTGTTGATCTTCGTCATGGTCTACGGGCTCGGTGATCCCGTGGCCGCCATGTTCGGAGACCGAAGGCCGGACCCCGCAACGGCCGCTCAGCTCAGAGAGCAGCTGCACCTGAACGACCCGTTGTGGCAGCAGTACCTGCTCTACATGAAGGGCGTCTTCTCCGGCGACTTCGGCAATGCGTGGAACCAGCAGCCGGTCACCGACCTGCTGAAGTCGGCCTACCCGGTCACGGTGCGGCTGACTCTGGTGGCGTTCGTGCTGGAGGCCGTCATCGGTGTCGCGCTGGGTCTGTTCGCAGGCCTGCGGCGCGGCCGCGTCTTCGACACCGGCGTGCTCGCCATGACGCTGATTGTGGTCTCCATCCCGACCTTCGTCACCGGCTTCGTCCTCCAGTACCTGGTCGGCGTGAAGTGGAACATCCTCAGCCCCTCGGTGGCCGACGGAGCGCCCTTCAAGGACCTGATCATGCCCGGCCTGGTCCTGGCCGGCGTCTCCCTCGCGTACGTGGCCCGGCTGACGCGTACCTCGGTCGCGGAGAACACCCGCGCCGACTACCTGCGCACGGCGGTCGCCAAGGGCCTGCCGCGGCGCCGCGTCATCACCAACCACATGCTGCGGAACTCGCTCATACCCGTGGTGACCTTCCTCGGCACGGACATCGGCAACCTGATGGCCGGCGCCCTCGTCACCGAGCGCATCTTCAACATCCACGGCGTGGGGTACCAGATCTACCAGGGCATCGTGCACAACAACCCGCCGACCGTGGTCGGGTTCGTGACGGTGCTGGTGGTCATCTTCCTGCTTGCCAACCTGCTCGTCGACCTGCTCTACGCGGTCCTGGACCCGAGGATCCGGTATGCCTGAGAACACCGACGCCGTGATCCTCGACGGCGTCCCCACCACCCAGGACGGCACCGCGCTCCCGACGGCCGAGAGCCGGGACAAGGCGCGCAGCCTCTGGAACGACGCGTGGTACGACCTGCGCCGCAACCCGGTCTTCTACATATCGTCGCTCGTCATCCTGTTCCTGCTCTTCATCTCGATCTGGCCGGGCGCCATCGCGCACGCCGACCCGCTGCAGTGCGACCTGATCAACTCGCAGAACGGGCCCTCCGGCGGCCACTGGTTCGGCTACGACCAGCAGGGCTGCGACGTCTACAGCCGCACCGTCCACGGCGCGCGCAACTCCGTCGAGGTCGGCCTGCTGTCCACGGTCGGCGTGGCCGTGCTCGGCTCCGTGCTCGGCGGCCTGGCCGGCTACTTCGGCGGCTGGCTGGACGCGATCCTCTCCCGGCTCAGCGACATCTTCTTCGGTATCCCGATCCTGCTCGGCGGCGTGGTCTTCCTCTCCGCGGTCAAGGGCGGCTCGGTGACCACCGTGTCGACGTTCATCATCCTGCTGGGCTGGCCGCAGCTCGCCCGTATCGCCCGCGGCGCGGTGATCACCGCGAAGGAGCAGGACTACGTGCTCGCGGCCAAGGCGCTCGGCGCCGGGCACACGCGCATGCTGCTGCGGCACATCGGCCCGAACGCGCTGGCGCCGATCATCGTGTGGTCCACCATCGCGCTCGGCACCTTCATCTCGCTGGAGGCCACGCTGTCGTTCCTCGGCGTCGGCCTCAAGCCGCCGGCCGTCTCGTGGGGCATCGACATCTCCTCGGCCTCCGAGCAGATCCGCAACGCGCCGCACATGCTGCTCTTCCCGGCCGGTGCGCTGAGCATCACGGTGCTGGCGTTCATCCTGCTCGGCGACGCGGTCCGCGACGCCCTCGACCCGAAGCTGCGCTAGGAGGGCGTACGTTGACTGTCATCGACGATGTTTCGAACGTCCCGGCACCGGACGCCCGCACGGCGCCGCTGCTGGAAGTACGCGACCTGCACGTGGAGTTCCACACCCGTGACGGTGTCGCCAAGGCCGTGAACGGCGTCAACTACTCGGTGAACGCCGGTGAGACGCTGGCGGTGCTCGGCGAGTCCGGCTCCGGCAAGTCGGTGTCCGCGCAGGCGATCATGGGCATCCTCGACATGCCGCCGGCCCGGATCCCGAAGGGCGAGATCCTCTTCCAGGGCCGCGACATGCTCAAGATGTCCGGCGAGGAGCGGCGCAAGATCCGCGGCCGGAAGATCGCGATGATCTTCCAGGACGCGCTGTCCTCCCTCAACCCGGTGCTGAGCGTGGGCTACCAGCTCGGCGAGATGTTCCGGGTGCACCAGGGCGCCTCCCGCAAGGAGGCCAAGGCCCGGGCCATCGAGCTGATGGACAAGGTGCGCATCCCGGCCGCCCGGGAGCGGGTGGGCGACTACCCGCACCAGTTCTCCGGCGGTATGCGGCAGCGCATCATGATCGCCATGGCGCTCGCCCTGGAGCCCGACCTGATCATCGCGGACGAGCCGACCACGGCGCTCGACGTGACGGTCCAGGCGCAGGTCATGGACCTGCTCGCGGAACTGCAGCGCGAGTTCAACATGGGCCTGATCCTCATCACCCACGACCTGGGCGTCGTCGCCGACGTCGCCGACAAGATCGCGGTGATGTACGCCGGCCGGATCGTCGAGGACGCCCCCGTCCACGACATCTACTCCAAGCCCGCCCACCCGTACACCAAGGGCCTGCTCCAGTCGATCCCGCGCGTCGACCAGAAGGGCCAGGAGCTGTACGCGATCAAGGGCCTGCCGCCCAACCTGACGCGTATCCCGTCCGGCTGCGCGTTCAACCCGCGCTGCCCGATGGCGCAGGACATCTGCCGCACCGACGTGCCCCCGCTGCACCCGGTCGGCACGGCGCGCGGCAGCGCGTGCCACTTCTGGAAGGAGACCCTCGGTGACTGAGTCCATTCCCGCCCAGGGCGCCGAGCCCGTCCAGCCCGAGCCCGCCGAGGCCGTCGAGCAGGCGGCCGAGGCGGCCGCCGCGAAGCTCGCCGAGCGCGAGCCGATCCTGTCGGTGCGCAACCTGGTCAAGCACTTCCCGCTGACACAGGGCATCGTGATCAAGAAGCAGGTCGGCGCCGTCAAGGCGGTCGACGGCGTGTCCTTCGACCTGTACGCGGGTGAGACGCTCGGCATCGTGGGCGAGTCCGGCTGCGGCAAGTCCACGGTCGCCAAGCTGCTCATGAACCTGGAGACGGTGACCGCCGGCGAGGTCTTCTACAAGGGCCAGGACATCACCAAGCTGTCCGGCAAGGCGCTCAAGGCCGTCCGGCGCAACATCCAGATGGTCTTCCAGGACCCGTACACGTCGCTGAACCCGCGCATGACGGTCGGCGACATCATCGGCGAGCCGTTCGAGATCCACCCGGAGGCGGCGCCGCGCGGCGACCGCCGCCGGCGGGTCCAGGAGCTGCTGGACGTCGTCGGTCTGAACCCGGAGTACATCAACCGCTACCCGCACCAGTTCTCCGGCGGCCAGCGCCAGCGCATCGGCATCGCCCGCGGCCTCGCGCTCAACCCGGAGATCATCATCTGCGACGAGCCGGTCTCCGCGCTCGACGTGTCGGTGCAGGCGCAGGTGATCAACCTGATGGAGAAGCTCCAGGACGAGTTCAACCTGTCCTACATCTTCATCGCGCACGACCTGTCGATCGTCCGGCACATCTCGGACCGGGTGGGCGTGATGTACCTCGGCAAGATCGCCGAGATCGGCAGCGACGCCGAGATCTACGAGCACCCGACCCACCCGTACACCCAGGCGCTGCTGTCGGCGGTGCCGGTGCCGGACCCGGAGGCGCGCGACCACCGCGAGCGCATCATCCTGTCGGGCGACGTGCCCTCGCCGGCCAACCCGCCGTCCGGGTGCCGTTTCCGCACCCGCTGCTGGAAGGCCGAGCAGCGGTGCGCGGAGGAGGAGCCGCTGCTCGCGATCCCGACCCGGTTCGCCGGTTCCGACACCCCGGCGGCGCACGAGTCCGCGTGCCACTTCGCCGAGGAGAAGGACGTGGTCGGCGCGGCCTGATCCGCGGTCCGGCGCGTAGCGCAGCTCCAGGGGCGTCCCCGTTTCGGGGGCGCCCCTGGTGGCGTTCCGTCACGGTGTGGCCAAGGCATTGCGGGATATTACGGCGTATTGGGGGCGCGACACGCAATCCCAGAAGTGCGGCTTTGCCCCGATTGCTGTGTCATGGGTAACGAAGTGTCATTTGTGACCCATGAGGAGGCGCACGATGCGCGGAGCCACGCGCGTGAGGTGGGCCGTCGGGGTGACGGTCGTAGCCCTGACCGCCGCCGCCTGCGGCAGCAGCAGTGACAGTGGTGGCAGCGGCTCGTCGGGGGGCAGCTCCGGCGGCATCGTTCGGGCCTCCTGGGGTGACCCGCAGAACCCGCTGGAGCCGGCCGACACCAACGAGGTGCAGGGCGGCAAGGTGCTCGACATGGTCTTCCGCGGGCTGAAGATCTACAACCCGAAGACCGCCAAGGCCGAGAACATGATCGCGGAGTCGATCACCAGCTCGGACGCGCAGAACTTCGACATCAAGCTCAAGTCCGGCTGGACCTTCAGCAACGGCGAGCCGGTCAACGCCGACTCCTTCATCAACGCCTGGAACTACGACACGCAGCTGAAGAACGCCCAGCTCAACGCCAGCTTCTTCAGCTACATCGACGGCTACGACAAGGTCCACCCGGACACGCCGGGCGCGAAGGCCACCGCGACCACGCTGTCCGGCCTGACGAAGGTGTCCGACACCGAGTTCAAGGTCAGGCTCAACCAGAAGTTCGCGCTCTTCCCGGACACCCTGGGCTACGCCGCCTTCTACCCGCTGCCGAAGGCGTTCTTCGACAACCGGCAGTCCTGGCTGGCCAAGCCGATCGGCAACGGCCCGTACGAGATCTCGTCCTACACCAAGGGCTCCAAGATGGAGCTGAAGAAGTGGGACGGCTACAAGGGACCCGACCCGGCGCAGAACGGCGGGGTGGAGCTGCGGGTCTACACCGACAACAACACCGCCTACACCGACCTCCAGGCCGGCAACCTCGACCTGGTCGACGACGTCCCGGTCTCCCAGCTGCGCAACGTCAAGGCCGACCTCGGCGACCGCTACATCAACCAGCCGGCCGGCATCATCCAGACCATCTCCTTCCCGCTGTACAACCCGCGCTGGTCGTCGCCGAACTCGGCGAAGGTCCGGCAGGGCCTGTCGATGGCGATCAACCGGCCGCAGATCACCAAGACGATCTTCCAGGACACCCGCACCCCGGCCTCCGACTGGACCTCCCCGGTGCTGGGTTCCGCGGGCGGCTTCAAGGAGGGCCTGTGCGGTGACGAGTGCACCTTCAACGCCTCCAAGGCCAAGCAGCTCATCCAGGAGGGCGGCGGTCTGCCCGGTGGCGGCATCACCATCTCGTACAACGCCGACACCGGCTCCCACAAGGAGTGGGTGGACGCGATCTGCAACAGCATCAACAACGCGCTGGGCAACAACAAGGCGTGCGTCGGGGCTCCGGTCGGCACCTTCGCCGACTTCCGCAGCCGGATCACCAACAAGCAGATGAACAACCCCTTCCGGGCCGGCTGGCAGATGGACTACCCGCTGATCCAGGACTTCCTGCAGCCGCAGTACTACACCGGTGCCTCGTCGAACGACTCGCACTACTCCAGCCCGGCCTTCGACAAGCTGGTCAACGAGGCGAACGCCGCCTCGTCCACCTCCGAGTCCGTGTCCAAGTTCCAGGACGCGGAGAAGGAGCTGGTCAAGGACATGCCGGCGATTCCGCTGTGGTACCAGAACGGCAGCGCGGGCTACTCCAGCAACCTCTCGAACGTCGCGCTGAACCCTTTCAGCGTCCCGGTCTACAACGAGATCAAGGTCAAGTGACCCCGCGGCCGGGAGCCGCCGCGCCGGTCACCACGGCAGCGGCGGCCACCGGCCCCCGCCCAGGTCCCCGCCCCGGGGGCCGGCACGCTCGGCGGAACTCCCCGGAAGGCTCCGTATGGGACGCTATGTGATCCGGCGGCTGCTCCAGATGATCCCGGTGTTCATCGGCAGCACGTTCCTGATCTTCTTCATGGTCTACGCGCTCGGCGACCCGGTCGCCGCGCTCTTCGGCGACCGCGCGCCCGACCCGGCCACCGCCGCGCAGATCCGCAACGCCCTGCACCTCAACGACCCGTTGTGGAAGCAGTACCTGCTGTACATGAAGAACATCTTCTCGGGCAACTTCGGCACCGCCTTCAACGGGGAGTCCGTCACGAGCCTGATGGGCAGCGCCTTCCCCGTCACGATCCGGCTGACGATCGTCGCGATCCTCTTCGAGATCGTCATCGGCATCACGCTGGGCGTCATCACCGGTATGCGGCGCGGCAAACCCGTCGACACCGGGGCGCTGCTGCTGACCCTGATCGTCATCTCGGTGCCGACCTTCGTCACCGGCTACGTCCTCCAGTACGTCGTCGGCGTGCAGCTGGGGTGGACCAGCCCGTCGGTGTCGCCGGAGGCGCCCTTCAACGAGCTGATCCTCCCCGGGCTGGTGCTCGCGCTGGTGTCGCTGGCGTACGTCACCCGGCTCACCCGCACCTCGATCGCCGAGAACACCCGGGCGGACTACCTGCGCACCGCGGTCGCCAAGGGCCTGCCGCGGCGCCGCATCATCGTCCGGCACCTGCTGCGCAACTCGCTCATCCCGGTGGTCACCTTCATCGGCACCGACATCGGCTTCCTCATGGGCGGCGCCATCGTCACCGAGCGCATCTTCAACATCCACGGTGTCGGCTACCAGCTCTACCAGGGCATCCTGCGCAACAACGCGCCGACGGTGGTCGGCTTCGTCACCATCCTGGTGCTGGTCTTCCTGCTCGCGAACCTGCTGGTCGACCTGCTCTACGCGGTCCTGGACCCGAGGATCCGTTATGCCTGACAGCAACCCGCTCGACCCCGAGCAAGGCCCCATCGCCCCCGGCGGCGGCTACGGCGGCGGCATGGACCTGGCCGCCTCCGACGCCGAGACGCTGGAGCGCGCCCCCGGCGAGGGCCAGGAACCGGGCGGGCCGGCCGGCAAGCCGCGCAGCCTGTGGTCGGACGCCTGGCGCGACCTGCGGCGCAATCCGATCTTCATCATCTCGGTGCTGATCATCCTCTTCCTGGTCTTCATCTCGCTGTGGCCCGGCACCATCGCCACCCAGGACCCGCTGGCCGCCAACCTCCAGCGCGCCCAGGCGGGTTCGGCCCCCGGCCACCCGTTCGGCTTCGACCAGCAGGGCCGCGACGTCTACACCCGGGTCGTCTACGGGGCGCGCGCCTCGGTCACCGTCGGCGTGTGCGCGACGCTCGGGGTGGTGCTGCTCGGCAGCGTCCTGGGCGGCCTCGCGGGCTTCTTCGGCGGCTGGTGGGACGCGATCCTCTCGCGGATCAGCGACATCTTCTTCGGCATCCCGGTGGTGCTCGGCGGCCTGGTCTTCCTGTCCGTCGTCACCAACAGCACGGTGTGGCCGGTCGTCGGCTTCATGGTGCTGCTGGGCTGGCCGCAGATCGCGCGTATCGCCCGCGGCTCGGTCATCACCGCACGGCAGAACGACTACGTGCAGGCCGCGCGGGCGCTCGGCGCGGGCAACACCCGGATGCTGCTGCGGCACATCGCGCCCAACGCCGTCGCGCCCGTCATCGTCGTCGGCACCATCGCGCTCGGCACGTACATCGCCCTGGAGGCGACGCTGTCCTACCTCGGCGTCGGCCTCAAACCGCCCACCGTCTCCTGGGGGATCGACATCTCCGACGCGTCCAACCAGATCCGCAACGCCCCGCACATGCTGCTGTGGCCCGCCGGTGCACTGAGCCTGACCGTCCTGGCGTTCATCATGCTCGGCGACGCGGTGCGTGACGCCCTCGACCCCAAGCTGCGCTGAGGAGCTGAGCGACAACACCATGGCCACCAGTGTCGAGATGACCACCGAGCCCGGCGGTACCGAGAGCGGCCCGCTGCTGGACGTGCAGAACCTGCACGTGGAGTTCCGTACCCGGGAGGGGATCGCCAGGGCCGTCAACGGCGTGGAGTACTCCGTCGACGCGGGGGAGACGCTCGCGGTACTCGGCGAGTCCGGGTCGGGCAAGTCCGTCACCGCCCAGGCGATCATGGGCATCCTGGACTCCCCGCCGGGCTTCGTCACCCAGGGCAAGATCGTCTTCCGCGGCCAGGACCTGCTCAAGATGGGCGGCGAGGAGCGGCGGAAGGTCCGCGGCGCCCGGATGGCGATGATCTTCCAGGACGCCCTGTCCTCGCTCAACCCGGTGCTCACCGTGGGCGAGCAGCTCGGGGAGATGTTCACCGTCCACCGCGGCATGTCCCGCAAGGACGCCCGGGCCAAGGCCGTCGAGCTGATGGAGCGGGTGCGCATCCCGGCGGCCAAGGAGCGCGTGCGCAGCTACCCCCACCAGTTCTCCGGCGGTATGCGGCAGCGCGTCATGATCGCGATGGCGATGGCGCTGGAGCCCGAGCTGATCATCGCGGACGAGCCGACCACGGCGCTCGACGTGACGGTCCAGGCGCAGGTCATGGACCTGCTCGCGGAACTGCAGCGCGAGTTCAACATGGGCCTGATCCTCATCACCCACGACCTGGGCGTCGTCGCCGACGTCGCCGACAAGATCGCGGTGATGTACGCCGGCCGGATCGTGGAGACCTCGCCGGTCCACGACATCTACCGGGCGCCCGCCCACCCGTACACCAGGGGCCTGCTCGAGTCGATCCCGCGCGTCGACCAGAAGGGCCAGGAGCTGTACGCGATCAAGGGGCTGCCGCCGAACCTGCTGCACATCCCGCCCGGCTGCGCCTTCAACCCGCGCTGCCCGATGGCGCGGGACGTGTGCCGCACCGAGATCCCGCCGCTCTACCGGGTCAGCCAGGACCGGGCCAGCGCCTGCCACTTCTGGAAGGAGTGCATCGGTGACGACAGCACCGAAGCCGACAAGGCCTGAGCCGTCCGCGTCCGGTTCGCCGGGCCGCGAGCCGATCCTCCAGGTACGCGGTCTGGTCAAGCACTTCCCGCTGACGCAGGGGATCGTCTTCAAGAAGCAGGTCGGCGCGGTCCAGGCGGTCGACGGGGTGACCTTCGACCTCTACCCGGGCGAGACGCTCGGCATCGTCGGCGAGTCCGGCTGCGGCAAGTCCACCGTGGCCAAGCTGCTGATGAACCTGGAGGAGCCCACCAGCGGCGAGATCATCTACCGCGGCGAGGACATCAGCAAGCTGTCCGGCCGCGCCCTGAAGTCGGTGCGCCGCAACATCCAGATGGTCTTCCAGGACCCCTACACCTCGCTCAACCCGCGGATGACGGTCGGCGACATCATCGGCGAGCCCTTCGAGATCCACCCCGACGTGGCCCCCAAGGGGCAGCGGCGGGCGCGCGTCCAGGAGCTGCTGGACGTCGTCGGCCTCAACCCGGAGTACATCAACCGCTACCCGCACCAGTTCTCCGGCGGCCAGCGGCAGCGCATCGGCATCGCCCGCGGGCTCGCGCTGCGGCCGGAGATCATCGTGGCCGACGAGCCCGTCTCCGCCCTCGACGTCTCCGTGCAGGCGCAGGTGATCAACCTGATGGAGCGGCTGCAGGACGAGTTCGACCTGTCGTACATGTTCATCGCGCACGACCTGTCGATCGTGCGGCACATCTCCGACCGGGTCGGGGTCATGTACCTCGGCAAGATCGTCGAGCTGGGCGGGGACGCCGAGATCTACGAGCACCCGACCCACCCGTACACCCAGGCGCTGCTGTCGGCGGTGCCGGTGCCCAACCCCGAGGCGCGCGAGCACCGCGAGCGCATCATCCTCACCGGTGACGTGCCCTCCCCGGCCGACCCGCCGTCCGGCTGCCGTTTCCGCACCCGCTGCTGGAAGGCGCAGGAGCGCTGCGTCGTGGAGGAGCCGCTGCTCGCGGTGCCGGAGGTCTTCCGCGGTACGGCGGGCCCGGCCGAGCACCCGTCGGCCTGCCACTTCGCGGAGGAGAAGATCGTCGTCCCGCGGGCGCACGAGGACTGACCCGGCGCGCGGGGACCGACCCGCGACCGGCGCGGGGCGCGGGCGGAGGCGGCCCGTCACGCCGTACGGACCGCGCCGGGCGGCGCCACCCCGCGGGAGGCGGGGGCGTGCCGGGCGGTCCGCACGGCGGTGCGTCAGGGGCGGTCGGACCGGTCCTCCAGCGCGGAGAGGGACGGGTCCAGGACCACGTCCTTCCGGCCGGTCACCGTCGGCTCCTCCGGGTGGTGGCAGGCGGTCAGGTGGCCCTCGGCCGCGCCGTCGAGCCGCACGAGCGGCGGCTCCTCCTCCGCGCACACCTCGGTGGCCTTCCAGCACCGGGTGCGGAAGTGGCACCCGGAGGGCGGGTTGACCGGCGAGGGCACGTCGCCCGCGAGCCGGATCCGCGCCTTGGCCTCGGCACGCGGAGCGGCGCCGTCCGTCTGCCACAGCGGCTCCACCTCGGGCACCGCCGACAGCAGCGCGTGCGTGTACGGGTGCCGGGGCCGTACGTAGATCGACTCGCGGTCGCCGACCTCCACGATCTTGCCGAGGTACATCACCGCGATGCGCTCCGAGAAGTGCCGCACGATCGCCAGGTCGTGCGCGATGAAGACGAAGGCGATGCCCAGGTCGCGCTGCACCTGCTGGAGCAGGTTGACCACCTGCGCCTGGATCGACACGTCCAGCGCCGACACCGGCTCGTCGGCCACGATCAGCCGGGGCTCCAGGGCCAGGGCCCGCGCGACCCCGATGCGCTGCCGCTGGCCGCCGGAGAACTCGTGCGGGAAGCGGTTGTAGTGCTCCGGGTTGAGTCCGACGGTCTCCAGCAGCTCGCGCACCCGCTGGTCCCGTCCGCCGGGCGGGTCGATGCCGTTGATCTCCATCGGGCCGCGGATGATGGTGCCGACGGTCTGCCGCGGGTTCAGCGACGAGTAGGGGTCCTGGAAGATCATCTGGATCTCGGACCTGACCGGCGCCAGCTCCTTGCGGCCGGCGTGCGTGATGTCCTGGCCGCGGTAGGCGATGGTGCCCGCGGTGGGTTCCAGCAGCCGGGTGATGAGCCGCCCGGTCGTCGACTTGCCGCAGCCCGACTCGCCGACCAGGCCGAAGCTCTCGCCGGACCGCACCGACAGGTCGAGGCCGTCGACCGCCTTGACCGCGCCGATCTGCCGCCTGATCGGGAAGCCGCCCATCACCGGGAAGTGCTTGGCCAGCCCGCGGACCTCCAGCAGCGTCTCGCGCGCGGTCGCCCCGGCGTCCTTCCCGGCCTCGGTGTCCTCGGTGTCCCCGGAGTCCTTGGACAGTGAGATGTCGTTGCTCATGTGGATGCCTGCCCTGGTGATCAGCCGAGCCGCGGCTGAATCGTCTCGATGAACACGGACCGCTTCTGCTCGTCCTTCAGATGGCACGCCGAGCCCCGCCCGGCCGGCAGTTCCGGCCGCACCGACGCGCACTGCCCGCCGCCGACCAGGCCGGTGAAGCCGCACCGCGGGTGGAAGGCGCAGCCCGGCGGCGGTGCCAGCAGGCTGGGCGGTGAGCCCGGGATCGGCGTGAGCGGCTCGGAGACGTCCGACATCAGCCGCG
Organism: Streptomyces sp. NPDC020983; assembly: GCF_044333485.1. Classification (NCBI taxonomy): domain Bacteria; kingdom Bacillati; phylum Actinomycetota; class Actinomycetes; order Kitasatosporales; family Streptomycetaceae; genus Streptomyces; species Streptomyces sp. NPDC020983. The sequence continues at coordinate 218,617 of NZ_JBIRRA010000013.1, read as the reverse complement.
GCATGGAGCCCAGCAGCCCCCAGGTGTAGGGGTGCTGCGGCGCCGTCAGCAGCTCACGCACCGAGCCGCGCTCGACGGCCCGGCCCGCGTACATCACCAGCAGGTCGTCGGCGACCTTGGACACCACGCCCAGATCGTGCGTGATCAGGATGATCGCCGAGCCGAACTCCTGCTGGAGGTCCTTGAGCAGGTCCAGGATCTGCGCCTGCACCGTCACGTCCAGGGCCGTCGTCGGCTCGTCGGCGATCAGCAGGTCCGGGTCGCACACCAGCGCCATCGCGATCATCGCGCGCTGCCGCATGCCGCCGGAGAACTGGTGCGGGTAGTCGTCCACGCGCAGCCTGGGCTGCGGGATGCCGACCTTCTCCAGCATCTCGATGGCCCGCTCCCGCCCCTCCCGCTTGCTGGCCCCGCGGTGCTTGACGTACGGCTCGGCGATCTGCCGGCCGATCGTGTAGTACGGAGACAGGGCGGTCAGCGAGTCCTGGAAGATCATCGCCATCTTGTTGCCGCGCAGCTTCTCCAGGGTGCGGTTGGACGCCCCGGTCAGCTCCTGGCCGTCGAGCACGATCTCGCCGGCGACCTCGGTGGTGGAGGGGTTGTGCAGGCCCAGCACGGTCAGGTTGGTCACCGACTTGCCCGAGCCGGACTCGCCGACGATGCCCAGCGTCTGGCCGCGCTCCAGGTCGAACGACAGCCCGTCGACGGCCTTGACGACGCCGTCCTCGGTGGAGAAGCGCACGTGCAGGTCGCGTACCGACAGGAAGGCGTCGGTACCGCTCGCCGGGACGGCGTCCTCCGGTTTGGTCAAGGTGGTCACTGCCGGTCTCCTAGGACAGCCGGATGCGCGGGTCGATGAAGGCGTAGACGGCGTCCACGACGATGTTGAAGAGCACGATCATGAAGGCGCTGAAGAGCATCACGCCCATGAGCATCGGGAGGTCCGTCTGCTGCACCGAGCGCAGCGCCAGCTGGCCCAGCCCGGAGAGCTGGAAGGTGTACTCGGTGATCATCGCGCCGCCCAGCAGCGATCCCAGGTCGATGCCGAGGATCGTCACGATCGGGATGAGCGAGCCGCGCCAGGCGTAGCGGAAGAAGACGTACCCGCTCGACATGCCCTTGGCGCGGGCGGTGCGGACGTGCTCCTCCTGGAGCTGCTCCAGCATCGTCGAGCGCGCCATACGGGTGTAGTTCGCGGTGAACAGGATCGACAGCACGCACCACGGGATCAGCAGGCCGTTGAACCAGGAGACCGGATTCTGCGTGAGCGGCACGTACTTGGGCTGGTCGAAGATCTGGTTGTTGTACACCACGAGCGCGAGCACCAGCGGACCGACGAAGTAGATCTGCATCGAGCTGAGCACGAGCGAGGCGGAGCTGAAGGCCTTGTCGACCAGGGTGCCGCGCTTCCAGGCGGCCAGCATGCCGGTGGCCAGGCCGAAGAGCAGGAAGACCACCATCGCGCCCAGTGCGAGCGACAGCGTCGTGGGCAGCCGGTCCATCAGCGTCGGCCACACCGGCTCGCTGGTGGCGAAGGAGTAGCCGAAGCACGGCGCCGGGCAGTTGCCGGCCGCGAAGTGGTGGCCGGTGAACATCCGCACCATGAACAGGTAGTACTGCACCGGCACCGGGTGGTCGAGACCCAGGTTGTGGTGGATGATCTTCAGGTTGTCCGGCGTGCAGTTCTTGCCGCACGACAGCAGGGCCGGGTCGTGGGGTATCGCGAAGAACAGGAAGAAGGTGAAGGCGCTGATGAACAGCAGGATGACCACAGCGCCGAGCGTCCGGCGGACGAGGAATCGAAGCATGGCGGTCGCAGCTCTCTGAGGACGGGCGGCGGTGGACCGGGAGGCCGTGTGCGCGGGCGCCCCGGTGGGGCCGGACGGCTGCCCGGCCCCACCGCGGCGTTGCGCCGGACGGTGCTACGGCTTGAGGAAGAGCTTCGTGCAGTCGATGCCCGACCACATGTTGTTGTAGACGGCGCCGCCGACCTTGGAGCCGAACAGCTGGAGCTGCTTGTAGTAGACGGTGGGCACGCCCGGGATGACCTTGGTGACGATGTAGGTGTTGAGGTCGAACCACGCCTTCTGCGCGGCCGCCGGGTCCGTCAGCGCCGAGATCCGGTCGATCTCGCTGTTGATGTGCGGGTCGTTGACGTGCGCGTAGTTGGGCGCCTGGTCGGCGATCGTGCGGCCGTCGAAGACCGGCGGGATCACCGTGGAGGCGCTCGGCCAGTCGGCACCCCACGCGGAGGCGTAGATGTCGTACTGGTTGTCGACCTTGCCGATCAGGTCGTAGTACGTGTCGGACGGGAGCTCCTTGCGCTGCACGTTGAAGCCCGCCCGCTTCAGCGCGGCGGCGATGGCCACCGAGTACTGCTGGCCCTGCGTGGTGTTGATGTAGGCGTAGGTGATCTTCGTGTTGAGCTTGCCCGCGTCGGTGAGGATCTTCTTGGCGGCGACCGCGTCACCGTTGGGGTTGGCGATCTTCCCCAGCGGGTCGGCCTTCTGGTAGCCCGCCAGCGCGGGGCTGAGGTAGCCGCCCGCGTACTCCGCGCCGTACTCGGCGCCGAGCGCCTGGTAGACCGGCTTGGTCGGGATCGCCAGCGCGAGCGCCTTGCGGACGTTGAGGTCCGTGATCCGCTTCATGTTGAAGTCGACCTGCCCGGTGAACGGCTGGTAGCCGGCCACCGTGCGCTTGTAGATCGACGGGGTGCCCACCACGGTCGGGGTGTTGTCGGTGTCGACGGCGTTGGAGAAGCTCACCGTCGTCTGGTTCTCACCCGCGTCGGACATCATCCGCTTGGTGGAGTCCTCGTACTGGTGGTTGAACGTGATCGCGAAGGAGTCCACGTACTGGTGCCGCGCCGAGTCGGTGCTGGGGTCCCACGCGGGGTTCTTCACCAGGGTCATCGACTTGCCCTGGTTGAAGTTCTTGATCATGTAGGGACCGGAGGCGACCGGGGCCTTGTCGTACGCCTGCTTGGTGTCCTTCGCGGAGTCCACGGTCGCGTAGCCGGGCAGCGCGAACAGGTAGGGGATGTCGGGCTCGGGCTTGGCGAAGTGGAAGACGACCGTCTTCTCGTCCGGCGTCGACAGCAGCGTGTCCGGCAGGTGCTGGCCGTTGTACGGGCCGGCCGGCAGCAGCTTGCGGTAGTCGGTGCCGCTGGTGTTGGCCAGCCACTGCTGGAGGTAGGCCGGGCCGTTGGTGATGAACGGCGCGAACAGCCGCTCCACCGACCAGCGGATGTCCTTCGACGTGATGGGGGTGTTGTCCTGCCACTTGATGTTGTCCTTCAAGTGGAAGGTCCAGGTCTTGCCGCCGTCCGACTGCTCGCCGCTGTTGGTCGCGAGGTCGCCGACCACGGTGTACTTGCCCGCGTTGTCGAGCTTGTACGTCGTCAGGCCGCGGTGGATCAGCGTCGCGAGCTGGTACTCGTTCTGGACGTAGATCTGGCCCGGGTCGAGGTGGGTGTAGCTGTCGCGCTCCAGCACGTTCATCGTCCCGCCGCTGACCGCTCCCGGTACGGGCTCGGCCGGGCCCTTCGACGCGGCGTCGTCGCCGAAGGTGATGGCGCCGGCCAGCTCCTGGGCGCTCTTGCTCTGCTTGGCCTTGGCGTCCTTGTTCTCGACGGACTTGTGCCCGCCGCCCCCGCCACTGCTGCACGCGGTCAGGACCAGTGCGCCGGCGGCGACCGCCACCAGCGCGGCCCGCGTTCTACGCATGTAGACTCTCATATCGGTTGTGCACCCCTGTCCGTCGTAACGATGAGCTGCAAAGCGGTCCTGTGCGGGGCGACGCCGCCCCCGCAGCGGCGTCCCTAACGTGCGGCCTTCGGGTCGAAGGCGTCACGGACCGAGTCCCCGAGCAGGTTGAAGGCGATGATGAAGATCACCATCGCGACGCCGGGGAAGAACATGTACGTGATGTCGTTCTGGTAGACCTTCGCCCCCTGGGCGAACATCCGTCCCCAGTCCGGCGTCGGCTCCACGAGCCCGACCCCCAGGAACGACAGTCCGGCTTCCGCCGTGACGAAGGTCGGCAGCATCAGCGTGCTCTGGACCAGGATCGGCGTCACCAGGTTCGGCAGCAGCTCACGGCGCACGATGCGCCACGACGAGGCCCCCGTGACCCGGGCCGCCTCGATGAACTCGCGCTCACGCAGACTCAGCACCTGCCCGCGCAGCAGCCGGGCGAGGCCCATCCAGCCGAGGAACCACTGCACCGCGATCAGCGCGACGACCCGCAGGTAGGTCGGCGTCTCGTCGGTCGGGCTCACGAAGATCGCCGTGACCACGGGCATCACGGCGACGAAGAACAGCTGGGCGGGGAAGGCCATCAGCAGGTCGGTGATCCGGCCGATGAAGTAGTCCGTCTTGCCACCGAGGTAGCCGGCCGTCACGCCGAGCAGGATCGAGGTGATCGTCACCGCGATCGTCACCGCCACGGCGATGAACAGCGAGGTGCGGATGCCGTAGAGGAGCTGCGTGAACACGTCCCGGCCGAGGCCCGGCTCGATGCCGAACCAGAAGCGCCCGCTGATGCCGCCGTTGGGGGCGATCGGATACCCGAAGTCGTCCAGCAGGCCGGGCTCGTCCTGACCGTAGAGGCTGTACGGGTTGTTTCCGTACAGCTTGGCTATGACCGGCGCGAGGATTCCTATGAGGAAGAAGAACACCACGACGTAGGCCGAAATCACCCCGGCGCGATCGCGTTTGAAACGGCGCCACATCAGCTGCCCCGGCGAGCGGCCCGCGAGTTCGGGGGCGACCGCGGGCACGGCGTCGGTGACCTCTCCCGGTTCGCCGGGCGGTCCGGAGACGGTGGTCTCGGTGGAACTCGTCATCGCGATGGCCCCCGCTGGTGCTGTCACTGATCGAGCAGATGGCTTGAGACTCCCGCGACGGGTGGACACGTCGTGAGTTGCCGGGACTGTCGCAACGAAAGCAAGTTCCAGTCAAGAGGTCGCGGAGGGAAGAAAGCGTGATCGACTGCTTCTTGAGCGAAGCTTGAGCAGATCGTCTTCCCGGCGTGCTTGACAGCTTCCCACCGGGGGAGACATGTCCGATTTGGCGGGGCGAATCGCGTTTACACGCGTGCAACCTGACGGAGGCTTGACCGATATACGGACCGGGTTTCCTGCTGTGCGTACCCCCGGGGAGGGTCCGGGCAGCCGCGCGCGGGACATCCCGGGGCGGGGAACCGCGACGCGCGCCACCGCGGCGAACCGGCGGACCGCGACGTGGCGGTGGTGGCACCCGCTGCCGCGGGTGACCCCGGTCGCCTACCCGGCGAGGGCGCGGTGGAGGAAGGCGACCTGGAGGCGGAGCAGGTTTTCTGCGACCTCCTCCTGGGGAGTCATGTGCGTGACCCCGCCGGAGAGCGGCAGAACCTCGTGCGGCCGACCCGCGGCCAGAAGAGCGGTGGAGAGCCGCAGCGTATTCGCGACCAGCACATTGTCGTCCGCGAATCCGTGAATGATCATCAGGGGGCGGGCCGGCTCCGCGAGATGGGGAATACCCCCGGCCGTCACGACGGAATTCGCGTCATAGGCGTCCGGCTGCTCCTGCGGGAGACCGAGATAACGCTCGGTGTAATGCGTGTCGTACAGCCGCTGGTCCGTCAGCGGCGCGCCCGCGATGCCGGCGTGGAAGACGTCGGGGCGGCGCAGCACCGCGAGCGAGGCGAGCGTGCCGCCGAAGGACCAGCCGCGGATCGCGACCCGGGAGAGATCCAGCGGGAAGGACCCGGCGAGTGCGTGCAGCGCCTCGATCTGGTCCTCCAGCACCACCTCGGCGAGCCGTCCGCCCCCGATCGCCTTCTCCCAGGCGGGGGAGCGGCCGGGGGTGCCGCGGCCGTCCGCGACGACCACCGCGAAACCCTGGTCGGCGAACCACTGCGAGACCAGGTGCGGGTCGTGGGCGGCCGTCACGCGCTGGCCGTGCGGACCGCCGTAGGGATCCATCAGGACCGGCAGCGGGCCGTCGCTCGCGGAATGCTCCGCGGGCAGCAGCACCGCGCAGGGGATGCGCCGCTCGCCGGCCTCGGTGAGGCGGACGCGCGCCGTGAGCGACGGGGACTGCGCGTGCGAGGCGATCTCGGCGACCTGCGCGCCCGCGCGCAGCACCCGGGTGCGGACACCGGGCCGGCCGGGCAGCGAGGAGGTCAGTACGGTGGTGTCGCCCCCGCGGACCGCGGAGTGCACGCCGGGCTCGCCGGTGACGCGGACCGGCCCCTCGGCCGTCACCCGGTAGACGTGGATCTGGCCCGTCTCCGGCTCCGCCGCCTCCTCGCCCGCCGAGGCGCTGACCAGCACGTCCTCGCCGTCGGCGGCCAGGACGGCCCGCACGTGCAGGGTGCCGTCCGTCCAGGGCCGGCCGTCCGCGGTCAGGACGCGGGCCCCGCCGGTGTCGGTGATCCGCAGCAGCGCCCCGTCCGGGCGCAGGGCCGGCACACCGGGGAAAAGATCAAGCCAATCTGGATCTTCCTCGGCGGCCGCGAGGCTCGTCGCGCCCGATTCCGTGTCCACCGTCAGGTAGTGCTGGGTGCGCTGCCCGCGCGTCTGGACCAGCAGCACGGGCGGCCCGGCCGCCGTCCAGTGCACGGCCGCGAGGTAGGGGAAGCGTTCCCGGTCCCACGTCACCTCCCGGCGTGAGCCGTCCAGGCCGAGCAGCCACAAGGTCACCTCGGCGTTGGGCGTGCCCGCCGCGGGATAGGCCACCTCGACCGGCGCGCGGTCCGGCTGCGCGGGCTCGGACAGCCAGCGCCGGGCCACCCCCGACTCGTCCACCCGCGCGGCCAGCAGCGCCGAGCTGTCCGGCGCCCACCAGAAGCCGCGGTGCCGCCCCATCTCCTCGGCGGCGACGAACTCCGCGAGGCCCCACGTCACGTCGTCCCCGTCCGGCTCGGCCAGCGCGCGCCCGCCCGCACCGTCACCGCCGTCCGCGGCCACGACCCGCAGCGCGCCGCCCGCCGAGAAGGCGACCCAGCGCCCGTCCGGCGAGGGCCGCGGGTCCACCACCGGACCCGGCACGGGCAACTCCCGCGCAGCGCCGCCCTCTTCGGACAGCCCCACCGTGAACAACCGCCCGGACAGCGCGAAGGCGGCCGTCGTCACCCCGGCGTCCACCGCGTAGCCCACGACGCCCGCCGAGGACTGCCGGCTGCGCTCCCTCCGGGCCCGCTCGGCCGCGGGCAGCTCCTCCTCGGAACCGCCCAGCACCGCCACGGGATCGGCCGCCACCCGTTCCCGTACCGCCCCGCCCTCCGCGGCCGGCAGATCCAGCACCCACAGCAGCTGCGCGGAATCCGTGCCCGTGCGCGAGCGCAGGAAGACCACCCGGTTCCCGTCCGGCGCCACGGTGAACGCCCGCGGCACCCCGAGGGTGAACCGCTGTGTCCGCGCGTGCTGCCGGGGGAATGAGAGGTACGTCATATCCGTGACAGTAGGGGGTGGTGCCGACAATCGCCTCCGGATTTCCGTCCGACACCGCCGTACACCACCCGACCTGCGGCGCTACGGGCGGGGCCGGCCGGGGGACGCGGCGGCGCGGTGGCTGGATCTGGTCATGCGCCCCCTAGTGCTTCCGTGCTCCGACCTATGCGGTCGCACGGAAAGTTATGATCCGTTGCCATGGGTGGGTAATAAGCATGTGGCAACTGACATGACCCCTGCGTCGTACCTGGAGGTGAGCCGCTGTGGCACTCTCGATTTCGGCGGTGCTGCTGCTGCTGATCATCGTGGTCCTGCTGATCCGACGGTCCGGGTTGAAGTGGGGCCACGCCGTGGCGTGCACACTGCTGGGCTTCTACCTGGCGAGCTCGTCCTGGGCTCCGCAGATCAACGATCTCACCAACAACGTCGCGGGGATGATCTCGGACATCAAGTTCTGAGGGCCCCGGGCGGGGGTCGTAGGCTTCCGCCATGACCGACCGAACCACCCCGTCCGCGCGTCACGCGCGCCGGTTGCTGCTCGTCCACGCCCACCCGGACGACGAGACGATCAACAACGGCGCCACCATGGCGAAGTACGCGGCCGAAGGGGCCCTCGTCACCCTGGTCACATGCACCCTGGGTGAGGAGGGCGAGGTCATTCCGCCCGAGCTCGCCCACCTGGCGGCCGACCGGGACGACACCCTCGGCGAGTACCGCGTCGGCGAGCTGGCGGCCGCGATGGCCGAACTGGGCGTCACCGACCACCGCTTCCTCGGCGGTCCCGGCCGCTACCGCGACTCCGGCATGATGGGCGTCGCCCAGAACGAGGTGCCCGGCTGCTTCTGGCAGGCCGACCTCGACGAGGCCGCCGGCCACCTGGCCGAGGTCATCATGGACGTACGCCCGCAGGCCCTCGTCACCTACGACGACAACGGCGGCTACGGCCACCCCGACCACATCCAGGCCCACCGGGTCGCGATGCGCGGCTACGAACTGGCCGCGGAGCAGGGCCACCGGGTGGACAGGGTCTTCGAGATCTGCACCCCGCGCTCGGCCGTCGAGGAGGGCTTCGAACGGCTCGCGGCGGTCGGCGAGGACTTCCCCTTCGGCGGTGTCGCGACCCCCGGCGACGTCCCGGGCGTGGTCGACGACGAGTCGGTCAGCGTCGTCATCGACGGCAGCGCGTACGCGGACCGCAAGGCCGCGGCGATGCGCGCGCACGCCACCCAGATCGCCGTGGACGGCCCCTTCTTCGCGCTCTCCAACGACCTGGGCCAGCCCTTCTTCAGCACCGAGTACTACCGCCAGGTGCGCGGCGACGCGCTCCCCGGGGCCGGGCCGGGCGCCCCGGTGACCGACCTCTTCGCCCGGCGGTCCCCTGCCGCCTCCGGTCCGGGCGCAGGCTCCGACGACGACGGCCTCGGCGGAGGTGCCGCGTGACCACCCCCCTCTCCCTGGGCCGGCTGCTCGGCTACCTCGGCCTCGCCGTGCTGGGCGCCCTCGTCGCGCTCGCCGGGGCCCTCGTCCAGGCGGGCCTCTTCCCCGGCGGGCTGCTGCTGAGCCTGGCGGGCTGCGCGGCGCTCTTCTACGGAGGCCTGAAGGCCACCGGCAGCCGCGTCGGGGTCGCGGTGCCCGCGGGTATCTGGCTGATCTCGGTGATCCTGCTGAGCACCACCAGGCCCGAGGGCGACTTCCTCTTCGCGGCCGGCGCCGGCTCGTACCTCTATCTGCTGGGCGGCGCCGTGGCCGCCGTGATCTGCGCCACTTTGCCGCAACTGCTGCCATCTGGGGCGAATAAGGCCTGACTTGGCGGGCAGGGGCGAGGCCGTGGTTGGCTGGCCCCGAGCGTTCCGCCCGACCAGGGCCGCCGCTGGCGGCCGGTCGGTATGGTGGGGCCCGCCGGCGAGCCGCAAGCGGGGAACCATGTCGGGCGGCGAAGCACACCGGGAGAGCCTGCTTTGACTCGTGAAACAGACAGTTCGTCCTCCGGGGCCCAGGGCCGCGGCGGCGCCGCGTACCCGTCCGGGACGCAGCCCTACGGCAGCCGCCCCTTCCCCTCCCTGCACCCGCAGGAGCGGCCCCGGTCCGCGGACGCTGACGACGGCTCCGCCGGCACGGGTGCATCCGGTGCCGGGCAGGAGCAGGGCGCCGAGGAGCCGCCCCTCCCGGACGAGCCCAGGACCGAGACGACGCTGACGACCCGGATCCGCATCAACATCCCCGGCTCGCGGCCGATCCCGCCGGTCGTCGTCCGCCAGCCGGTCGACGAGGCGGCCGCCGCTGCCGCGGCGCCTGCCGCCGAGACGCCCGAGGCCGAGCCGGAGGGCCGCCCCGAGCCGGAGCCCGAGAAGGCCACCAGCGACTGGTTCTCGCCGCGCAAGCCCGTCGCCGCGCCCGAGGCACCGGCCGCGGACGAGCCCGCGGCGCCGCCCGCCGCGAACCCCCCCTACGCCGGTGGCGTGCCCTACCTGCCGCCGCCGGTGGGCGGCGCGCCCGGCGAGGGCGAGGCGGCCCGCGGGCCGCACGACACCCCCGCGGCGGGCTTCCCCGCCCCCTTCGCCGAGCCGGCCCCGCCCTTCGGCTCGCCCTTCGACACCGGTTCCGCGCCGCGCCCGCCCGTGTCCGGGGGGGCCGCGCCCTTCGCGTCCGGCTCGCCCTACGACACCGCGGCGATGCCCGCGGTGGACGAAGGCCGTTCGCCGTACGACACGGGGTCGACGCGGCTGCCGGGCGACGGGTCCTCGCCGTACGACACCGGTTCCACGCGGCTGCCGGGTGAGGGGTCCTCCCCGTACGACACCGGTTCCACGCGGCTGCCGGGTGACGGGTCCTCCCCGTACGACACGGGTGCGACTCCGGTCGTGGGCGACCCGCAGTCCCCGTACGACACCGGGTCGCACTCCCCGTACGACACCGGGTCCCACTCCCCGTACGACACGGGGCCGCAGTCCCCGTACGGCACGGGGTCGCACTCCTCCTCCTACGACACCGGTTCGCAGCCGTTCGGGACCGACGACTTCCCGCCAGGGGTGCCGCGGCCGACGGGCGCCGACCCGGCGAGTCCCAGCTACACCGTGCCGGCCTTCGGCGGGGCGCCCGGCCCGTCGTACGAACCCACCGCGGGTCCGGCGAGCGGGACGATGAACGTGCCGCCGCTCACGCCCGACCCCGCGCCCACGCCGCCCGGCGGCACCGGCCGGGTGTCCGGCGACACGCTCGTGAGCGGCATCCCCGCGGTGCCGCCCGGCGGGCCCCGGCAGGCGCCGCCGCGCAGACCCGGGTCCGAAAGCGGGCCGGAGGCGGCCGCGAGACCGGCCGCGCCCGCGCCCGCCGCGGCCCGGCCGGTGAAGAAGGGCCGCTCCAAGCCCGTGCTGCTGGGCGCGGGCGTCGCCGCCCTGGTCGTCCTCGCGTACGGCGCGGGCCTGGTCATGAACCACGCCGACGTGCCCAAGGGAACCACCGCCTTCGGGGTCGACATCGGCAACCAGAACCGCGCGACCGCGGTCAAGATGCTCGACGACGCGCTCGGCAACCGCCCCACCGCGCCCCTCCAGCTCAGCATCGGCGGCACCAGGACGACCCTCAAGCCGTCCGTGGCGGGCCTGTCCGTCGACACGGACGCGACCGTGCGGGCCGTCGCGCACGCCGACTACAACCCGGTCTCGGTGATCGGCTCGCTCTTCGGCGGCAGCCGCACCGCCGACCCCGTCTTCGTGATGGACGAGGACAAGCTCAAGGCCGCGCTCCAGGCGCTCGCCGGCAAGGGCGAGGGCGGCACCGAGGGCATGGTGCGCTTCGAGGACCACAAGGCCGTCGCGGTCCCCGGCAAGGCCGGACACACCTTCGACGTGGACTCCGCGGTGCAGAAGGTCGAGGCGGCCTACCGCACCCGCGTGGAGACCGCCGCCGACCCGGTCGTGGCGCTGGAGGCCACCACCGTGGCGCCGAAGGTCACCCAGGCCGAACTGGACAGGGCCGTCAACGGCTTCGGCAAGACGGCGATGTCCGGCCGGGTGACGGTGCGGGCGGACGCCGTGCACTCCATCTCGTTCGACAACACGCTGCCGCAGTTCCTGACCATGACGGCCGACGCGGACGGCAGGCTCGCCCCGCACATCGACCTCGCCAAGCTCAAGGAGCTGTACGGCAAGGCCTTCCAGAACGTGAAGCTGGAGCGGGGCGACGGCTCCAGGACCGCCGTCACCCCGCAGGACGTTGCGACCGCCCTCATCCAGGCGCTCAACGCGAAGGACTCCGCCGGGCGCACGGTGACCTTCCCGAACGTCGCCCGGTAGCACGCCCCCGGCGCCTCAGGGCGCCCCGCCCGGCAGGCCCTCGCGGACTTCCGCGAGGGCCTGCCGGCTCACCCGGCGTATGTCGCCGACCTCCTGCGCGGCGCGGGCCGGGGAGGCCGCGAGCACCCGGCCCGCCAGCTCGCTCTTGATCGCGATGAGGGCCAGCGCGTGGCCGAGCCCGTCGTGCAGGACGCGGGCGCGGGCCACCGCCCGCCGGGCCTCTCGCAGTTCGCGCCCCGTACGGGCCAGCCGCAGGCCCGCCAGCGCGCTCCCCAGCAGGACGGCGCAGGCCGCCGCGGCCCGGATCCCGGCCGCGGACGGCGGTGTACCGAGCGTCATGGCGCCGTCATGCCTTCCGGGTGTCCTTGCGGTACAGCCAGGCCGCCGTGCCCGAGAAGAGCAGCAGGTAGACGACCAGGACCGTGACGTCCTTGGCGTGCGGGGCGTCGCCGAACTCGATGGACTGGCCCAGCGCCGCGTACGCCCGGCCCGGAAGGTAGCCGGCGACGGTGCGCAGCCAGTGCGGGAAGGTCGTGAAGGGCACCCACAGGCCGCCCAGCATCGCGAGCGCGAAGTAGCACAGCATCGAGACCGGCCGGGCCACGTCCGTCGTGGCGACGTAGCCGATGGCGACGCCCAGCGCCGCGAAGACCATGCTGCCCGCCCACACGCCGGCCAGGAGCGCCACCCACTGCCACGCGTCCAGCGACACGCCCTTCACGGCCGCGCCCAGCACCAGTACGACCAGGATCGCCGGCAGGCTGACGGTCGCCGCCGAGGCGATCTTCGCGGTGACGTAGCCGCGGCCGGGCAGCGCGGTGAGCCGCAGCTGCCGCACCCAGCCCTTCTCGCGCTCGCGTGCGATGCGCTCGGCGTTGCCCATCAGCACCGCGGTCATCGCGCCGAACGCCGCCATCGCGACCATGTAGTACGCGACCACGGTCAGGTCGGAGCCGTCCAGTTTCTTGTGCGTGTCCGCCCCCGCCGTGATGATCAGGAAGAGGAAGCCGGGGTAGAGCACCGAGAAGAACATGAACTTGCGGTTGCGCAGTGTGCGCAGGATTTCCAGCTTGACCAGGGTCTTCATCGGGCGTCCCCCTCCCCGGCGGGCAGCGCGCCGGCGTCGTTGCGCGCGGCGTCCGCCGCGTCGGTGATGGCCAGGAAGGCCTGCTCCAGACCCAGCCCGGAGACCTCCAGATTGCGCGGGTAGAGGCCGAGGCCGTAGACCGCGTGCACCGTCGCGTCCGCGTCGTCGGAGCGGATGCGGACGGTCGGGCCGGTGATGTCGAGCCCCACCAGATGCGGCAGGGCGCGCAGCGCGGCCTCGTCGACCGCCCCGTCGAGGTCGAAGGTCACCCGGCGGGCGCCGGCCCGTGCCTTGATCTCGGCCGCCGTGCCGTCCGCGATCAGCCGCCCCTGGTGCAGGACCAGGACGCGGTCGGCGATCGCGTCGGCCTCCTCCAGGTAGTGCGTCGCGAAGAGCACCGTGCGGCCCTGCTCGACCTGCCCGCGCATGGTCGCCCAGAAGGCCTGCCGGGCGCCGACGTCCATGCCGACGGTCGGCTCGTCCAGCACGATCAGGTCGTTCGCCCCCGCGGTGGCCATCGCGAAGCGCACCCGCTGCTCCTGGCCGCCGGACAGCTTGTTGACCATGCGGGACGCGATGTCCGTGACGCCCGCCGCGGCCAGCACCCGGTCCACCGGATACGCCTTCGGGTGCAGGTCGCAGGCGAGGCCCACCAGCTCCCGGACGGTCACCTCCTCCATGAGCCCGCCGCTCTGGAGCATGGCCCCGACCCGGCCGGCCCCGATGGCCTGCGCCGGCGTCGTCCCGAAGACCCGCACCTGGCCGCCGTCGGCGTTCTTCAGCCCGAGCAGCAGGTCGAGCGCGGTGGACTTGCCCGCGCCGTTCGGCCCGAGCAGCGCCACCGTCTCACCGGGGTACAGCTCCAGGCTCACGTCCGCCACGGCGCGCACGGCCCCGTAGCTCTTGTCCACCGACACGAACTCCACGGCGGGCCGCCCTGCCTCCCGGGCCTGCGCCGCCGTGCCGTCCGTCGTGGTCGCCGTCGTTCTCATACGCCCAGGCTCGCGCGCGGACCGGGCGGCGCGGCAGTGCCGTGGGTCGTGTCTTCCGCATGACAGATGTCATACGGCGCCGTACGGGGGCGGGCCGGGCGTACGGATCCGGGGGCAGGGGCGGGCGGCGCGTTCCCCGCGTACGGCACGGGCCGGCCCCGCGGCTCGGGGAGCCGCGGGGCCGGCGTCGCGGGCCCGGTCGGGCCCCCTGCGCGGTGCGGGTCAGGCGGACGGGAACCAGCCGGCACGGAGCGTGGCGGGTGCCTCGGCGCTGCCCGGGGCCATGACGTCGGGGGTCTTCATCGTCGGCGTACCTTCCCATGCCTCGTCGTTCCGGCGGGGCGAGCGCCGGACGGCAGCGGCTCGCCCGGGCACATCATAGGTCCGCGAGGCCCCGGCGATCATGGTCGCCCCCGTGCGGCCCCGCGCCTGCCGCCGCGCGGGGCCGCCGGCTTGGCGCGGCCGGACGGGGTGTCAGACCCCGCCGCTACCGTCCTGGGACATGACCGGTACCGCCCGGACACCCGGGATCCACGAGACCTCCGACGAGGTGCGCGAGGCCTACGAGGCCGCCGCGCGCACCTTCTACGACACCGTCGCCGCCGACTACGACGCCCGGTTCGGCGACGGGGCCGCGGCGCTGCCGATGGAGCGCGCGATACTCGGCGTCTTCGCCGAGCAGGTGCGGGCGGACGGCGGCGGGGCCGTCCTGGAGGCCGGTTCGGGACCGGGCCGGGTGACCGCCTACGTGCACGGCCTCGGGCTGGACATCCGCGGGGTGGACCTCTCGCCGGTGATGGTCGCGATGGCCCGGCGCGTCCACCCCGGGCTGCGCTTCGACGTCGGGTCGCTGACCCGGCTCGACGTGCCGGACGGCGGGCTCACGGGCCTCCTGGCCTGGTACTCGCTCATCCACCTGCCCCCCGCCCACGTCCCGGAGGCGCTCGCCGAGTTCCACCGCGCCCTCGCCCCGGGCGGACACCTGCTGCTGGGCTTCCAGGCGGGGGAGGGCGTCAAGCGGCACGAGCAGGCTTTCGGCCACGACGTGGCGCTGGACTTCCACCGGATGTCCCCCGAGGGCACCGCCGCCGCGCTGGAGGCGGCCGGCTTCGACGTCACGGCCACGGTGGTCCGCGCCCCCGCCGGGGACGAGCCGGTGCCGCAGGCCTACCTGCTCGCCCGCCGCCGGGCCGGGGCTCCCGCGGGAGGGTGACGCGGGGACGCCGGGCGGCCGGGTGCGGCGAACGGCGTAAGAATGGTGCCACGGCGAACGAAAGCGGGTGAAGCTGGGCAGATCAGGCAGGACGGGCCAGGAAGTACGGCGGACACGAGGCTGGTGATGCGCTGATGGCTGCGGCACCGGACGCAGGCCCGGGGGGCGGGACCCCGGGGGGCCGGCCCGCCGGGCGCTCCGGCCCCGCCGAGCCCGCTCCGGGCGGTGGCGGGGCGCCGGCCGAGGCGTCCTCCCGCGGCGGGGACGGGCACCCGGCGCCCGGCACCCGCGAGCTCGTGCGGATCCGGCTGGTGGAGGAATTCGACGGCAGCGGCGAGGCCGATCTGCTGCGGCTGGCCCTCCAGCAGGCCGTGGGCGCGCTCGGCGGCTACGGCGGCCTCGCCCATCTCTCCGCGGCCGAGGGGCTGCTGCGGCTCGTCGCCGTCAGCGGGCTGCCCGGCGCGGTCGCCCGCCGCTGGGAGGACCTGTCCCCGGACACGGCCACCGCGCCCGCGCGCGCCGTGACCCGCGGCACGGTGTGCTGGTCGGCCGGGCGCCCACCCGTGGGCGGCACGGCACCGGCCGCCGGGTCCGCGTCCGGAGGACCGCGCGGCCCGGACGGCCGCACCCGCACGGACGGGCGGCCGCGGGCCGCCGAGCCGCCTGCCGGTGAGCTACGGGCGGCCGAGCCGCCCGCCGCCGATCCGCCCGGCGGCGTGGTCGCCGCGCCCGTCGTGGTCGGCGGCATCCCGGTGGGGGCCCTCGCCGTCCTGACCGGCGAGCCGCCGGACGCCGCCGCCGAGGCCTTCCTGGCCCGGCTCGCCCGCACGGTCGGCGAGCGGCTGCCGCACACCCGCCGGCCGTACGGCGGCTCGCACTGGTGGCAGGAGCCCACCGGGGTCCGCGGACAGGTCATGCAGCAGATCAGCGCCGGCACCTGGAGCTGGGACCTGCGCACCGGGGTGCTGGACATCGACGAGACGGCCGAGACGCTGCTCCCCGCGGCCGGGCTGGACCCGGCCACCTGGAACCACCGGATCGAGACGTGGATGTCCCGCGTCCACCCCGACGACCGGCCGAGCGTGGAGGAGTCCGTCACGACAGCGCTGGCCGGCGGCCAGCCGTACGCCGTCGAGTACCGGATCGTCGATGCGGAAGGCGCGGTCAGCTGGGTGGAGCTGCGGGCGGTGTTCGAGCACGACGAGGAGGGCCGAGCGGTCCGGCTGTCCGGCACGGCCTGGAACGTGACGGACCGGCGCAGCAAGCTCACCTGGCTCGCGGGGCTCTTCGAGCGGCACCCCGACCCCATCCACGTGCTGGACGCCGAGGACCGGGTCGAATGGGCCAACCGGGCCGCCCGCGCCCTGGGCCGGGGCGGGGGCGCCGAGGTCCTCGGGCGGATCCCCTGGGAGACCGTGCCCGAGGCCGCCGAGCAGGGCGTCCCGCTGCTGGCCGCGGCCCGCGCCGCCCCCGGCAAGGCCGTCTCCACCGAGCTGACGTACGAGGATCCGGGCGGCGCGCCGGTCTCGTGGCTGGTGCGGGCGGTCGACGTCGGCGGCTTCGTCGCCACCCAGATGGCCGACATCACCGAGCGCAAGGCGGCGGAGACGGCCCGCGCCGAGCGCACCCGCCGGATGATCGACCTGAACGGGGCGCTGATCCGGGCGCTCGACACCCGGGAGGTGATCGACGCGATCACCGCGCACGTCCTGCCGATGGTCGCCGCCGAGGGCCTCATCGTGCACGATCTGACCGGAGGGGGACCGCAGCTGGTGGCCGTGGCGGGCTACACCGCCGACTACCGCGCCGAACTGGAGGCGCCCGGGATGCCGCAGCGGTTCGCCGACGCCGTCGGCAGCGACGGGCCCCGCTTCTACGCCACCCGCGACGAGCTGGAGGCCGCGCTGCCCGGCATCGTCCCCCTCGCCCGGCACGGCGGCAAGCACGCCTGGGCGGCGCTGCCCCTCATCGTCAGCGACCGCCGGGTCGGCTCGTGCGTCATCAGCTGGCCCGCCCCGCACGACTTCTCCGAGCACGAGCGCTCCCTGCTCGGCACGATCGCCGTCATCATCGGCCAGTCCCTCGCCAAGGCCCGGATGTACGAGAACGCCCGGCACCGCGCCGAGCGCCTCCAGCAGGAGCTGCTGCCCGGCGGCCTGCCGCCCACCACCGGGGTGCGCGCCCGGGCCCGCTACCGGCCCGCGGAGGGCGAGGAGGTCGGCGGCGACTGGTACGACACGATCGCGCTGCCCGGCGCCCGCAGCCTCGCCGTCATCGGCGACGTCCGCGGGCACGGCCTCGAACAGGCCATCGCCATGGGCATCATCCGGCACGCCGCCCTCACCGTCGCCTCCCTCGACCTGCCCGTCGACGAGGTCATGGCGCACCTCAACGACGCCGCCGCCCGCCTCGGCCCGCTCACCGCCACCTGCATGCTCGTGCTCTACGACGCCACCACCGGCGCCTGCCGCTTCGCCTCCGCGGGCCACCCGCCCCCCGTCCTGCTCACCCCCGGCGGCGAGGCCCACGAGATGGAGCTGCCCTGCGGCCAGCCGCTCGGCCAGGCCTCGGTGCCCGCGCCCGTCAGCCACACCCCGCTGCCCGAGGGCAGCGTCCTGGTCCTCTACAGCGACGGGCTGCTGGACGGCGACACGCGCGACGTCCGGCCGCTCACCGGCCTCGTCACCCGCTACGCCGCCGCGGCCCCGCTGCCGCGGCGCGAGGAGCGCCGCGACGCGTGGCTCGACACGCTGTGCGACACCATCGGTGTCCACCTGCCCGCCGCTCCGCACCGCGAGGACGACGCGGCGCTCATGACCCTCGCGCTCGGCCGCGTCCCCGCCGAGCGGATCGCCGTCTGGGACCTGCCGTTCGCGCCCGAGACCGCCGGGCGCGGCCGCGCGCTGGCATCCGAGCGGATCGCCGCGTGGGGGCTCGGCGACCTCACCGACACCGCCCTGCTCGTGGTGAGCGAGCTCATCGGCAACGCCGTACGGCACGCCGTCGGCATCGGGGCGGACGTCGCCGACCACGCGGCCGGCCACCTGCGGCTGCGGCTGCTGCGCCTCCCCGGCGACGAGGGCAAGGGCGACGAGATCACCTGCGAGGTCTACGACGGCTCGCAGGCCACCCCGCGGGTGCGGCACCCCCTGCTCGACGACGAGTTCGGCCGCGGGCTGCAACTCGTCGCCGTCACCGCCCGGCGGTGGGGGACGCGCTACACCGAGGGCGGCAAGTGCATCTGGGCGACGGTGGCGGGAGCCCCCGGGGGAACGGCATGAGCGGGGCCCACCGGGCGGGCGGGGCGGGCCGGGGAGGCCGGCCGGGGCGGGCGGCACGCTTGCGGCCGCGGGCCCACCTGATCGGCGGGAAGCGGACCGGGCCCGCCGTTCGTTGGCAGGACATGACCCACGCACCCCTCCCCGTCCCCGTCGCCGCCGCCCTGGAGGCCGCCAACGCCGGTGCCGTCGAAGACTTCCTGGCCGCCTTCGCCGAGGACGGCGCCGTCGACGACTGGGGCCGCGAATTCCGCGGCCACGACGCGATCCGCGCCTGGAGCGACGCCGAGTTCATCGGCAAGCAGGTCCGCCTCGACGTCACCGCCTGCCGTACGGACGGCGCCACCACCACCGTCAGCGCCCAGGTCGGCGGCAACGGCTACAACGGGCCCTCCGACTTCGCCTTCACGGTCGACGGCGACCACGTCAGCCTCATGAAGATCACCGGCTGAGCCGGCCCCCGGCGGCGAGGGGCGCCGCGTCCTGCCGCCGGCGCAGCTCACTAGGCTGGCCGCCATGACCGACGCGCGGCCCGTACGGGTGCTCCTCGCCGACGACCAGTCCATGGTCCGGGAGGCGCTGGCGACGCTCCTGGGGCTGGAGGACGACATCGAGGTCGTCGCCCAGGCGGCCCGCGGGGACCAGGTGCTCGCCGCGGCGAGGGCGGCGGCGCCGGACGTCGCCCTGCTCGACATCGAGATGCCCGGCATGACCGGCATCGAGGCGGCCGCGCAGCTCCGTGCGGAGTGCCCGGGGGTGAAGGTCGTGATCGTCACGACCTTCGGCCGCCCCGGCTACCTGCGGCGTGCGATGGAATCCGGCGCGGACGCCTTCCTCGTCAAGGACGCCCCCGCCTCGGAACTGGCCGACGCCGTCCGGCGGGTGCTGCGGGGGGAGCGGGTCATCGACCCCGCGCTCGCCGCGGCGGCCCTCGCGGAGGGCGCGGATCCGCTGACGCCGCGGGAGCGCGACGTCCTGTCCGCGGCGGCGGACGGCGCGGTCAACACGGACGTCGCGCGGCGGCTGGGGCTGTCGGAGGGGACGGTGCGGAACTATCTCTCGACGGCGATCCAGAAGACGGGGGCGAGGAATCGGGCCGAGGCGGTGCGGATCGCCCGCGAGAAGGGGTGGTTGTGACGCGGCCCGCGGCCCGTGGGGGTCCGCGCTCCTCTGAGGGGGCGTCGCTTGGGGTGGCCGTTCGCCGTTCCGCCGGTGGGGGTTGCTCGCCCCTTTCCTCGCGCCGCCGGGGGTTGTCCGGCGGGGCATCGCGCACTCGGGTGCCACTCCGGGGTGCGGGGGGAAGCCGCCGTCCGTCGCGGACGGGTGGTCAGTTGAGGTGGGCGCGGGCGGCGCGGGCCTGGTGGTGGAGGGACTCCGCCGTTTCGGGGTCGAAGGCGCCGATGACCTCGGCGTAGGCGTCGAGTTCGGCGGCACCGCCGAGGAAGTCCCCCATGGTCACGAGGAGCTTGGCCCGCTCGTAGCGGAGCTTGGCGGGGTGGCGGGGGAGGAGGAGGGTGAGGTCGAGGGCCCAGAGCTGGACGGTGCGGCGTTCGGGGCGGGGCGCAGCCCATACGCGGATGTTGCCGAGGATGCGCTGGACGATGTCCAGCGGGTCGGCGGGGCCGTACGCGTCGGTGCCGCCGCCGGCGAGGGCGTCCGCGGCGAGGGGGCGGCCGAAGTCGAAGGGGTTGACGACGACGTGCTCGCCGTCGGGGTCGCCGATGCCGACGACGAAGTGGCCGGGGAGGGCGATCCCGTAGACGGGCGCGCCGGCGCGGCGGGCGACCTCGATCCAGACGACCGACAGGAGGATCGGCAGGCCGCGGCGGCGGCGCAGCACCTCCTGGAGGAGGGAGGACTCCAGCCGCCGGTAGTCGGCGGGGGTGCCGTGGAAGCCGTGGCCGCGGCCGAGGACGCGGTGCAGGGCCTGGGCCCAGCCGTGGGGGGTGTGCGTCCCGGCGGGGAGCAGGCCGGCGAGCCGGTCGAGTTCGATCTGGGCGAGGTCGGCGGCGGTGCCGTCGAGGGCGGGGTCGGCGCGGGCGCCGATGAGCAGGCACAGGTCGGCGAGGTCGGGCCGTTCGTCCCTGGCCGCGGCGGCGAAGCGGTCGGCGGGGGGCTCGGTCCGGGGCTGGTCCGGGGTCATGCGGCGGGCCGCCGGTAGTGGTAGCCGTGGTGGTCGGTGAAGCCGAGCCCGTCGTAGAGGCGGCGGGCGGCGTCGTTGTCGGCCTCGACCTGGAGGTAGGCGGCGGTGGCGCCCTCCTCGGCGGCGCGCCGGGCGAGGGCGCCCATGACGGCGGTGGCGAGGCCCTGGCGGCGCCGTTCCGGTATGACCTCGACCGCCCCGAAGAGAACCCAGCGGCCGTCGACGACGGCGCGCCCGATCGCGCCCGGGGTGCTCGCGAACCACACGGACGGCCCACCGGAGACGACCCGGAGGGCGGCTTCGGCGAGGTCGCCGGTGCGGTGGTAGGCCGCGAGCCAGCCGGCGTCAGGGGTGCGGGACAGGGCGACCTCGGCGGCGGTGCGCGGCAGCCGGGTGAGGGGCGCGAGGGGTGCGGTCCTGACGAGGGTGTCGGCCTCGCGCACCCAGCCGCGGGCGTCGAGTCCGGCGGCGAAGGGCGAGGAGTCGGGCAGCTGGACGTACGGGGTCGTGCCCCGTTCGCCGTACCAGCGCACGACCGCGGCGAGGGCGTCGTCCAGCGGCATGCCCGGATCGCCGTTCGCGAGGGCGGAGTTGGCGCGCCGGGTGAAGCCGCCCGCGGCCCGCAGCGTCCAGCCGCCGAGCGCGGCGGTCTCGGTGGCGGGCCAGGCCCGGGAGGCGACGGCTTCGAGGTCGCCGTCGCTCACGGCGGGCACCCCGGCGGCGCGGCGCGGGGGCGCGGGCGGTACGACCTTGCCCGCGACGAGCGCCGATTCGGCGATCGGCACCGTCATGCCGTCCCTGCGCGTGATGTTCACCACCCCCTCATTCCAGGATGCGAGAACACCGACCGTATCGGTGAACGTAGGATGCCCGTCGACGATCTCCGTCAACTGCCGCACCGAAACACGTTTTCCCACGTCAGCGGGGGTGATCCGGACTGCGAGTCGCGCTCCGGCCGAGAAATCCGCTGGCATGCGTGCCCCTCCTGTTCGGTTCGTGCTCCGGAACGGAGATACTAGGTGCGGGCATCGACGACGCCGCGCTCCCGCGCGAGACAGCCCTACCGAGGAGGAACGAAAGCGTGACCTACGTCATCGCGCAGCCTTGTGTCGACGTCAAGGACAAGGCGTGCATCGAAGAGTGCCCGGTCGACTGCATCTACGAGGGCTCCCGCTCCTTGTACATCCACCCGGACGAGTGTGTGGACTGCGGCGCGTGCGAGCCGGTCTGCCCCGTGGAGGCGATCTTCTACGAGGACGACACTCCTGAGGAGTGGAAGGACTACTACAAGGCGAACGTGGAGTTCTTCGACGAGCTGGGCTCGCCCGGCGGCGCGTCGAAGCTCGGCCTCATCGAGCGCGACCACCCGTTCGTCGCTGCGCTCCCGCCGCAGAACCAGTAGCACCGGCGGCGCCTGACGCGCCGCCGAGCCGCCGCCCGTCGGCGTGTTCCACCGCGGCCCCGTACGCCCTTGTGCCGTACGGGGCCGCGGCGTACAGACCGGCCGAGAGAGTTGTGAGCAGCACGTGAGTATTTCCGCCCGCCTGCCGGTCTTCCCCTGGGACCGGCTGGAGCCGTACAAGGCGGCCGCGGCCGCGCACCCCGACGGCGCCGTCGACCTGTCGGTGGGCACCCCGGTCGACCCGGTGCCCGACGTCATCCGGCAGGCGCTGATTGCCGCCGCCGACAGCCCCGGCTACCCGCTCACCTACGGCACCGCCGAACTGCGCGCCGCCGCCGCGGACTACCTGCGCGACCGGCACGGCGTCACGGGCGCCGACCCGCGGGCCGTGCTGCCGCTCATCGGCTCCAAGGAACTCGTCGGCTGGCTCCCGACGCTGCTCGACCTGCGCGAGGGCGACACCGTCGCCTACCCGCAGCTGGCCTACCCGACGTACGAGATCGGCGCGCTGCTGGCGCGGGCCGCGGCCGTCACCTACGACGACCCGGTGACCGACCTGGACCCGGCCGGGCTGCGGCTGCTGTGGCTCAACAGCCCCTCCAACCCCACCGGGCGGGTGCTGGGCGCCGCCGAGCTGCGCCGCGTCGTCGACTGGGCGCGCGGGCACGGGGTGCTCGTGGTGTCCGACGAGTGCTACATCGAGCTGGGCTGGGAGGGTGAACCGCCGGTCTCGGTGCTGCACCCGGATGTGTGCGGGGACAGCCACGACGGGCTGGTCGCCGTCCACTCGCTGTCCAAGCGCTCCAACTTCGCGGGCTACCGCGGGGCCTTCCTGGCCGGTGACGCGGCCGTGGTCGCCGAGCTGCTCGCCGTGCGCAAGCACGCCGGGATGATCGTGCCCCAGCCCGTGCAGGCCGCGATGATCGCCGCGCTCGGCGACCGCGCGCACGCCGCCGAGCAGAAGGAGCGCTACGCCCGCCGCCGTACCGCGCTGCGCGCCGCCCTGGAGTCCGCGGGCTTCCGCATCGAGCACAGCGAGGCCAGCCTCTACCTGTGGGCGACCCGCGGGGAGAACTGCTGGGACACGGTCGCCGGTCTGGCCGAGCACGGGATCCTCGTGGCCCCCGGTGAGTTCTACGGCCCCGCGGGCGCGGAGTTCGTCCGCGTCGCCCTGACGGCCACCGACGAGCGCGTGGCCGCCGCCGTCGCGCGGCTCGCGGGCTGACACGCCGCAACGCACGAGGGGCCCGGGAGCGTGTGCTCCCGGGCCCCTCGGCGCGTCCTAGCCCAGCGGGAGGGCCCTGAGCGGGAGTTCGTCGGCGGGCAGGGTGCCGGCGTCCGGGAGGGCGCCCGCGACCGGCAGCGACTCGGCGGTCGCGCCGACGACCCGGCCCGCCGCGTCGGTGGCCTGCGCGGCGCCCTGGTGGGCGACCGGGGCCGCGGTCGTGCCCGCGGTGCCGACGAGGCGGGCGGCCCCCGGGAGGGCGGTCTGCACGGCCTGGCCTCCGC
This sequence comes from Streptomyces sp. NPDC020983, assembly GCF_044333485.1. Lineage (NCBI taxonomy): Bacteria > Bacillati > Actinomycetota > Actinomycetes > Kitasatosporales > Streptomycetaceae > Streptomyces > Streptomyces sp. NPDC020983. The sequence goes on along the minus strand of NZ_JBIRRA010000013.1, from coordinate 195,263 downwards.
CGTGGGCGGCCAGGCCGGTGGCGGACTGCGAGGCGTGGTCGACCGTCGAGCCCAGCTCCGTGCCGTCCACGGCGGTCAGGCCGCCCATCCCGGCCTGCTGGGGGGCGGCGGCGTGCGCGGCGCCCGCACCGACCAGGGGTGCGGCGGCGGCGCCGAGCAGCAGTGCGGCCTGGGCGATCCGGCGCGTCAGGGGGAGGGACATGGTGCTCCTTGCGGGTGGGGTCCGACGGTGGGTCGGAAACGACGCCGTGCCTATCGGCGTGCGGGCCCGCGAGGTTGCGGCTTTCGTGGGTAAAGAATGCGTAATGCGTCGGATAATAGGTGCGTGCCCGGCTCCCTCGGACGGCCCATTGGTATGACCGGTCCCCGCCCCGAAGAAACGTCCCGAGCGCGGGTTTTCGCCGGGCTTCCCCGTGGTGCGCGCGGCCCCCTCCGGCCGCGTCGGCGCGTATCCGCGGAAGGGCCCGCCGGGGTGACGGCCCGTACTACTGCGCGACGGTGATCCGCACCAGGCGGCTGTCCGTGCTCCCGGCCTTCTCCGCGTCCTCCACGGAGGCCTTCCGCCAGCCCTCCTCCGAATGCGCCGCCCGCCACCGCATGCCGTCGAACCACACCTCGGCCACCCGCAGGTCCGGCGCGTGCGCCACCGACCACTGCGCCAGCTGCCACCCGCGCGCCACGGCGCCGGCCGCCGCTCCCGTGGGGACGGTCACCGACACCGCGGGGGTCCCCGCCGCAGCGGGCCGCACCTGGGCGCCGAACTCGCGCGTCAGCTTCGCCGTCACCGCCGCCGTGCTGCCCGGCGCGCCGCCCGCGCTGTCCTCGCGGTCCGCGCCCGTCGTGCAGCTCAGCGCGCCGCCCTTGCCGCCCACCAGCGCCGCCGCGAGCAGCGTCGCGTCCTCCTCGTGCTGGGCGTACGCCTCCGGGTAGCCGCTGCGCTGCACCTTCTGCGCCGCTACGGTCAGCGGGAGGTCCTGGTAACCGTGGATCTTGACCAGGCTCTTGTAGAAGGCCGTCGAGGAGTACACCGGGTCGAGGATCTGCGCGGCCGTGCCCCAGCCCTGCGACGGGCGCTGCTGGAACAGGCCCAGCGAGTCCCGGTCGCCGTGGTCCAGGTTGTCCAGCCGGGACTCCTGCATGGCCGTCGCGAGGGCCACGGCCACCGCCCGCTCCGGCAGCCTGCGGGCCGCCGCGACCGCGGCGATCGTCGCGGCGTTCGCCGCCTGCGCCTGCGACAGCACGAGGGTGCTGTCGTCCACCAGGACCGTGCAGCCTGCTGCTGCCGGGTGTTTGCCGCGTCCGTGGAGGACCACGTACGCGGCTGCCGCCAGCACCAGCAGCACGGCGAGGGTGCTCAGGACGCGGCGGCGCGTTCGGCGGCCCGGGCGGGTTTCTGACGTGCTCACGCGGCGGAGCCTACCGGCTCCGCCGGGTCCCCTCCGGTCCCCGCGTGCCGCCCCGCCGCCGTGGCCCCTCAGGCCCCGGGCGCCCCCCGTGCGGCGGGCGCCGCGGCCCTCCGCCGGCGGGTGGCCGCGCGCGCCCCGGGGCGTCCCCCGCACGGCGTGCGCAGGGCGCGGGACGCCCCGGGGCGTCCCCCGCACGGCGTGCGCAGGGCGCGGGCGGGGCCGGTCCCGCGGGCGGCGGAGGGTGTTCCCGGCGGTGCGGGGGACCGCGTGACCGGCCACGACGGGAGGGAGGGCCCCGCGGCGGCGGGACGGGGCAGCCCGTGGGGGCAGGGCCGGCCCCGTTAGGGTCGGCGCATGGGACTTGACCTCGCGGCGGACGTCGCCGCGCTGACCGCCGCGCTCGTGGACGTACCCTCCGTGAGCCGCGAGGAGAAACCGCTCGCCGACCTCGTGGAGAGCGCCCTGCGGGCGTACCCGCACCTGACCGTCGACCGGGACGGCGACGCCGTGGTCGCCCGGACGAACCTCGGCAGGGCCGAGCGCGTCGTGCTGGCCGGGCACCTCGACACCGTGCCCGTCGCGGACAACCTCCCCTCCCGCCTGGACGCCGACGGCGTGCTGTGGGGGTGCGGCACCTCCGACATGAAGGCGGGCGTCGCGGTCCAGCTCAGGCTCGCGGCGCAGCTCACCGCGCCGAACCGCGACCTGACGTTCGTGTTCTACGACGCCGAGGAGATCGCCGCCGAGTTCAACGGGCTGAAGCGGCTGGTGGAACGGCACCCGGAGTGGCTCGCGGGCGACTTCGCCGTGCTGATGGAGCCGACCGCCGGGCGGGTGGACGGCGGCTGCCAGGGCACCTTGCGGGTGCGGGTGGAGACCACCGGCCGCCGGGCGCACTCGGCGCGCAGCTGGCTGGGGGAGAACGCGATCCACAAGGCCGCCCCGATCCTCGCCCGGCTCGCCGCCTACGAGCCGCGCCGGGTGGAGATCGACGGGCTGGTCTACCCGGAGGGGCTGAACGCCGTCATGATCGAGGGCGGCCACGCGGGCAATGTGATTCCCGACACCTGTGCCGTCACCGTCAACTACCGCTTCTCGCCGGACCAGAGCGAAGCGGAGGCGCTGGAACGGGTGCGCGCCGTCTTCGAGGGCTTCGACGTGGTGCTCACCGACACCGCGCCGGGCGCGCTGCCGGGCCTGTCGCACCCGGCGGCGGCGGCCTTCGTGGCGGCCATCGGCACGCCCCCGGCGGCCAAGGAGGCCTGGACGGACGTGGCGCGGTTCGCCGCGCTCGGCATCCCGGCGGTCAACTACGGGCCCGGCGACCCGACCCTCGCGCACACCCGCGACGAGCACGTCGACACCGCCGCGATCCGCGAGGCGGAACGCCGGCTCACCCAGTGGCTCACGGCTTGAGGTAGATCACCCGTTCGGCACTCAACCGAACCCGGGTGCGTGCCGGTCCTTCCCCCCGGCAAGGTGGACAGGTGTCCGCCACGGGCCAGGGGGAGGGGGCAGCCGCGCCATGGGACTGACCAGCGGGTGGTTCGCCGTGCTGCTCGTCGCCGCCGCGGTGGCGGCGGTGGCGGGGGCGCTGGTGCTGTGGCCGAGGGTGCGCGGGCCGCGCCCGGTCCGGCTCGGCGCCCGGGTGGGACTGATCGCGCTGTGCCAGCTCACCGCGATCCTCGTGGTGATGGTGACGGTCAACAACCAGTACGGCTTCTACGCCTCGTGGGACGACCTGCTGGGCCGCGCCAACTCCGGCGGCGGCAGGCCCGCCGCGGGCCCCGGTGCGTCGCCGGCGCCCGAGGTGCCCGACTACGCCGTGACGTTCACCGCCTATGCGCAGGGCTTCCGGCGGGCCACCGTCCGCGGCTGGGCGAGCGGCACCGAGGGCGACGTGATCGTGTGGCTGCCGCCGCAGTACGGCAGGAAGGAGTTCGCGCACACCCGCTTCCCGGTGATCGAGGTGCTGCACGGCATACCGGGCACCCCGCACAGCTTCCTGCGCGGCATGCGGCTGGGCCAGGTCATGCAGGCGCAGATAGCCGCGGGGCGCGCAGAACCGGCGATCCTGGTGCTGCCCACGATCACCCCCGACCGTGTCGACACCGGCTGCGCCGACGTCGCGGGCAGGAGCCGGGTGGCGACATGGCTGACCGACGACGTGGTCAAGACGGTCTCCCGCAACTTCCGCACGCTGCCCGCGCCGCGCGGCTGGGCGGTCATGGGCGTGTCCACCGGCGGCTACTGCGCCGCCCGGCTCGTCCTGGAACACCCCGACGTCTTCGCCGCCGGCGCCGCGCTGGCGCCCGACGACCCGTCGCAGGGGGTGCGCTCGCCGGTGTGGCTGGCCAGGACCGTGCACCCCAGGGCGCAACTGCTGGTCGCGTCCAGCAGGCAGGACCCGGAGAGCCCGCCGCGCTTCGCGGACGCCGTCACCGCGGCCGCCGCTCCGCCGACGCGGGTGAGCACCCTCCGGCTGAGCAGCGGCGGGCACAACTGGAACACCTGGAGCCGGATGTTCCCCGACGCCTTCACCTGGGTAAGCGCCCGGCTCGAAGCTCCCCGGGCGGTCCCGCTGGACCCGTCGGCGGCACCGTGATGCGTAGGCTGCCGACATGACAGAACGAGAGACCCAGGGCGTCGGGGACGACGCACAGCAGGCCGCGGCGGAGGCCGCCGCGGAGGCGGAGCAGCTCCCGTACGGCAAGAGCTGGCCCGAGCGGCACACCGGTCCGGTGGTGCGGCGGCGCGGGCAGGTGCAGACCGGCACGACCGACCAGCGGCTGCTGGACAGCCACGGCCCGTCGGACTGGGTGCACGGCGACCCGTGGCGGGTCATGCGCATCCAGTCGGAGTTCGTCGAGGGCTTCGGTGCGCTCGCCGAACTGGGCCCGGCGGTGAGCGTCTTCGGCTCGGCCCGCACCCCCGTGGACTCCCGGGAGTACGAGGCGGCCGTGCGGATCGGCCGCGCGCTGACCGAGGCCGGCTTCGCGGTGATCACCGGCGGCGGCCCCGGCGCTATGGAGGCCGCCAACAAGGGCGCCCTGGAGGCCGGCGGCGTCTCGGTCGGCCTCGGCATCGAGCTGCCCTTCGAGCAGGGCCTCAACCCCTACGTCGACATCGGCGTGAACTTCCGCTACTTCTTCGTCCGCAAGACGATGTTCGTCAAGTACGCCCGCGGCTTCGTCGTGCTGCCCGGCGGCTTCGGCACGCTCGACGAGCTCTTCGAGGCGCTGACGCTCGTGCAGACGAAGAAGGTCACCCGCTTCCCGATCGTGCTGTTCGGCAGCGACTACTGGGGCGGCCTGGTGCAGTGGATCCGCGGCAGCCTGGTCGCCGAGGGCAAGGCGTCGGCGGCCGACCTGGAACTCTTCCACGTCACCGACGACGTGGACGACGCGGTGGAGCGGGTCACCAAGGAGAGCGCGGCCTGAGCCGCGCCCGCGTCACCGTCCCGCGCGGCCTCACGCCAGCCCGCGGCGGGCGACCGCGGGCGGGCGGTGGCCGGCGATGGAGGCGACCATGTCGAGCACCTGCCGGGTCTCCGCGACCTCGTGCACCCGGTAGACCTGCGCGCCCAGCCACGCCGACACCGCGGTCGTCGCCAGCGTGCCGATCAGCCGCTCCTTGACCGGGCGGTCCAGCGTCTCGCCGACGAAGTCCTTGTTGGACAGCGACACCAGCACCGGCCAGCCCGCCGCCGTCATCTCCGGCAGCCGCCGGGTCGCCTCCAGCGAGTGCCGGGTGTTCTTGCCGAAGTCGTGCCCCGGGTCGATCAGGATGCCGTCCCGCCGCACCCCCAGCGCCGCCGCCCGCTCGGCGAGCCCGCACGTCACCCGCAGGATGTCGGCCATCACGTCGTCGTAGCCGACGCGGTGCGGCCTCGTGCGCGGCTGCGCGCCGCCGGCGTGCGTGCACACCAGGCCGGCGCCGTGCCGGGCGGCGACCTCCGCGAGGCCCGGGTCGACCCCGCCCCACGCGTCGTTGAGCAGGTCCGCGCCCGCCGCGCACACCGCCTCGCCGACCTCGGCCCGCCAGGTGTCGACGCTGATCACCACGTCCGGGTGCCGCCGCCGCACCTCGGCGACGAAGGACACCGTGCGGCGGATCTCCTCGGCCGCCGTCACCTCGTCCCCCGGCCCCGCCTTGACCCCGCCGATGTCGATGATCGCCGCGCCGTCGGCGACCGCCGCGGCCACCCGCTCCAGCGCGGGCTCGTCGGTGAAGGTGGCCCCCTGGTCGTAGAACGAATCGGGCGTACGGTTCACGATCGCCATGATCACCGGCTCCCGCTCGCCGAATTCCCGGGTTCCCAGCCGAAGTGCCACTGCCGCTCCTCATCTCAGACTCATGCGATCGTGGCACGATCGTGCCTGACACGACGGCAGGCCCTGAGGCCGGACTCCGGGAGACGACTTGTTCTGGTTCATGCTCATCGCGCTCGTCGCGGTGGTCGCCGCGGTGGCACTGGCCGTGCTCGGCGACGGCGGAGCGCTGCGGGACGCCGGCACCGACCGGCTGGCCGACCGGCTGCCGGCCGACCGGCCGCTGGTCCGCTCCGACATCGACGCGGTACGTCTGCCGACCGCGGTCCGCGGCTACCGCATGCTCGACGTCGACGAGGTCCTCGACCGGCTCGGCGCGGAGCTCGCCGAGCGCGACGCGTACATCGCCGAGCTGGAGTCGGAGGTGAACGGCCCGCGCCCGGACCGGCTGCGCGCGGCCGTCAGCGGCGGCGAGCCCGGCGTGACATCCCTCACCAAGGACGAGCCGCACCCCGGCGAGCCCGGCCACGGCCACGGCGGCGTCGCGGGTGAGTGAGCCCGGCGGTGTGGTGACGGGCGAGGACGGGGTCCCGCGCTGCCCGTGGGGCCTGTCCACGCCCGACTACGCCGACTACCACGACCACGAGTGGGGCGTTCCCGTGCACGGGGACGACGCGCTCTTCGAGCGGGTGTGCCTGGAGGCCTTCCAGTCGGGGCTGTCCTGGATCACGATCCTGCGCCGCCGGGAGGGCTTCCGGGCGGCCTTCAAGGGCTTCGCGATCGACACGGTCGCGGAGTTCGGCCCCGCCGACCGGGAGCGGCTGCTCGCCGACCCCGGGATCATCCGCAACCGCGCGAAGATCGACGCGGCCGTCGCGAACGCCGCCGCCGCCCGCGCCCTGCGCGAGGACGGCGGCCTGGACGCGCTGGTCTGGTCCTTCGCCCCCGACCCGGCCACCCGCCCGGCCCCCCGCACGACCGCCGACGTCCCCGCGGTCACCCCGGAGTCCACGGCGCTGGCCAAGGCCCTCAAGGCCCGCGGCTTCCGCTTCGTGGGCCCGACCACGGCCTACGCCCTGATGCAGGCCTGCGGCCTGGTCAACGACCACCTGGCGGCCTGCGCCTCCCGCTGAGCGGGCACCGCGGGGCCGCGGGCGGGCGCGCGGCACGCCACCCGCGGGCGCGACGGTCCCGGGAGCACCGCGCACCGCCTCCGCGGCACGTCAGAGACCGGAGAAGCGCGGCTCCCGCTTGGCGACGAACGCCGACACCGCCTCGCGGTGGTCCGACGTCGCCCCCGCCTCGCCCTGGAGCTCCGCTTCGAGGGCGAGCGCCTCGGGCAGGGAGTGCCCCGCGGCGAAGGCCAGCGCCCGCTTCATCGAGGCGTACGCCCGTGTCGGGCCCGCGGCCAGCCGCCGGGCGACGGCGAGCGCCTCCACCGGGAGGTCCACGGCGGGCACGACGCGGTTGGCCAGGCCGATCGCCGCGGCCTCCACGGCGGGCACGGGCCGGGGGAAGAGCAGCAGGTCGGCGGCCCGGGCGTGGCCCACCAGGCGCGGCAGCGTCCAGGACATCCCGGAGTCCGTGGAGAGGGCCACGCCCGCGAAGGCGGTGGTGAAGGACGCGGTGTCCGCGACGACGCGGTAGTCCGCGGCGAAGGCGAAGCCCGCACCCGCCCCGGCCGCGACCCCGTTCACCCCGGCGACCACCGGCTTGGGCATGGTCGCGATCGCGAGCGTGATGGGGTTGTAGTGCTCGGCGACGGTGCTCATCCCGCCACCCGCCTCCAGCGTCGCGACGTGCTCCTTCAGGTCCTGGCCGACGCAGAAGGCCTTGCCGTTCGCGGTGAGCAGCACCGCGCGTACGGCCTGGTCGGCGGCGGCCTCCCGGAGGGCGTCCCGCAGGGCGGTCTTGGTGGCGGTGTCGAGCGCGTTCATCGCCTCCGGGCGGTTCAGCGTGACGGTCGCGAGCCCGTCGGAGACCTCGTACAGCACGCGGCCGGCCATGGCATCAACCCCTTCGTCGCGGCAACGGTCCAGGCCAGAATGCCGGACCGGGTGACCGAAATGCGGGTGTACGCGGGTGTCGATTGTGGAACGGAGTGCCACCGCTGTTGGTCATCGGGCTGGTGGATGCGGGATAATGGCCGAGAACCAATGTGTTCGAGTCCGAGCTGGTTTCAGGAAGGGGAACGAGCATGGCGGCCATGAAGCCGCGGACGGGTGACGGCCCGCTCGAGGTGACCAAGGAGGGGCGGAGCATCATCATGCGCGTTCCGCTCGAGGGCGGCGGGCGGCTTGTCGTCGAGCTGACCCCGGACGAGGCGGATGCCCTCGGTGATGCGCTGAAGAAGGCCATCGTCTGAGACCAGCGGTCCCCTGCCTTCGCGGCCGCGTACCGGGAGTTTCCCGAGTACGCGGCCGCTGGTCTTTCTCCGGGCGGCGGTCCGCTACCGCGCCACCGCGCACAGCAGCCCGTCGTCGGTCGGCAGCAGGACCGGGGACAGCCGGGCGTGGTCGCGCACCGCGCGCATCAGCTCGCGCAGCCGCATCGACTCCATGTCGTGGTGCGCGGCGTCCAGGGCGCGGCCCTGCCCGAAGGCGCCCTCGAAGCACAGCACGCCGCCGGGGCGCAGCAGCCGCAGCGACTCGTCCAGGTAGTCCAGGTACTCCAGTCGGTCGGCGTCGCAGAACACCAGGTCGTAGGCCCCGTCGGTGAGGCGCGGCAGCACGTCGAGGGCGGCGCCCGGGATGACGCGCGAGCGGTTCGCGGCGAAGCCCGCCTCGCGGTAGGCCTCGCGGGCCAGCTGCTGGCGGTCCGGTTCGGTGTCGACGGTGGTCAGGACCCCGTCCGGGCGCATGCCGTGCAGCAGGTGGATGCCGGAGACGCCGGCGCCGGTGCCGATCTCGACGACGTGTTTCGCGCCGCAGGCCGCGGCCAGCAGCCGCAGGGCCGCGCCCGTGCCGGGGGAGACGGGCCGCAGCCCGGACGCGTGCGAGCGGGCCCTGGCGCGTATGAGGGCGTCGTCCTCGGCGACGAACGCGTCGGCGAACGCCCAGCTCGCCTGCCGGTTGCCGGTAATGGCCCTCTCCTCGTAGCCGACTGTTCCCGTCTGCCCTGCGCTGACTGTGCTCACCGTGCCGACCGTGCGTGGCCGTGCGTGGCCGTACGGGGACCGTCCGGGCGACTGTATCCGTTGGGGTGGGGAACCCGCTGATGGGACCGCGCGTTAAGCACTCAGAAGGCACAAGGGCGGGAGTCCGCGGCAGCGGAGCGGGCCCCCCGCCCGGAGGCAGCAGTGCACTTATCCGGAGCTAACGGGCGAGGTGGCTATGGTAGAGGCTCTACTGGACACCACCAGAGCCGACAGGGGAGGTGCGGCTGCGGCCGGTGACCGGAAGGTGCTCGCGCGCTTTCGCAGGTCGGCCGGACAGCCGAAATCCGTGACCAACACTGCTGACGACCGTTCACGCGACAACGACTCCCCGACCGCGACCTTCGCCGCCGACGGAGACCCCCAGGCGTGGACGCCTCCTTCGTGGGAGGAGATCGTCAGCACGCACAGTGCCCGGGTCTACCGGCTGGCCTACCGCCTGACCGGCAACCAGCACGACGCGGAAGATCTCACCCAGGAGGTCTTCGTGCGGGTCTTCCGCTCCCTGTCCACCTACACGCCCGGCACGTTCGAGGGCTGGCTGCACCGCATCACCACCAACCTGTTCCTGGACATGGTGCGGCGCCGCCAGCGCATCCGCTTCGACGCCCTCGGCGACGACGCGGCGGAGCGGCTGCCCAGCCGCGAGCCGTCCCCCGCGCAGCACTTCAACGACACCCACTTCGACGCCGACGTCCAGCAGGCGCTGGACACGCTGGCGCCGGAGTTCCGGGCAGCCGTGGTGCTCTGCGACATCGAGGGGCTGTCGTACGAGGAGATCGCGGCGACGCTCGGCGTGAAGCTCGGGACGGTGCGGAGCCGGATCCACCGGGGACGCTCCCACCTGCGCAAGGCTCTGGAACACCGGGCGCCCGGCGCCCGGCCCGCCGGCTCCCCGGCCGACGTTCCCGCGCTCGCTGCCGTCGCACCGCAACCTGGCCAGGAGGGCGGCAGAGCGTGAGCAGCAGCGGTTCCGGCGACCCGCGCGGCAAGCGCGCCGCCGCCGCGGAGCAGCACCTGGGCGACCGGCTCGCCGCGTTCGTCGACGGCGAGCTGGCGGACGACGCGCGCGAGCGCGTCCAGGCCCATCTGGCGACCTGTCCCCAGTGCAAGGCGGCCGCCACCGAGCAGCGCCGTCTCAAGAGCGTCGTGGCGGCCTCCGAGCTGCCCGCGATCCCGTCCGGACTGCTGGCCAGGCTCCAGGGCCTCGCGGCCTACGGTCCCGACGGCCCCGGCGGCGACTCCAAGGGCGGCCCCCCCGGCCTCGCGGACCTGCGCGCGCTGCCCGGGCCCGGCGACGGGCCCGGGCCTTTCGACGGCGGCCTGCTCGGCTCCGACGTCTTCGGCGGCGGCACCCGCCGCCGCCCCTCCTACCTCAGCCCCGCCCACGACCTCGTCGCACCCGGCGAGGGCAAGGGTGCCCGCGGCTTCCGCATCCACGAGACGGCCCGCGGCCTCACCGGCGGTGCGGACCGCGCCCCGCTCGACACCCCTGTGCGCCCCCAGGCCGCGCCCCGCGGCGGCGCCGCGGCGGCCGCGGCCCACGCGTCGTTCAGCCGGCGCTTCGCCTTCGCGGCGGCCGGCGCCTTCTCGATGGCCGCCATCGCACTCGGCGGCGCCCTCCCGATGGAGGCCGGCGTCGACAACGGCGCCCACCCCGACGACGGGCCCGCGGTCACCCCCTTCAGCGCGAACTCGGTCACCGACACCCACGGCACCACCCCCCGGGACCTGCTGGACGCGCGTGAGCAGCGGATGATGCGCCAGGCCCGGGTGGCGCCGTCGCCCTCGGCCGTCGCGACACCCGTCTCCGTGCCGTCCGTCACGTCGGTGGCGCTGCACGCCTCCTCCGTGCTCTCCGCCACCCCGGCGACGGCCGCCGGCGGACCTGTCGCGGGGCGCTGAGCAGCATGCTTCACGTGGTGGTCGGCTCATTTCCACGTAGGGTTGACCGCAGCCACTCCCGCGTCGCCCACGTGGGCAGGTAACGTAAGTGCGCCGGACACAGCCCCCCGGCTGCGGACGTCCCAAGGAGCTGCACGGTGTTCTTCGACATAGGCCCGCTCGAGCTGGTCGCGATCGTCGTCCTCGCCGTGCTCGTCTTCGGCCCCGACAAGCTGCCGAAGGTCATCCAGGACGCGATGGCGTTCATCCGCAAGGTGCGGGAGTTCTCCGACAGCGCGAAAGAGGACATTCGGCGCGAGCTGGGGCCGGAGTTCAAGGACTTCGAGTTCGAGGACCTGAATCCGAAGACGTTCATCCGCAAGAACCTGATGAGCGACGACGACGAGTACGGCCTCAAGGAGCTCCAGGACATCGGCAGGAGCCTGGACCTGCGCAAGGAGATGGCCGAGGTCACGGACGCGGTCAACGGTACGGACACCGGTGCCCCGGCCGCGCGCTCGTCCTCCGCGGGCTCCGGCTCCTCCGGTGCGGGCGGGGGCACCCCCGACCGGCTGCGCAAGCGCGAGAAGCCGGCCGAGGACGAGACGCCGCCGTACGACTCCGACGCGACCTGAGGGGCGCCCCACGGGGCGCCGCAGGCGTCAATGCGATCGAGTGATTTCACCCTATCGAGTGGTCATTGTCCGTGTGTTCGCCGTCACCCCACGCCGTTTCGGCCCCCGAACCCACCCAGGGTCGGGCAAGATGGCGTCGCCCAGAAGGGCACTTCGAGGAGGCGCGACCCACATGGAGACCAGGACCGGCACGGCGCAGGGCGCGGTCGACGGCTACTTGATGGCCGACTTCCCCTGGTACGGACTGGACGAGGCGTTCACCGGGCGCCGCTGGCTGCACACGGTCGGGACGAGCAGTGACGGCACGGTCGAGTACGGCTCGACGGGACACGGCGACGAGCCCACGCTCAAGGTCGACCCCGCCGACGAGAGCCAGCGCTTCGCCGTGGTCGTGACGGTCGCCCAGCGGCCCCGCAGACGCACGCCGGACGGCACCGGGCTGCTGGAGGCCACCTCCGTCTCCTCGGCCGCCTGGCTGGCCGGCTCGGGCCTTCTCGCCTGCACCTGGCCCACGACGATGGAACGCTCCCTGCGGCAGGACTGGCTCGACCAGCAGACCGCCACCGCCTGGGAGCTCGCCGACGACCTCGACGGCTCCGGCTGGGCCGCGCTCACCCTTCCGGTGGACGGCGAGCCCACGCCCTTCCACTACCGCGAGTCGGAGTACGGCTGGGTCCTCGCGGGCTCGGCCGCCGGGGTCCACCTCGGCGCCTTCGGGCGCGGCATGAGCGCCTACGGGCTGGCCCTGGCGGCCGTCCCCGACATCCGCTCGTACGAGGCCCGGTAGCGCCCCGGCCCGGGCTCCCGGCCGCCCCGGGACGCCGCGAGCGGTGTCCCGGAGGGCCGGACGCGGGCCCGGCGGGGTCAGAACTTGTTGCGCGGGGTGATCCCCAGGGAGAGGCCCGACAGGCCGCGCTGCCGCGCGGAGAGCTGCGAGGCGATGCCGCGCAGGGCGGCGCCCGCGGGGGAGTCGGGGTGCGCGACAGCCACGGGGCGGCCGTCGTCGCCGCCCTCCCGGAGGCGGACGTCGATGGGGATGCGCCCGAGGACCGGCACGGTGGCCCCCGTCGTACGGGTGAGGCCCTCGGCGACCCGGTCGCCGCCCCCGGTGCCGAAGACCTCGACGATCTCGTCGCAGTGCGGGCACGGCATGCCCGCCATGTTCTCGACCACACCCACGATCTTCTGGTGCGTCTGCACCGCGATCGCGCCCGCGCGCTCGGCGACCTCCGCGGCGGCCTGCTGCGGGGTCGTCACGACGATGATCTCCGCGTTCGGCATGAGCTGGGCGACGGAGATCGCGATGTCGCCCGTGCCGGGCGGCAGGTCGAGGAGCAGCACGTCGAGATCGCCCCAGTAGACGTCCGCGAGGAACTGCTGGAGGGCGCGGTGCAGCATGGGCCCGCGCCAGACGACCGGCTCGTTGCCGGGGGTGAACATGCCGATCGAGATGACCTTCACCCCGTTGGCCGAGGGCGGCATGATCATGTTCTCGACCTGCGTGGGCCGCCCGTCCGCGCCGAGCATGCGCGGCACGCTGTGCCCGTAGATGTCCGCGTCCACGACGCCGACCTTGAGGCCGTCCGCGGCCATCGCGGCGGCGAGGTTGACCGTCACCGAGGACTTCCCGACGCCGCCCTTGCCGGAGGCCACCGCGTAGACCCGGGTCAGCGAGCCCGGCTTGGCGAAGGGGATCTCCCGCTCGGCCTGGCCGCCGCGCAGCGTCTCGGCGAGCCCGCGGCGCTGCTCGTCGCTCATCACGTCCAGCTTGACCCGCACCGAGGTGACACCGGGGACGGCGGCGACGGCCGCCGTGACGCGCTCGGTGATCGTGTCCCGCATCGGGCAGCCGGACACCGTCAGGTAGACGGCGACGGCGACGGCGCCGTCCGCGGCGATGTCCACGGACTTGACCATGCCGAGGTCGGTGATCGGCTTGTGGATCTCCGGGTCGTTCACCGTGGCCAGTGCGGCGCGCACGGCCTCGTCGGTCGGTGTGGCGGCCGGCGCGGTGCCCGAGCCGTACGTGGTGGTAGCCATAGGTTGATGGTACGGCGGCCGCGGAGGGCGGATCAGCGGCCCCGGCCGTCCGCTTCGTCACCCGGCGGGACGTGCGTGCGCTCCCGGTCCCGTGGGTGCGGGCGGCGCTCCTCGATCTCCTTGAGCAGGTCCTGGAGCTCGGACCGGATCCAGTCGCGGGTGGCGACCTCGCCGAGGCCCGCCCGCAGCGCGGCGACCTCGCGCGTGAGGTACTCGGTGTCGGCGATGCTGCGCTCGTTCTGCCGGCGGTCCTGCTCCAGGTTGACCCGGTCCCGGTCGTCCTGCCGGTTCTGCGCCAGCAGGATCAGCGGGGCCGCGTAGGAGGCCTGGAGGGACAGCATCAGCGTCAGGAAGATGAACGGGTAGCCGTCGAAGCGCAGCCCGCGCGGTCCGAAGGCGTTCCACAGCACCCAGACGACGATGACGACCGTCATCCAGACGATGAAGCGGCCCGTGCCGAGGAAGCGCGCGATGCGCTCGGAGAAGTTGCCGAAGGCCTCCGGGTCGTAGGCGGGCAGCCAGCGGCGCCGGGTCTCGCGCGGCTGGTCCAGCCGCACCCGGCCGCGGGGCGGGGCGGTGGCGCCCGCCGGGTGCCGCCCTGCGGTGCGGTCGCGGTCGTCAGCGGCCATCGTCCACCTCCGCCGTGGTGTCGGCGGCGGGTCCGGCGCCGTGCAGTTCGGTCTCCCGCCAGTCCTCGGGCAGCAGGTGGTCCAGGACGTCGTCGACGGTCACCGCGCCGAGCAGCGCCCCGCTCTCGTCCACCACGGGCGCCGAGATCATGTTGTACGTGGCCAGGAAGCTGGTCACCGACGGCAGCGCGGTGTCCGGGGTGAGCGGCCGCAGGTCGGTGTCGACGATCGCCCCGAGCAGCGTGAACGGGGGGTCGCGCAGCAGCCGCTGGAAGTGCACCAGGCCCAGGTACTTGCCGGTGGGCGTCTGGTCGGGCGGCCGGCACACGTAGATCTGCGCGGCGAGCGCCGGCGACAGGTCGGGGTTGCGGATCCGCGCCAGGGCGTCCGCGACGGTGGCGTCCGGGCGCAGCACGATCGGCTCGGTCGTCATGAGCCCGCCCGCGGTGCGCTCCTCGTACGACAGCAGCCGCCGCACGCCCGCCGCGTCCTGCGGGCGCATCAGGGCGAGCAGCCGCTCCTGGTCGTGGTCGGGCAGCTCGGCGAGCAGGTCGGCGGCGTCGTCGGGGTCCATCGCCTCCAGGACGTCCGCGGCGCGCTCCTCCTGGAGCTTGCCGAGGATCTCGACCTGGTCGTCGTCCGGCAGTTCCTCCAGGACGTCCGCGAGCCGGTCGTCGTCGAGGGCAGCGGCGACCTCGCCGCGGCGCTTGGGCGACAGGTGGTGCAGGACGTTCGCGAGGTCGGCGGGGCGCAGCTGCTCGAAGGTCGCGACCAGGTTCTCCGCGCCCTGCTCGCCCTCGGGGAGCCGGAAGCCGCTGACCGACGACCAGTCGACGGTGAGCGTCTCGCCCTTGCGGCGCAGGGCGCCGGACTTGCCGCGCCGGATGAAGACCTTGTCGATCTCCCAGTCCCGACGGGCCGGCAGCTGCGCCATGGACACGTCCAGGACGGTGACCTCCTCGCCGGCGTCCTCGCCCGTCGCCGCGCCCTCCACGGCACCCCCGGCGGCCCCGCCGTCGGGGATCCAGCGCACCCGGCGGTCCAGCAGTTCGCCGAGCACCAGCGTCTCGGTCGGGCGCTGCTCGAAGCGCCGCACGTTCAGCACGCCCGTGGTGATGACCTGGCCCGCCTCCACACCCGTCACCCGGGTCATCGGCAGGAAGATCCGGCGCCGCCCGACCACCTCGACGACCAGGCCCAGCACGCGCGGCGGACGCCCGCCGACGCGCAGCATCACCACGACGTCGCGGACCCGGCCCACCTCGTCGCCGTTGGGGTCGAAGGCCGCGACGCCCGACAGGTGCGACACGAAGACGCGCGGGGTGCCTGCGACCATCAGGCCTCCTCACCGGGTACGCCGCCACTCCCCGCCAGGCTAACCTGTGCCGATCTTGCCTGCCGGGCGAGGCCCCCGGAAGGACTCCCCGCGAGCGGCCGCGCACCGGAGGGCGGATGCTGCGGCGGGGTACGGTGCGGTAGCTTCAGCCACGCCCGCCGCCGCCGTCACGAGGGGTCGAAGTCCACGTGTTTCCCGCTCGCAGGACCGCCGCCGTCCTCGCCGGTCTCGTCTCGGCACCGCTGCTCGGCGGGTGCCTCGGACTGGGCGGCGACCCGGACGCCGGCACCAACGGCGTCGGCAAGCTGCCCGCGAAGACCATCGAGCAGAGGGCGAGCGACGCGGCCGCGAGCGCCGACGCCGTGCGGCTGACGGGCACGGTCGTCAGCGGCGGGCAGACCTACCGGCTCGACATGCGGCTGCGCGCGGAGGGCGGCGTCGGCGAGGTCACGACCAGGGGCGACACCTTCCAGCTGCTGCGGGTCGGCGACGACCTCTACCTCAAGGCCGGCGCCGACTTCTACGGCGACGGCGGCGACGACAAGGACAGCCGGGCCGCGGCCGCCAAGCTCAACGGCAAGTACGTCAAGGTGCCGCCGGGCGACCCGGCCTACCGGCAGTTCAGCGGCTTCACCGACAAGAAGGTGCTGCTCTCCGACCTCTTCGTGGTGGACGGCACGCTCGGCGTCGGCGACCACCGCAAGGTCGGCGACACCAGGACCATCGAGCTGACCGGCTCCGAGGGCGGCAGCCTCGACGTCTCCCTCAAGGGCACCCCCTACCCGCTGCGCTACCAGCGCGCGGGCGGCGCGGGCACCCTCACCCTCTCCGACTGGGGCGAGGACTTCACCCTCGCGGCGCCGGACAGGTCGCAGGTCGTCGACTACGGCAGGACGGTCGGCACGACGGCGACGCCCAGGCCCTCCGCCTCCGCGGGGAAGTAGCGGGGAAGCAGCTCAGCCGCGCGGCCTGCGCCGGGCCAGCAGGCGCGGCAGGCCCGCCGGGACGGGCTCACGGGTGGTCGCCGGCGTCGGCCGCGGGGGAGCGGCGCCCGACCCGTCCGGCACGGCACCGGGACCCTCCACGGGAGAGCCCTCGGGGGTGAGCCGGAAGAGCGTGCACTCGCGGGCCCACCGCTCGTCCACGGTGTCCGCGTCCGCCGCGTTCAACCGCTTGCCGCGCAACTCCCCGACCGCCGCCCGCCACGCCTCGGAGCGCGCCGGTACGACCGAGGCCCGGGCCCGCCAGCGGACCAGCCGCCCGCCCTTGTCCTTGCTCCGTACCGTCACGTCGACGACCGCCCCTTCCACCAGGCCGTCCGGCACCGGCTGCTCGACGGGCCCGCCGCACAGCACGTACGCCCCGCCGTCCTCCCACACCTGCCACACGGCCCGCCCGTTCACCCAGACCAGCCCGGACTTCCTGACCCCCTCCTCCACGAGGGCGGCGAGCAGTTCTTCGGCGGAGGGCGTCGACGTCATGCGGCCAGGGTAAGGGGCGGTCTGCCGCGGGCGGCCCGCGGCCGGTGCCCCGGGCGGGGCGTTGCCGGCCCGGGGCAGGCCGTCAGGGGAACGGGGCAACCGCGCGGCCGCACGTGCACCGCCCCTGCGCCCCCGGGGCACCCTCTTCCGCCACCGCCTGCCGGGGGTGGCGAAAAGACAGGTGCTCGGCCAGGGAACGGGCCTTACCCTGGTGGCGGCCCCGCCGACCTCGCGACCCCCACCCAGGAGCCCCGTGACCGCCCCGCAGAGCACGCCGACCGCACCCGCGGGCACAGGCACAGGCACCGCAGCCCCCGGCGGGGAGGGCGCGGCCCCCGCTGCGGCACCCTCCCGCGGAGCGGATCTCACCCTCCTCGCGGTCGCGATCGCCGGCGTCTCCATGTCCGCCCCGCTCATCGCCGCGACCGCCGCCCCCGCCCTGGCCATCGCCTTCTGGCGGAACGCCATGGCGGTCGGGGTCCTCACCCCCGTCGCGATGTGGCGGCACCGCGGCGAGCTGCGCCGCATGGGCCGGCGCGCGCTCACCCTCTCCGGCGCCGCCGGCGTCGTGCTGGCGCTGCACTTCGGGCTGTGGCTGCCGAGCCTGACGATGACCTCGGTGGCGACCTCGACCGCGCTGGTCACCACCACCCCGATCTGGACCACGCTGATCCTGCGGCTGCGCGGCCACCGCCCGCCCGCGCTGGTGTGGGCGGGCACCGCGCTCGCCGTCGTGGGCGTGCTGATCCTCACCGGTATCGACATGTCGACCGACACCCGCGCCCTCGCCGGTGACGCGCTCGCGCTCGCCGCGGGCCTGGCGGCGGCCGTGTACATGCTGCTGGGCTCGGAGGTCCGGCGGACGGCGACGACGACCGCGTACACCTACGTCTGCTACTCGACGACCGCGGGCGCCCTGCTCCTCGCCTGCCTGGTGTCGGGCTCGGCGCTCGGCGGCTACGACGGGCGCAGCTGGCTGAAGATCGCCGCGCTGACGGTCGTGGCGCAGCTGCTCGGGCACTCGCTGCTCAACCGCGTCGTGCGCGGCCTGGGACCGTCGACCACCTCCACGGCGATCCTGCTGGAGACCCCGGGCGCGGCACTGATCGCGGCGCTGTGGCTGGGCCAGACACCGCCCGCGGCCGCGTACCCGGCGCTGGTGGTGATCCTCGCGGGCCTGGCCCTCGTGGTGCTCGCGGACGTCCGCCGCGGGCAGTAGGGCCCCGGCTACAGCCAGCCGTTGCGGCGGAAGCCGCGGTGGATGGCGTAGCAGATGGCCAGGATCACGGCCAGCACCATCGGGTAGCCGAACTTCCAGCGCAGCTCGGGCATGGTGTCGAAGTTCATGCCGTAGACGCCGGTGATCATCGTGGGGACGGCCAGGATGGCGGCCCACGCGGTGATCTTGCGCATGTCCTCGTTCTGCACGACGGTGGCCTGTGCGAGGTTGGCCTGGAGGATCGAGTTGAGCAGGTCGTCGTAGCCGGTGACCTGCTCGTGGACGCGGGCGACGTGGTCGGCGACGTCCCGGAAGTACTTCTGGATCTCCGGGTCGACCAGCCGCATCGGCCGCTCGCCGAGCATCTGCATCGGCCGCAGCAGCGGTGACACGGCCCGCTTGAACTCCAGCACCTCGCGCTTGAGCTGGTAGATCCGGCCCGCGTCGCCACCGCGTGAGGACTTGCCGGGCTCGGCGGAGAAGACGTCGATCTCGACCTCGTCGATGTCGTCCTGCACCGCGTCCGACACGGCCAGGTAGTCGTCGACGACCTGGTCGGCGATGGCGTGCAGCACGGCCGAGGGCCCCTTGGCCAGCAGCTCCGGATCGTCCTCCAGCCGGTGCCTGAGCGCCCGCAGCGAGCCGTGGCCGCCGTGCCGCACGGTGATGACGAAGTACCGGCCGGTGAAGACCATGACCTCGCCGGATTCCACGACCTCACTGGTGGCGGTGAGTTCGGCGTGCTCGACGTAGCGGATCGTCTTGAAGACGGTGAACAGCGAGTTGTCGTAGCGCTCCAGCTTGGGCCGCTGGTGGGCGTGCACCGCGTCCTCGACGGCCAGCGGGTGCAGGCCGAACTCCTCGGCGATCCCCGCGAACTCCTGCTCGGTCGGCTCGTGCAGGCCGATCCACACGAAGCCGTCACTGCCGTCGCACTGGTCGGACGAGCGGTCGGCCCGCACCGAGGCGAGGGCGTCACGCAGCCCCACGACGTCCGGACAGCGCACCCCGTCACGGTAGACGGCGCAGTCCACGACGGCGCTGGTGGCCGTCGCGGTGTCACGTGTCGGGCCGTAGTCGTGGTTCGCCGGGGACTTGCGCAGCGCGGGGCGTACGACTGCGCGCAGGTCTCGGATCATCGACATGGCAAGCTCCTTCACGGACTGGCCGACGGCGTCACGCCGCACTGAACTGAAAAGCTGCTGATGTGGATCAGAACCGGGTGATCACAGGCAGTTCAGGGCGCGCTCTCCCGAAGCGGAACGCTCCGCGGGCGGAGGACAGGCCGTGGCGATCCGCGTTTCACGGCACTCGGGCCGGGGAAGGAACGCGGGAGGCTCAGCGGGTCACACTGCGTGCGGGGCGGCAAGGGAAGAGCGGCCGGTACTGCACGGTCGACTAGGATCCATGTCAGTCCCCACCTCCTCCGGCCGGTCCCCGCTGAGGGAAGACTCCGTGAACGCCACACTTTAGCAAGCTGAGGGTACGCCCACCGCGCCCTCCGTGCGATCCGAACGCGTTCTATGCTCCCCGCATGGGTGACATTCTGGACATGGTGGAGGAACGCCTCCGCTCCGCCTTCGGCGAACCCGACGCCCGCGCGTCGGTGACCTTCCTCGGGGCCGAGCGCATCGAGGTACTGCGGTTCACGCAGGGGGAGCTGCGCCGGTACGCGACCCTCGGCATGTCCGCCCAGCCCATGGCCGACCCCCTCGCGCCGGCCGCCGACCCGCTGCGCGGACCGCGCGCGGAGGTGCACCTGACCGTGCGGGCCGGACGCGCGGACACCTCGCCGGTGCTCAGGTCCCTCGCGATGGCCGCGGCGTCCCCGCAGGTGGAGGGGCTGGTCCTGGCGGACGGCAACACGCTGGAGTTCGGTGAACCGCTGTGGCCGGGGGCGCCCTTCACGGCGTTCCTCGCCGCCGCGCCGGACGAAGTCGTCCCCGCCCTGCCCCTTCCCGCCCCCCGCGACCCCGTCCGCTTCTTCCCCCTCGTCCCCCTCACCCCGGCGGAGGCGGCCTACAAGCGCGCCCGCGGCGTGGAGGCGCTGCGCGCGCACTGGGCCGGGCACGGTACGGATCTCACCGATCCCGTCCGCCGGGCGAGCGTGTTCTAGGGGCGGCCCGGCCCGGCGGGCGCGGGCCCTACCGGGTCGGGGCCAGGGCCGGGGCGGGCACCGGCTCCGGGTGGTGCGGCGCGGCCACGAGGTGGCGGCGCCGGACGGCGACGATCCCCGCGCCGCACAGCGCGGCGAGCGCGGCCACCACGAAGGGGATGTGGACGTCCGACCACTCCTCGATCTTGGGCGCGAGGTACGGCGCCGCCGCGGCCGCGAACCACCGGACGAAGTTGTAGCCCGCGCTGGCCACGGGACGCGGCGCGTCCGAGACCCCGAGCGCCAGTTCGGTGTACACCGTGTTGTTGACGCCGATGAACGCCCCGGACAGCACCGTGCAGACGATCGCCGCGGTGTGCGACCCGTACCCGAGCACGACGAGGTCCGCCGCGAGCAGCACGAGCGAGGCGCCCACCACCGGCAGGGACCCGAAGCGGGCCTGGAGCCGCGGGGCGATCAGCACCGAGAAGACGGCCAGCAGCACGCCCCAGCCGAAGAAGACGGCGCCGGAGCGGTAGGGGGACATGTCGAGGACGAAGGGCGTGAAGGCCAGCACGGTGAAGAAGGCGTAGTTGTAGAAGAACGCCGACGCGGCGGCGGAGGCGAGCCCGCGGTGGCCGAGCGCCCTGACCGGGTCCAGCAGCGAGGTGCGCCGGGCGGGCCTGGGCTGCTCCTTCAGGAAGAGCGAGATCGCCACGAAGCCGATGGCCATGAGGGCGGCGGTACCGAAGAAGGGGTAGCGCCACTTCATGTCGCCGAGCACCGCGCCGAGCAGCGGCCCGCAGGCCATGCCGAGGCCGAGCGCCGACTCGTACAGCAGGATCGCCGAGGCGGCGCCGCCGGTGGCCGCGCCGACGATGACGGCGAGGGAGGTCGACACGAAGAGCGCGTTGCCCAGGCCCCAGCCCGCCCGGAAGCCGACGAGCTGGCCGACGCTGCCGGAGGTGCCGGCCAGCGCGGCGAAGACGACGACGAGCGCGAGCCCGCTGAGCAGCGTCTTGCGGCCGCCGATGCGGCTGGAGACGAAGCCGGTGACGAGCATCGCGAACGCGGTGATCAGGAAGTAGCTGGTGAAGAGCAGGGAGACCTGGCTGGGTGAGGCGTCCAGGCCCTTGGCGATGGACGGCAGGATCGGGTCGACGAGCCCGATGCCCATGAAGGCGACGACGGCGGCGCCGGCCGTGGCCCACACGGCGGTGGGCTGGCGCAGCAGGCTCACCTTCTCGTGCGCCATGTCCTCGATGCCCTCGGTGGTGTCGGTGCCTGGCTGCATGGCCCGCGTTCCCCTCTGGCCGGCGCCCGGCCGGGACGGTCGAAATAGGTGCTGTGTACATACACATTAGGTTGGCTATAGCAACTAATGCAACCGGTGGACACCGCCCGGCCGGGGCCCGCGGCGCGGCCCCGCACTCCGGACGGGTGATCGTCCTTGACGCGAGCACGCGGCTGGAGGAACGTGGGGATTTATGAGGGGCGAACCCAGTTGCCCGAAGTGCGGTGGCAGGGTCAGGGCGCCCGGCCTCTTCGCCGACTCCTGGCAGTGCGACGTGCACGGCACCGTGTATCCCCTGCAGCCGGTCGTCCCGCCGAGCGTCGAAGGCCTCGGCGTGGTCGTGCACCGGTCGCAGGTGCCGGTGTGGATGCCGTGGCCGCTCCCCGTCGGCTGGCTCTTCTCGGGCGTCGCCTCCGCCGGTGACGACCGCAGCGGCGGCCGTGCGTCCGCCGTCGCCTGCTCCGGTCCCGGGCCCTTCGGCGGTCCCGGCGAGCTCATGCTCGTCGCCGAGGAGCTGGGCGTCGGCCTGGGCGCGCGCTACGCCGGGATCGACGGCCCCGACCCCGGGCCGGGCATGTGCGTCGACAAGCCCCCGCACGCCAAGGTCCTGGCCGCCGGGCGCCCCACCGCGCTGTGGCACGTCAGCGGCACTCCCGACGACCGCGTCGTCTTCGCCGGCGAGGCCCGCGGACTGTGGCTGTGGGCCATCGTCTGGCCCGAGGAGACCGGCCTGCTGATGTACGACGAGCTGGTCCTCACCGACCTGCGGGACGCCGGCGCGGAGGTCGACCTCCTCCCGTGCGGCGCCCTCACCCCCAGGCTGCTGGCCTGAGGCGTACGGCACCTGCGAATCGCAGGCCCGGGCGGGCGCTATCCTTGGCTTCGTCCGTTGTCCGCGCCGTCTTCCGGGAGCCCGTGCCGTGCGCATCGACCTGCACACCCACTCCACGGCCTCCGACGGCACCGACAGCCCCGCCGAGCTGGTCCGGAACGCCGTCGCGGCCGGGCTGGACGTCCTCGCCCTCACCGACCACGACACCGTCGCCGGCCACGCCGAGGCCGCGGCCGCGCTCGCCGGCACCCGCCTCACCCTCGTCACCGGCGCGGAGCTGTCCTGCCGGATCGGCGGCATCAGCATGCACATGCTGGCCTACCTCTTCGACCCCGCGGAACCGCGGCTGCACGAGGCGCGCGAGCTGGTCCGCGACGACCGCGTGCCGCGTGCCCGCGGCATGGTCGCCAAGCTCCGGGAGCTCGGCGTCCCCGTCACCTGGGAGCAGGTCGCCCGGATCGCCGGCGACGGCTCGGTCGGCCGCCCGCACATCGCGACCGCCCTGGTGGAACTGGGCGTCGTCCCCACCGTCTCCGACGCCTTCACCTCCGAGTGGCTGGCCAACGACGGGCGCGTCTACGTCGAGAAGGCCGAGTTCGACCCCTTCGAGGCGGTGCGGCTCGTCAAGGCGGCCGGCGGCGTCACCGTCTTCGCCCACCCGGGCGCGCACAAGCGCGGCGAGACGGTGCCGGACGAGGTCGTCGCGGAGCTCGCCGCCGCCGGGCTCGACGGCCTGGAGGTCGACCACGTCGACCACGAGCCGGCGACACGCGAGCGGTTGCGCGGGCTCGCGCGCGAACTCCGTCTCCTGACGACGGGCTCGTCCGACTACCACGGGTCGCGCAAGACCGTGGCCCTCGGGGCCTGCACGACTCCTCCGGAGGTGCTGGCCGACATCGCCGACCGCGCGACGGGGGCCGAGCCCATCTCCGCGGTCTAGCCCCCGCGGGGCCTGCATGGGCCCTGCCGGGCGAGCCAGGGCCCGCGGAACCGCGCGCCCGGCCCACCACAGGCCGGTGGCCCGGGGCGAACCGGACTGCCCCTTCGGGCCGGCGGCGGCGTGCGGCGCCGTCCCGGCCGGCGCGCAGTTCCCCGCGCCCCCGAAAACGCACCCCGCGCCCGGAAGGCGCACGCCCGCCTGCGCGGAGCGGCGACCGCCAGGGGTGCGGGGAACCGCGCGACCCGCCGCACACCACCTTCAGCTCACGACGAAAGCCCAGTCACACCCATGGTCGACCTCACCCTCTTCGGGTCCGTGTTCTTCACCCTCTTCGTGATCATGGACCCGCCCGGCATCACGCCGATCTTCCTCGCCCTCACCTCGGGGCGGGCGGCCAAGGTCCAGCGGCGGATGGCGGCGCAGGCCGCGGGCGTCGCGTTCGGGGTGATCGTGGTGTTCGGGCTGTGCGGGCAGCAGATCCTGGACTACCTGCACGTGTCCGTACCCGCGCTGCGGATCGCCGGCGGGCTGCTGCTCCTGCTCATCGCACTGGACCTGCTGACGGGCAAGGCGGACGAGCCGACGCAGACGCGGGACGTCAACGTGGCGCTGGTGCCGCTGGGGATGCCGCTGCTCGCGGGGCCGGGGGCCATCGTCACGGTGATCCTGGCCGTGCAGAAGGCGGACGGCTTCGCGCAGCAGACCTCGGTGTGGCTGGCGATCCTGGCGATGCACGCCGTGCTGTGGCTGACGATGCGCTACTCGCTGGCGATCATCCGGGTCATCAAGGAGGGCGGCGTGGTGCTGGTGACCCGGCTGTCCGGCATGCTGCTGTCCGCGATCGCCGTGCAGTCCGTGGCCAACGGCGTCCTGGGCTTCGTGCACGGCCAGGGCGGCTGAGCGGCCCCGGACATGCGAAAGCGCCCCGTACGGACCTGATGTACGGGGCGCCGGTGCATGCGGCGGTCGGCCGGCGTCAGTCCGCGAGACCCTCGGCGGGGCGGATGTAGATGCGCTGACCGAGGGCGGCAGCCTGCTGCACGATCTTGTTGACCGCGGAGGCGTCGACCACGGTGCTGTCCACTGCGTCGCCGTTCCGATCGTCAAGTCGCATGATCTCGAAGCGCATGGGGCTTCTCCCTTCGTCCCTCGTTACATGTGTGGTCAACGAACACCCCCTTCAAAACATTCCCTACCCTAAATAAAAACCTGCGCGGTGCCGACTGCTTTATCCGCGCGCGGCACCCTCGCCCGTCCAGAAGGCCGTGAGCGCGGCGGCCGTCTCGGCCGGCCGCTCGGCGTTGGGGGAGTGCTCCGCGCCCTTGACGACGACGCGCCGGGCGCCCAGCCGCTCCGCCATCGCGTCCAGCAGGGGGACCGGCCAGGCGTAGTCCACCTCTCCGGACAGTACGAGCTTCGGCAGGGGGACGGCGGCGAGTTCGGCCACCCGATCCCGTTCTGTCATCAACTGGCGTGCCGTGGCGATCAGCTGTTCGGGCACGGTGGCCACCCAGCGGCGGTGCAGGAAGTCGTCGAGCCATGACGTGCCGGGGTCCGCGGGGGTCTCGACGACGCTGCCGGCCTGCGCGCCGGAGCCCTCCGCGTCCAGCGAGCGCATCGCCCACCAGGCCGTCTCCATGTCCATCGACGGCAGGTGGTCGATCAGCAGCTGCGTCCTGACCTGCTGCGCCGCGGTGATCGCGGCCGGGCCCGAACTCATCAGGGTGAGCGACGAGAAGGGGCCGGGGCCGTCCGCCAGCAGCGCCGCCCGGACGATGTGGCCGCCGAGGGAGTGGCCCAGGACGTGCAGCGGGCCGCCGCCGGAGCCCTCGGCGAGCGCGGCGCCCTGCGCGGTGACGTCGGCCGCCAGCTCGGCCTGCGCGTACGCGGCCTCGTCGCGCGGGCCGCCCGACTCGTACTGGCCGCGCCCGTCCACCGCGACGACCCGGAACCCGGCCGCGGACAGCGGGGCGAGCAGGTCGAGGAAGTCCTCCTTGCTGCCCGTGAACCCGGGGACGAGCAGCGCCGTGCCGCGGTGCGCGGGAGCCTCCGGCGCGGGGGCCGCGTCGAGGGCGGCGAAGGAACCGCGGGAGGTCTCCAGCCGGCGCGCCGAGGCGTGCGCCGGCAGATCCAAGGTGGTCGGTCGGCTCATGCAGCGAGACTACGCGGTGCATATGTCCCACAGGTTGCCGCTCGGCACGAAAACACCCCCGGCCGGGTGGGGCCGGGGGTGCTCGGTGTTACGTGGCCGGGCCGTCAGGCGTCCTGCTCGGCGGCAGCCGCCGCCGTCTTGCGCGTCGTCCGGCGGCGCGGGGCTTTGGGAGCCGCCTCCTCGCCCTCCGGCGCCGCGGCGGGCGCGGGCACCTCCGCGACGGTCTCGGCGGCCTTGCGCGTCCGGCGGCGGGGGGCCTTGGGGGCCTCCGCGTCGGGCGCCTCCGCCGGGGCGGGGACCTCGGCGGCGGCCTTGCGCGTCCGGCGCCGGGGAGCGGCGGGCGCCTCCTCGGCGGCGGGCGTGACCGGCTCGGCCACGGTCTCGGCGACGGTCTCGGCGGCCTTCCGCGTCCGGCGGCGGGGGGCCTTCGGCGCGGCGTCGCCCTCGGGTGCCTCCCCGGCGGCGGGCGTGACCGGCTCGGGGGCGACCTCGGCGGCCTTGCGCGTCCGGCGCCGCTTCGGAGCCTCCTCCGTCGCGGGCTCGACCGGCGTCACCGGAGCGGCGGCCACGGCCTCGGCCTCGGCGACCGGTGCGGCGGCCTTGCGCGTCCGGCGGCGCGGAGCCTTCGGCGCCTCGTCGGGAGCGGGAGCCGGAGCGGCGGGCGCCTCCTCGGCGGCCGGCGCCGCGGGCACCTCGACCGTCTCGGCCGCGGGCGCCACCGGCGTCACGGCCGACCCGGCGGCACCGCTGCGGGTACGGCGCCGGCGGCGCGGAGTACGCACTCCTCCGGCAGCCTGCTCGGCGGCTTCGGCGGGCGCCTCCGGCGCGGCGACGGCGTTGTCGGTGCCTTCCGGCACGGACTGGCCGCCACGCGTCCGGCGGCGCTGCCGCGGGGTGCGGGGGGCGCGGGGCTGGCGCTCCTCGGCGGCGGGCGCGGGGCCCGTACGTCCGCCGCGGCCCCGGCCGCCGCTGCGGCCACCGCCGCGGCCGCCGGTCTCGCCCAGGTCCTCGACCTCCTCGGCGTCCAGACCCGCCCGGGTGCGTTCGGCCCGGGGCAGTATGCCCTTGGTGCCGGCCGGGATGCCCAGCAGCTCGTAGAGGTGCGGCGACGTCGAGTAGGTCTCCTCCGGGTCGTTGAAGGAGAGGTCGAGCGCCTTGTTGATCAGCTGCCAGCGCGGGATGTCGTCCCAGTCGACGAGGGTGATCGCCGTACCCGAAGCGCCCGCGCGGCCGGTGCGGCCGATGCGGTGCAGATAGGTTTTCTCGTCCTCGGGCGTCTGGTAGTTGATGACGTGCGTGACGCCCTCGACGTCGATGCCGCGCGCGGCCACGTCGGTGCAGACCAGCACGTCGACCTTGCCGTTGCGGAAGGCCCGCAGCGCCTGCTCGCGGGCGCCCTGGCCGAGGTCGCCGTGCACGGCGCCGGAGGCGAAGCCGCGCGCCTCCAGCTGCTCGGCCACGTCGGCCGCGGTCCGCTTGGTGCGGCAGAAGATCATCGCCAGGCCGCGGCCCTCGGCCTGGAGGACCCGGGCGACGAGCTCGACCTTGTCCAGCGAGTGGGCGCGGAAGACGTGCTGCGTGGTGTTGGCCACCGTCGCGCCCTCGTCGTCCGGCGCGGTCGCGCTGATATGCGTGGGCTGCGACATGTAGCGGCGGGCCAGGTTGATGACCGCGCCCGGCATGGTGGCCGAGAACAGCATCGTCTGCCGCTTGGCGGGCAGCATCGCCATGATCTTCTCGACGTCCGGCAGGAAGCCGAGGTCCAGCATCTCGTCCGCCTCGTCCAGCACGAGGGTGCGGACCTGGCGCAGGCTGAGCTTCTTCTGGCCCGCGAGGTCGAGCAGCCGGCCCGGGGTGCCGACGATGACGTCGACGCCCTTCTTCAGGGCCTCGACCTGCGGCTCGTACGCGCGGCCGCCGTAGATCGCCTGCACGCGGACCGCGCGGACCTTGCCGGCGGTGAGCAGGTCGTTGGTCACCTGCTGGCACAGCTCACGGGTCGGGACGACGATGAGCGCCTGCGGCAGGTCGGTCAGCTGCTCGGGCGTGGCGCGGCCGGCCTCGACGTCGGCGGCGACGGTGACCCGCTCCAGCAGCGGGAGGCCGAAGCCGAGGGTCTTGCCCGTACCGGTCTTGGCCTGTCCGATGACGTCGCTGCCCGCGAGGGCGACCGGGAGCGTCATCTCCTGGATCGGGAAGGGTGTGGTGATGCCGACGGCTTCGAGGGCCTCGGCCGTCTCGGGGAGGATGCCGAGACTGCGGAACGTCGTGGGGGTCGTGGTGGTCAGGATGCTTGCCTCTTCTGTGAGACGCGGCACTGTCCGGCAAGGGGGGTCGAGTGGCCGGGCGCACCGGCGGAACCGGTGCGGGTCACTGACCGCGCAGATGTGTCGTACAGCCTGGGGCTGCGAAGCGCGGGACCGCTGCCCTCGCCGTGCCGCGAGTGGGCCCCTCCCGATGACGGGAGGGCGGTCGGGGCGGAGCCGATCGGGCCACCGACCGGGCATCCAGGTGTTGCACACGTCGCCCGCCGAGGAGAGATTCCGGACCGGAACCGGACAGGAACCAGGCCGGTGAACGGCGGGTGCATTACCACTCTACCCCGGAAACACGTAGCTGCACCCGTTCAAATGTTTCGTTCGGGACATCATCGGGTCACGCGGAGGGTGTCGGCCCGTGCCCGCGACTTGGTTATTGTGCCCCGCATGGAGACGCCTGACGACACCACCAAGCCCGCCGGCACCGCCGAGCCGGCCGAGCCCGCCACACCCGCAGAGCAGACCGGGCCGGAGGCGAAGCCGACCGGGGTCGCCGCGCAGGACTGGACCGCGGCCGCCGCGGACCCGCGCTACCGCGCCGCGGTCGTCGACCTGCTGGGGGCGCTGGCGTACGGCGAGCTGGCAGCGTTCGAACGGCTCGCGGAGGACGCGAAGCTCGCACCGACGCTGGAGGACAAGGCGGAACTGGCCGCGATGGCCGCCGCCGAGTTCCACCACTTCGCGCGGCTGCGCGACCGGCTCACCGAGATCGGCGAGGCCGCGCACGAGGCGATGGCCCCCTTCGCGACGGCGCTGGACGACTTCCACCGCCAGACCGCGCCGTCCGACTGGCTGGAGGGCCTGGTGAAGGCGTACGTCGGCGACTCGATCGCGTCCGACTTCTACCGCGAGGTCGCCGTCCGCCTCGACAGCGACACCCGCACCCTGGTCCTCGCCGTCCTCGACGACACCGGGCACGCCAGCTTCGCCGTGGAGAAGGTGCGCGCCGCGATCGACGCCGAGCCGCGCGTCGGCGGCCGGCTCGCGCTGTGGGCGCGGCGGCTGATGGGCGAGGCGCTGTCGCAGGCGCAGCGGGTGGTCGCCGACCGGGACGCACTGTCCACGATGCTGGTCGGCGGGGTCGCCGACGGCTTCGACCTGGCGGAGGTCGGCCGGATGTTCTCCCGCATCACCGAGGCGCACACCAAGCGCATGGCGGCGCTGGGCCTGGCCGCCTGACCGCCCCTCGGCTGACGGACGCACCGCGACTGCGGGCCCGGGCGGACCTCGGCCCCGTCACCTCCCGGACCCCGGGGCGGTCCGGTGGTGTTCCGGCGTCGGGGGCTCACGCCCCCGGCGACGTGACCTTCGCGTGCCGCCCGCGCCTGGCGGGGTGGGCGAGCACGCTCAGGCCCGCGGCGGCCGTCGCGAAGGCAGCCGTGAAGCTCGCCTCGGGGTGGCCGCCCCCGAAGACCGTGTAGCCCACCAGGCCGCCGGTCAGGGCCGCGACCACGCCGGTGAGCAGCAGCAGGCCGGCGTCGGGGAGCCGGGCGGGGAAGAGCCGGGCGGCGGCCAGGGCCGCGAGCAGCCCGAGCACGGCATAGCCGGTGATCTGCAGGATGATCACAATCCCCTCCAGCGGCGCGGTGAGACGGACCTGCGTGCACACAGGTCCTACCCGGTGGGGTGGCCGCGCGAAACGGCGGGGCGGCAACCGGACACCCGGTTGCCGCCCCGCCGTTGACCGCTCGTCAGAGCGCGGCGCCGAATCCCACCCTGCGGGCGGCAGGCTCGCCGATCTCGACATAGGCCAGCCGGTCCGAGGGAACGAGCACCTTGCGCCCGTGCTCGTCGACCAGGCTGAGCAGCTTCGCGTCACCCGTCAGCGCACCGGCGACGGCCTGCTCGACCTCGTCCACCGACTGCGCGCTCTCGATGACGATCTCGCGCGGCGCGTGCAGCACGCCGATCTTGACCTCCACGGCTTGGTTACCTCCGATGGTCTGGCGGTGTGCGCGTTGGCCGCGCCGTTACGCTGCTCAGCGTAGCCCGGCCGGACGGTGCGCGATCCGCGCCCCGTGCACGCCGTGAGCGAACACCCGCCGCGGAGGCCGGGCGGTGCCGCCCGGCGCCGGACGGCCGGGGCTCAGGAGTGCGCCCCGCCCTCGGGGGCGTGGTGGCCCTCCGCGCCGTGCAGCGGGAAGCCGGCGATGCCGCGCCAGGCCAGCGACGTCAGGAGCTGCACCGCGGTGTCCCGCGGCACCTCGCTGCGGCTGGCCAGCCAGTAGCGCGCCACCACCTGGGAGACCCCGCCGAGCCCGACGGCCAGCAGCATCGACTGCTCGCGCGCCAGCCCGGTGTCCTCCGCGATGACCTCGCTGATCGCCTCCGCGCACTGCAGCGAGACCTTGTCCACCCGCTCCCGGACCGCCGGCTCGTTCGTCAGGTCGGACTCGAAGACCAGCCGGAAGGCACCGCCCTCGTCCTCGACGTAGGCGAAGTACGCGTCCATCGTCGCCTCGACGCGCTTCTTGTTGTCCGTCGTGGACTCCAGCGCCCCGCGCACCGACTGCAGCAGTGACTCGCAGTGCTGGTCCAGCAGTGCCAGATAGAGCTCCAGTTTGCCCGGGAAGTGCTGGTAGAGCACCGGTTTGCTGACGCCGGCCCGCTCGGCGATGTCATCCATCGCGGCCGAGTGGTAGCCCTGTGCGACGAAGACCTCCTGGGCGGCGCCCAGCAGCTGCTCGCGCCGGGCCCTGCGGGGCAGGCGGGTGCCGCGCGGCCGTGCCTGGGTCTGCTCGATGGCTGTCACGCCGCCTCCCAATTCTGCGGAACGAACGGATGAACGAAGGAACGTACGCTGCGCTGGCCATCGTACTTTTCGGTAACGAGACTGCGCGCCGTACGACGGCACATTCTCACGTACTGGAACCGCGCCGGTCGCGCCCGGTGACCGGACGCGCACGGTCACCGGCGGTCCTCGTCCTCGTCCTCGTCCATCGCGACCACCCGGCGCTGCTCGGCGGTGTCCGCGGGGTTGGCCTCGCCGTCCCGGTCCGCGGGCCGGGAGGTCACCGGCTCGTCGCGGTGCTGGAGCAGGTCGATGCGCTGCTCGGCGCCGTCGGCCTCCGGGACCTCAAGGTCCAGATCGCCGCGCGCGTCCTCCACCGCCTCGTTGTCGTCCGCGTCGGCCTCCTGCTCGATCCGGTCGATCTTCGGGATCTCGTCGGACATCACACCCACCTTCCTCGCCTCCGGCTCCCGCCGGCTCCGCCGGCCGTCCCCGGTACGTGCCCGGCGCGTCCCCGCGGCCCTCCGCGCGCCCCGCCCGGCTCTCTTCTGGAGCCTAGGAGCACAAGGGTGCGCGCGCAGCGCGGGCGCGCGCCCCCGCCGGGCGGCGGCGCGCTCACCCGTCGGCTACCCGCTCACAGCGTGGCAACCACCCCCCGTGGCCGGTTCTGCTCGGTTGTGTGCGGACGAACACACGACCGTTCACGTGATCGTCTCGTAACATCGGTCCATGGCCTCGACGGACTACTCCCGAACCGGCGCCCCTCCGGCGTCCGTACCCCCGGCGGGCCCCGTGCTCGCCGACGGGGAGACGTCCAGGACCGTGCGGCTCCCCGGTCTCAGCCTGCTCGTCCGCTCCCGCAGACCCGCCCCGGGCGGCCACGGCGACCGCGCCGCCGCCGAACCGGCGCTCTTCGTGCACGGCCTCGGCGGATCGTCGCAGAACTGGTCCGCGCTCATGGCCTCGCTGGACGACATCCTCGACGTGCAGGCACCGGACCTGCCGGGCTTCGGCCACTCCCCGCCACCCGACGACGGCAACTACTCCGTCGCCGCGCACGCCCGCGCCGTCGTACGGCTGCTGGACGCCGAGGGCCGCGGGCCCGTGCACCTGTTCGGCAACTCGATGGGCGGCGCCGTCGCCGTCAAGGTCGCCGCCGCCCGCCCCGACCTCGTCCGCACCCTCACACTCGTCTCGCCCGCGCTCCCCGAGCTGCGCGTGCAGCCCACCGCGCTGCCCACCGCGCTCGCGGCCCTGCCCGGCACCCCCGCGCTCTACCTGCGCGCCACCCGCCGCTGGTCCGCGGAGCGCCGCACGCAGGCGCTGCTGTCGCTGTGCTACGCCGACCCCTCCGTCGTCGGGCCCGCCGAGCGCGCCGCCGCCGCGGCCGAGTACCAGCGCCGTGTCGACCTGCCGTACTTCTGGGACGTCACCATCCGCTCCACCCGCGGCATCGTCAACGCCTACACGCTCGGCGGCCAGCACGCCCTGTGGCGGCAGGCCGAACGCGTCCTCGCGCCGACGCTGCTGGTCTACGGCGTACGCGACAAGCTGGTGTCCTACCGCATGGCGCGCCGCGCCTACCGGGCCTTCCGCGACGCGCGGCTGCTGACCATCCCCGGCAGCGGGCACGTCGCCATGATGGAGCACCCCCTGCTCGTGGACCGCGCCTTCCGCGATCTGCGCCGGGAAACCGCCGCCCGGCCCCACGGCGCCACCGCCGCGGGTAGCGTCTCGGCGACGGCGGACACGAGGGAAGACGATCCGGACGGCGTTCACGGGGCGGACGGCGTTCCGGGCGCGGACGGTGCTTCGGGCGCGGACCGCGTCTCCGGGGCGGACGGCGCTTCGGGCGCCGGGGCGCCGGACACGGCGACGGGCATGAGCACTGCGGCAAGCGGGAGCTGATCGAGGGCGTGGGCAAACACAGCGCACGGGACGGCCAGGACGGCCCCGGCAACGGCGCCGCGTACACCGGGGGTGTCCCGCGAGCGGGCCACGGCACCCCGCCGGCGGGCGGTGGCCCGCGCGGTGCCGGCTTCCCGCCGCAGGACGGCGACTTCCCGCCGCTGGGCGGGCTCCCGCACTCCGGGGAAGGGCTGCAGGACGGTACCGCCTTCCCGCCGGCGGGCGGTGGCCCGGCCGGCGGTGTGATCGGCGGCACGGTCGGCGGTGCGGGCGGTGGCCCGGCGGGCGGCACGGTCGGCGGGCGCGTCCCGCAGGCGGGCTCGGGGACCTTCGCGCCCCCCGGCACCGCGCTGGGCACCCCCGGCAGCGGCCGGCGCAGGCGCACGCCGGTCGGCCCGTACACCGAGCCGTTCGACCCCTTCGTCGACTCCGGGGCCTTCGCCGCCGTACGCCCGCGGCACCCGGAGAACCGCCCCCCGAACCACCCCGAGCACCGCGAGCACGGTGCCTGGGGTGCGCCCGACACATGGGCCGACGACACCGTACGGCGCCGCGACCTGCCCTTCGACCCCGTCGAGGAATGGGCCGAGGGCTGGGCCGCGCAGGACGCCGCCACCGCCGCCGAGCTGCGCGGGCCGCGCGTCCACCCGCCGGGCCGGACCGTGCCGCGGCCCCGGCAGGAGTTCCTCGACGCCTTCGAACCGCCCGCCCCCGCGGCCGGCCCCGCCGCCGGGGGGGAGGAGCCACCGGCCCCGCCCGCCGAGGCAGCCGCCCAGAGCGCGCCCCGCCGCAGACCCGGCCGGGTCTGGACCGTCACGGGCATCACCGGGATCGCCGCCGCGGCCGTCGTGACCGTCGCCGCCGTCACCACCGGCAGCCCGCTCGGCGGCCTCGGCCGCAAGCACCCCGGGCCCGACCCCGCCGGCCCGGACACCACCTCGACGACACCCGCGCCCTCGCACACCGCCGCACCCGGCGCCGCCCGCGCGCCCAAGGCGTCGGCCGCACCCGCCGCGCCCCTGCCCAGCTACGACCAGCAGATGGACCTGCAATACCCGCTGGCCGCCGACCTCCAGCTCTCCGGCGCCTTCGACACCGTCCCCGGCCACCAGGCCGCGCCCGGCAAGGGCAGGGTCATGACCTTCCGCGTCGACGTCGAACGCGGACTCCCGCTGGACGCGCAGCTCTTCAGCGACACCGTCTTCCGCACCCTCAACGACGACCGCAGCTGGGGCCACGGCGGCACCATGACCTTCGAACGCGTCGGCTCCGGCGACGCCGACATCGTCGTCACCCTTGCCAGCCCCGGCACGACGGCCAAGTGGTGCGCGAAGTCGGGGCTCGACACGACGATCGACAACGTGTCGTGCGATGCGGCTTCGACGCCGCGGACGATGATCAACGCGTACCGGTGGGCGCAGGGGGCGGACACGTTCGGGCCGGAGCTGATGCACGCGTATCGGCAGATGCTCATCAATCACGAGGTGGGGCACCGTTTGGGGCACCACCACGTGGGGTGCCCCACGGCCGGGGCGCCCGCGCCGGTGATGATGCAGCAGACGAAATTCCTGTCCCTCAACGGAGGGCCGGCCTGCAGGCCGAACGCCTGGCCCTACCCGTAGGGGCGTGCGCTGCGCGAGCTTTTGCCCCTGAGGGGGTGGGGGCCGCGTGCCTGCGGGGGCTTTTGCCCTGAGGGGGTGGGGCCGCGTGCCTGCGGGGGCTGTGCGCGGCGGGGGGTGTCTGTTGCGGTCGGCCGCGCGATCTTCTGTGGGTGGGTGATTGCTCGCGCCGTTCCCCGCGCCCCTGGGGGGGTGCCACTTGCGGTGGGTGGTTTGGCGTTCTGCCGGTGGGGGCTGGTCGCGCCGTTCCTCGCGCCCCTGAGGGGCTGCGGCTTGCGGTGGGGGTTCGCCGTTCCGCCGGTGGTGGGTTGCTCGCGCAGTTCCCCGCGCCCCTGAGGGGGTGCCACTTGCGGTGGGCGGTCCGCCCTCCGCCTGGTGGGGGCTGGTCGCGCAGTTCCTCGCGCCCCTGGGGTCATCCGGCGGGGCATCGCGCACTCCGTGCGGGGGTGGGGTCGGGCGCCACTCCGGGGGTACCTCCTCGGAATGCGCGTCTGGCGTCATGACGTGTTCGTGGGGCGGTGGGGTGCGCATTCCTGCGGGGGCACCCCCGGATCGTCCCCCTCCCGGGCCGGTGCGGCGGCTGCCTGCCGGTGGGGGTGAATGTGGTTCGGGGACTGCGGTTCGCCCCCGACGGCGGCGCACCCCCACAAGAAGGCCGTCAGCCGACGTCGAATCTGCACGGGTGGTGGGGGTGGGAACACCCCGCGCCGCCAGGCGCGGGAAACCCCCACGGCGGGTCAGCCGCCCACGCACCCCGGGCGGGCACCGCCCGAAGCGGCGCCGTCAGGCGCGGGGACCCCCGTGGCGGGTCAGCCGCCTCCGTACGCCAGGCGGCCGCCGGCCGAGCGCGGCACCCCCGCGGCGGGGCAGCCGGCCTCGTACGCCAGGCGGCCAGCGGCCGAGCACGGCACCCTGCGGCGGGGCAGCCGCGAGCCCCACTGCGCCCGCCGTCGCACCGCCGGAGGCGCCGGCGTCAACGCCCGGGGTTGGGAGAGGTTACGCGCGTTCACCCCTTTTGATGGCGTCGCGGACAACCGTCCGCCGCCATGACCGGACGGCGCAATACGGTCGTCGCGCCGGGCGGGACACGACCCCGCCGGGTGTGGCGGACGAGAAGGGCCGGATCCGTGCGGATTGGATTACTTACCGAGGGTGGTTACCCGTACGCGAGGAGTGAGGGAAGCGCCTGGTGCGAGCGCCTCGTGAGCGGCCTGCCCCGTCACGAATTCGACGTGTACGCCCTGAGCCGTTCCGCGCGGACCGAGGCGGCGGGCCTGGTCAGGACTCCGTCGCATGTGTGCCGGGTGCGGCAGGAGCGGTTGTGGGGTGCGCCTGCCGGGGAGCCGTTCCGGGGTGGGCGGGCGGCGCGGGGTGCCTTCCGTGAGGGGTTCCGCGAGTTCGCCGGGGCGCTGGCCGGCGGGGGGACGGAGCGGCGGGCGGACCGTTTCGCCTGCGGGCTGTACGCGCTGGCGGATCTCGCGCAGGAGTGTCCGGGGGCGCTCCCCGCGCTGTTGCGGGGGGACGAGGCGCTGGGGGAGCTGGAGGCGGCGTGCCGGGCGCCCGGTGTGCGTCCGGTGCTCGCGGACATCGTGGTGACGGAGCTGCTCGCCGTCGTCGACGAGCTGGAGCGTGTGCTGCGCCCGCTGTCCGCGCGGTGGTACGGGCCCGCGGAGCTGGGCGCCGTGGACGTGTGCCATGCGGTGTCCGGTGGGCCCGCCGCGCTGCCGGGTCTGCTGGCCAAACGGTTCTGCGGGACGCCGCTCATCGTCACCGAGTACACCGTGCGCGCGCGGGAGGCGCTGCTCGCGCACCGGGCCGCCGGGCTGCCCCCCGCCGTACGGGCGCTGCTCGGTGACCTGCACCGGCTGCTGTCCGGCGAGGCCTACCGCCGGGCCGCGCTCGTCACGCCCGGATCCGCGCACGTGCGCCGCTGGCAGGAGCGGTGCGGGGCGCCGAAGGAGCGGATGCGCACGATCCATCCCGGTATCGACGCGGGGCGCTTCGCGCGGGCCGGGGCGGCGGCGGAGGCCGCGGCCGACGCGGAGGAGCAGGCGGCGCACGCGGAACCCACCATCGCGTGGGTGGGCCGGGCCGATCCCGCGAAGGACCTCGTCGCGCTGCTGCACGCCTTCCACGCGATACGCCGTGAGGAGCCCCGGGCGCGGCTGCGGATCTTCCACGCCCGGCCCGCGGACGAGCGCGCCGCCGGCTACCTCGGCCACTGCCGGATGCTGGCCGCCCAGCTCTTCCCGGACGAGGCGGCGGACGCGCACGCGGTCGGCGAGAGCCCGGTGAGTTTCGAGGAGATCGGCTCGCCGGGTGCGCCGGAGGCCGCCGACGCCTACGCGGCGGGCGACGTCGTGGTGCTGTCGAGCTGCGCGGAGGGCTTTCCGCTGAGCCTGGTCGAGGCGATGTTCTGCGGGCGGCCGACCGTGTCGACGGACGTCGGCGCGGTGCGCGAGGTCATCGGCGGCACGGGGCTCGTGGTGCCGCCGCGCAATCCGAAGGCGCTCGCCGGGGCGGCCCTCGACCTGCTGCGCGGCCCCGGGCGTGCCGCCCGGCTCGGAGCCGCGGCGCGCGAGCGGGCACTCGCCCTCTTCACCGTCTCCGCGTCCGTGGACGCCTTCCGCGAGAGCTACCTCGGTGTGGTGGCCCACCACCCCGCCCGCCGCCCGGCCCTCCTCGACGCGCAGGGCGACCCGCGCCCGTTCACCACCCCCGCGGAATTCCTCGCTCCCGGCCGCCTGGCCCCCACCCCGGCCCACCCCGTGTGGGCCCCCGTCCCCGAAACGGCCCGCCCATGACCACGCACCCCACCCCGATACCGCCCCGCGGCACCGCCGAGGAGGTCCCCGGCTCCGGAGGGGCGCGCGGACGTCCCGCTTCGGCCGCGCCGGTCTCCGGCGAGGGGGCCGCCGGGGGAGACGCTCCGGGCGGGAGCGGGGGGCGCCCGGCCGGGGCGCGGGCGGCGCGCGGGGGCGGCGAATCGATTACGCACGCCCCGCGCGGTGTGCGGAGGCGGGGGCCCGCGGATCCGGTGCGGGCGGTGATGCACCGGTACCGGGGCATGCTCGCCGGGGCCGTCGACGCGTGGGAGATCGCCGCGGGGCTGGAGGCGTACGGCGTCGGCGACGGGGAGGCCCGGCGGCTGCGGCACCGGGACGTCTTCGGCCTCGCCGAGGAGCTGTACGCCCGGGTGCCGCGTGCGGCGCGGGTGGCGGCCGCGCCGCAGCGCCCTGCGGCGGGCAGTGTGCGGCTGGGCGGGCGGGCCGTCGCGGCGCACCTGCTGCCGGGCGCGGGCTGCGTCCTGGCCGCGGGGCTGCCCGCGGCGGCCGGACCGGTCGCGGCGCTGGTCGCCGTCGCGCTGTGGGCGGCGCTGCGCCGCGGCCCGCTGCGGGTGGCGTACGGGGCCGGCGCGGCCCTCTGGACGTACGGCCTGTTCGCCTTCGCGCTGTACGGGCCGCAGGCCGTCGCCGTCCTGGCCGGGCGCGGGCGGTTCGACGCGGGCGCGGGCACGGCGGCTTTCGCGGCGCTGGCGCTGAGCGTGCTGCCGGCGGCGCTGCTGGCCCGCTGGTTCGCGGTCGCCGCCCGCGCCCAGCTCGCCCCGAGCCACGGCCTCGCCGAGTTCGCCGACGCCGTACGGCCCCGGCTCGCGGCCGCCCTCGCCGGGTACGGCGCCGCGCTCGCGGGGCTGCTGCTGCTCGCCGCCGCGATGGCCGGGTCGGCCCCGCTCGCCGGGCCTGCGGCGCTCGGCGCGCTGCTCTTCACCGCCCGGCTGCTGGCCGTCCACGGCCACCCGGGGCCCGCGGCGGCGGGCCTTGCCGCGGCGTGCGCGGCCGAGGCACTGGCCCTCGCGCTCGCCGCCGCCCCCGGCCACGCCGTGCCCGCGGGCGGCACGGCGGAAGCCGCGGTGTGCGGCGCCGCTGCCCTCGTCCTGGCCGTCCAGGCCTTCCGTCTCCTCGGCCGCGCGGCCGCACACCGCCCGCTGCCGTACGCCCGCGACTGACCCTGTCACAACCCACCAGGAGAACGACCCGTGACCACGCACACCGCCCGACCGGCCCCCCCGTCCCCCCTGCCTCCGCCCCGTCCCTTCGCCGACCGCGAGCCGTCCGCGTGCCCGCCCCGCGCCACCGCCCGGCGGGGCGAGCGGGGAGGTGCCCGATGAGAGCGCTCCTGCTCGGGGCCGACGGTTTCCTGGGGCGGCATGTCGCGGAGCGGCTGCTGGCGGATCCGGCGGTGCAGCTCACGGCGTTGGGGCGCAGCGACGACGCCGACGTGCGCTTCGACCTGTCCAGCGGGGCGCCGGGGGTGCTCGCGCGCTTTCTGGACGCGGTGCATCCGGGGGTGGTGGTCAACTGCGCCGGGACGACGCGGGGAGGCGCGCGGGAGCTGACGCGGCAGAACACCGTCGCCGTCGCGACCGTGTGCGAGGCGATGCGGCGCAGCGGGACCGGGGCGCGGCTGGTGCAGGTCGGGTGCGGCTCGGAGTACGGGCCGTCGCCCGCCGGGTCGTCGACCGGGGAGGACGCCGTACCCCGGCCCGGCGGGCCGTACGGGGTGAGCAAGCTCGCCGCGACGGAGCTGGTGCTCGGCTCGGGGCTGGACGCCGTGGTGCTGCGGGTGTTCAGCCCGGTGGGGCCGGGTACGCCGACCGGGGCGCCGCTCGGGCGGATCGCGGAGGCGCTGCGGCGCGCGATGCAGAACGGCGAGCCCGAGCTGCGGCTCGGCGGGCTCGCGGTGCAGCGCGACTTCGTCGACGCGCGGGACGTCGCCCGGGCGGTGCACGCCGCGTCGCTGTCGGCCGCGCAGGGCGTGGTCAACATCGGCAGCGGCCGCGCGGTGCGGATGCGCGACATGGCCGCGGCCCTCGCGCACGTCGCGGGCTACGAGGGCGCGGTGCGGGAGCTGGACGAGCCGCCGGGGGGCGGCGCGGTGGCGCCGCCGTACCCGGACGGCTGCGGCCTGTGGCAGCAGGCGGACGTCCGCACCGCCCGCGACCGGCTCGGCTGGCGGCCGCGGATCGGGCTGGAGGAGTCGCTGGCCGACGTGTGGATGGAGGCGGCATGCCGCGTGTGACCGGGTCGCCCCGCGCCAGGAGTACGGGGACCGGGCTCGCCGTGCCGGGGCTGGCGCATCCGCTCATGGCCCCGGCGGAGTGGGCCGAGCTGGGCCGGCCGGGGGCCGGCCTGCGGTGGGCGGCGTTCGACGTGGGCCGCGGGCCGGGGAGCCGGCCGGACCCGCTGTACGCGGAGGTGACCGCGCGCGTGCGTGAGAACGGCGTCCCACTGCTCGGGACGCTGGATGCCGCGTACGGCGACCGGCCCTTCGGGGAGCTGGTCTCCGACGCCTCCCGCTACCTCGACTGGTACCGG
This sequence comes from Streptomyces sp. NPDC020983, assembly GCF_044333485.1. Classification (NCBI taxonomy): domain Bacteria; kingdom Bacillati; phylum Actinomycetota; class Actinomycetes; order Kitasatosporales; family Streptomycetaceae; genus Streptomyces; species Streptomyces sp. NPDC020983. The sequence goes on along the minus strand of NZ_JBIRRA010000013.1, from coordinate 155,944 downwards.
GTCGACGGCTTCTACCTGCACCGCGCGCCCGCCGGCCGCGACCAGGCCGCCGACTGCCACTGGGCGGTGACGACGCTGCGGGCGCTGCTGGAGCGCGAGCCGGGAGCGGGCGGGGGGAGCCGGGGGAGCGGGCTCGTCGTGCTCGGGCACGGCGTCCACCCGCACCCCCGCTACGCCGAACTCGCCGACCAGCTCGTCACCTTCGCCGGCCCCTGGGACCGCTACCGCTGGTCGGAGGCCCCGCAGTGGACCGCGGCGCACCCGCCGTCCATGTTCGTCCACCTCGTCCACTCCGTGCCCGGACTGCATCTGGACGGCGCCCTGCGCATCGCCCGCTGGCAGGGCGCGGGCACGGTGTGCCTGACCGACCGGGGCGACCGCGGTGGGACCGACCCGTGGTCCGGCCTGCCCGGATACTGGGACCGGCTGGTGCGCGCGGCCGCGCAGGGGGCCGCGGACCGGCCACCGCCCAGCATGTGACCGCGGGATGTCTCGGCCCTCGGACCGGGTGTCTTGGAATGAAGACCGGCGTGGCAGTGTTGCAGGGATGCGTGTGCGAAGACGCGCCCGTACCGTCTGAGACCGACCAACCGTATTGCTGAGGTCCCTGTGTCGCTGCCACCCCTGGTCGAGCCGGCCGCCGAGCTCACCGTTGACGAGGTCCGCAGATATTCGCGTCACCTGATCATCCCCGATGTGGGCATGGACGGGCAGAAGCGCCTCAAGAACGCCAAGGTGCTGATCGTAGGCGCCGGCGGTCTCGGGTCGCCCGCCCTGATGTACCTCGCCGCCGCCGGTGTCGGCACGCTCGGCATCGTGGAGTTCGACGAGGTCGACGAGTCGAACCTGCAACGCCAGATCATCCACAGCCAGTCCGACATCGGCCGCTCCAAGGCCGAGTCCGCCCGCGACTCCGTCCTGGGCATCAACCCGTACGTGAACGTCGTGCTGCACGAGACCCGGCTCGAGTCGGACAACGTGATGGAGATCTTCTCCCAGTACGACCTGATCGTCGACGGCACCGACAACTTCGCGACCCGCTACCTGGTCAACGACGCCTGCGTGCTGCTCGGCAAGCCGTACGTGTGGGGCTCGATCTACCGCTTCGACGGCCAGGCCTCCGTGTTCTGGTCCGAGCACGGCCCCTGCTACCGCTGCCTGTACCCGGAGCCCCCGCCGCCCGGCATGGTCCCCTCGTGCGCCGAGGGCGGCGTCCTCGGCGTGCTGTGCGCCTCGATCGGCTCGATCCAGGTCAACGAGGCCATCAAGCTGCTCGCGGGCATCGGCGAGCCGCTGGTCGGCCGGCTGATGATCTACGACGCCCTGGAGATGACCTACCGCACGGTCAAGGTCCGCAAGGACCCGGACTGCGCGGTGTGCGGCACCAACCCCACGGTGACCGAGCTCATCGACTACGAGGCCTTCTGCGGTGTCGTCTCCGAGGAGGCGCAGGCGGCGGCGGCCGGTTCGACGATCACTCCCAAGCAGCTCAAGGAGTGGATCGACGACGGCGAGAACATCGAGATCATCGACGTGCGCGAGCCGAACGAGTACGAGATCGTCTCGATCCCGGGCGCGAAGCTGATCCCGAAGAACGAGTTCCTGATGGGCAGCGCGCTGGAGACGCTGCCGCAGGACAAGCGCATCGTGCTGCACTGCAAGACGGGCGTGCGCAGCGCCGAGGTGCTGGCCGTGCTGAAGTCCGCGGGCTTCTCCGACGCCGTGCACGTCGGCGGCGGCGTGGTCGGCTGGGTCAACACGGTGGAGCCGCACAAGCCGATCTACTGACCGGCGCACGGGCGGCACACCGCGGACGGACGGCGGGGCCGGCACCCTTCGGGGGTGCCGGCCCCGCCGTCGTCGCGCCGGGTGGTGCCCCGGTCAGCGGTTGACCGCCTGGATCTCCCGGACGGTCACCTGCGGCACCGGGTCGTTGGTGACGACGCCGTCCGGCAGGCCGCCGCCCGCGCCGCCGGAACCCGTCCAGCTCACCTTCCAGTGGACGGTGACCCGCAGCGGGTACGGGGCGCTGCCGACCGTCGAGCGGCGGTAGGTCATGCCGCACGGCGGGGTGGCCTGCGGGTTGCCGCTGTAGGCCTTGCCGACGGAGCCGTCCGCCGAGACGGGGCACAGGCCGGACGCGGGGTAGCGGGTGGCGTCCGACTCGCCCGGGTCGATCTCGACGGGCTGCGGCACCGCCTTCGTCTCGGCCCACAGCTGCGCTCCGCCGCCGAGGTCGACGTAGGCGCGCACGCGCACGGTGCTGTAGTTCTGCGTGAGGCGCACCCACGTCGGCAGGTTGACGGTCTGCGTCTGCGCGGGGCTCGTCACCACGGTGACGCCCGGCACCCGGGTGTTGGCGTACGCCAGCCGGGACAGCATCTCGACGGTGATGACGTTCGGGGTGCCGGGAGGGGGCGTCTTGCCGTTGTCGACCCAGAAGGGCAGCGTGCCGTTGCAGTCCATGGTGCGCGGGTCGTTCCCCATGTCCGGGTTCGAGATCGGGCCCCAGAACTGGCCCTTGCCCTGCTTGTCGAGGTTGAAGTCCTTGTAGCCCTCACCCCCGCCGTCCCAGGTGTAGCCCTCCTCGTAGTGCCGCTGGAGTTCGTTCATGGCCTCCAGCGCGTAGTTCGCCTGGCCGGGCACGTTGGTGTCCGCGACCTGCTTGAGGATGTTCGCCTTGAACGTCTTCGGGTCGCCGATCGGGCCGATCCAGCACGGCGGCGGCGACCACGTCACGTTCGACGAGCCCATCGGCCTGCTGCCGGCCTCCTCGTGCTTGCCCGAGGGGTACGTGATGTGCACCCCCGCCGCCAGCAGGCCGCTGCCGTCGCTGTCGCCGGAGGTGGACTTGGACGGGCTGGTGTACGCGTACCCCGGGCCCGCGGCGGCCAGCACCAGCGCCCCGGCGACCACCAGTCCGCGGCATATCGTGCCGGGAGTCCTCACTGCATGCACTGCTTCGCCCCTTCCTTCACGGCGAGTCCCTGGACCTGCCAGAACGGGTGTGCCGTCGCGACCTTGACCACGACCAGGGAGTAGCCCAGGTAGTTGCGGGGGTCGTCACCGGTCACGCGCACCTTCCCGGTGGCGATCTCCTTGCTGTAGAGCTTCGACTGGTCCTCGCACAGCGTGATGCCCACCGACGTGGCCTGCGCGCCGCCGCTGCCCTCGGTGAAGGCCGGCTGGTAGAAGCGGTCGGTGCCGCTGAGCGTGAGCTTGCCGCTGATGTTGGCCTGCACGAAGTCCTTGCCGTGCGCCAGCGCGGTGTTCGCGGAGTGCGCGTACAGCGGCGGGTCCTGGAGTTTCTGCTTCACCACGGCGTGGTCGACGGCCTGGAGGTAGTTCGCGGCGGCCGTCAGTGCGGCGTTCTGCGCCGGGTCGGCGGGCATCGTCCAGTCGAAGACGACCTTCACACCGGCGGGCATCGCCACCGCCGGGTCGAGCTTCAGCGGCGCCCCCGCCTTCGCCGCGGACGACGTGGGCGACGCCGGGGCCGAGGCCGTGGGCGTGGCCGACGGCAGGTCGATGGTCTTGTCCTTGTCCGACCCCGAGCTGCCACCGCATCCGGCCGTCACCACCGCGGCGGCCGCGCTCGTCACCGCCACCGCACAGGCTGTCAGCGCCCTATGGGCTCGCATACGTTCGGCTCCCCGTCCGGCCGTCCCGACACGGGACCGCGGGGGGCGCCGCAGACACGTACCACCCAACTGGTCCCCGATTCCAGGGAACTCACCGTACAGAAAGCGGAAGCGGCACACGAGTGCCCTGGTGTGCGGATTCGGTCACGGCCGTGTCTCGAAACCCGGCACCGGCGCGCGGCCGGCCTCACAACTCCCCGCGCCGGGAGAGCTGCGTGAAGGACAGCCAGCCCGGCAGCACCGGCAGCCAGAACGTCAGCAGCCGGAAGAACAGCACCGCGGGGGTGGCCACCTCCTTGGGCAGCCCCGCCGCGATCAGACCCCCCGTCAGGGCCAGTTCGACCGCGCCCACGCCGCCCGGCGTCGGGGCGGCGGAGCCCAGCGCGTTGCCCGCGAGGAAGACCACCGCGATCGCCGCGTAGCTCAGGCTTCCGCCGAAGGCGCGTACGCAGCCGTCCAGGCAGACCACGAAGGTCACGGTCACCATCAGCGTGCCGCCCAGGCCCGTCGCGAGCTTGCCGGGGCGCTGGAGGACGTCCAGCATGCGCGGCACCACACCCGCGAAGAGCGCCCGTACGCGCGTCGAGACGAACTTGCGCAGCGCCGGCACCGCCGTGACGACCAGCACCAGCACGCCCGCCGTCAGCAGCCCCGCCATGACCGTGCGGGACGGCGACAGCGACGGTGTCTTCTCGGTGCCCGTGATGAAGCCGAAGGTCATCAGCAGCACCACGTGCATGCCCAGGCCCACCAGCTGCGAGGCGCCCACGCTCGCCACCGCCAGGCCCGGGCGCACCCCGGCCTTCTGCAGGTAGCGGGTGTTGAGCGCCACGCCGCCGACCGCGGCCGGCGCCACCAGCTTCACGAACGACCCGGCGATCTGCGCCTGCACCGTCCGCACCAGCGACAGCCGCTCCGGGACGAAGCCGGCCAGCGCGCACGCGGCCGCCACATAGCTCGCCGCCGAGCCCGCCACCGCCACCAGCGCCCAGCGCCAGTCCGCGTGCGCGACGGCCTGGCCGATCGGCACCGAGCTGAGCTGCGACAGCAGGAAGTACGCGGCGAAGGCGCCGGCGATCACGGTGATCAGGGTGCGCGGCTTGATGCGCTCCAGCCGCGCCGGCTCCACCGGGGCCTGCGGGCGGATCAGCAGCACCTGCTGCCGGATCCGCGACAGCAGGTCCTCCTCGCGGGCCTCCTCCAGCGCGATCTCTATCGCCCGCTTCTCCGCCTTGCGCTCCGCCTTCGAGACCGCCTTGCCGTCCTTGCCGTCCCGCTCCTCGGCCTCGGCGTCGGCCCGCACCGCGCCCCGGCGGCCCGCCGCCGCCTCCTGTGCACGCCGCTGGTCGCGCGCCTCCTTCTCGCGGTCCGACGCCGCGAGCACCGCCTCCCGCTCGCGCTGCGCCCGCTCCCGGGCGAGCTGCTTGAGCTGGGCGCGGGTGGCGCGGCTCAGCGCGATCGGCTGGAGCAGCGGCAGCGCGCTGGCCACCGCGTCCGGGCCGAGCACGGCGACCGCGGAGGCCACCGCGCGCTCCGGGCCGACCCGCAGCGCCACCGTCGCCAGCAGCTGCGCCACGTCCATGCGCAGCACGATGTCGCCCGCCGCGATCTCGCCGCCCCGCAGGTCGGTCAGGAAGACCCGGCCCGACCGGTCCACGAGCAGCGACTCGCCGACCAGGCGGCGGTGCGCGATGCGCCGCGACTGGAGCGCCCGCACCTGCGTCCAGGCCTCGCGCAGCAGCGTGTCGGTGATCTCCTCGACGGCCAGTGCGTCCAGCCGGCGGCCGCCGATGTGCTCGTAGACCAGCATCACCGCGTCCGGCCCCAGCTCGGAGGTCGCGATGAGCTTCGGCGCGTTCGCGCCCGCGGCGATCGCCGCGTACGCGAGCAGGGCCTCCTGCTCCAGGGCCTGCCGCAGCGACAGCAGGCTGCGCCGCTCGTTGATGCCGCCGACCAGGGACAGGCGGCGCCAGGCGCGATAGAAGAAGCCCTGTGCCTGCTGCTCGCGGTCCACCACCGTGACGTCCAGCGGCGGGCCGTCCTCCAGCGTCACCAGGTAGCCGCGCCCGCGGTCGGTGTCCGCGGTGCCGGGCCCGTCCTGCCGCACCCGGCGGGCGGTCTGCGGGCTGAAGCCCACCCGGCGCAGCCCGGCCAGCAGCTGGCGGCCGGTCGGCCGGACGTTCGGGGAGCCGACCGCGTAGACGGTGCCGTAGCCGATCGTCCAGCCGATCAGCACCGTCACGGCGATCGAGAACGGTGTCGTGTAGCCGCCGACCAGCACCGCGAAGGCGTCCAGGAGCAGCACGAACCACAGCGCGACACGCCAGCGCGGGCGGCGCGCCATGCCGACCGCCGTCACGTAGGCGATGACCGGCGCGAGATACCCGTGCACGGGGTCGGTCATGCCCGTGCCGGACGGTGAGTTGTGCGTGAGCGCGTCGCGGATCGGGCCGGGCGCGGAATTCGTCACCCACAGGTCGGTGGCCAGCGCGGTGCCGTGCGCCAGCACCGCGGCGAGCACCCCGTCCGCGATCCGCAGGCCGTCCCGCTTGGCCAGCCGCTCGATCGCGAACGCCACCGGAACGATCAGGACGGCGATGCTCGCCGTCAGACCCGCGAACGACGACAGCACGTCGGGCGCGTGGTCCGTGCCCTTCGTGATGTCCGTCTCCAGGCCCGTCGTGGTCGCGTGCGCGAAGCCCGCGACGGCGAGCACGACGGCGATCCCCAGCAGCCCCAGCAGGAAGCGCACGAGGTCGGCGGGGCGGTGCACACGCGCGGCGAGCAGCGGCTCGTCGACGGCGACGGGCGCGGGGTAGGGCTCGGGCACGATGGTGTGGCCGTGCCCGCCCGGTCCGTCGCCGCCGCCGGGCCGGTGGCCGCCGGGCCCGTCCCCGCCGGGCGGCGGACCGCCGTCGCCGCCGCCGGTGGGGCGGGTGCCGTCGGCCCCGCGGGGGGTGCCGCCCTCGCCGCCGGGCCGACGGGGGGCGGTGCCGTCCGCGCCGTTGCCGTTCGGCGGGTGGGGGGCGCCGTCCGCGCCGTCCCCGCCCTCGCCGCCGTCTCCGCGGTCGTGGCCGTCGCCGGTCCCGCCGCGGGCCGGGAGGGGGGGAGGGTCCCCGGCGCCGGGCTGCTCGGCGGTGCCGTCGGAGCCCTCGCGGCCACCGGAGCCGGCGTGCGGGCGCGGCCGGGCGCCGCCCCCGTTCCCGGGCGCGGGCAGCGCTCTACGGGCGCGGGAGGCCGCTCCGGCCTCGTCCGCGCCCGGCTGATCCGCTTCGGTCTCTTCTTGATCTCGTATCACCAGTCACCGCCGGGACGATGGTGGCATGAGCACCGTACGGATGACACCGGAACCCCCCGGTGTCGGTGGTCTGCGGCAGGATTGGGCGGATGAGCGAGGAGAGCGCGGAGAACGGGGGGAACGCCCCGGACGGACCCGGTGAGTACGCGGACCGGGTGCTCGACACCGTCGACCTGATCCCGCCGGGGCGCGTGATGAGCTACGGCGACATCGCCGAGTGGCTCGGCGAGGGCGGCCCCCGGCAGGTCGGCCGGGTGCTCGCGCTGTACGGCAGCGGGGTGCCGTGGTGGCGCGTCGTCCGGTCCGACGGGGTGCTGCTCCCCGGCCACGAGCTGCGCGCCCTGGACGCCTACCGGGCCGAGGGCACCCCGCTGCGCGCCGCGGGCCCCGCGACGGAGGGCCACATACCGCGCATCGACATGCGCCGGGCGCGCTGGGACGGGCGCACGCCGGGCGCGGACGGCGGCTGAGGGCCGGAAGCTCATGCCCCCCAGCTTCGGCCATCCGGGGCCCGACCACCGCATCGCCACCCCGCGCGTGTCCCGCCGCGCCCCCGCCCGGCAGCCCCCGCGCCCGCCGCCGTGCGCGGGCCGGGCGCCCTCAGGGGCGCGCGGCAGTGTGCGCGCGGCCCGCCGGGCCCGGGCGGTCCGCAGCGCACCGCACCGCCCCCGCGCCGCGGCCGGGGCCGGCGGACGGGCTCCGGCGGGCACCCGCCCCGCGCGCGGCGGCGTGTCCCCGCGGCGGGCGGCGTAGCGTCGGGGGACCGCAGCGGACGGCGGCGGCCCGGGCGCGCACCGCCCGTCCCGTACGGCGACCGCACCGGCGTACGGGCGTGCGCGCCGTCGTACGATCCGGCGCACCCACCGGTGCGCCCGCGCGCCACCGCACCACCGACCACCACGAAACCGGCGAACCACGTGATCCTGTCTCCTCCCCCCGCCCCCGCTGCCTCCGCGGCGACCGGCTACCGGCTGCTGCGGACCCCGCCGGAGCCCGTACGGCCCCCTGTGCTGGACGCGGACCAGCGGGCGGTGGTTGAGCACCGGGACGGCCCGCTGCTGGTGCTCGCCGGGCCCGGGACGGGCAAGACCACGACACTCGTGGAATCCGTGCTCGCCCGGGTGCGGGCCGGGACGGCGCCCGACCGCGTCCTCGTCCTGACCTTCAGCCGCCGCGCCGCGGTCGACCTGCGCGACCGGATGGCCGCGCGGGGCCTGGCCGGGCTGCACGCCTCCACCTTCCACTCCTTCTGCTACGCCCTGGTCCGCGAGGAGCAGAGCCCCGAGGCCTTCGAGGAGCCGGTGCGGCTGCTGTCCGGGCCCGAGCAGGACCTGCTGGTCCGCGAGCTGCTCGCCGGGCAGCCCGCACTGGAGAAGGAGGGCCTCGGCCGGGTCCGCTGGCCCGCGGACCTGCGGGCGGCACTCACCACGCGGGGCTTCGCCGACGAGGTGCGCGCGGTGCTGGCCCGCACCCGCGAGCTGGGCCTCGGGCCGGACGCGCTCGCCGCCTTCGCCGCCCGCATCGGGCGTCCCGACTGGACGGCGGCGGCGGCCTTCCTGGACGAGTACCTGGAGGTCACGGAGCTGGGCGGGATGGTCGACTACGCCGAGCTCGTCCACCGCGCCGTGCTGCTGGCCCGGCGCCCCGAGGTGCACGAGCGGCTGTCGCGGCGCTACGACGCCGTCTACGTCGACGAGTACCAGGACACCGACCCGGCGCAGGTGCGGCTGCTGCGGGCGCTCGCCGGACAGGGCCGCACGCTGGTCGCCTTCGGCGACCCGGACCAGTCCGTCTACGCCTTCCGCGGCGCCGACGTGAACGGCATCCTCGGCTTCCCCGAACAGTTCCCGCGGCGCGACGGGCACCCGGCGCCGGTGCGCGTGCTGCGCGCCTCGCGGCGGGCGCGCGCCGGGCTGCTGGCGGCCACCCGGCAGATCGCCGCCCGCATGCCGCTGCCCCGGCTGCCCGCCGCCGCCGTCCGCGCCCACCGCGCGCCGTCCGCGACCGCGCCCGGCGGCACGGTGGCCGTGCGCACCTACCCGACGCCGGGCGCCGAGGTCGAGTCCGTCGCGGACACGCTGCGGCGCGCCCACCTGGAGGACGGCCTGCCGTGGCACGACATGGCCGTCCTGACCCGCTCCACCGCCGCCCTCGCCCCCCTCCGCCGCGCCCTCACCTCGGCCGGCGTCCCCATCGACCTCCCTCCCTCCACCACCCCCCTCCACACCGACCCCGCCCTGACCCCCCTCCTCCTGGCCCTCCGCGTCGCCGCCACCTCCCTCCTCCCGGCTTCCGGCGACGCCCCGGCGGGCGGTGACGCCCCGGCCTCCGGTGACGCCCCGGCTTCCGGTGACGCCCCGGCCTCCGGTGACGCCCCGGTCTCCGGTGACGCCCCGGCGGGCGGTGATTCCCCGGCGGGCGGTGACGCCCCCGCTTCCGGCGACGCCCAGGCTTCCGGCGACTCCCCGGCTTCCGGCGATTCCCCGGCGGGCGGTGACGCCCCCGCTTCCGGTGACACCCCGGCTTCCGGTGACGCCCCGGCGGGCGGTGATGCCCCCGCTTCCGGTGACACCCCGGCTTCCGGTGACACCCCGGCTTCCGGTGATGCCCCTGCTGCCGGCGACGCCCCCGCGCCCCCCGGGGAAGCCGCCGGGAGCCGTGCGCGGGCAGCCGCCGGGGAACCGGCGGGAACGGCGCCGGGCACCGCACCCGGGCCCGCCCCGGCGCCCGTACCTCCGCGCGCGGCGGCGAACGGCGTACGGGTGGGGGTGGAGGACGCCCTCACGCTGCTGGGGTCCCCGCTCGGCGGCATGGACGCCGGGGATCTGCGGCGGTTGGGGCGGGCCCTGCGCGAGGAGGAGCGGGCGGCGGGGGCCGCCGTGCCCCGCCCCTCCGACGAGCTGATCGCTGAGGCGCTGAGCCGGCCGGAGCTGCTCGTGGCGCACGACGCCTCCTACGCCCGCGCCCCGCGGCGCCTGGCCGCGCTGCTGGCGCGTGCGCGCGCCGCGCTCGCGGCGGGCGGCACCGCCGAGGACGCCCTGTGGGCGCTGTGGGACGGCACCCCGTGGGCGGCCCGCCTGGAGCGGGCCGCCCTGCGCGGCGGCGCGGCGGGCCGCAACGCCGACCGCGACCTGGACGCGGTGTGCGCGCTGTTCGAGTCGGCGGCCCGCGCGGAGGAGCGCACGGGCGGCCGCGGCGCCCTGAACTTCCTGGAGGAGCTGTCCCACCACGACATCGCCGCCGACACACTGAGCGGCCGGACCGTCCGCCCGGACGCGGTGCAGCTCATGACCGCGCACCGCGCGAAGGGCCTGGAGTGGCGGCTCGTGGTGGTCGCGGGCGTGCAGGAGGGTGTGTGGCCCGACCTGCGCCGCCGCGGCTCGCTGCTGGAGGCCGACCGGATCGGCCGCGACGGCATCGCCCCGCCGCTGAGCCAGGGCGCGCTGCTCGCGGAGGAGCGCCGGCTGTTCTACGTGGCGGCGACCCGCGCGTCGGAGCGCCTGCTCGTGACGGCGGTGAGGTCCGCCGCGGACGACGGCGACCAGCCCTCGCGCTTCCTCGCCGAGCTGGGAGTGCCGCCGCAGGACGTGACGCACCGGCCGCGCCGCCCGCTCGCGGTGGCCGCGCTGGTCGCCGAGCTGCGCGCGACCGCCGTCGACCCGGCGGCCTCGCCCGCGCTGCGGGACGCCGCCGCCCGCCGCCTGGCCCGGCTCGCGGCGCTGAACGACGACGGCCACCCGCTGGTCCCGTCGGCGCACCCGGACCGCTGGTGGGGCCTGTACGAGCCGACGGCCTCGGCCGTGCCGCTGCGGGACCGCGACCAGCCGGTCGTCCTGTCCGGCAGCGCGCTGGACCAGCTCGCCGGCACGTGCGCCCTGCAGTGGTTCCTGGGCCGCGAGGTCAGGGCGGAACCGCCCGCGACGGCCGCGCAGGGCTTCGGCAACGTGGTGCACGTGCTGGCCGACGAGGTCGCGTCCGGCCGCGCGCCCGCGGATCTGGACGTGCTGATGGCCCGGCTGGACGACGTCTGGGACGCCCTGGCCTTCGACGCGCCGTGGAAGTCCCGGCAGGAGAAGGACAACGCCCGCGCGGCCCTGGAGCGCTTCCTGCGCTGGCACGTGACGGAGCGCGGCCGCACCCCGGTCGCGTCCGAGCACGACTTCGACGTGACCCTGGCCGCGGGCGACGCGAGGGTGCGGATCCGCGGCAGCATGGACCGGGTCGAGACGGACGCCCAGGGCGCGGCCTACGTCGTCGACTTCAAGACCGGCAGGTCCAGGCCGACCGCCGCCGAGGTGGCACGCCACCCGCAGCTGGCGGTCTACCAGCTGGCCGTGCGCGAGGGCGCCGTCGACACGCTGTTCGGCGGCGCCACCCCGCCCGCGGGCGGCGCCGAACTCGTGCAGCTGCGGATCGGCGCGGCCCGCCGCGACGGCGGCGAGGCCGTACCGGCGGTGCAGCGGCAGGAGCCGCTCGCGGGGGAGTGGGCCGAGGAGCTGCTGGCCACGGCCGCCGCCCGGGTGCTGGACGAGCGCTTCACCCCGGCCGCCGGCCAGCACTGCACGCACTGCGCCTTCCGGGCCTCCTGCTCCGCCCGGCCGGAGGGACGGCACGTCGTCGAGTGACGTGACGGCGGCCTCCGGGTGGCTGCGAGGAGGCCGCGCGGTGTCCCGCCGGGCGGCCCTCCGTGCGGCCGGCGTGCGCGAACGGGCGCGGCACGGGCTGTCGGTACCGCCCGCTATGGTTTTCCTGTGCCACCCGGGGTGGGGAAGCGCGCCCACGCGGGCGTTGCCGGCACTGGATCGAGGGGGTACGGGCCATGCCGGCCACACGAACGTTCATCGCGGCGCTCTGCGCGGTCGCGGCCGGAGGCGCCGCGCTCACCGGATGCGGCGGCGACGACAAGGGCGACGACGCGGCTCCCCTGATGAAGCCCGTCGTGACGACGTCGGCGAAGGCCGCCGAGCCGTTCGCGGACCTGACGGCGGACGAGGTCCTCGACCGCGCCGAGCAGGGCATGCGCGACTCGGGCGCCATGACCTACGAGCTGTCCGGAACGGACGACGACGGCACGAAGATGCACGTCAAGGGCACCCTGACGACGACGGACAAGTGCGCGCTCGCGGTGGACATGGGCCAGGGCAAGGCCCAGCTGATCTTCACCGGCGGCGCCTACACGTACATGAAGGGCGACCGCACCTTCTGGACGACGAACGCCGACGCCGACGCCGCCGTCGTGATCGGCGACAAGTGGGTGAAGATCCCCTCGTCCGAGTTCGACTCGGACGACCAGGACAACTTCAAGACCATGTGCGACCTCAACGGCATGATGGACACGCTGAGCGAGGACGACGGGTCGGAGAGCACCCTCGACAAGGGCCAGTCGGCCACGGTCGACGGGCAGCAGGTGTTCCAGCTCATCGAGACCGAGGGTGAGGACAAGACCACCATATCCGTCACCACGGGCGACAAGCCGGTCATCGTGCGGGCGCAGGGCACGGACCAGGGCCAGCCGATGCTCATGGTCTTCTCCGACTTCGGCAAGCAGCCGAACGTGTCGGCGCCCCCTCCCTCGCTGACGATCGACCCGAGCAAGGTCGGCGGTCCGGGCGGCCTGCACATCTGACCGCCGGCCGGCTGCGGTGCCCGCGCGGGGTATCGCAGCAGGCCAGCGGCGCCCGGTGTCGGCGGCTCCGGATAGCCTCCATGGGTGGCGACCCGCATCGAATCGCCCGAGCAGCTGAAGGCGCTGCTGGGCATCCCGTTCACCCCGGAGCAGACGGCGTGCATCGTCGCGCCGCTCGCCCCGGGCGTGATCGTGGCCGGTGCGGGCTCCGGCAAGACGACGGTGATGGCCGCCCGGGTGGTGTGGCTCGTCGGCACCGGCCAGGTCGCGCCCGAGCAGGTGCTGGGCCTGACCTTCACCAACAAGGCGGCCGGCGAGCTGGCCGAGCGCGTCCGCAGGGCGCTGGTCCGGGCGGGCGTGACGGACGGCGGCACGGACGGCAGGGACCCCGGCGGGCGCGAGCCGTACGACGCCGGGACGGAGGCGGCCGCCGAGCACCCCGGCGAGCCGCAGATCTCGACCTACCACGCCTTCGCCGGGCAGCTGCTCAAGGACCACGGCATGCGCATCGGCCTGGAGCCGACCGCCCGGCTGCTCGCCGACGCCACCCGCTACCAGCTGGCCGCGCAGGTGCTGCGGGCCGCCCCCGGACCCTACCCGGCGCTCACCAAGGGCCTGCCCACGCTCGTGGGGGATCTGCTGGCACTCGCCGGCGAGCTGTCCGAGCACCTGGTGCCGCCCGAGCGGCTGCGCGCGTACGACGAACAGCTCGCGGAGGAGCTGGCCGGCCTCGACCCGGAACGCCGCGGCTACGCCTGGGTCAGGGACGTCCGCCAGGCGGTGGCCGCCCGCCGTGACCTCGCCGGGCTGGCCGCCGCCTACCGCGAGGGCAAGCGGCAGCGCGACCTGCTGGACTTCGGCGACCAGATCGCCCTGTCGGCGACCCTCGCGCAGAGCCGCCCCGAGGTCGGCGCCGCGCTGCGCGAGCAGTACCGGGTGGTGCTGCTGGACGAGTACCAGGACACCTCCGTCGCCCAGCGGCTGCTGCTCGCCGGGCTCTTCGGCGGCGGCACCGGCCACGCCGTCACCGCGGTCGGCGACCCCTGCCAGGCCATCTACGGCTGGCGCGGTGCCAGTGTCGCCAACCTCGACGACTTCCCGGAGCACTTCCCGTACGCGGACGGGCGCCCCGCCGACCGCTACTCGCTCAGCGAGAACCGCCGCTCCGGCGGCCGGCTGCTGGACCTGGCCAACACCCTCGCCGCGGAGCTGCGCGCCCGCCACGAGGGCGTCGAGGCGCTGCGGCCCGCGCCCGGCGCCGAGCACGACGGGCTGGTGCGCTGCGCCCTGCTGCCCACCCAGGCGGACGAGACGGCCTGGGTCGCCGACTCCGTCGCCCATCTGGTGCGCACCGGCACGCCGCCCGGCGGCATCGCGGTGCTGTGCCGTACGGCCGCGCACTTCCCGCAGCTCCACGCGGCGCTGGTGGCCCGGGACGTGCCGGTCGAGGTCGTGGGCCTGTCCGGGCTGCTGCACCTGCCGGAGGTCGCCGACCTGGTGGCGGTGTGCGAGGTGCTGCACGACCCGACCGCCAACGCGTCGCTGGTGCGGCTGCTGACCGGCCCGCGCTGGCGGATCGGCCCGCGCGACCTGGCACTGCTCGGCCGCCGCGCCCGGCTGCTCGTCCGCCACGGCAGGGACACCGGGGACGGGCGGGACCGGCTGGCCGCCGCCGTGGAGGGCGTCGACCCGGCGGAGGTCGTGTCGCTCGCCGACGCGCTGGAGACCTTCGCCGACCTGTCCGGCACCGACGACGGCCTGCCCTTCTCCGCCGAGGCCCGGGTGCGCTTCGCGCGGCTCGCCGGCGAGATCCGCGAGCTGCGCCGCTCCCTCGCCGACCCGCTGATGGACGTGCTGCACCGGGTGCTGACCGTCACCGGCCTGGAGGTCGAGCTGTCGGCCTCCCCGCACGCCCTCGCCGCCCGCCGCCGCGAGACGCTCACCGGCTTCCTGGACGTCGCGGCGGGTTTCGCGGCCCTGGACGGCGAGGCCACGCTGCTGGCCTTCCTGGGCTTCCTGCACACCGCCGCCGAGTACGAGAAGGGCCTCGACAGCTCGCTGCCCGGCGGCGAGAACACCGTCAAGGTGCTGACGGCGCACAAGTCCAAGGGCCTGGAATGGGACGTGGTGGTGGTGCCGGGGCTCGTCGAGCGGGGCTTCCCGAGCACCCGGGGGCGCGAGCTGTGGCCGGTCAACGCCAAGGTGCTGCCGCACGCGCTGCGCGGCGACGCCGCCACGCTGCCCGACGTCACCGAGTGGACGCGTGCCGGGCTCGACGGCTTCCGGGAGGCCATGAAGGAGCACCAGCGCGTCGAGGAGCTGCGGCTCGGCTACGTCACCTTCACCCGGCCCCGGTCCCTGCTGCTCGGCTCGGGCCACTGGTGGGGGCCCACGCAGAAGTCCCCCTTCGGGCCCTCCGCCTTCCTCGACGCCCTGCGCGCGCACTGCGAGGCCGGGTACGGGGAGATCGAGGCCTGGGCCGACGAACCGGAGGAGGGCGCCGCCAACCCCGCCCTGGAGCAGACCGCCGAGCCCGCCTGGCCGCTGCCCCTGGACCCGCAGGCGCTGGAACGCCGCCGCCGCGCCGCCCGCCGGGTGCTCGCCTACGCGGCGCAGGAGGAGGCCGCGGAGCCGTACGGGCCGGGGGCCGCGTATCCGGGTGCGATCCCGGGCGCGCGCGCCGCGGACGGCTCCGGCGGCCCGGAGGACGGCGGCGGCGCGGACCGGGCGGACGGCGGGGACCCCGCGGAAGGGCTGGATCCGGCCGAGGCCCGGCTCGTCGCCTCCTGGGACCGCGACCTGGAGGCGCTCGCCGACGAGCTGCGCCGCTCCCGCGCCACCGTGCGGGACGTGCCGCTGCCCGCCACGCTCACCGCGAGCCAGCTCATGCTGCTGGCCACCGACCCCGACGAGCTGGCCCGCGAGCTGGCCCGCCCGCTGCCGCACCCGCCCGCGCCCGCGGCCCGCAGGGGCACGCGCTTCCACGCCTGGGTCGAGTCCCGCTTCGACGCCCGCCCGCTCTTCGGGCCCGAGGACCTGCCCGGCATCGAGTCAGGCGACGAGATCGCCGACGAGGCCGATCTGACGGCGCTCAAGGAGGCCTTCCTGCGCAGCCCCTACGCCGACCGCACCCCTTACCGCGTCGAGGCCCCGGTGCACCTCACGCTGGGCGGCCGGATCGTGCGCGGCCGGATCGACGCGGTGTACCGCGAGCCGGTGGAAGGCGGCGCGGCGGATCCGGAGCCGGACGCGTACACGTACGAGATCGTCGACTGGAAGACCGGCCGCGACCCGGCCGCGACCGCGGATCCGCTGCAGCTGGCGATCTACCGGCTGGCCTGGGCGGAGATGCTGGGAGTGCCGCCCGAGCGGGTGACGGCGGCGTTCCTGTTCGTGCGCAGCGGCCAGGTCGTGCGCCCGGCGGACCTGCCGGGCCGCACCGAGCTGGAGCGGCTGCTGGCCGGGGGCTGACCCGGGGGCGGGAGGCCGCCGGGAGGTCCCGTTCCGCGGACGCACGCCGAGCCGGGCTACGCTGCATGAGGCGCGCTCCGCCTCGGACGACGTGGCGTATCCGTACCGTCACCGGGAATTTCCCCCGCCGCCGGTGCTTGGCACCTGCGGGACGACAAGGTGGTGCGCCGGTGTACGTACCCACGCTCGACGGGGAGATGGAAACGACCTTGACCGGACTTGACGCGAAGGACCGCCCGCTCGCCCTCACCTACACGGGGGTGGACCGCGCGGCCCACCACCGCACGGACGAGGCCTGGCTCGCCGCGGCGTGGAGCCACCCGACGACCCGGGTCTTCGTGGTCTCCGGCGGGCAGGTGCTGGTCGAGGACGGCCCAGACGGCCGCACCGAACTGGTCATGACGCCGGCGTTCGACGCGCCGGAGACCGAGATGCACCGCTACTTCCTCGGTATCGACCCGGAGGGCGTGCGCTACTTCGCCCTCCAGAAGGACGCCCTGCCCGGCCGCATGGACGGCGCGGCACGGCCCGCCGGGCTGCGCGAGGTCGGCGGGCTGCTCTCGCCGCTGGAGGCCGGCCTCATGGTGCACGCCGTGGCGCTGGAGAACTGGCAGCGCATGCACCGTTTCTGCTCCCGCTGCGGCGAACGCACCGTCATCGCCGCCGCGGGCCACATCCGGCGCTGCCCCGCGTGCCTGACCGAGCACTACCCGCGCACCGACCCCGCCGTGATCATGCTCGTCACGGACGACCGGGACCGCGCGCTGCTGGGCCGCCAGCTGCACTGGCCGGAGGGCCGCTTCTCGACGCTGGCGGGCTTCGTGGAGCCCGGTGAGTCCATCGAGCAGGCGGTGCGGCGCGAGGTCGCCGAGGAGGTCGGCGTCACGGTGGGGGACGACGTCACCTACATGGCCAGCCAGCCGTGGCCCTTCCCGTCCAGCCTGATGCTCGGCTTCTTCGCGCGCGCCGTCTCCTCGGAGATCAATGTCGACGGCGAGGAGATCCACGAGGCCCGCTGGTTCTCCCGGGACGAGCTGCGCGCGGCCTTCGCCTCCGGCGAGGTGCTGCCGCCGTTCGGCATCTCGATCGCCGCCCGGCTCATCGAGCAGTGGTACGGCGCCCCGCTGCCCCGCCCGTGAGGGCGGGGGCGGGGCGGGCGGCAGCCGTGCCGGACGGGTGCCGGGTCAGACGCCCAGCGCCTGCTTGACCTGCGCCAGGCTCGGGTTCGTCATGACGACCTCGGCGGCGCCGGAGGCGGGGACGACCTGGACGGTCGGCACGGTCTGGTTGCCGCCGTTCGCCTCCTCGACGAATTTCGCCGACTCCGGGTGCTCCTCGATGTTGATCTCGGTGTAGGAGATGCCCTCGCGGTCCAGCTGCGACTTCAGGCGGCGGCAGTAGCCGCACCAGCTGGTGCTGTACATGGTCACGGTGCCCGGCATCGGTGTCGCTCCTCGTCGCGAGAGAATCTGGCACTCGGCTAACGCCCGGCGCCGGGCGGGCATTCCGGACCCGGCCCGGGCGGGACCTGTGGACAACTTTCCCGGGCTGTCCGCCGGACCTGGCACAGTGGCGGTGTGACTGCGACAACCCACGACACGCTCTTTCCCCCGGCGCCCGAGTCGGCGGACGCGGTGCTCGACGGCCTCGACCCCGAGCAGCGCGCCGTGGCGACGGCGCTGCGCGGCCCCGTGTGCGTGCTGGCCGGTGCCGGCACGGGCAAGACCCGGGCGATCACCCACCGGATCGCCTACGGGGTACGGGCCGGCATCCTCCAGCCGGCGAGCGTGCTCGCGGTCACCTTCACCGCGCGGGCGGCCGGCGAGATGCGCGGCCGGCTGCGGCAGCTCGGCGCGGGCGGCGTGCAGGCCCGCACCTTCCACTCCGCCGCCCTGCGCCAGCTCCAGTACTTCTGGCCGCGTGCGATCGGCGGCGAGATGCCCCGGCTGCTGGAGCGCAAGGTGCAGCTGGTCGCCGAGGCCGGCGCGCGCAGCCGCATCCGGCTGGATCGCAACGAGCTGCGTGACGTCACCAGCGAGATCGAGTGGTGCAAGGTCACCCAGACGGTGCCCGAGGACTACCCGGCGGTCGCCGCCAAGACGGGGCGGGACGTGCCGCGCGACCCGGCCGAGGTCGCCCGCATCTACGCCACGTACGAGCAGCTCAAGCGCGATCGCGGCATGATCGACTTCGAGGACGTGCTGCTGCTGACGGTCGGGGTGCTCCAGGACCGGCCGGACGTCGCCGACACCGTCCGGTCCCAGTACCAGCACTTCGTGGTGGACGAGTACCAGGACGTCAGCCCCCTCCAGCAGCGCCTGCTGGACCTGTGGCTCGGCGGCCGGGAGAACCTGTGCGTGGTCGGCGACGCCTCGCAGACCATCTACTCCTTCACCGGCGCCACCCCGGAGTATCTGCTCGGCTTCCGCTCCCGCTACCCGGACGCCACCGTCGTCAAGCTGGTGCGGGACTACCGCTCCACGCCCCAGGTCGTCGCCCTGGCCAACGGGCTGCTCGGCCAGGCCCGCGGCCAGGCGGCGGCGCACCGCCTGGAACTGGTCTCGCAGCGCGAGGCAGGCCCCGAGCCCGTCTACACCGAGTACGCCGACGAGCCCGCCGAGGCCGCGGGGGCCGCCCGGCGGATCCGCGAGCTGATGGACTCCGGGGTGCGGGCCAGCGAGATCGCGGTGCTCTTCCGGATCAACGCCCAGTCCGAGGTCTACGAGCAGGCGCTCGCCGACGCGGGGGTGCCCTACCAGCTGCGCGGCGCCGAGCGCTTCTTCGAGCGGCCCGAGGTGCGCGAGGCCGGCATGCTGCTGCGCGGCGCCGCCCGCGCGTCCGCCGACCCGGAGGAGGCCGCGGCGGGCGTGGCGGACCAGGTGCGGGCGGTGCTCAGCTCCCGCGGCTGGGCCTCGGAGCCGCCCGCCGGCTCGGGCGCGGTGCGGGACCGGTGGGAGTCGCTGGCCGCGCTGGTGCGGCTCGCGGAGGACTTCGCGGCCGCCCGCCCGGAAGCGGTGCTCGCCGACTTCGTGGCCGAGCTGGACGAGCGGGCGGGCGCGCAGCACGCCCCGACGGTGGAGGGCGTCACGCTCGCCTCGCTGCACGCGGCCAAGGGCCTGGAGTGGGACGCCGTCTTCGTCGTGGGCCTGACGGAGGGCACCCTGCCCATCACCTACGCCAAGACCGACGAGCAGGTCGAGGAGGAACGCCGGCTGCTGTACGTCGGCGTCACCCGGGCCCGCGAGCACCTGTCGCTGTCCTGGGCGCTGTCCCGCTCGCCCGGCGGCCGCGGCACCCGCAAACCTTCCCGCTTCCTGGACGGGCTGCGGCCCGGCTCCGCGCCGCGCGGCGCGCGGACCGCGGCCGCCGGAGCCGGAGGGGTGGAGCGCGGCTCCGGCGGGCGCAAGCGGCGCGGCCCGGTGCTGTGCCGGGTGTGCGGCCGGACGCTGTCGGACGCCCGCGAGATCAAGCTGATGCGCTGCGAGGACTGCCCGTCGGATCTCGACGAGGAGCTGTTCGAGCGGCTGCGCGCCTGGCGTTCGGAGCAGGCCAGGACGCTCGGCCAGCCGGCCTACTGCGTCTTCACCGACCGCACGCTGCTGGCGATCGCCGAGGTCAGGCCGGAGGACGCCGGGGCCCTCGCGGTGATTCCCGGGGTCGGCGCCCGCAAGCTCGACAGGTTCGGGGCGGACGTGCTCGCCCTGTGCGCGGGCCAGGCCCCGGAGCAGGTCGCCGCGCCGGCCCAGGAGCAGGTCACAGGGGTCCCGCAGGAATCTTCCGAGGAATCCGAAGAAGGAGCCGAAAAATAGTTTGCGCATCCCGCGGAGGTCCCCATAGCCTTCACGAGCGCGGTTGAGAACGGCTCTTCCAAGAGCCGGTCCGATCGTGATGTAATACGCAAGAACGGTCCATCAGCCTTACGAGACGCCGAGAGGAGGCGAGCCAGATGTCCACGCAGATTCTGATCACGAAACTGACCGATCGTCCGGTCGCCGCCAACGTTCTCGGCATGCCCTCGGTTGCCACGGGTCTGATGTGCTCCGCGCTCCTCGCGGCCGTTCCGGCTGCCCGGCTGCGCAGCGAGCGACCGACCGAGGCGTCCGCGGTAGCGGCAGCGCAGGCGAAGGCGTATGCCTTCGGCTTCGCGGCGGCAGCAGCGGGCGCCGGCACCCGGACCGTCATCGGCGCAGCAGCAGGCGCCCATGGCTTCGGCAACGGACAGCAGAAGACGCAGCAGAACGGCAAGTGGGCCTTCCGCGGGCTCGAACCCTGGAGTGATCCAGCCTGACATCGCATCAGGTCGGCACCTTCAGGGCCGCGGAATCCCAGACCGGGATCCGCGGCCCTTCTGTTTTCCGCCCGCGGACGGACGATTCCGGCCGCGGACAGACAGACACAACAGCACACCGGCCGACCGGCCGGCCCGAAAGACGAGGAACGAACACACCGTGCACACCGCCCAGCACGCACCGTCCGGACCCGCCCCCGACCTGAGCCGCCCGCCCGCACACCCCCCGGAGACCACCTTGCTGCCCCTGACCGAGCTCGACGACGAGATCGAGCGCCTCGGCGTCCCCGTCCCGTGCCGCACCTACGACCCGGAGGTCTTCTTCGCCGAGTCGCCGGCCGACGTGGAGTACGCGAAGTCCCTCTGCCAGACCTGTCCGGTCCGCGAGGCCTGTCTCGCCGGTGCCAAGGACCGCCGCGAGCCCTGGGGTGTCTGGGGCGGCGAGCTGTTCATCCAGGGCATCGTCGTGCCCCGCAAGCGTCCGCGCGGCCGTCCGCGCAAGAACGCGGTTGCGGCATGAACACGCGCAGGCTCACCACTCCGGGGACGATCGACCGTCCCGCCACCCACGACCCGATGAATCAGGCCCCGATGACACCCAGCCGCCTCAAACAGACCGCTCGTACCTCCGACGCGATGGCGTCGCACCAGAACAGGAACCACCACATGCAACTCATGCCCGAAGCCCTGGCCCGTGCCCATATGCAACAGAGGATGTCGGAGGCCGAGCAAGAACGCAGGGCCTCCCACGTGCTGGCCGCCCGGCGGCTCCAGCGGCGCGCCGAGCGCGCCTCGCTGCGGGCCCGGCGGGCGCTGGCCCTGGCCGTGATGCAGTAACGGCCGCACCGCCCGGCACACCGGCGGGCGGCGCCGCGCTGCGGCGCCGCCCGGGCACGACCAGCAGGAACGCAACCGACACCTGACGACCCCGCGGGGCCGGTCCAAAAGGACCGGCCCCGCGGTGCGTTATACCGACGAACAGCACGCGGGCGGAGGTATCGTCGCCCGGTGGATCACACGAACGACCGGACCACCACCTGCGCGCGCTGCGGGGCCACGCGCGAGGGCCTTCCGCTGACCTGGACCTGCTCCGTCGAGAACGGCCGCCGCGTCTACTTCTGCGACGACTGCGCCCGCCGCCATCTGCGCAGCATCGAGAGCCGGCTCGACTCCTCCTGGTGGTGAGGGGACCCCTGGAAAGCACCCGCCGCCCGCGGGCCCTCACCCGGAGGCGGTGTCCCCGTCCGCGCCGGCATCCCCGTCCTCCCCGGGGTCGAAGCCCGGCAGCCACTCCCGGAGCTCCTCCCGCAGCCGCACCGTGGCACCCAGCTGGCACAGCACGCCCACGGTGCTCAGCGTCACCCGGTGGATCAGCAGATACGACGGCGGCAGGTTCAGCTGCTTGCCCAACTGGTGTGCGGGGGAGCGGGGATCGGCGATCCTGGCCGCCTGCGCGCGCATCCACGCCCGGTCGAAGGAGAACTCCTCGCGGCCGGCGGGCTCGATGATCGGCTTGAGGTAGTCCAGCACCGCGTCCGAGTCGAGCGTGATCGTCGGCTTGACGAAGCCCTCCTCGCGCAGCATCGCGTGCACCTGCTCCGCCTCGCCCTCCAGGGCGAGCCGCAGCGCGGTCCCGATCGGCAGCGGCAGGCCGTCCGGCAGCCGGTCGACCGTGCCGAAGTCCAGCACGCCCAGCCGCCAGCCCGACACCGGGCCCTCGTCCGTGAGCAGCCGGAAGTTGCCCGGGTGCGGATCGGCGTGCAGCAGTCCCGTGCGGGCCGGGCCCGCGAAGAGGAAGTGCGCCAGCAGCTGGCCCGCCCGGTCGCGCATCTCCGGGCTGCCCCCGGAGATCACCTCGGACAGCGGCACCCCGTCCATCCACTCGGTGACCAGCACCTGATCGGCCTGGTGCACCACGTCCGGCACCACCACGTCCGGATCCCCCGCGAACTCCACCGCGTGGGTGTGCTGCGCCTGCGCCTCCAGGGCGTAGTCCAGCTCCTCCGCGACCCGCTCGCGCAGCTCGGCCAGCAGCGGCTTGACGTCCATACCCGGCACGAGCGGTCCGAACAGCCGCGCCACCCTGCCCAGTTGCGACAGGTCCGAGAGCAGGGCCACGCCCGCGCCCGGATACTGCACCTTCACGGCGACCTTGCGTCCGTCACCCCACACCGCGCGGTGCACCTGCCCGATGGAGGCGGCGGCGGCCGGGGTGTCCTCGAACTCGGCGAACAGCGACCGCCAGTCCGCTCCCATCCGCTCGGCCAGCACCCGGTGCACGGTGCGGGCCGGCAGCGGCGGGGCCGCCTCCTGGAGCTTGGTCAGTGCCGCGCGGTAGGGGCTCGCGACGTCCTCGGGAAGCGCCGACTCGAAGACCGACAGGGCCTGGCCGAACTTCATGGCCCCGCCCTTCAGCTCGCCCAGCACCTTGAACAACTGCTCCGCGGTGCGCTCCTGCAGCTCGACGGCCACCTCGTCGGCCGGCCTGCCCCCGAGCCGCTTTCCGAGCCCGAGCGTGGCCCGCCCGGCGAATCCCAGGGGCAGGGCAGCCAGCTTCGCGGTGCGGGTCACAGCCTTGCGCGGAAGATCGGACATGCGCGCCTCATTTCGCGTCGGTCACCTCGCCAATTGTGCCTGGCCGCGCCGCCTGCCCGGTCAAGAGCCGGTCAGGATACGTCCGCCGTCACTCTGCGTGCTCACTCGCCCAGACTGCCGTATCCGGCCGCCTCGCCGCACGGGTTATCCACAGGGTGTGGGGAATAGTCGTTCAATATGCGTAAGAAGCGAGGTGATTCCCTTGGCAACCGGCCTGGAGACGGGACTTCCCGGACGGGCAGCAGGTACGGTCGACAGCGTGTCCGCCGACCCAGCGCGCGATGATCTCGCCAGCCAGCCCGCCCGCGGCCACCGGACGAGCACGGTGGAAGTGCGCCGCAGCGCCCGGCGAAGGCGGACCGTGTCCGCCTACCGCGACGGCGACCGCACCGTCGTGCTGATCCCGGCCCGCATGTCGGCTGCCGAGGAGCAGCGCTGGGTGACGGTGATGCTGGAGAAGCTGGCCGCGCAGGAGAGCCGCCGCACCCCCGGGGACGCGGAGCTGGCCGCCCGCGCGGAGCGGCTCTCCGGACAGTACCTCAGCGGACGCGCCGTGCCCGACACGGTGCGCTGGGTCACCAACCAGAACTCCCGGTGGGGCTCGTGCACGCCGTCGGAGGGCACCATCCGGCTCTCGCACCGGCTGCGGGGCATGCCCGAGTACGTCATCGACTACGTGCTCCTGCACGAGCTGGCACATCTGCTCGTCCCCGGCCACGGCCCGGCCTTCTGGAAGCTGCTGGAGAGCTACCCGCGCACCGAGCGGGCCCGCGGCTTCCTGGAAGGGGTCGCGGACCGCGAGGCCAGGGGCGCCCGGGACGGGGAGGACGGCCTCCGGACGCCGAAGGCCATGGGGGAATAGCCGCTGCCGGTGCGACCGGTTAGCCTGTCGCAACGCACACGCACGCCAGACGGGATGGGGGCCGGTCGATCCATGGCCAGGGAATTCCAGCGCGGCCACAAGGCCAAGATCAGCGATCTGACCGCGGGTACGGACCTCTACGTCGGCGTCTCGATCGCCGCCCCGGGCCTGACCTTCGACATCAGCTGCTTCGGCCTGGACGCCAAGGAAGAGCTGTCGGACGACCGCTACTTCATCTTCTTCAACCAGCCGAAGTCGCCCGAGGAGTCGATCCAGCTGCTCGGCCCGCAGTCCGGCGACACCGAGTCCTTCCGGGTCACGCTCGACCGCATACCCCCCTCGGTGCACAGGCTCAGCTTCACCGCGACGATCGACGGCGACGGCCAGATGTCGCAGATCGGCCCCGGCTACCTGCGGCTCGTCGCGGGCGGCGAGGAGGTCGTGCGGTACTCGTTCACCGGCGCGGAGTTCTCCACCGAGCGCGCCGTGATGCTCGCCGACATCTACCTCAAGGACGTGTGGCGCTTCGCCGCGGTCGGCCAGGGCTTCGACGGCGGTCTCGCCGCGCTGCTGCAGAACTTCGGCGGCGAGGTCGCCGAGGAGCAGCCGGCCGCGCCCGCGCCCTCCGCGGCCCCCGGCTTCGCCCCGCCCGCCGCCGCGTCCGCCCCCGCCCCGGGCTTCGCCCCGCCCCCGGCGCCCCCCGCCCCGGCCCCGGCTCCGGCGCCCCCGGCCTTCGGTACTCCGCCGCCCGCCCCGGCTCCGGCGCCCCCGGCCTTCGGCACCCCGCCCGGCGACGTCCACCAGGCGCCCACCATGGTCGCCCCGCTCGGCCAGCCCGCCGCACCGCCCTTCGGCCAGGTGCCGCCCCCCGGCCCCACGCCCGGCATGCCCGGCGCCTTCCCGGGCCAGCCCGCGCCGCCCGGCCCCCCGGGGTACGCCCAGCCCCCCGGCCCGCCCGCCGGATACGGCCAGCAGCCCCCGCCCGGATACGCGCAGCCCCCCCTCGGCGGCCAGCCGCCCGCCTTCGGCCGGCCTCCGGCCGCCGGGTACGGCCAGCCGCCCGTCCCCGCGCAGGGCGCGGGCCTGGCGGTCGCCATGCAGAAGTACCGTGAGCTGCCCACGGGCCAGCGCTGGACGGCCCAGAACCCGAAGATGATGCGTGCCGACCTCGCCCAGAGCGGCGGTCAGGCCGTCCTCGCCCGGCAGGGCAGCATGGTGCTCTACCAGGGCAAGGTGGACTTCGCCTACAAGGGCGCGGGCTTCACCGGCCGGATCGTCGGCAACAT
This sequence comes from Streptomyces sp. NPDC020983, assembly GCF_044333485.1. Taxonomy (NCBI): domain Bacteria; kingdom Bacillati; phylum Actinomycetota; class Actinomycetes; order Kitasatosporales; family Streptomycetaceae; genus Streptomyces; species Streptomyces sp. NPDC020983. Next base: position 130,877 of record NZ_JBIRRA010000013.1, on the reverse strand, counting down.
GACGGGCCAGGAGATGCAGCTCATGCGCTGCACCGGCAACGGCCAGGTCTTCTTCGCCGAGAACGCCGCCTACCTGCACCCGATCGAGCTGCAGAACGACGCCATCTGCGTCTCCGCGGAGAACGTGCTGGCCTTCGACGAGGGCCTCCAGCACGAGGTGCGCCGGATCGAGGGCCACGGCATCCCCGGCGGCGCGCTGTTCACCATGCTCTTCCAGGGGACGGGCACGGTCGTCGTCAAGACCCACGGCACCCCGGTGGTGCTGCCCGTCACCCCGACCACCTACGCCGACAGCAACGCCATCGTGGCGTGGTCGGCGGGTGCCCAGGTGATCGTCTCCAGCCAGGTGCGGCTGCGCAGGAGCGCCTACCCCGGCCACAGCGGCGAGACCGTGAACCTCCAGTTCCGCGGCGCTCCCGGCAATTTCATCGTCGTCCAGCCCTACGAGGTGTGACCCGCCATGGACCAGCAGATGATCGCGGGCTTCGCACCCACCCCGGTCGCGGCCCGGATGGAGAACCACGGCTCCCACATGCTCAGGGTCGCCATGGTGACCGGCCAGGACCTCTTCGCGCGCACCGGCTCGATGGTCGCCTACGAGGGCTTCGTGCAGTACGAGCCGAATCCCCCGGCGGTGCGGCAGATGGCCTCGGCGTGGCTGACGGGTGAGGGCGCACCCCTCATGAAGTGCAGCGGCGACGGCCTGCTCTACCTGGCCGACTACGGCGCCGACGTGGTGTGCCTGAACCTGAACAACGAGTCGGTGTCGGTCAACGGCACCAACCTGCTCGCCTTCGACGCCCATCTGAGCTGGGGCGTCGAGCGGGTCAAGGGCCTGGCCAAATTCGCCGGGCAGGGCCTGTTCAACGTCGGCGTGTCCGGCAGCGGCTGGGTGGCGGTCACCTCCCGCGGCACCCCGATCGTGGTCGACTGCGGCCGCGGCGAGGACGAGACGTACGTGGACCCGGACGCGCTGGTGGCCTGGTCGTCCGGCCTGAAGATGAAGGCCAAGCGGAGCTTCAGGGCCGGCTCGCTCATCGGGCGGGGCAGCGGGGAGGCCTTCCAGATCGCCTTCTCCGGGCAGGGCTTCGTGGTGGTACAGCCGAGCGAGGACAGCACCGACCGCCTGCGGGCGCGGGGCTGAGGGGGAGCGACACGTCATGCAGAGTCCGCTGTTCGCGTACACCGAGGTCCAGAACCAGGACCACTACAGCCTGCAGAACCCGTACCTGCTGCGGGTGCGCCTCGACGGCAGCACCGGGCCCGACTGCCTGGCCCGCAAGGGCTCGATGGTCGCCTACCAGGGGATGATCGAGTTCGACGGCGAATACCAGTCGCACCAGCAGCGCGGCGCCCGCCACCGTACGGGCGAGGGGCTGGACCTGATGCGCTGCTCCGGACAGGGCACCGTCTACCTGGCCAACCTGGCGCAGCACATCCACATCCTCGACGTCGACCGCGACGGCCTGACGGTGGACAGCGCCTACGTCCTCGCCCTCGACTCCGGCCTGCACTGGGACGTCATCGCGGTGGACAGCCAGTTCGGCCTGTCCGGCACGGGCCAGTACAACCTCAACATCGCGGGCAGCGGCAAGGTCGCCCTCATGACCTCGGGCAAGCCGCTGCTGATGCAGGTCACCCCGGACACGTACGTGTCGTGCGACGCGGACGCCGTCGTCGCCTGGTCCAGCAGCCTGCGGGTCCAGATGCAGGCCCAGACGAGCAGCAGTTCGGTGTGGCGGCGCCGCGGCAGCACGGGCGAGGGCTGGGAGCTCAACTTCGTCGGGCAGGGCTACGTCCTGGTGCAGCCCAGCGAGCAGATGCCGCCGCAGCACGCCGAGATCGGCAGCGGGCTGCGCGCCCAGTACGGCGTGGGCCAGCAGGGCGCCCGCGGGCAGAACGCCGGCAACATCTGGTCGAACTGAGGGCCCGGTTAGAGCTCAGGAAAGGCCGGGAGGGCCGGGGGCGCATGTCGTCCCCCGGCCCTCCGGCACGCTCACAGCAGCGCGCGGGTCTCCGCCAGCAGTGTCCGCACCGAGGTGTCGGCGACGTCCGCCACCTCGTCGTAGCCGAACCACCGCAGGTCGAGCGACTCGTCGCTCATGACCGGCAGGGCGTCCTCCGGGGCGAGCGCCGCGTACTGCACGTCCAGGTGCCACGCGCAGGGCGTCAGGTGCCGGTCCAGCCGCACGGGCTGCGGTGCCAGCAGCCGCAGGCCGGGGAGTCCCGACTCCTCGGTGGCCTCGCGCAGCGCGGCCTGCGCGAGCGCGGTGTCCTCGGGCTCGCAGTGGCCGCCCATCTGGAGCCACATCCGGAGCGTGGCGTGCAGCGTCAGCAGCACCCGCTCCCGCGGCGGGTCCACGACGAGCGCGCTCGCGGTGATGTGCCCGGCCGAGCACGGCTTCCACAGTCCCTCGTCGCCGCGCGCCGCCAGATGCGCCAGGTAGTCCTTGCGCAGCACGTCCTGCTCGGCGGAGGGCGCCTGCCAGCCCTCCAGGACGCCGACGGCGTCCGCGTACAGTGCGCTCACTTGCTGCTGTCGCCCTTCGCCGGGCCGTCCGCGGGACCGCCGCCGTCCCCGCCGTCGTCCTCGGCGCTGTCGGCGCTTTCTTCGTCGCCGGTGCTGCCGGTGCTGCCGGTGCTGCCGGTGTCGCCGGAGGCCTGCGGGCCCGCGGCCTCGCCCAGCATCCGGTCCAGCTCGGAGAAGTCGATGTCGAGGTTCTCGCGGTGCACGAAGCCGTCGGGGTCGTCGAGGTCCCCGGCCGTCGGCAGCATGTCCGGGTGCGCCCACAGGCCGTCCCGCCCGTCGACCCCGCGCGCGTCCGTGAGCGACGCCCACAGCCGGGAGGCGTCCCGCAGCCGGCGCGGCCGCAGCTCCAGGCCGATCAGCGTCGCGAAGGTCTGCTCGGCGGGCCCGCCGGTCGCCCGGCGGCGGCGCAGCGTCTCGCGCAGCGCGCCCGCGGACGGCAGGTGCGGGGCCGCGGCGGCGTGCACCACCGCGTCCACCCAGCCCTCGACGAGCGCGAGCGCCGTCTCCAGCCGGGCGAGCGCCGCCTTCTGCTCCGGGGTGTCCTCGGGCTGCAGCATGCCGCCCTGCAGGGCCTCCTGGAGCTGCTCGGGCTGCGTCGGGTCGAGCTGGCCGATCGCCTCCTCCAGCCGCGCGGTGTCGACCTTGATGCCCCGCGCGTAGCCCTCGACGGCGCCGAACAGATGGGCCCGGAGCCACGGCACGTGTGCGAAGAGCCGCTGGTGGGCGGCCTCGCGCAGGGCGAGGTAGAGCCGCACCTCCTCCATCGGCACGCCGAGCCCGGCGCCGAACGCCGCCGCGTTGGCCGGCAGCAGCGCGGCCTTGCCCGCGGGGCCGAGCGGCAGCCCGATGTCGGTGGAGCCGACGACCTCGCCGGCCAGCGTGCCGAGCGCCTGCCCGATCTGGGAGCCGAACATCGCGCCGCCCATCGAGCGCATCATGCCGAGCAGCGGCCCGGTCATGGCCTGCATCTCCTCGGGCATCACGTCGCCCATGGCGCCCGCGACGCGCTCGGCGACCGGGTCCACCAGGTCCTTCCACACCGGGAGCGTGGCCTCGACCCACTCCGCGCGGCTCCAGGCCACCGCGCTGCCGGCGCCCGAGGGAAGCGACGTCACCCCGTCCAGCCACAGATCCGCCAGCCGCACCGCCTCCTCGACCCACGCGCGGTCGGCGCGGCCCACCGAGGAGTCCTTGGTGCCGTCCGCCGTGCCCTGGGCGACGGTCTGCCGGGCGATGTCCCGCGCCATGTCCCAGTTCACCGGGCCGCCGTCGTAGGAGAGCATCTGGCCGAGCTGCTGGAAGGCGGCGCCCAGGTCGCCCGGGTTCATCGCGCCGAACCCCGGGAACATCGCCGCGAAGGGATTCTCGCCCCCGGCGCCGAAGGGACCGCCCCCGAAGGGGCCGCCGCCTCCGAAACCGAACGGATTCGCCGCGCCGCCGCCGCCTCCGGCGGCACCGCCCTCCCCGCCGCCCTTGTGCTGCTTGCCTTCGTCGCCGTCCTCGGGCTCCTCCGGAGGGACGCCGAATCCGAATGGGATGTCGCTCACGGGATTCCTCGGATCTGTGTCGTGGTGGGCTGTCGTGGTCGGCCGGGTGTGATGGGCTGTACCTCCAAGCCTAGACACCTGTCCGGCAGGATGGCTGCGTGCGTGGCGGGTACGGGCCGCGTACGCAAGGCCGCGTACGTAACTGAGACAACCGTGGGAGACACCCGGTGAGTTCCCCAGATGGACACGTTCGCCCAGAGCGGAGCGCCGCCCGGAACGGCGCGGGGCCGGTGGTCGCGATCACCGGTGCCGCGTCCGGCGTCGGGCTGGCGCTGGCCCGCCGCCTGACCGAGTCCGACGAGGTCAGGAAGGTGGTGGCGATCGACGAGCGGCGCGGGGAGGTGCCGGAGGCGGTCTGGCGGGTGCTCGACGTGCGCGATCCGGCCGTCGCCGACCGGCTGCGCGGCGCGGACGTGGTGGTGCACCTCGCGGTGGACCTCGACCTCGAGTCCGACCCCAGGGCCCGCTCGGCCTTCAACGTGCGCGGTACCCAGACCGTGCTCACGGCCGCCGCGGCGGCCGGGGTGCGCCGGGTCGTGCTGTGCACCTCGGCGATGGTCTACGGGGCCCAGGCCGACAACGACGTGCCGCTCGCCGAGGACGCGCCGCTGCGGGCGACGTCCGAGGCCAGCTTCGTCGACGACCTGCTGGAGATCGAGCGGCTGGGCCGCCGCGCCCCCCGCGCGCACCCCGGCCTGAACGTCACGATCCTGCGCCCCGCGGTGCTCGTCGGCGGCACGGACACCGCCCTGACGCGGTATTTCGAGTCGCCGCGGCTGCTGGTCGTCGCGGGCAGCCGCCCCTGCTGGCAGTTCTGCCACGTCGAGGACCTGGTGTCGGCACTGGAGCACGCCGTGCTGGAGAAGGTCGAGGGGGAGATGGCCGTCGGCTGCGACGGCTGGCTGGAGCAGGAGGAGGTCGAGGAGCTGAGCGGCATCCGGCGCATGGAGCTGCCGCCGGCCATCGCCTTCGGCGCCGCCTCCCGGCTGCACCGGCTGGGGCTGACGCCCTCGCCCGCGGGCGACCTCGCCTACACCATGCACCCGTGGGTGGTCAGCGGCAGCCGGCTGCACGAGTCGGGCTGGCGGCCGCGGTGGACCAACGAGGAGGTGCTCGCCGAGCTGCTCAAGGAGGTCGCGGGCCGCAATTCCGTCGCCGGGCGGCGGCTGGGCCGCAAGGACGCCACCACGCTGGGAGCGGCGGGCGCCACGGTCGCGCTGGTCGGCACGGCGGCGCTGGTCCGCCGGGCGCGCAGGCGGCGCGGCATCTGAACGGGCCGGGGGCGGGCAGGAGGCGGGAGGCCGAGGACACACCGCAGGCGCCTTTCCGCGGCGCGGGAGGATGAGGAACTATGGCCCGTATGACCTCCACCGCCCCCACCGGGCCGATCCGGCTGCTGGCCGTCCGTGACACCCCGCTGTCGCTGGACGAGGTCTTCGCGGCGGTCGGCGACGACGCGGCGGGCGGCACGACGCTCTTCGTCGGGACGGTGCGCGACCACGACGGCGGCTCCCGCGCGGCCGTGACCGGCCTCGCGTACACCGCCCACCCCTCCGCCGAGGACGCGCTGCGGCAGGTCGCGGAGAAGGTCGCGGCGGACTTCCCGGTCACCGCGCTCGCGGCCGTCCACCGGGTGGGCGAGCTGCGGGTCGGCGACCTCGCGGTGATCGTGGCGGTGTCCTGCCCGCACCGCGGTGAGGCCTTCGCGGCCAGCCGCCGGCTCATCGACGACCTCAAGAGCCAGGTGCCCATCTGGAAGCGGCAGGTCTTCGCCGACGGCACCGAGGAGTGGGTCGGCGTCTGAGCCGCCCCCGCGCCGCCGTGCGGACGGGTGCGCTGCCAGGGGGAATTCCGGTTGCGTAACCCCGCGCCCCGGCCGAGCGTTGACCTGGCAGGTCGTTAATCTGCTCATAGGTCGGTTATGACGCTTTTCGTCATGCGTCGGGTCGGGAGTTCACCGTGGCGGCACTTGCGTGGTTGGTCATCCCCCTGTTCGGCGTGCTGGTCGCCGTGGTCTGGGCCCGCTGGGCCGCCCGCGGCCGTACCCACGCCGACGGTGCGTCGCTGGCCGGATACGAGCGCTTCCGCACGGCCATGCAGCCCGGTGAGCGGCCGCCGCTGAAGGTCAACAAGGGCGAGACGGACGAGACCGACGCCGAGCCCGTCTGAGGCCCGTACGGGCGTCGTGCCGGGGCGGTACGCGGCCTGCCGGCGCGCCGTGCGGGGCCTGGCCGGCGGCCGCCCGCCGGCTACCCTTCCGGGCTCACCCGGGGGGCCGGACCGCGCACCGGTCCCGTACTGTCGTTCCATGCCCAGTCGTACCGCGACGCTGATCACCTCGACGCTCACGCTGATAGCGCTGCTCGGCGTCGCGCTGCTCGTCCCGACGCCCTACTCCGAGATGTCCCCCGGCCCCACCGTGAACACCCTGGGGACGTACGGCGGCGACACCGTGATCCAGATCTCGGGGCGCAAGACCTATCCCGCGGACGGGCACCTGAACATGACCACGGTCCGGGTCACCGGTGCCGATTACCGCATGAACCTGGTCGAGTCGGTCTTCGGCTGGCTGCGGCACGACGACAAGGTCGTCGAGCACGACACGCTCTACCCCAAGGGCCAGACGGCCGAGCAGGCCGACCAGCAGAACGCCGAGGAGTTCACGCAGTCGCAGGACAGCGCCAAGGTGGCGGCGCTGAAGCAGCTGCACATCCCGGTGCCCTCCCGTGTCGTGGTGGCCGCGGTGGTCAGCGGCGGCGCCTCGCAGGGTGTGCTGCACGCCGGCGACGTGATCAAGGCCGTCGACGGCACCGCGGTCGAGCAGCCCGACGACGTCGCGACGCTGGTCACCAGGCACAAGCCGGGCGAGCCGGTGGTCTTCACGGTCGTCCCCGCCGCGCAGGCCAAGGGCAAGAAGGTGGACGCCGTGCCCGGCAGGAAGATCACCATCACCACCCGGCAGTCGGCCGACACCGGTCCGAAGCGGGCCGTGGTCGGCATCCAGGCCGGTGTCGAGCACCTCTTCCCGTTCAGCATCGACATCAAGCTCGCGGACGTCGGCGGCCCGAGTGCGGGCACCATGTTCGCGCTGGGCATCATCGACAAGCTGACCCCGGGCAGCATGACCGGCGGCCACTTCGTGGCGGGCACGGGCACGATCGACGACGACGGCACCGTCGGGCCGATCGGCGGCATCAGCCTCAAGACGATCGGCGCCCGCAACAAGGGCGCCCAGTACTTCCTGACGCCCGCCGACAACTGCGGCGAGGCCGCCAAGGACATCCCCGGCGGCCTCACCCTGGTCAAGATCACGACCCTGGGCGACGCGGTGAAGGCGCTGGCGGACATCAAGTCCGGCGACACCGCGGCACTGCCCAGCTGCACGAAGGGCTGACGCCGCCCGGCGGCCGGCGCGCCCCCTACGCCTCGAAGGTCGCCGCCAGCGCGTCGGCCAGCCCCGGCACCAGTCCGCCGCCGGTCAGCACCTCGGACGGGGTGTCCTTGGACCGCAGCCGCACCGCCGACTCGCGGGCGCCGTCCCGCAGCACCGCGACCGTCATCCGCACCTCCTGCCGCTCCGGGTGCGCGGCCACCCAGGCGGACAGCGACGCGTCGTCCATGCCCTTCGGGATCGCCGCCTCGGCGGAGGGCGGCAGCATCAGCCGCTCCACCGTCAGGGCGCAGCCGGTGATCACGTCGGGCCAGGCGATGGTGGCGAGGAACTCGTCGAGGGGCGCGCCCTCCGGCAGCTCGTCCTGCTCGATCGGGGTGAGCGCCCCCGCCGCTGCGGCCTCCTCCTCGCCGGCCAGGCCGAGCTGTTCGGCGAGCGTGGGCTCCTGGGACCTCAGCCGGGCGGTGTCGACGAGGGCGAACAGCCGGGCGGGCTGGTCCCAGCCGAGCCCCGAGGCGTAGGCGTCGATCTCCAGGACGGCACGGGTCAGCGGGTTCGCCGCGAGCGGCGTTCCTTCGGTCGCGTTGTTGGACATGGTGCGTATCCTCCCCCTTCCCCTGCCGGAATCGGGAACCGGCCAAAGCGTGGTGAAGTTGCATGTGTGGGAGTCCGACCCGGGACCAGCGGACAAAAGCCGACATTCGCCACTATTCGAGGTGCGCAACCCTTGGTATTCCAGATGCCCGACCGCGGCGGCGCGGGGGCGGCAGGGCGCAGCAGAGGGCCCGGGCGCCATTCCCGCGCGGCCGTCGCGCTCATCCTCGTCCTCGGTGTCCTCGCCGTGCTGATGACCGGGCTCGTCGTCGTCTCGGGCCTGTGGACGGATCTGCTCTGGTACCGATCGGTGCACTACTCGTCGGTCTTCTCCACCATGACCCGCACCAAGGCCGCGCTCTTCGCCGGCTTCGGCCTGCTGATGGCCCTCGGTGTCGGCCTGAACATGTACCTGGCCCACCGGCTGCGCCCGCCGCTGAGCGCCATGTCCAGCGAGGAGCTGAGCCTGGACCGCTACCGGATGGGCCTGGCGCCCTACCGGGCGTGGGCGCTCGCCGGGATCTGCGGGGCGCTCGGGATCGTCGCGGGCAGCGCTGCGGCCGGCCAGTGGCGCTCCTGGCTGCTGATGGCGCACTCGACGCCCTTCCACACCAGGGACCCGCAGTTCCACAAGGACGTGTCCTTCTACACCTTCCAGCTGCCCTGCTACCGCTTCCTCGTCGGCTTCGGCTTCGCCCTCGTGGTGCTCTCCCTCGTCGGCGCCGTGGTCGTGCACTACCTGTACGGCGGGATCCGCTTCACCTCGCCCGGCGCGCGCGTGACCGGGGCGGCCACCGCGCACCTGGCGGTCCTGCTCGGCCTGTTCGTCTCCCTCAAGGCGGCCGCCTACTGGCTGGACCGCTACAGCCTCGCCGTGCGCTCCGGCGGCCACCGCGGCGTCCGCGGCTGGACGGGCCTGCGGTACGTCGACGCCAACGCCTACCTGCCCGCCAAGACGATCCTCTTCTTCATCGCGGTGATCTGCGCGCTGCTCTTCTTCGCCACCGCGTGGCGGCGCACCTGGACGCTGCCGGCGGTCGGCTTCGGCCTGATGGTGTTCTCGGCGATCCTGATCGGCGGGCTCTACCCGGCCGTCATGCAGAAGTTCCAGGTGCTGCCGCACGAAGCCGCCAAGGAGGCGCCGTACGTCCAGGAGAACCTGGACGCCACCCGCGCCGCGTACGGCCTGGCGGACGCCCGGGTCACGCAGTACCCCGGCACGTCCGCCGCCCCGCAGGCGCCCGGCGCGGACGGCAGCCTGCGCCAGGAGGCCGAGGACGCGGCGAGCCCCACGGTGCTGGACCCCACGGTCGTCTCGCCCGCCTTCCAGGCACTGCAGCGCGGCAGCTCCTCCTACGAGTTCCCCTCCACGCTGGACGTCGACCGCTACCGGGACGGCGGCACCAGCAAGGACACCGTCGTCGGCGTCCGGGAGCTGAACAGCGACGGCATACCGCACGGCGACTGGACCGACGACCACCTCGTCTACACCCACGGCTACGGCGTCGTCACCGCGGACGGCAGCACCACCAGCAGCGACGGCACCCCCGTCTTCGGCGGCCAGGACATGAGCACCCTCGGCCCGTCCGGCGACTACCAGCGGCGGATCTACTTCGGCGAGCAGACCCGGCAGTACGCCATCGTCGGCGGCGGCACCCCCGAGCACGACGGGACGGACGGCGCCAAGGGCGGCGGGACGACGTACCGGGGCAAGGGCGGTGTCAGTCTGAGCAATCCGCTGACCCGCGCCGCGTACGCGATCAGCCTCGGCGAGCCCCGCATCCTCTCCTCCGACGCCATCGGCAAGAAGTCGAGGATCCTCTACAACCGCACGCCCAAGGAGCGCGTCGCGGCGGTCGCGCCCTGGCTGACGATCGACGGCGACGCCTACCCGACGGTCGTGGGCGGCAAGGTGCTGTGGGTCGTGGACGGCTACACCACGAGCGACGACTACCCGTACGCCACCCGCACCACCCTCGGCGACGCGACGGCCGACTCGCTCACCGACAGCCGCCGCCAGGTCCTCACCGGCCAGGACCAGGTCAACTACATCCGCAACTCGGTCAAGGCCACGGTCGACGCCTACGACGGCACGGTCACCCTCTACCAGTGGGACGAGCAGGACCCGGTGCTGAGGACCTGGATGAAGGCCTTCCCGCACACCGTCAGGCCCAAAGCGGACATCCCCGCCGGCCTGCTGCCCCACCTGCGCTACCCGCAGGACCTGTTCAAGGTGCAGCGTGCGATGCTCACCACCTACCACGTCACCAGGGCCGCGGACTTCGGCGCGCCCGGCCAGGTGTGGGACGTGCCGGACGACCCGGCGGCCAAGGCCGGCAAGGCGGTGCCGCCGTACTACCTGGACCTGCGGATGCCCCGGCAGAGCGCCAAGACCTACTCGCTCACCAGCACCTTCACCCCCGCCGAGGGCGGGAGCACGAGCGCCTTCATGGCCGTCGACGCCGATGCCACCAGCTCCGGCTACGGCACGATCCGGCTGCTGCGGATATCCGCCGGCTCCGGCCCGGGCGGCCCGGCCGCCGTCCAGTCGGCGATCGACGCCGCGGGCCGCTCCGCCCCGGCCGCCAACGGGCTCGAACGCGCCGGCAAGGCCCCCACGGTCGTCCACGGCAACCTGCTGACCATCCCGCTGGACCGCGGGCTGCTGTACGTCGAGCCGGTCTACGCGCGTGCCGCCGGGGAGGACTTCCCGAAACTGAGCGGCGTCGCGGCGGTCTACGGCGACCGCACGAGCTACCGGCCGACGCTGGCCGAGGCCCTCGACGACCTGCTCGGCCCGGCCGCGGCCGGGAACGCGACGAAGGACGCCACCAGGAACGCCGCCAAGGAACCCGGCACGCCCGGCGCGGACCCCGACGCCTCCCTCGGCCAGGCGCTGGCCGACGCGCGGCAGGCCTACAGCGACCGGCAGGGCGCCGAGCGCAGGGGCGACCGGGCCGCCTACGACGCCGCGCAGCGGCGGCTGGACGCGGCGCTGGAGGCGGCGCGGACGGCGGAGAAGGCCACGGCGACCCCCCAGGCGTTGCCGTCCCCCGGCTCCCCGCCGGCGTCGGCGCCGCCCGCACCGGCCCCCGTGCCGACCGCCGGGGGCGGTGACTGAACCCGGCGGCGTCCGTACCGTGATACTGTGAACACACAACGACGCGGGGTGGAGCAGCTCGGTAGCTCGCTGGGCTCATAACCCAGAGGTCGCAGGTTCAAATCCTGTCCCCGCTACAAGACGAGACCCCTCCGGCTTCCGGCCGGAGGGGTCTCGGTGCGTGTGCGGCCGTACGTGGTCCCCGGTGCCGCCGGAGAAGGGGACGGGGCGGGTCTCGGGCCCGCCCGCAGGTCCCCCCTGGGGGTGAGCACGCAGCGTGACGCCCGGTCACGCGGAGGTCGTGCGCTCTGCTAGATTGCCGGGTGCCGATCGACGCGGGGCGGAGCTGCCCGGCGGCCCGCCGGGCCCGTGGGGCCTGGCAGCTGCGGGTTTGCCGCCGGTCCCTGCTGTGGAATCAAGTAGGCCCGAAGTCAAGCGACTTCGGGCCTCTTCGCTTGTTCGAGTGAATCCGGGGAAGGGGAGTTTTGTGTGACGTCATGTCGGGAAGTCGACAAAACGCTGTAGAGACCGGCGGGTTGGGGTATACCAGGTGTACGCCGTTAGCGGGTGGTGCGACGATGGAGCTCATGGGGGATGGTGCAAGACTGCTGAACACTCGTCAGAACCGTGGCCGCCACGGTCCGGCGGGGGAGCTCATGCTGCCCGCCACCACTGACCCGTCCGCCCCGGAGGCCCTGCTCCCGGGCGCGCCCGCCGGCCCGCACGCCACCACGTCCGCCGCCGCCCTGCTCCCCGCCCCCCGCGCCGCAGAACCGGTCACGCCGGGCGTCCCCGTCGCCCTCACCGCCGCCGACATCGCACGCGCTGCCGGGCTGCCCGCCGGAGCCGTGGACGACGAGGGCGCGCCCTTCGAGCTGCCCGACGAGGACACCCTCGCGCTGCGCGAGGAGGCGGAAATAGAGGCCCGCCACCGCCGTGCCGCCGACCACGGCGACCCGGGCGCCATGAGCGCGCTCGGCACCCTGCTGCTGCGCCGCGGCGACCTCGACGGCGCGGAGCCGTACCTGCGCGCCGCCGTCCAGCACGGCGACCGCCCCGCAGCCAACAACCTCGGCCTGCTGCTGCACCAGCGCGGCCGCGCCGACGAGGCCGCCGGGTGGTGGCGCATCGCCGCCGTCGCCGGCTCCGCCGCCGCCGCGCACGCCCTCGGGCGGCACTACCGCGAGCGCGGCGACGAGCCCGGCGCCGAGTACTGGCTGCGCCAGGCCGCCGAGTCCGGCCACGTGCTGGGCGCCTACGCGCTCGCCGACCTCCTCGACCACCGGCGGGACGGGGAGGCCGAGCGGTGGTTCCGCGCCGCCGCCGAACACGGCCACCGCGAGGCCGCCTACCGCCTGGCCCGCTTCTGCGCGGCCCGCGGCGAGAGCCACGAGGCCGAGCAGTGGTTCCGGCAGGCCGCCGCGCGCCGCCACCGCCGTGCCGCCCTCCGGCTGGGGAATCTGCTGGAGGAGCGCGGCGAGACCAAGGAGGCCACGCACTGGTACCTCACCGCCGCGCGCGACGGCGAGGCCAAGGCCGCCTGCGCGCTCGGCTTCCTGCTGCGCGACTCCGGCGATATCGACCAGGCCGCCACCTGGTGGCGCCGCGCCGCCCAGGCCGGGGACGGCAACGCCGCCAACGCGCTCGGCGCGCTGCACGCCCAGGAGGGCGAGCCGCAGACCGCCGAGCGCTGGTACCGCGCCGCCCTGGAGGCGGGCGACATCAACGGCGCCTACAACCTCGGCCTGCTGTGCGCCGGCCAGGACCGCGCCCCGCAGGCCGAGCAGTGGTACCGCAAGGCCGCCTACGCCGGGCACCGGGAGGCCGCCAACGCGCTCGCCGTCCTGCTGCTCCAGCACGGCGACGCCGAGGGGGCCGAGCCGTGGTTCTCCAAGGCCGCGGAGGCCGGCAGCATCGACGCCGCCTTCAACCTCGGCATCCTCTACGCCGGGCGCGACGAGCCGGCCGCCGCACGCGTCTGGTACGACCGCGCCGCCGCGGCCGGGCACGCCGGAGCCGCGCTCCAGGTGGCCATCGCCCTCCAGCGCGAGGGCGACCACCACGGAGCCGAACGCCACCTGCGCTGCGCCGCCGGCGGCGGCAGCCCCGAGGCCGCCTTCCGCCTCGGCGCGCTCCTCGACGCCCGCGCCCGCGAGTTCGAGGGCGCGGAGGCCTTCGGCGACGAGGCCGCGGAGTGGTACGAGCGGGCCGCGCGGCAGGGGCACAGCCGCGCGCAGGTGCGGCTCGGCATGACCGCCGCACAGCGCGGCGACATCGAGCTGGCCGCGCACTGGTACCGCCTGGCGGCGGAGGCCGGCTCCCGCAACGGGGCCTTCAACCTCGGCCTGCTGCTGGCCCGCGAGGGCAGCGAGCCCGAGGCCGCGCTGTGGTGGACCCGCGCCGCCGACGCGGGCCACGGCCGCGCGGCCCTGCGTCTCGCCCTCCTCTCCGCGCGCCACGGCCGCCTCGCCGACGCGCAGAACTGGTGCGCCCGCGCCATGGACTGCGGCCCGGCGGAGGTCGCCGAACGCGCCGGCCGCCTGACGGCTGCGCTGACGAGCGAGCTCACCGCGTAGCCCGCGGGGCCCGCCGCCACGGGCCCGCTCCAGGCTGCGCCCGCGCCGCCGGGTACGCCCCGGGGGCCGCCGTCTTCCCGGGGCGCAGCCCTGCGGGGGACTGCCGTGCGGGGGAGGCCCGTGCTGCTCCGCTGTCCCCCTCCGGGAAGGGATTTGCGCTGATCAAACGGCCTGGGCTAAGGTAAGGGCACAACGACGCGGGGTGGAGCAGCTCGGTAGCTCGCTGGGCTCATAACCCAGAGGTCGCAGGTTCAAATCCTGTCCCCGCTACCATGGACGAAGGCCCGGAGGCATTGCCTCCGGGCCTTCGTTTTTTGTTCTGGTTCGGGCAAAGTCCGGGCATACCCGGTGGAGGCGGGCACCGCGGAAGGGAATGCTGAAGAGAGGATGAACTGACGGATCCTCAGGAGGCGCGTGTGTGGCGGTGGCTGCGGAGGCGGAACCGGCGGGACCGAGGCGATGCGGCAGCCGAGGCCCGCGCACGCTGGGCCGCGTGGTGCGAAGTGGCGGAGCGCGGCGGGCCCGCGGCCGCGGACGCACTGCTCCGCCGCCTGCTCGGGCTGCCCGTCCAGGGCGCACCGGGCGAGCGCGAGGCCGCCCTCGCCGCGCTGGCCGCGGCCCCGCCGCGGCTGCTGCTCCGCCTCGACCTCGCCGCCCGCCGCACGGGCACCCCGCAGGCCGCGGGCGGGGACGGACTCGGCCTGCTCCTGCGGTCGTTCGCGTCCGACGGGCACGTCCGGGAGGCCGCCGTCACGGCACTCGCCGGGCGCGGCGGCCCCGTGGCCGCGGCCGGTCTCGCGCTGCGCAGCGCCGACTGGGTCGAGCCGGTCAGGGCCCGGGCGACGGCCGCGCTGCTCGCACGGACCGCCCCCGACGAGGTGGCCGCCGCCGTCCGCGTCCTGCTGCGGCTCGCGGGCCGCCGCCGTACGGCCTCCCTCCTCACCGACTACCGCAGGCTGCTGTGCCGCCCCCCGTACCGCCGCGCGCTGCGCGCGCTCGCCGCCGACCCGGACGGCCCCGCCCGCCGTTTCGGCCTCGCGCTCGCCCTGGAGGCGGGCGAGTACGGCTGCGGCGACCTGCTCGGCACGGCGCTGCACGACCACGACCAGGGATGCCGCACGCTGTGCGCGCAGCGGCTGCTCGACCTCGACCCCGGCCAGGCGGCCCGGCTCCTCCAGGCCCGCGACGCGGCCGTCCGCGAACTCGCCGTCGCCGCGCTGCCCCTCGACGTGCCCGCCACCCGGCTGGTCGCCCCGCTGGCGGACCGCGCGCGCGTGGTACGGGCGACGGCACGCTGGCTGCTGTACGGGCGCGGCGAGCCGCCGTCCGCCGTCTACCGGCGGCAGATCGCCCGCGCGGGGCGGACGACGCCGGCCCGGCATCTCGCGGGCCTCGCCGCCGGGCTGGGGGAGTGCGGTGACGCGGGTGACGTGCCCGTGCTCATGCGGCTGCTGGACCGGCGGCGGCCCGCACCCGCCGCGGTGCGGCGGGCCGCGGTGCACGCGGTGGGGCGGCTGGCGCCGCGGGCCGAACTCGTGGCCCTGCTCGGGCCGCTGGCCCGCGACTCCGATCCCGGGGTCGCCCGGGAGGTCTTCGCGGCGTTCGCCGCGCGGGCGGCGGGCGGGGTCCCGCCGGAGATCCGCCGGCTCGGCTCGGTGCGCCCCGAGCCCGCCGTCCGCCGCGCCGCCGCCCGTCTGTGAGCTCACCACCGTGCGGTGGGGCGGCCGCCGGGCGGCCGTGGAGGCCCCGGGCGCGGCTGCGGCGGAGCGCGTCCCCGCGTCCCTGAGGGCACCGCCCCCGCGGTGGCGAACCCCTACACCGGGGCCGGTGAGCCGGCGACGGCCCAGACGCGGAGGATGTCGCGGACGGAGACGACGCCGACCGGCGCGGCGCCGTCGAGGACGACGAGGTGGCGGAATCCGCCGCGGACCATCGCGGCGGCCGCCTCCTCCAGGGTCCACTGGGGTGCGGCGAAGACGACGTCGGTCGTGGTGTGGGCGTGGGCCGGTTCCTCGTCGGGGCTCATGCCCGCCCCGACCGCGTCGAGGACGTCGCGCTCGGTGAGGATGCCGAGCCCGCAGGCGTCGTTGTCGGTGTCGAGGACGATGGCCGCGCCGACCCGGCGGGCGGACATCAGCTGGGCGGCCTGGCGGAGTGTGTGTGCGGGGCCGATGGTGAGAACCACCGTGCTCATCGCGTCGCGGACCAGCATGGGCAGGCACCTCCTGGCGTGTGCGGCGGTCGTGCGTGCCGGGCCGGCTGCGTCCCTGTGGAGTGCCCGTGAAAGGCTTCACAAATTCACAAGCGGCGGCGCTTTCATCGTCACACGCGCTGGGGGCGGAGGGAAGGGGGCGCGCACCTCACTCGGCCCGCGCGCGGAGGTGCGTGCGGGCGGGGTGCGCGCCCGCACGCCGGGTCAGGAGTCGTCGCCCAGGTAGCCGAGCAGCTCGTCGTGCAGCAGGCCGTTGGAGGCCGCCGCGTTGCCGCCGAAGGGTCCCGGCGTGCCGGCCAGGGACGTGAAGCGGCCGCCGGCCTCGCGGACGATCACGTCGTTGGCCGCCATGTCCCACAGGCTCAGCTCGGGTTCTGCGCAGATGTCGACGGAGCCCTCGGCGACCATCATGTAGGGCCAGAAGTCGCCGTAGCCGCGGGTGCGCCAGCAGTTGCGCGAGAGGTGGAGGAAGTTGTCGAGGCGGCCCAGCTCCTCCCAGCCGCTGAGCGAGGAGTACGCGAAGGACGCGTCCTCCAGGCGGTTCACCTTCGAGACGTGGAGCCGGGTCGCGGAGGACAGGCTGCGCCCGGTGTACGCGCCGCTGCCCGCGGCGGCCCACCAGCGGCGGCCGAGGGCCGGCGCGGAGACCACGCCGACGACGCCCTCGTCGCCCTGCTCGCCGCGCACCACGAGCGCGATGAGGGTGGCCCACACGGGCACCCCGCGCACGTAGTTCTTGGTGCCGTCGATGGGGTCGACGATCCAGCGGCGCGAGCCGGCGCCCTCGCTGGTGCCGTACTCCTCGCCGAGCACCGCGTCGCGCGGCCGCGCCCGGCCGAGCTGGCCGCGGACCAGCTCCTCGGCCTCCTTGTCGGCCTCGCTGACGGGCGTCAGGTCCGGCTTGGTCTCGACCTTGAGGTCGAGTGCCCGGAAGCGGGCCATGGTCGCGGCGTCGGCGGCGTCGGCGAGTACGTGGGCGAGCCGCAGGTCGTCGTTGTAGTCGGGCATGTGCCGAACAGTAGCGCGGCGGTGAGCGCGGGCCCCGGCCGCCGGCCCGTGACGCGGGGCCTTGACAGGCCCTGGCGGCGCGTCAATTCTCCCCGTACGCCCTGTCCGTCCGACCCGCCGCCCGCCGTGGCGGCCCGGAGGCACCGCCTGGAGGCGCTGATGCCTGCCGCGCGAGACGCACTCATGGACGCCGCCTTCGCCGCGCTCGGCGAACGGCCCTGGGCGGCGGTGCGCATGACCGAGGTCGCGGCCGCCGCCGGGGTGTCCCGGCAGACCCTCTACAACGAATTCAGCAGCAAGGACGGCCTGGCCAGGGCGCTCGCCCGGCGCGAGGCCGAGGACTTCCTCGCCGGCCTGGACACCGCGCTGGCGGCGGCACGTGTTGCGGGCGGCGACGCCGGGGACTGCTTCGCCGCGGCCGCGCGCTGGACGCTGTACAGCTCCCGCCGCAGCCCGCTGCTGCACGCGGCCCTCACCGGCCCCGGCGCCGCCTCGCCGGTGCCGGGCGCGGGGCTGGTGGCCGCGCTGCACGCCCGTACGGTCGCCGTCCTGTTCGACGGCTGCCCGCGGCTGCTCCCGGAGGACGTCGGCTGGGCGTGCGAGGCGGCGCTGCGGCTCACGCTGTCGTACGTGATCGCGCCGAGCGCCGACGACGAGGAGTCGTGCCGGCGGATCGGCCAGCTGATCCGCGGTCTGCTCGACCCGCCGGTACGGCGCGGGCGGTGAGCGGGACCGGTGCGGTCAGTGCGAGGAGCCGGAGATCTGCAGGCCGATGACGCCGACGATGACCAGCGAGATCGAGGCGAGCTTGAGCGCGGAGACCAGGTCGCCGAGGAAGGCCATGCCGTAGATCGCGGTGCCCGCGGCGCCGATGCCGGTCCACACCGCGTAGGCGGGGCCGACGTCCAGCTTCTTCAGCGACAGCGTCAGCAGGCCGAAGGAGGCGAGCGCGAACGCGGCGAAGGCGATGGTCGGCCACAGCCTGGTGAAGCCGTGGGACAGCTTCAGGCAGACCGCGAAGCCGGTCTCCATGAGACCCGCGACCACCACCAGGAGCCAGGCCATCGGGCGCCTCCGTTTCGGCTCGTTCGTCGGCTCGTTCCAGCGCGCCGGCACGCACCTCGTCCGTACCGTACGCCGGTTGGCGCCGCTCGCCCCGGCGTGCGCTGCTGATCATCACACAGCGCGGCCGGGGAGTGGAGCGGACTACCGAACCGTACCGGTCAGTCGCCCTCGCGCCGCTCCCGGGTGGCCAGCAGGCGGCGCAGCGAGTCGAGCCGGGCCGGTTCGGCGTGCCCGGCGGCGACCCAGGCGTCCAGCGCGCAGTCCTTCTCGTCGTGCGAGCAGCCGCGCGGGCAGTCCACCGTGCCGGGCTCCAGGTCCGGGAAGGCGTGGATGACGCGCGAGGGGTCGATGTGGTGCAGCCCGAAGGAGCGCACGCCGGGGGTGTCGATCACCCACCCGGCAGCGCCGTCGGGGCCGTCGCCGGGCAGCGGCAGCGCGAGCGCGGAGGTGGTGGTGTGCCGGCCGCGGCCGGTCACCGCGTTGACGTGGCCGGTCGTGCGCTGCCGCTCCACCAGGGCGTTGACCAGCGTCGTCTTGCCCACGCCACTGTGCCCGACGAAGGCGGTGACGCGTCCGGCGAGGCGCTCGTGCACCGCGTCCACGCCCCCCGTCAGCAGCGTGTCGCGCCTGGTCACGACGTAGTCCAGGTCGAGGGCGCCGTACGTCTCCAGCAGCGGGCCGGGCGGTGCCAGGTCGGACTTGGTGAGCACCAGGAGCGGCCGGAGCCCGGCGTCGTAGGCGGCGACCAGGCAGCGGTCGATCATCCGCGGGCGCGGCTCGGGGTCGGCGAGCGCGGTGACGACGGCCAGCTGGTCGGCGTTGGCGACGACGACCCGCTCGTACGGGTCGGTGTCGTCGGCGGTGCGCCGCAGCACCGACCGGCGCTCCTCGACCCGGACGATCCGGGCCAGCGTGTCCTTCGCGCCCGACAGGTCGCCGACGACCGCGACCCGGTCGCCGACCACCGCGGACTTGCGGCCCAGCTCGCGCGCCTTCATCGCGGTGATCTCGCGGTCGCCCACGAGGACGGTGAGCCGGCCGCGGTCGACGGTGAGCACCATGCCCTCGGCGGCGTCCGAGTGCTGGGGGCGGATGTTCGTCCGCGGGCGGCTGCCCTTGCGGTTGGGGCGGACCCTGATGTCGTCCTCGTCCGGGTTCTTGCCGTAGCGCCGCACCGCTCAGCCCCGCCCCGCCGTGCCGCCGCCGTCCGCGGGGCCGGGTGCCGGCCCGGGCCGGGCCGACGCCGCCGACGCCGCGCCGCCGGTCGCGTCGCCCTCCGCCACGTCACCGCCGCCGAGCATCGCCGTCCACAGCTCGGGGAAGTCCGGGAGGGTCTTGCCGGTCGTCGCCACGTTCTCCACCCACACCCCTTCCACGGCCAGGCCCAGCACGGCCGCGGCGGTCGCGAGGCGGTGGTCGTCGTAGGTGCGGAACTCGCCGCCGTGCAGCGGGCGGGGGCGGATGCGCAGGCCGTCGGCGGTCTCGCTGACGTCGCAGCCGAGCGCGCCCAGCTCCTTGGTGAGCGCCGCGAGCCGGTCGGTCTCGTGCAGCCGCAGGTGGGCGATGCCGGTCAGCTCCGACTCCTCCTCGGCGAGCGCCGCGACGGCCGCGATCACCGGGGTCAGCTCACCGACCGCGCCGAGGTCCGCGGTGATGCCGCGCACCCGGCCCGTGCCGCGGAAGGTCAGCGCCCGGTCGCTCTGCTCGTACGCGCCGCCCATCCGGGTGAAGATCTCCCGCAGCGCGTCACCCGGCTGGGTGGTGCGGCGCGGCCAGCCCGGCACGGTGACCCTGCCGCCGGTCACGAGCGCGGCGGCGAGGAAGGGCGCGGCGTTGGACAGGTCGGGCTCCACGGTCAGGTCGCGGCCGAGCAGGGCACCCGGGGTGACCCGCCAGACGTTGCGCTCGCCGCCGTCCTCCGCGGCGTCGACCCGGGCGCCGGCCTTGCGCAGCATGTCGACCGTCATCCGGATGTGGGGCAGGGAGGGCAGCGTCCGGCCGGTGTGCCGGACCTCCAGGCCCTTGTTGAAGCGCGGCCCGGACAGCAGCAGCGCGCTCACGAACTGCGACGAGGACGACGCGTCGACGTCCACCGCGCCGCCGGTCAGCGACCCGGCCCCGTAGACCGTGAGCGGCAGCGAGCCGCGGCCCTCGTCGTCTATCCGGGCGCCCAGGGCGCGCAGCGCGTCGATCACGCCGTGCAGCGGGCGCTCGTAGGCGCGGGCGTCGCCCTCGAAACGGACCGGCCCGTCCGCGAGCGCGGCGACGGGCGGCAGGAAGCGCATCACCGTCCCGGCGTTGCCGACGTCCACGGTGGCCGGGCCGTGCAGCCCGGCGGGGATGATCCGCCAGGCCTCGCCGCCGTCCGGGTTGACGGTCTCGTCGATCTGCACGCCCATGGCCCGCAGCGCCTCCGCCATCAGGACGGTGTCCCGGCTGCGCAGCGGGCGCCGCACCCATCCGGGTTCGGCGGAGTGCGCGGCGAGCACCAGGGCGCGGTTGGTCACCGACTTCGATCCCGGCACCGTGACGGTCGCGTCAACGGCGCCCGGCGCGGTGGGGGCGGCCCACCAGAGGGGGGAGTGCGCGGCGCTGTCGCTCATGAGCCCCAGCGTAGTGGGTCGGGTACGGGGAGATAAGTTGGCGAATGCGTCGAAACCTCCCGGAAACCTGAGGTCATCCGGCGGTCATCGGACCGGAAGGCCCGGTTCCGCGATCGCGTACGGTCATCGCCGGTCATCCGGCGGCGGTACGGGCCCGTCCGCCGTCCGCCCCCGGCGTGCGGCGGGCCGATCAGCGGACCAGCCGGTCAGCGGGTGGGCGGACGAGCGGCTCAGCGCATGAGCAGCCAGCGCCCGCCGCCCACCAGGGAGCACACCGCCACGACGTAGAAGAAGAACAGCCACAGCGCCGCCGGCGTGCCGGTCAGCCGTGCCAGCTGGTCGGCGTCCGACGAGCCGCTGCGGTCCCGGCGGCGGCTCGTCTGCAGCTCCGCGACCGGCCGGGCGCCGCCCGCGAGCAGGAACCACACCACCAGGTACGCGAAGGCCGCCTGCACCTGCGCCTTCGTCAGCCACGACACCAGCAGGAACAGCGCGCCGGTCAGCACCACGGTGAGGGCGCCGTACGCGTTGCGGATCATGACCAGCATCACCAGCAGCAGCGCGGTGGCGCCCCACAGCAGTGCCGTTATGTGGCCGGCGGCCAGCAGGGCCGCGCCCGCGAGGCCCAGCAGCGGCGGTGCGGTGTAGCCGGCGGCGGCCGTGAGCACCATGCCCGGGCCGTGCGGCTTGCCGCGCGAGACCGTCAACCCGGAGGTGTCCGAATGCAGCCGTATGCCGTCGAGCCGCCGTCCCATGAGCAGCGCCACCAGGCCGTGCCCGCCCTCGTGCGCGATCGTGACGGCGTTGCGCACGACCCGCCACACCCCGCCGGAGAGCACCGCGGCCAGCGCCACCAGGGCCGTCGCGCCGACCAGCCAGCGCGGCGGGTCGGCCTGGGTCCCCGTGAGCCGGTCCCACATCTCACTGATGTCCGCGACGTTCATTCGGCGCCCGTCTCCCCACAAGCCGGTGGTTCGTCCACTTTTTTCGTACGTCCGTGCGAGTCGGTTCCCGGTGCCGCCCGCGGTCGTGGCAGTGTGTCATTCATGTGCGGTCGATATGCGGCGAGCCGGAAACCCGAAGATCTCACGGCCGTCTTCGACGTCCGGAAGTGGGACCCCACCGAGGCCCTCGCCCCGGACTACAACGTGGCGCCCACCAAGGACGTCCCTGTCGTACTGGACCGCCCGGTGAAGGACTCCGGTTCCCCGGATCCGGTGCGGCAGCTGCGCGTGCTGCGCTGGGGACTGGTGCCGTCCTGGGCGAAGAGCCCGGACGTCGGCGTCAAGATGATCAACGCGCGCGCCGAGACGGCCGCCGAGAAGCCGTCCTACCGCCGCGCCCTGGCCGCACGGCGCTGCCTGATACCCGCCGACGGCTACTACGAGTGGGTCACCGGGGCGGGCGAGCGGCAGCTGGAGGAGCAGGGCAGGCGCAAGCGCGCCCGCAAGCAGCCGTACTTCGTCACCCCCGCCGACGGCTCGGTCTTCGCCATGGCCGGGCTGTACGAGTTCTGGCGCGACCGCACGCTGCCCGACGACCACCCGCGCGCCTGGTGGACGACGTGCACCGTCATGACGACCGCGGCCGAGACCACCGACCTCGCCGGCTACGACGGGCACGGCCCGCGCGCGCTCGCCGACATCCACCCCCGCATGCCGCTCATGCTCACCCCCGACCGCTGGGACGCCTGGCTCGACCCGCGCACCACCGACCCGGACACCCTCCAGGCCCTGCTGGCCCCGCCGCCGCCCGGCCTGCTGCGCGCCTACCCGGTCGGCACCGCGGTCAGCAACGTCGCGAACAACGGGCCCGAGCTGCTGCACGAGCTGCCCGCGCCCGAGGAGGAGACGCTCTTCTGATGCCCCCCGCACCACCCGCCGGCCCCGGCCGCGTCCAGGACGTCGACACCCCGGCCGGCCCGGCCCGGGTCAGCTGGTACGGCGCCGCACGGCCGCGCAGCGTGCTCGCCCTCGGTCACGGGGCGGGCGGCGGCATCGAGGCCGCCGACCTCGTGGCCCTGGCCGCGGTCCTGCCCGCCGCGGGCGTCGAGGTCGCCCTCGTCGAGCAGCCCTGGCGTGTCGCCGGCCGCAAGCTCGCCCCCGCGCCCGCGACCCTGGACACCGCCTGGGGCGCCCTGTGGCCCGCGCTCGCCGCCCCCGGCCTGCCCGTCGTCGCCGGCGGCCGCAGCGCGGGCGCCCGGGTGGCGTGCCGTACCGCCGAGGCGCTCGGCGCCGCCGCCGTCCTCGCCCTGGCCTTCCCGCTGCACCCGCCGGGCCGCCCCGCCTCCTCCCGCGCCGCCGAGCTGACCGGGGCCGCGGCCGTCCTTCCGCTGCTGGCCGTGCAGGGCGGCCGGGACCCCTTCGGCGCGCCGGCCGAATTCCCGCCGGGCCACCGGCCCGTCGAGGTGCCCGGGGCCAACCACTCCTTCGCCGTCCCCAAGCGCGCCGCCCTCACCCAGGAGGCCGCACTCGCCGTGCTGACCGGTGCCGTCACCGACTGGCTCGCCGGGCTCGGCCACGCCACCGCCCCGTCCGGCGGCCGCACCGGCACCCGCAGCGGCCGCCGCTGAGCCGTGCGGCGCCCGGCCGTACCCGGCCACCGGCCGGGAATGGGTGCAGCCGCACCGGCGTTGTGGCAAGCGTCAGGACGAACAACAGCACCGCAGCAGCTTTGGTGAAGTGGCGAGAGAGGCACCCGCATGGTTTCAGCCGCATGCCGGTCCCGGGCCGGGGCCGCCGATCGGGGGGCGGCAACCGCCCCCTACGTGAACTGGGCCGAGTGGACCGCCGGCGGCGAGCGCAAGGACGCCGCCACGGGTGGGTCGGGCATGTCCCTCGCCAGTGCAATATCCTCCGAGACGAGCGTGTCCGCTTTGGGGCTCGCCGGCGTTTCTGAGGAGGTGGGTCCGGTCACCGGCACCGACGACAGCACGGCGGGAACCGCGGGTGCGTCCGGTCAGGAAGCAGCGGAAAGCAGCGCGGAGCGCGCCCTGCGCTTCGAGCGGGACGCCCTCGGGTTCCTGGACCAGATGTACTCGGCCGCGCTGCGGATGACCCGCAATCCGGCCGACGCGGAGGACCTGGTCCAGGAGACGTACGCCAAGGCGTACGCGTCCTTCCACCAGTTCCGCGAGGGCACGAACCTCAAGGCCTGGCTCTACCGCATCCTCACCAACAGCTTCATCAACTCCTACCGCAAGAAGCAGCGCGAGCCGCTGCGCAGCGGCTCGGAGGACATCGAGGACTGGCAGCTGGCGCGCGCCGAGTCGCACATGTCGACGGGGCTGCGCTCCGCGGAGTCGCAGGCGCTCGACCACCTGCCCGACTCCGACGTCAAGGCGGCACTCCAGGCGATCCCCGAAGAGTTCCGCATCGCGGTCTATCTCGCGGACGTCGAGGGCTTTGCGTACAAGGAGATCGCCGACATCATGGGAACGCCCATCGGCACGGTGATGTCCAGGCTGCACCGCGGCCGCCGTCAGCTGCGCGAGCTGCTGGAGGACTACGCACGTGACCGCGGACTGGTCCCGGCGGGCGCGGGAAGCGAGAAGGGCGCGGATTCATGAGTTGCGGCAACGCGCATGAGACGGACTGCTCGGAGGTGCTGGGGCACCTGTACGAGTACCTCGACAACGAGATGTCCGAGGACGCCTGCAGCAAGTTCCGGCAGCACTTCGAGGAGTGCCACCCGTGCCTTGAGAAGTACGGGCTGGAGCAGGCCGTGAAGAAGCTCGTCAAACGGTGCTGCGGCTCCGACGACGTCCCCACCGACCTCCGGTCGAAGGTCATGATGCGGATCGAGTCCATCCGCGCCGAGCAGTCCACCGCCGAGCCCACGGCGTAGTCCCGTCCCCCGCGGGGGAGTTCCACCCCTGCGCCCCCGGCGGCCGCCCCGCGGGGCGGCCGCCGCCGTATCCCCCGTTCGGGGGACGGAGGGGCGTTGCCCCGCGGGGAGGCGGGGCGGGCCCCTACGGTGGGAAGCGTCAAGGGGGACCCACCCGGCGAGGAGGGGGCGACGTGGCCGAGCGGCGAGCGGAAAGCTTTCTGCCGCGCGCCGCCGCCCTGGTCGCCGCGATGCAGCTCAAGGACCCCTACACCCGCGGCCACGGCGACCGCGTCGGCCAGGCCAGCGCCCTCATCGGCGCGGAACTGCACCTCGCCGAGGACCTCGTGGCGGAGCTGCGGCTCGCCGGCACCCTGCACGACATCGGCAAACTCGCCGTCCCCGGCCGCCTTCTGCGCAAGCCCGGCCCGCTCACCCCCGCCGAGCAGGACACCGTACGGCGCCACCCCCGGCACGGCTACGCGCTGGTGTGCGGCGACCAGGTGCCCGCGGTCGCGCGGGTCGCGGTGCTGCACCACCACGAGCGTTTCGACGGCGGCGGCTACCCGCACGGCCTCGCCGGGCAGCGCATCCCGTGGCCGGCCCGCATCGTGTCGGTCGCCGACGCGCTCGACGCCATGACCTCCGACCGCAGCTACCGCGCGGCGCGCCCGGTGAGCGCCGCGCTCGCCGAGCTGGGCCGGTGCGCGGGCAGCCAGTTCGACCCCGCGGTGGTCGCCGCGCTCTGCCGGGCGCTGGCGCGTCATCCCTGGCCACCGCCCGTGACCCGCACGGTGTACGGACGGCCCGCGTACCGCTCGTAGGCCTTTCGGGTGACGGCGACTCGCCCGGGCGCTGGTGGAGCGGCTCGCCCCGGCATGGTTGGATGCCCACGGGTATGGCAAGGAGGCAGGGAGAGCCCGCTGCCGTACGGCGGCGGGGAGCACACGGAAGTCGGGCTGAGAGCGCGGCCGAAATGTGCGAGGTTGGTGTGTGGAGCCGCTTGTCCGACGACGTACGGGCGGTACGCAATGGGGCCGCACCCCCGCGGTGCGGGCCCTCCGGGGGACGACGTGATCGTGGTGCGGAAGGCGACGTCCTGGCAGTGATCGGCTGAGCGGGCAGGCGGTAACGACGTTGAAGATCTTCGGCAGAGTGCGGCACCGGCCGTCACCCACCTGGCGGCAGGCCACCGACCAGGCGTTCTCACTGATCGACGACGGGCGCTACGAGGACGCGGGCGCGCTGCTGACCCGGGCGGCGGACCTGGAGCCCTGGCTCTCCGAGTCCTGGTACAACCTCGCGCTGCTGCACAAGTACCGGCACGACTGGGCACAGGCCCGCATCGCCGGGCTGCGCGCCGTGGCGCTGCTGGACCGGCCGGTCGGCGCGCCCGACTGGTGGAATCTGGGCATCGCCGCGACAGCCCTCCAGGACTGGCCGCTCGCGCGCCGCGCCTGGCAGGCGTACGGCCTGCGGCTGCCGGCCGGCACCGCCGCCCGCAGCGGCGAGGAGTCGGCGCGGCTGCCGCTGGGCAGCGCCACGGTGCGGCTCTCGCCGGAGGGCGAGGCGGAGGTGGTGTGGGGCCGGCGGCTCGACCCGTGCCGGGTGGAGGTGCTGTCGATCCCGCTGCCGTCGTCCGGGCGGCGCTGGGGCGAGGTCGTGCTGCACGAGGGCGTCGCGCACGGTGAGCGCGCCACCGCGGGCGGTTCGGCCGGGTCGGTCTACCCGGTCTTCGACGAGATCGAGCTGTGGGCGCCGTCCCCCGTCCCGACGTGGCTGGTGCTGCTCGAAGCGGAGGAGCCGGCGGACCGGGACGCGCTGGAGCGGCTCGCCGCGGAGGCCGGCTACGCCGCCGAGGACTGGTCCTCGTCGGTACGCCTGCTGTGCCGGACGTGCTCCGAGAGCCGGATGCCCACCGACGACGGCTCCGCGCACCGGGACCCGCACGACCACGGCGAGCCGGGGCACCCCGGGCACCTCAGCCACCTGAGCGACTCCGGGGGCGGCTCGCACTGGTCCCAGGAGCGCGAGTGCGGGATCGCCGCGCCCGCCGGGCTGGTGCGCGGGCTGCTCGACAGCTGGGTCGCGGACTCGCCCGCCACCCGCGCGTGGCGCGACCTCGAAGAGGTCTGCTGAGCCCTGCGGGGCTCGCGCCCCGCGCCCCGGGCTGCCTCCGGGAGGTGCTCCGGGCGGCCTTCCGCGCGCCCGCCACCGGGGAGGAGCCCCCGTCCTGCCGGGAGAGGCGGCCCGCGGCGTCCCCGGCCGCGCCCGCGCACCGTACCCTGGACGGATCAGTGAACCGGCCTGGAAGGCGATAGCAGAACGATGGCGCAGACCGCTGACACCGCCCCTCCGGAGGAGGGGGAGACGTTCGTCGACGACGTGACCGACGGCGCCGCCCGTGAGGAAGCTCACCGTGCGCGCGGCACCGCGCGCCCGATCACGGTCGTCGGCAACCCCGTGCTGCACCGCGAGTGCCGTGACGTCACCGACTTCGGCCCCGAGCTCGTCGCCCTCGTCGACGACATGTTCGCCAGCCAGCGCGCGGCGGAGGGCGTGGGCCTCGCCGCGAACCAGATCGGCGTGGACCTGAAGGTCTTCGTCTACGACTGCCCGGACGACAACGACGTCCGGCACGTCGGCGTGGTGTGCAACCCCGTGCTGGAGGACCTGCCCGCGGACAGGCGGCACCTCGACGACTCCAACGAGGGCTGCCTGTCGGTGCCGGGCGCGTACATGGAGACACCGCGCCCGGACTACGCGGTGGTCCGCGGGCAGGACCTGGAAGGACGGCCGATCGTCGTGCGGGGCACCGGCTTCTTCGCCCGGTGCCTCCAGCACGAGACCGACCACCTCTACGGGCGGCTCTACATCGACCGGCTCTCCAAGCGCGACCGCAAGGACGTCATGCGCCAGATGGCGGAGGCGACCCCGAAGTTCGCGACCGTGCCGAACGACTGACCCGGCGCCCGGGAGCTCAGAAGTCCTCGTCGAGCGCGACCGAGCCCTCCACCGCCACCTGGTAGGCGGAGGGCCGGCGCTCGAAGAAGTTCGTGAGCTCCTGCACGCCCTGGAGCTCCATGAAGGAGAAGGGGTTGCGGGAGCCGTACAGCGGCGGGAAGCCGAGGCGGGCGAGCCGCTGGTCGGCGACGCACTCCAGGTATTCGCGCATGGAGTCGGTGTTCATGCCCGGCAGCCCGTCGCCGCACAGGTCGCGGGCGAACTGCAGCTCCGCCTCGACGGCCTCCCGCAGCATCTCGGTGACCTCGGCCTGCATCCGCTCGTCGAAGAGCGACGGGTCCTCCTTGCGCACGGTGTCGACGACGTCGAAGGCGAAGCTCATGTGCATCGTCTCGTCGCGGAAGACCCAGTTGGTGCCGGTCGCCAGGCCGTGCAGCAGCCCGCGCGAGCGGAACCAGTAGACGTACGCGAAGGCGCCGTAGAAGAACAGGCCCTCGATGCAGGCCGCGAAGCAGATCAGGTTGAGCAGGAAGTTGCGGCGGTCCTCGTGGGTCTCCAGGCGGTCGATCCTCTCGGCGCCGCGGCCGTCGAAGTTCGCCATCCAGCGGAAGCAGAACTGCGCCTTCTCGCGGATCGACGGGATCTCCTCGACCGCGTCGAAGGCCGCCGCCCGGTCGGCCGGATCGGGCAGGTAGGTGTCCAGCAGCGTCAGGTAGAACTGGACGTGCACGGCCTCCTCGAAGAGCTGGCGGGACAGGTAGAGCCGCGCCTCGGGGGAGTTGATGTGCTTGTAGAGGGTGAGCACGAGGTTGTTGGAGACGATCGAGTCGCCGGTGGCGAAGAACGCCACCAGCCGCCCGATGAGGTGCTGCTCGCCCGGTGTGAGTTTGGCGAGGTCGGCGACGTCGGAGTGCAGGTCGACCTCCTCCACCGTCCAGGTGTTCTTGATCGCGTCCCGGTAGCGCTCGTAGAAGTCCGGGTAGCGCATGGGGCGCAGGGTGAGTTCGAAGCCCGGGTCGAGCAGGTTCTTGGTGTTCGTGGTGCTGGTCATCACTGGCAGGCCTCGCAGGACTCGGGGTTTTCCAGGGAGCACGCGACCGCGTCGGCGGCCGCGGGAGCGGGTACGGGGGCGGGCGCGGCGGCGGGCGCGGAGCCCTGGGCGGCGCGGGCGATCCGGGTCGCCGGGCGCGAGCGCAGGTAGTACGTGGTCTTCAGGCCCTGCTTCCAGGCGTAGGCGTACATCGAGGAGAGCTTGCCGATGGTGGGCGTCTCCATGAACAGGTTCAGCGACTGGCTCTGGTCCAGGTACGGCGTGCGGGCCGCGGCCATGTCGATGAGCGCGCGCTGCGGCAGCTCCCACGCGGTGCGGTACAGCTCGCGGACGTCCGCGGGGATCCAGCCGAAGCCCTGGACGCTGCCGGACGAGTCGCGCAGCGCCTCGCGGGTCTGCTCGTCCCACACGCCGAGCCGCTTGAGGTCGGCCACCAGGTAGGAGTTGACCTGGAGGAACTCACCGGACAGCGTCTCGCGCTTGAAGAGGTTGGAGACCTGCGGCTCGATGCACTCGTAGGAGCCGGCGATCGAGGCGATGGTCGCGGTCGGCGCGACGGCCAGCAGCAGCGCGTTGCGCATGCCGCTCCGCGCGACGCGCTCGCGCAGCGCCGCCCAGCGCTCGGGCCAGGCGGTCTCGACGCCGTAGTGGTCCGGGTGCAGCACGCCCGCGGCGGCCCGGGTCTCCGCCCACGCGGGCAGCGGGCCGTGCCGCTCGGCGAGGTCGCAGGAGGCCTCGTAGGCGGCGAGCATGACCCGCTCGGCGATCTTCGTGGACAGCTCGCGGGCCTCGGCCGAGGCGAAGGGCAGCCGCAGCTTGAAGAAGACGTCCTGCAGGCCCATGACGCCCAGGCCCACCGGCCGCCAGCGGGAGTTGGAGCGGCCCGCCTGCTCGGTCGGGTAGTAGTTGATGTCGACGACCCGGTCCAGGAACGTCACCGCGGTGTGCACGGTCTCGTCCAGCCGCGCCCAGTCCATCGTCCCCGCGGCGGTGACGAACGAGGAGAGGTTCACCGAGCCGAGGTTGCACACGGCCGTCTCGGAGTCGTCGGTGACCTCCAGGATCTCCGTGCACAGGTTGGAGGAGTGGACGGTACGGCCGGGCAGCGCGGTCTGGTTGGCGGTGCGGTTGGCGGCGTCCTTGAACGTCATCCAGCCGTTGCCCGTCTGCGCCAGGGTGCGCATCATGCGGCCGTACAACTCCCGTGCCGGGAGGGTGCGCTGGGCCAGCCCGGCCGCCTCGGCGGCGCGGTAGGCCGCGTCGAAGTCGTCGCCCCACAGGTCGACGAGCTGCGGCACGTCGGCGGGTGAGAACAGCGACCACTGCGCGTCCGCCTCGACCCGGCGCATGAACTCGTCCGGTACCCAGTGCGCCAGGTTCAGGTTGTGCGTACGCCGGGCGTCCTCACCGGTGTTGTCGCGCAGCTCAAGGAACTCCTCGACGTCCGCGTGCCACGTCTCCAGGTAGACCGCCGCGGCGCCCTTGCGGCGGCCGCCCTGGTTCACGGCCGCCACGGAGGCGTCCAGCGTCTTCAGGAAGGGCACGATGCCGTTGGAGTGCCCGTTGGTGCCGCGGATGAGCGAGCCGCGGGCGCGGATCCGGGAGAAGGGCAGGCCGATGCCGCCCGCGTGCTTCGACAGCCGGGCCACCTGGTGGTAGCGGTCGTAGATCGAGTCCAGCTCGTCCAGCGGGGAGTCCAGCAGGTAGCACGACGACATCTGCGGGTGCCGCGTACCGGAGTTGAAGAGCGTGGGGGAGCTGGGCAGGTAGTCCAGCGCGCTCATCAGCCGGTAGAGCGCGGCCACCTCGTCCAGCGCCGGCGCGCTCTCGTCCTCGGCCAGCCCCGCGGCCACCCGCAGCATGAAGTGCTGCGGGGTCTCGATGACCTGGCGGGTCAGCGGGTGGCGCAGCAGGTAGCGGGTGTGGAGGGTGCGCAGGCCGAAGTAGCCGAAGCGGTCGTCGGCGCCCTCGGCGAGCGCCCGCTCGACCAGGGCGTCGAGCCGGGCCGCGTGCCGGGCGGCGAAGGCGGCGGTGCGGTCGGCGATCAGGCCCTCGCGGTGCCCCACCGCGATCGAGGCCGTGAAGGACACCGCGCCCTGCGACGCCGCCTCCTCCGCGATCGTGGCGGTCAGCAGCCGCGCCGCCAGCCGCGAGTACGCCGGGTCCTCCGGGATCAGCCCGGCCGCCGCCTCGGTGGCCAGCGCCCGCAGCTCCGCCGTGTCCGCGGCCGCGGAGCGCCCCCGCAGCGCCGCGGCGGCGACCCTGCCGGGGTCGGTGTCGGGAAGGTCGGTACACAGCTCCACGAGGGTGCGCAGCAGTTCGGCGCTGTCGGGCGCGCCGGGGGTGGCGTGGGCTGCGGGGGCTTCGGGCGCGATGGTCACGGTGATGCGGTCTCCCTCGTGAGCGGCGGCGGCCACGCGGGAGGGACGGAGGGGGCCGCGACCGCCGGTGAGGGCATGCCGGACCGCGTCCGCGAGCCCACTCCACGAGGCCCGGACACAGCGGCGTCACGGTCTGCCGACCGGGGCGCCGTCTGCCGGCAGGCGATCGGGCTCCGCCGCCGCGCGCTCCGGCACGCGGCAGCTCACCGTTGCGGGGCAGCGCCGGATTCGCACCGGCTTCCCCTGCGGGCAGCGGAGTTGAGCATACATCTTGTGTCGCGGTGTGCCGCGCAGCCCCAGATGTTGTGTCGCGAGGCCGTGTGTTTTCGGGGGCGCCGCTGCCCCGCCGGATACACCACGGGCGCGGGCCGTGACGGCCCGCGCCCGTGGTGGCGGCTTGCCCGCGCGGTTTCCCGCGCGGCCGCTACGCGGGCTCGGGCAGGCCCGGGGCGACGGCCGGGTCGGCCGGCGCGGTGGGGTTCGGGACCTCCGCGGACGCCTCGGCGGTGTAGTCGGCCGGCACCGTCTCGTCCTCCCCGGCGGGAGCCTTGAACGCGCGCAGAACGAGGGTCAGGACGATCGTGACGCCCGCGTTGAGCACGAAGGCGGTCAGGCCGATGTAACCCTTCTCACCGATCCAGGGGATCATGTCCGCGTTGCCGCCGAAGTGCGACTGCGCGGGGCTGGACTGCTCGTACGCCTTCCACGTGCCGTAGAACATGCCGGCCGCCCAGCCGGCGAGCAGCGCCCAGCGGTGGAACCAGCGGGTGAACAGGCCGCCCACTATGGCCGGGACGGTCTGGAGGATCCAGATGCCGCCCAGCAGCTGGAAGTTGATGGCCACGGTCTTGTCCATGGTGAGGACGAAGACCAGCGCGCCGACCTTGACCACCAGCGAGACCAGCTTGGAGACCTTGGTCTCCTGGGCGGGGGTGGCGTCCGGCTTGATGAGGTCCTTGTAGATGTTGCGGGTGAAGAGGTTGGCCGCGGCGATGGACATGATGGCCGCGGGGACGAGGGCGCCGATGCCGATCGCGGCGAAGGCGACACCCGCGAACCACGAGGGGAAGACGTTCTCGAAGAGCTGCGGGATGGCCAGCTGGCTGTTGTAGCCCTTGCCGCCGATGCCGTCCGCGATGGCCATGAAGCCGAGCAGCGCCAGCAGGCCGAGCATGAGCGAGTACAGCGGCAGGATCGTGGTGTTGCGGCGGATCGTGTCGCGCCGCTTGCCGGACAGCACGGCGGTGACCGAGTGCGGGTAGAGGAAGAGGGCCATCGCGGAGCCCATCGCCAGCGTGGCGTAGGCCCACTGGGCCTGCGGGCCGGTCACCAGCGAGCCGCGGGGTGCGCCGGTGGCGGGGTTCTTGACCTTGAAGGCGTCGTCCGCCTTGCTGAAGATGTCGTCGAAGCCGCCGAGCTTGTAGGGGATGTAGATGATCGCGACCAGGATGACGATGTAGATCAGCGCGTCCTTGACGAACGCGATGAGGGCCGGCGCGCGCAGCCCGGAGGAGTAGGTGTACGCGGCGAGCACACCGAAGGCGATGAGCAGCGGCAGGTCCTTGACGAACCAGTTCGTCCCGTCGCTGCCGCCGACGCCCATGACGTCCAGCACCGACTGGATGCCGACGAGCTGGAGCGCGATGTACGGCATCGTGGCGATGATTCCGGTGACCGCGACGGCCACCGAGAGGCTCTTCGAGCCGAACCTCCCGCGGATGAAGTCCGAGGAGGTCACGTAGCCGTGCCGGTGCGAGACCGACCACAGCCGGGGGAGGAAGAGGAAGACCATCGGGTAGACGATGACCGTGTACGGGACCGCGAAGAAGCCCGCGGCGCCGGCCCCGAAGATCGCCGCCGGAACGGCGACGAAGGTGTACGCGGTGTAGAGGTCGCCGCCGAGCAGGAACCAGGTCACCCAGGTCCCGAAACTCCGCCCGCCCAGGCCCCATTCGTCCAGGTGCAGCGGGTCGGCGGCACGCCGCCAGCGCGCGGCGAAGAAGCCGAGCACCGTGACGGCCAGGAAGAAGAAGATGAAGACGCCGAGTGCGACGCCGTTGACGCCGTCCTTCACTTCCCGTCACCTCCCTTGCGTGCCCGCTCCTCGCGCCGTACGAGGACGTACGCGGTGGAGGTGAGCGCGGCCGCCACCGGCACCCAGGCCATCTGGTACCAGTAGAAGAAGGGGATGCCGATGAAGGCGGGCGTCAGCCGCGCGTAGGAGTCGACCCAGAGCAGGGCGACGATCGGCGCGAGCAGGCAGAGCGCGGCGACGACCCGGGTGGGGGTGACGACCGGTGGCCGTGGGCCCGGAGGTGCTTGTGACATGGTGAGGTGCTCCCGTCCCCTAGAACAGCGTGTAATGGCCAGGAAATCTAGGGGAGGCTAGCGGCGGCCGTCACTACCCGTGCACGGATCCGTTCCCAGGTCAGCCGCGAGAGTGACCGGGAAGCACCGGTACGTGCACCGGTTCAGTCGGTGGGGCGGCTGAGGCGGGCGACGAACTTGTACCGGTCGCCGCGGTAGACCGACCGCACCCACTCGACCGGCTCGCCCGTGGTGTCGATCGAGTGCCGGGAGAGCATGAGCATCGGCAGGCCCACGTCCGTGCCCAGCAGCCCGGCCTCGCGCGGGGTCGCCAGCGACGTCTCGATGGTCTCCTCCGCCTCGGCGAGCCGGACGTCGTAGACCTCGGCCAGCGCGGTGTAGAGCGAGGTGTACTTGGCGAGGCTGCGGCGCAGCGCCGGGAAGCGCTTGGCGGACAGGTGGGTGGTCTCGATCGCCATCGGCTCGGAGTTGGCGAGCCGCAGCCGTTCGATGCGCAGCACGCGGCCGCCCGCCTTCATGTCCAGCAGCCCGGCGAGCCGGTCGTCGGCGGTGATGTAGCCGATGTCCAGCAGTTGGGAGGTGGGTTCGAGGCCCTGGGCGCGCATGTCCTCGGTGTAGGAGGTCAGTTGCAGCGCCTGCGAGACCTTGGGCTTGGCCACGAAGGTGCCCTTGCCCTGGATGCGCTCCAGCCGGCCCTCGACGACCAGCTCCTGGAGGGCCTGCCGGACGGTGGTGCGGGAGGTGTCGAACTCGGTGGCGAGGGTGCGTTCGGGCGGCACGGGCGTGCCGGGCGGCATGGTCTGCGTGATGTCCAGCAGATGGCGCTTGAGCCGGTAGTACTTGGGCACCCGCGCGGTACGGCCGGCGGTGCCGCCCGTCGTTGTGTCCGCACTGGTGACCGCGTCGCTCTCCATGACGTCTACTCCCGACTGGGCTCGTGCTGCCGTGGTCCGGCTCCTCCGCTGATCGCGGCTCACATGGTGGCACGCGCGGCTCCGCGGGAGAGAGGCGGCGGGGTCCTGGTCCCCCTCAGGTGTCGGTCCGATAACAGACCCGACGGGTGTTCTTATACACCCTTGACACCCCTAAAGGTCTAGGCCAAGCTCCCCGTACTGGTCTAAACCATTAACGACCAAATCCCAGACCCACGAGCAAGTATCGGACTCCGCGTCGTACGCGGAGTCCGGCATTTCGGGCGGTGGGGGGAGTTTCGGGCATCCTGAGGAGGGTGGCGTGAAGCGCAAGCTCATCGCGGCGATCGGCGTCGCGACCATGATCGTCGGCATCGCGGCATGTGGATCGGACAAGAAGGACGACAGCAAGGCGTCGTCGGGGGGCGACAAGGGTTCCAGCGCCTCGTCCATCACCGTCTGGCTGACGGTGGACGCCCAGCACAACTGGCCGGAGCTCATCAAGACGGCTGACGACGCCCTCACCGCCAAGCACCCGGGTCTGAAGGTCAAGCACGAGTACTACGCCTGGCCGGACAAGAATGCCAAGCTGGACGCCGTGCTCGCCACCGACAAGGCACCCGACGTCGTCGAGATGGGCAACTCCGAGATGGTGCCCTACATGGCCGAGGGCGCGTTCGCCGAGGTCGACCCGTCCAAGTTCGACAACTCCGCCCAGTGGCTGGACGCCCTCAAGCAGTCCGTCACCTACGACGGCAAGACCTACGGCGTGCCCTACTACGCCGCGGCCCGTATCGCCACGTGGCGCAAGGACATCGCCGCCGCGTCCGGCATCAAGGACACCCCGAAGAACTGGACCGAGCTGACCCAGGCCCTGGACAAGATCCAGTCCAAGCAGGGCCCGAAGTTCAACGCCTGGTACCAGCCGTCGCGTGACTGGTACGCGGCCATGTCCTTCGTCTACGACGCCGGCGGCGCCATCGCCACCAACGAGGGCGGCCAGTGGAAGGGCTCGCTGGAGTCCCCGCAGGCGATCCAGGGCCTCACCGCCTGGAAGGACGCCATGGGCAAGTACATGCATGGCGACCTCACCAAGGACGAGGCGGACCGCTACATCGTCTACGGCCAGGGCAAGTCCGACCTGATCTTCGCCCCCGGCTGGGAGGGCCCGTCGGCGGCCGACCCGAAGTTCGACAAGACCGGCGGCAAGCTCAAGGACAACCTGGTCAACTTCGTGATGCCCGGCCCGTCCGGCAAGAACCTGCCGGTCTTCCTCGGCGGCTCGGACCTGGCGGTCCCGACGAAGTCGAAGAACGCCGACCTGGCGGCCGAGTGGATCAACGACTTCACCAACACGGCCGGCCAGAAGGTCCTGATGGGCAAGGGCAACCTGCCGAACAACAACACGCAGCTGGCCACGCTGAAGAGCGACCCGGCCTCCGCGGTCACCGCGACCGCCGCCGGGTCGAGCTGGTTCGTGCCGACCGCGCCCGGCTGGGGCACCGTGGAGAAGGCGCAGACCCTGCAGACCATGCTGCAGAACATCGCCACCGGCAAGGCCTCCGTCCAGGACGCGGCCAAGACGGCTGAGGAGGCCATGAACAAGGTCCTCAACGTCAAGAACTGACCATCCTCGCAACGTAGACCAGGACCGCTGAGGAGCACGTGATGAGTGCCGCCGAGACCACCACCACCAAGGTGCCGCCGCAACGGCGGCACTCATCACCTCCCGGGCAGGGCTCCGGGAGACGCCGCGCCGCACGAGGCCGCCGCCTCCACCTCAGCCGGGCGTTCACCCCCTGGCTGCTGCTGGCGCCGTGCCTCCTGGTGCTCGTGCTGGTGCTGGGCTACCCGCTGATCAAGCTGGGCGTCCTGTCCTTCCAGGACTACAAGAAGCCGCAGCTGTGGGGCTTCAAACCCGCCACCTGGGTGGGCTTCGACAACTACTCGGCCATCCTCGAGGACGGCGAGTTCTGGGACGTCGTCGTCCGCACGGTCGTCTTCGCCGGTGCCGCGGTCCTCCTCACCATGGTCCTCGGCATGCTGATCGCCCTGCTCCTCCAGCGCGTCTCCGGCTGGGTGCGGACCCTGGTGAACATCGCGCTCGTCGCGAGCTGGGCGATGCCGGTGGTCGTGGCGGTCACCGTCTTCAAGTGGATGTTCGACAGCGACTACGGCGTCGTGAACTGGGTGCTGACCAAGCTGCCGGGCGTCGACTACACCGGGCACAACTGGTTCGCCTCCGGGCCGGAGGGCCTGTCGGTGATCATGCTCCAGGTGGTGTGGGGCGCGATCCCGTTCGTCGTGATCACCCTGGGCGCCGGCCTCACCCAGGTGCCCAAGGAGCTGGAGGAGGCGGCCCGGCTCGACGGCGCCGCCGCCTTCGGGGTCTTCCGCTACGTGACCTTCCCGATCATCAAGCCGCTCGTCGTCATGATGACCACCCTCTCGGTCATCTGGGACATGGGCGTCTTCGCCCAGGTCTGGCTCATGCGCGGCGGCCACCCCGAGCCGGAGTTCCAGCTGCTGACCACCTACTCGTACGAAAAGGCCTTCGGCGTCAACGACTACGCCGCCGGCTCCGCGATCGCGCTGCTGACCGTCCTGCTGCTGCTCGGCGTCGTCGCGGTGTACATGCGGCAGATGCTGAAGATCGGAGAGGTGGAATGAGCGCCCTGACCTCGCGGCCGAGCGCCGCCCCGGTGATCACGGCCACCGCGGCCGAGCGCCGCAGGCGCAAGGCGAAGATCGGCTGGAACGCCCTCGGCCTGCTGGTCTTCGCGGTGACCGCCTTCCCGGTCTACTGGATGATCAACACGGCCTTCAAGCCGGCCAAGGACGCGATCGACCCCGAGCCGCACTTCTTCCCGTTCCCGGTGTCGCTGGAGAACTTCCGCCGCGCCCTGAACATCAGCGACTTCTGGGGGCCGGTCGAGCGCAGCCTCGTCGTCAGCGCCGCCACCGTCGTGATCGGCGCGGTCATCGGCCTGCTCGCCGCGCTCGCGATCTCCCGCTTCGCCTTCCGCGGCCGCAAGGCCGTCATCGTGGGCATCCTGACCGTGCAGATGGTCCCGCTCGTCGCGATGATCATCCCGGTCTTCCTGCTGCTCAACCAGATCCACCAGATCGACAAGCTCAGCGGCCTGGTGCTGACGTACCTGACCTTCATCCTGCCCTTCACGGTCTGGACGCTGCGCGGCTTCATCGTCAACATCCCCAAGGAGCTGGAGGAGGCCGCGATGGTGGACGGGTGCAGCCGCACCGGCGCCTTCGTCCGCGTGGTCTTCCCGCTGCTGGCCCCGGGCCTGGTCGCCACCTCCATCTACGGCTTCATCCAGGCGTGGAACGAGTTCCTCTACGCCCTGCTGGTGATGAGCCAGGAGCACGAGACGGCCACCGTGTGGCTGGGCACCTTCACCACCCAGCACGGCACCGAGTACGCCCCGATGATGGCCGGCTCCACCATGATGGGCATCCCCGTGGTGATCCTCTTCCTGCTCGTGCAGCGCAAGATGGCCGCGGGCCTGACCGCCGGGGCGGTGAAGGGATGACCGCCGCCGTCACCGGTACGGACACGCCGGCGCCGTCGCTCGTACGCGACGCGCTCACCGTCCTGCAGCCCGGCTTCGAGGGCACCGAGGCCCCCGAGTGGCTGCTGCGGCAGCTCGCCGAGGGCCTGGGCGCCGTCGCGCTGTTCGCCCGCAACATCGAATCCCCCGGGCAGCTGGCCGCGCTCACCGCCCAGCTGCGCGAGGTACGGCCGGACGTGCTCGTCGCGGCCGACGAGGAGGGCGGCGACGTCACGCGGCTGGAGGCGCGCGGCGGCTCGTCCTTCCCGGGCAACCTCGCGCTCGGCGCCGTCGACGACGTCAAGCTCACCCGGGCGGTCGCCGCCGAGCTGGGCCGCCGGCTCGCCGAGTGCGGGGTGAACCTCAACTGGGCGCCCTCCGCCGACGTCAACTCCGACCCCGACAACCCGGTGATCGGCGTGCGCTCCTTCGGCGCCGACCCCGACCTCGTCGCCCGCAACACCGCCGCCTACGTCGAGGGCCTGCAGTCCGCGGGCGTGGCCGCGTGCGTCAAGCACTTCCCCGGGCACGGCGACACCGCGGTCGACTCGCACCACGACATGCCGCGCATCGACGTCGACCTGGCGACCCTCCACGCGCGCGAGCTGGTGCCCTTCCGCGCCGCGCTCGCCGCCGGCAGCAAGGTCGTGATGAGCGCGCACATCCTCGTGCCCGCCCTCGACCCCGAACTGCCCGCGACCCTCAGCCCCGCCGCCCTCACCGGCCTGCTGCGCGCGCCCCGTGAGAGCGGCGGACTCGGCCACGACGGCCTCATCGTCACCGACGGGATGGAGATGCAGGCCATCTCGGCGACGTACGGCATCGAGCGCGGCACCGTCCTCGCGCTCGCCGCGGGCGCCGACGCCATCTGCGTCGGCGGCGGCCTCGCCGACGAGGAGACCGTGCTCGCCCTGCGCGACGCGATCGTGGCCGCCGTCGAATCCGGCGAGCTGCCCCGTGAGCGGCTCGCCGACGCGGCCGGGCGGGTCCGCGACCTCGCCGCCTGGGCGGCGGCGCAGCGGCCGGGCGCGGTGGAGGGGACCGCGCCCGGCGGTACGGTGGCGGCTCCCGGCGAGGCCTTCGGTGTCGGCCTGGAGGCCGCCCGCCGGGCCCTGCGCATCACCCGCACGCCGGACTTCACGCCGCTGGAGTCCGCCCCCTACGTGGCGGCCTTCACGCCGGTGGCCAACATCGCCGTCGGCGAGGACACCCCGTGGGGCGTCGCCGCGGAGCTCGAACGGCTGCTGCCGGGCACGGAGACCGGGACGTACCGCGCCGCGGGGAAGGCCGGGCCGGACGCCCCCGGGACCGCCGAGCGGGTGCTGGCGGCCGCGGGGGAGCGGCGGATCGTCGCCGTCGTCCGCGACGTCCACCGGCACGCGTGGATGGCCGAGGCGCTGGCCGGTGTCGTCGCCGCACGTCCCGACACGGTCGTCGTCGAGATGGGCGTCCCCCAGGCCCCGCCCACCGGAGCGCTCCACGTCGCCACCCACGGCGCCGCCCGCGTGTGCGGCGAGGCGGCCGCGGAGGCGATCGCCGGCGCCCGCTGAGCGCCCGCGGGAGCGCTCCCCCGCCCCGGACGCCGGGCCCGGCCGACACTCCTGAGCCGGGCCCGGCGTCCGGCACGCACCCCCGCTTGCCGGGGCGGTGGCATACCTCTGGCCGGCGTTCCGGGCGGGCAGGGCGGCAACTGCCCCCTCCGGGCGGTGCCGGCTCGCGCCGCGGGGGCCTGTGCGCGCAGTCGCGCACAGGCCCGTGGCGGGCTGCCCCTTCGCCGGTGACGGCTCGCGCCGCGATGGCGGGCCGGCCGCGTGGTGTCCCGCGTCGCTGATGTGTCCTGCCCGGCGTAGGGGGTGGTTCGTGCGGGGGTGGTACGGGGGCGCGGGGCCGGTGCGCGCAGCCGCCCACCGGGCCGGTGACGCCCCGCGCCCCGGTGGCGGGCCGCCCGCGCGGTTCCCCCGCGCGCTGAGGCGTACCGCCCGGCGCGAGGGGCGGCTCCTGCGGCCGGGGGCGCGGGGCCGGTGCGCGCCGCCGCGCACGGGGCCGGTGACGGGCCGCGCCCCGGTGGCGGGTCGGCCGCCACCGTTCCCCGCGCGCTGAGGCGTACCGCCCGGCGCGAGGGGCGGCTCCTGCGGCCGGGGGCGCGGGGACCGTGCGCGCAGCCGCCCACCGGCCCGGTACGAAGGCGGGCTGCCCCCTTCGGGCGGCGGGGCGCGCCCCGTCCGCGCGCGGGACGGGGGCGGGTCCCACGCGGCAGGGGCTACAGCCCCTGCCAGCGCGGCTTGGCCGCGTAGGTGGCCCGGAAGTACGGGGCGAGCTTGAGCTTGGACGCGGCGGCCTCGTCGGCGACCACGGTGGCGTGCGGGTGGAGCTGGAGCGCGGACGCCGGGACGACCGCGGCGACGGGGCCCTCGACGGTCTGGGCGACGGCCTCGGCCTTGCCCTCGCCGGTGGCGAGGAGGACGAGGTGGCGGGCCTCCAGGATCGTGCCGATGCCCTGGGTGATGACGTGGTGCGGGACCTGGTCGATGTCGCCGTCGAAGAAGCGGGCGTTGTCGACCCGGGTCTGCTCGGTGAGCGTCTTGATCCGGGTGCGGGAGGCCAGCGACGAGCAGGGCTCGTTGAAGCCGATGTGCCCGTCCGTGCCGATCCCGAGCAGCTGGAGGTCGACCCCGCCGGCGGCGGCGAGAGCCGCGTCGTACGCGTCGCAGGCGCCCTGGACGTCCTCCGCGCCGCCGTCCGGGCCCATGAAGGACTCCGGGGACAGCCCGAGCGGCTCCACGACCTCCCGCAGCACGACCGAGCGGTAGGACTCGGGGTGGCCGGCCGGCAGGCCCACGTACTCGTCCAGCTGGCAGACCCGGGTGCGGGAGACGTCCACCGCGCCGCCGCGGACCTTGGCGGCGAGCGCCTGGTAGACGGGCAGCGGGGTGGAACCCGTGGCCACCCCGAGCAGCGCGTCGGGCTTGCGGCGGATGAGCGCGGCCATGGCCTCCGCGATCACTTCGCCGCCTGCCGCGGCGTCCGGGACGATGACAACTTCCACGCTGGGCCTGCCGTTTCTGGAGCGGTGAGTGTGGTATAGACCAATCTACCAGGTGCCCGCGCGCCGGCCGAGGGGCGTTCCGCGCCCCGCCCGCGCCCCCCGTACTCCTTTGACGCGCCCCGCTCCGCGCGCGGGCCGCCGCCTCCTGTGGTCGACTGTTGGAGTGCTCCCCGGCGGGATGGAGGCGGGTGGACATGACGGACGGCACGGCGCCCCCGGGCCCGGCGCGCGGTACGGACCGGCCCGGCGCGATCATGGCCGCGGAGATGGCCGAGCAGCCCGAGGTGCTGCGGCGCATCCTCGACCGCGCGGTCCCGCAGATCACCGAGACCGCCCGCGCCGTCGCCGCACGCCGTCCCCGCTTCGTGCTGCTCAGCGCGCGCGGCACCTCCGACCACGCGGCGCTCTACGCGAAGTACCTGATCGAGGTCGAGCTCGGGCTGCCCTCCGGCCTCGCCTCGATGTCCACGATCACGGCGTACGGGGC
Organism: Streptomyces sp. NPDC020983; assembly: GCF_044333485.1. Lineage (NCBI taxonomy): Bacteria > Bacillati > Actinomycetota > Actinomycetes > Kitasatosporales > Streptomycetaceae > Streptomyces > Streptomyces sp. NPDC020983. Next base: position 89,689 of record NZ_JBIRRA010000013.1, on the reverse strand, counting down.
CCGGCCGCAGCTCGCGGACGTGCTCGTGGTGGCCGTCAGCCAGTCCGGCGGCTCGCCCGACCTCTCGGCCACCACGCAGGCCGCCCGCGAGGCCGGGGCGGTCACCCTGGCTCTCACCAACAACCCGGACTCGCCGCTCGCCGAGGTCGCCGAATTCCACATCGACCTCCACGCGGGCCCCGAGCGTGCCCTCCCGGCGACGAAGACGTACACGGCGGAGCTGCTGGCCCTCTACTTCTTCGTCACCGCCCTGGGCGGCCAGGACGGCCTCCCGGCCGCGCGGGCCCTCCCCGAGCTCGCCGAGCGCGTCCTCGCCCGCGGCGACGAGGTACGCGACCTCGCGGGCCGCTACCGCTTCGCCGAGCGCATGGTCATCACGTCCCGCGGCTACGGCTACCCCACGGCCAAGGAGGCCGCCCTCAAGCTCATGGAGACCAGCTACGTGCCCGCTCTCTCCTACTCCGGGGCGGATCTGCTGCACGGGCCGCTGGCGATGGTCGACAACATCTCACCGGTCATCGCGATCGTGACCGAGGGCCGCGGCGGCCAGGCCCTCCAGCCCGTCCTGGACCGCCTCCGCAGCCGGGGGGCCGATCTCGTGGTCGTCGGCCCCGAACACGCCACCCGCTCCGCCGCCGGCGGTTTCGCCCTCCCCACGCAGGACCTCCGGGAGGCCCTGCAGCCCGTCCTCGAAATCCTGCCCCTCCAGCGCCTGGCCTACGAGATCGCCATCGCCCGCGGCCAGAACCCCGACTCCCCGCGGGCCATCGCGAAGGTGACCGAGACCCGCTGACCCCTCCGGGGAGGTGGGGAAGCCCGCGCCTGCGCCGCGGGGCACTCGTCTGCAGGCTGCTCCCGCCGCGCCGGGCAACCACCAGGGGCGCGGGGAACCGCGCGAGCAACCCCCCACCGGCCGGTGGTCCGGATCGAACGGGAGAGACCCTCTGGGCCGGTGTCCGACCCGCGCCCCGGCGGGGGCCGGCCGCTCGTTCTCCCCCGGGGCTCCGCCCGGGGGTACCCCCACGCAGGCCGTGGGGGCGCTTGGCCGGCGGGGCAGGGGAGGGGCCGGGTCTGCGGGAGGCCCGAAGACAACTTCGGGCCGCGGTGCAGAGAGGACCCTCAGCCTCGTCGCACCGCAGCCCGGAGCCTGCGCCGGCAGCCGTGGCCGGCGGGGTGTGCGGTCCCCGCGGACCCGTCAGGCGCCGACAGTGAGGCGGCGGCGTAGTCAGGGCAGAGAACGCCCCGCCTCGTTCCGTGCTCCTGTGCGGGGAGCCCGGACGTCGTGTACTGGCGCTCATTGTGGACTAGACCAATGGCCCCTGTAAACGGGTCGGCACCGATTTCGTGCCGCGCCTGAACAAAGTGTGCCTGCAAATCGCGCCGTGCGCACCCCCCCGGGGCCTGCGGGTACGCTCGCAGGCGTGCCCTCCATGAACGACCTCGTACGCGAGCACACCGCACTCGACGCCTCCGACCTGGAATGGCTGCATCTGCTGGTGTCCGAATGGCAGTTGCTGTCCGACCTGTCCTTCGCGGACCTCGTGCTGTGGGTACCCACCCGCGACGGCACGCGCTACGTCTCCGTCGCGCAGATGCGCCCCAACACCGGCCCGACGTCGTACCAGGACGACATGGTCGGCCATCTCGTGCCGCGCGGGCGGCGGCCGCTGCTGGACGCCGCGCTCGACGAGGGGCGGATCGTCCGCGAGGGCGACCCGGAGTGGCGCGAGGAGGTGCCGGTACGGGTCGAGTCGATCCCCGTGCGGCGGGACGGCCGGGTGCTGGGCGTGATCGCCCGCAACACCAACCTGCTGACCGTCCGCACGCCGAGCCGGCTGGAGCTCACGTACCTGCAGAGCGCCAGCGACCTCGCGCAGATGATCGCGGCCGGCTCCTTCCCCTTCCCGGCCGAGCAGGTCGACATGGACGCCTCGCCGCGGGCCGGCGACGGGCTGATCCGGCTGGACGCCGACGGCACCGTGCAGTACGCGAGCCCCAACGCGCTGTCCGCCTACCACCGCCTGGGGCTGGCCGCCGATCTGGTCGGGCACCACCTGGGCAAGACCACCGCCGAGCTGGCCCCGGCGTCGAGCGGGCCGGTGGACGAGGCGCTCGTCACCATGGCGAGCGGCTGGGCGCCGCGGGAGTTCGAGGTGGAGGGCGGCGACGGCGTCATCCAGCTGCGCGCGATCCCGCTCAAACCCAAGGGGGTGCGCACCGGTTCGCTGGTGCTGCTCCGCGACGTCACCGAACTGCGCCGGCGCGAGCGCGAGCTGATGACCAAGGACGCGACCATCCGGGAGATCCACCACCGGGTGAAGAACAACCTCCAGACGGTGGCCGCGCTGCTGCGGCTGCAGGCGCGCCGGATGGACTCGGCGAGTGCCCGCTCCGCGCTGGAGGAGGCGGTGCGCCGGGTCGGATCGATCGCCATCGTGCACGAGACGCTGTCCCAGACCCTCGACGAGCGGGTGGAGTTCGACGAGATCGCCGACCGGGTGCTGGCGATGGTCGCGGAGATCTCCCCGGGCCGCGTCACCGCCCGCCGCTCCGGCCGCTTCGGCGTTCTGACCGCGCGGACGGCCACCCCGCTGTCGATGGTGCTCACCGAGCTGCTGCAGAACGCCCTCGAACACGGCTTCGGGCCGGGCGAGTCGGGCTCGGTCGACATCACCGCGACCCGGGGCCGGGAGCTGATCACCATCACCGTCCAGGACGACGGGCGCGGGCTGCCGCCCGGCTTCGACGCGCAGCAGACCGGCAACCTGGGCCTGCAGATCGTCCGGACGCTCGTCGTCGGCGAGCTGGGCGGCAGTTTCGACATGGTGCCCGCCCCGGAGCGCGGCACCCGCGTCATCCTGGAACTCCCGCTCGCCGGGTGACGGTTCACCCTTTCCGGTACGGATCCCGGGGTGCCGCCCCGGCAAGCGGGCGGGCGGAACGGCACCCGGACACGCGGAAGCCCCCCGTACCGCCATTGGTACGGGGGGCTTCCGGATGCTGCGTGCTGCGCGTGGGACAGGTGCTGCGCGCTGCGGCTCGGTCGGAAGGCGTGCGCGTCAGGCGCTGGCGTTGCGGGCCCGGTTGCGGGCGGCGCGGCGCTTCATCGCGCGACGCTCGTCCTCGCTGAGGCCACCCCAGACACCGGCGTCCTGGCCACTCTCGAGCGCCCACTGCAGGCACTGCTCCATGACGGGGCAGCGGCGGCAGACGGCCTTGGCTTCCTCGATCTGCAGCAGCGCAGGACCGGTGTTGCCGATGGGGAAGAAGAGCTCAGGGTCTTCCTCGCGGCAAACGGCGCGGTGACGCCAGTCCATGGCTGCTCCAACTCCTCGTGTGACAAGCTCGTTGCTTGTGAATGTGAACGCTTTCACGAATCCCTTCACAGGGAACGGGACGCCACCCAGTCTTCACTGGTGCAGTCCCGCTGGTGTGAGGTCTCAGATTCGGGCTCTCAAGGGGGCCGGTTGGTCGGCCGTCCCGATCGCCACCTAGAGACTCGCAAACCTGGGCTGGAGATACAACCCCTTCAGGGAAGTTTTTTTTGATTCCTCGGTGTCGCGTCGATCACAGCCGTACTTCCATGGGGTGCGGGGCAGCCTAAACGTTCGAGTAAAAGGACTTTAGGCTCTTCGACTTACACAATCACACGCAGTGCACGGCGTACGCCTGTGAAGGTCGCACTCGTACGCAGTCCCAGGTGGTCACCGTCGACCTGGAAGGGCAGTGGCGCCTGCGATTGCAAGGTGAAGTCGGTCAGGTCGTGCAGTGCGACGGTGTGCTTGCCGCGCGGTCCGCGGTCCGGGGTGGAGCGGAGCAACTGTGCCGCGTAACGCGTTCCCGACAAGGCGGACATCTTTCGGATGCCCAGCAGGTCAAGCGCGGTGTCGAAAGATGCGTCGGGAGATGCGTAAATAGGACGGTTGCCCAGATATGTCCACGGTGCGGCATTGCAGACTATCGCCGTCGACAGCCCGGCGACCGGCTCCTCGTCCGGCCGCTCCAGGGTGATCGTGCCGCTCCTGCGGTTCGGGTCCGCGACGAACTGCCGGGCCACCTGCCGCAGATACAGCGCGTGGGTCGAACGCTTGCCCAGCTCCCGCTGCTGCTCGACCCGCCCCACCACCCCGGCGTCGAAGCCCAGGCCCGCGCAGAAGGTGAACCAGCGGTCCGGGACCCCTTCGTCCTCCGTCCCCGGCGTCCCGCTCACCAGCCCCAGGCCGACCGTGCGCGACGACCCGGCACGCAGCGCGTCCAGCAGGGCCCCCGTCGCCTCCACGGCGTCGTTGGGCAGCCCCAGCGCCCGCGCGAAGACGTTGGTGGAACCGCCGGGCACCACCGCGAGCTGCGGCAGCGCCTCCGGGTCGGGCCCGCGGTGCAGCAGCCCGTTGACCACCTCGTTGACCGTGCCGTCGCCGCCGAGCGAGACGACCAGCTCGATCTGGCCGCCCTCCACCGCGCGGCGCGCGAGGTCCCGCGCGTGGCCGCGGTACTCGGTCGTGGCGACCTCCAGCTTCAGGTCGCTGGCCAGTGCGGTGCTGATCACGTCGCGCACCCGGGCGCTGGTGGTGGTCGCTGCCGGGTTGACGACGAGAAGTGCACGCATGGTCGATAGCGTACCTACGGTTTTTCGGCTCGGGCTACGCTGAGTGGTGTGAGCCAGACGCCCCAGGACCCCTCCGTTCCGCCCGCCGGGCACGCCCTTACCGGGCCCGTGGCCGAGGAGCCGGCCGCCGAAGCCGCTGAAGCCGCAGGAGCCGCCGAGGCCGCGGAAGAGACCGCCGAGCCCCTGCCGGCCGCCCCGGCGCCCGGCGGCCGTGCCCGGCTGCTCGGCGCCGCCGCCATCGCGGCCCTCGAAGGACTCGTCATCGCCGTGTGGGGCGTCACCATGTTCTTCACCGGCAGTGACCACGCGGTGCTCGCCGGGCTCACCGTCCTGGTCCTCGCGGCGATCCCGCTCTCGGCGGCGTACGGACTGCGCGAGGCACGCCGCTGGAGCCGCGGGCCCGCGCTCATCATGCAGCTGCTGGCGCTGCCGGTGGCGTGGACGATGCTCCACTCCTCCGGCGGGGTGGTCGCCGGGGGCGCCGTGCTGGGCCTCCTGGCCCTGCTGGGCCTCGTCCTCCTCGCCCACCCGGCGACCACCGACGCGCTCGGCATCCGCCGGCTCAACGCGTAGGAGCCCGTCCTCGCCCCGGGCGGCGAGCGCCCTCGGGGGCGCGGGGAACCACGGGCTCAGCCCCCACCGGAGCGCGGGCCGTCACCGCCCCGCAGGGGCGGTCCGGGCCGGCGGGTGGTGGCCTGCGCGCTTCCCCGCGGCACGGGCGGGCGCCGCCCCGCGCGGGGGCGAGTCCCGGAGCCCGCCGGCGGCGGCTACTCGTCGATCAGCAGCTTGTCGCGCAGCTGCGCCAGGGTGCGCGCCAGCAGTCGGGAGACGTGCATCTGGGAGATGCCGACCTCCTGCGCGATCTGGGACTGCGTCATGTTCCCGAAGAAGCGCAGCAGGAGGATCGTCTTCTCCCGCGGCGGCAGCTGCTCCAGCAGCGGCTTGAGGGACTCGCGGTACTCGACGCCCTCCAGGGCCTCGTCCTCGGAGCCGAGGGTGTCGGCGACGGCCGGGGACTCGTCGTCGGTGTCGGGGACGTCGAGGGAGAGCGTGCTGTAGGCGTTCGCGGACTCCAGGCCCTCCAGGACCTCTTCCTCGGAGATCTTGAGGTGCTCGGCGAGCTCGTGCACGGTGGGGGCGCGGCCGTGGCGCTGGGAGAGCTCGCCGGTCGCGGTGGTGAGGGCGAGGCGGAGCTCCTGGAGGCGGCGGGGGACGCGGACGGCCCAGCCCTTGTCGCGGAAGTGCCGCTTGATCTCGCCGACGACCGTGGGCGTCGCGTACGTGGAGAACTCCACGCCGCGGTCGACGTCGAAGCGGTCCACCGACTTGATCAGGCCGATCGTGGCGACCTGGGTGAGGTCGTCGAGGGGCTCGCCGCGGTTGCGGAAGCGGCGGGCGAGGTGCTCGACCAGCGGGAGGTGCATGCGGACGAGCCGGTCGCGCAGCTCGGCCCGCTCGGGGGAGCCCTCCGGGAGCTTGTTCAGCTCGACGAAGAGGGCCCGCGCGCCGGACCGGTCCTGCGGGTCGTGCTCCTGGTCCTGGCCGTGGTCGTCGTCCCGCTCCGGCTGCCGCGGGTCGTGCGCGTGCCCCTGGTCCATCGTCGTCGCCTGCTCCGCCGCGTCTTCATCCACGTCGTTGTCGTCTGCGTGATCGACGGGGTGGGGCCGGGGCCCCTCGCCCGCCGTACGGCGCCGCTGCCGCCCGGCCGGGGCCGAGCGGTCCGTGGCCTGGGCGGGCAGGGCGGCGCGGCCGCGTGCCGCGGGCACGTCGTGCTCCGCGGGTGTGCCGGGGTTGTCGTCCCGGGACAGCTCAGCACTCATCGCGATATCCCCGTCTTCCCCGTCGATTCCTGCCCGGTTGTACCGTCCCCGGCCCGCAGCCGGACCGGGGACACGCTGGTCCGGGCGGTGCGGGCGGCGGGGCCGCCGCCGCGCCCGCCGGTGTCACGACAGCCCTGGTACGGCGCCGCGCTTCTTGTGCAGACTGATGCTGACCGTCTTGTCCTCGGCGACCGTGGAGTCCACCTCGCCGGCCAGCGCGGAGAGCACCGTCCAGGCGAAGGTGTCGCGCTCCGGTGCCCGCCCGTCGGTGGTGGGGGCCGAGACGGTCACCCACAGCGAATCCCCGACGAGCCGGAAGACGCAGCTCAGCACACTGCCGGGGACCGCCTGCTGGAGCAGGATCGCGCACGCCTCGTCGACGGCGATCCGCAGGTCCTCGATCTCGTCGAGGGTGAAGTCCAGCCGTGCCGCCAGTCCGGCCGTGGCCGTCCGCAACACCGACAGATACGCCCCTGCCGCGGGCAGCCGGACCTCGACGAAGTCCTTCGACCCGGGGTCGCCTGCGCTCTGGGACACCCTCACCTCCACGGTGGCACACAGTGATTGCTCTGGTTCGCAGCGACGCTATCGCGATCCGCGCCCCGCTGTCGCCCGGACGGAGGACGGTCGCCGCCATGGGTGAACCGGTCCGCCGGTCGCGCGGGGTGCGGGCGCGCTGCCGCCCTGTCACCCATGGTAAGCGCAAGGGCACGGACGGTCTGTCCGGGGTGGGGGTCTCAATTCGCATACGGACCCGCCGGGTTGCCGCCGTCCGCGGGCGCGGGTGCCTGGGCGGCCAGCGCGGCCAGGGCGGGCCCGGTCAGCCGCTGCACGGTCCACTCGTCCTGCGGGCGGGCGCCGACGGCGCGGTAGACGGCGAGCGCCTTCTCGTTCCAGTCGAGCACCGCCCACTCGAAGCGCGACCAGCCGCGCGCCACGCAGATCGCGGCGAGCGCGGACAGCAGCGCCTTGCCGTGCCCGGCCCCGCGCGCCTGCGGACGTACGAACAGGTCCTCCAGGTAGAGCCCGGGGGTGCCGGTCCAGGTGGAGAAGTTGCGGAACCACAGGGCGAAGCCGACCGGCTCGCCGCTCGCGTCGTCCGCGGCGATGAGCGCGTGGGCGGCGGGGTCGGGGCCGAAGAGGGCTTCGCGCAGCTGCTCCTCGGTGGCCCGGGCCTCGTCCAGCGCCTTCTCGTACTCCGCGAGTTCGCGGATCAGGGCGTGCAGGACGGGTACGTCGGCGGGGGTCGCGGGGCGGATCATGCCCCAAGATTACGGTCGCCTCATGTGACGGGCCCAAGGGGCGCAACCGAACGCGTCAGCCGGTGATCACCGCGGCGACGCGGGTCCCCGGCGGGAAGGCGCCCTCGGCGGCGAGGGTCACGACGCCGTGCAGCATCTTCGCGACGTACACCGGCTCGGGCGCCAGGCCGTGCCGGGCGGCGAAGCCGGCCGCGAAGGCGGCCAGCTCGGGCGTGGTGCGGGCGAAGCCGCCGTGGTGGAAGCGGGGTTCCAGCCGCCAGCGGCCGCGCCGGGCGCCGTACGCGGCCTGCTGCAGACGCAGCACCTCCGCGTCGAGGAAGCCGCCGCGCAGCACGGGGAAACCCAGGGCCTGCGTATCCTCCAGCCCCGCGGCCAGGCCCGCGAGCGTGCCGCCCGTCCCGCACGCGACGGCCACCACGTCGGCGGCGCCGCGCAGCTCCCGGCCGAGCTCCTCGCAGCCCCGTACCGCGGCCGCGTTGGAGCCGCCCTCCGGGAGGACGTAGGCGCGCCCGTGGCGGGCCAGCAGCGCGGCCAGCACCTCGGGGGAGTCCTTGCGGCGGTAGGCCGCGCGGTCGGTGAAGTCCAGCTCCATGCCGTCGGCGGCGGCCTGCGCGAGCGACGGGTTGAGCGGCCGGCCGGCCAGCTCGTCGCCGCGGACGACGCCGACCGTGCGCAGCCCCAGCAGCCGTCCGGCGGCGGCGACCGCGCGCAGGTGGTTGGAGTAGGCGCCGCCGAAGGTGAGCAGCGTGTCGTGGCCCTGCTCCAGGGCGGCGGCGAGGTTGGGCCGCAGCTTGCGGAACTTGTTGCCGGGCAGCGCGGGGTGCACCAGGTCGTCGCGCTTGAGCAGCAGCCGCACCCCGTGCCGGGACAGCCGCTCGTCGGCGACCTCGACGAGCGGCGAGGGCGGCCTCGGGCCGAGCGGCGAGGGCGGGGGAGGGGCGGGGGCGCTCACCCGGACATTGTCCCCCGTGTGTCACACGGACGTGTGACACGCGTAGCGCGGTCCGGGGCGTCCCGGGGTGCCCGGCGCGGGCTGTCCACGAATCGGGATATCCCACCCGCGCGTCCCAGAAGCAGGTTTGGCGGGTGCATCCTTGGTGGGGTGTACCACATAGTCCAGGAACCACCCACCGACCGGTCCCTCGACGCCACTGCGCCCAGTGACTCGGCCGACGCCCTCACCGCGATGGTGCGGGGGCTGATGCCCTCGCTCACCCCCGCCGCCGCCCGGATCGCCACGCTGATCGTGGAGGACCCGGCGCAGGTGGCCCGCAGCACGATCTCCGAACTGAGCGCGCTGGCCGGCACCAGCGAGTCGTCGATCGTCCGCACCGCCCGCGCGCTCGGCTTCGCCGGCTACCCCGAGCTGCGGCTCGCGCTCGCGGTGTCCGCCGCCAAGCAGGAGCCGCGCTCGACGCTCAGCTCGGGCATCAGCCCGGACGACTCGGCGGCGACGGTCATCGGCAAGCTCGTCCACACCGAGACCCAGGCCGTCCGCGAGACGGCGACCCAGCTCGACCCCGAGGCGCTGGACGGTGCGGTGCGCGCGGTGTGCGGCGGCGGGCAGCTGCACATCGCCGGTGTCGGCGCCTCCGGGCTGGTCGCCCAGGACCTCCAGCAGAAGCTGGCGCGTATCGGCCGGCCCTGCCACGCCCACACCGACTCCCAGTCGGCGCTGACCAGCGCGGTGCTGCTGGGCGCGGGCGACGTCTTCCTCGCGGTGTCGCACTCCGGCGAGAGCCGCGACGTCCTGGAGCCCCTGCGGCGGGCCGCCGCCGAGGGCGCCACGACCGTGGTGATCACCAACCACCCGCTGTCGACGGCGGCCAGGACCGCCGACCACGTGCTGGTCTCGGCGGGCCGCGAGACGACCTTCCGGCCGGGCGCGATGGCCTCGCGGATCAGCCAGCTCGTGGTCGTCGACTGCCTGTTCGTGTGCGTGGCGCAGCGCACGTACGAGAAGTCCTCGCGCGCCCTGCACCTGACGCACGAGGCCCTGGAGTCCGACCGCCCGGCCTGAGCCCGGGAGCTGGACGGCGCCCACCCGCGGTCCCCCGCGCCCCCCATCGGCGCGGGGAACCGCGGGGCGTCAGCCGGCGGGGACGAGGTCCACGTCGGCGGCGTTCACGAAGGCGACCCGGTGGTTGTAGACGATCTCGTACACCTTGGTCTGCCCGAGGAAGTCGTGCCGGTCGTACGGCGCGGAGCCGTCGTAGTAGAGGGCGAAGTAGGAGTCGGTGCGCACCGCGGGACCCGCGGCGACGTAGGACTGGCCCGCCGGGATCGTGTACTTGGCGCGGGGCAGCTGCGGGCGCGGGGCGGTGCCGCCCTCGAAGGCGACGAAGTCCGCGGGGTAGGCGGACGCCTCCGGGTAGGCCGTGGTGTAGACGGGCACCGAGGCCCGCCCCGGCTTGGGCACGATCCGCGCGGCGCTCACCGGCACCGTCGACGGGTGCGCGGCGGAGTCCTGGAGCCACGCCTCGGTGCCGCCCCACCAGATCGCCGTCCAGCCCGGCACGCGGTCGGCGACGACGTACCTCTCGCCGGCGGGCGCCTTGTCGCCCCAGTCGTTCATGGCCGTCGTCCCGGCCGAGCCGTCCGGGTGCAGGTAGGGGTCGGCGACCAGCGGCGCGCCGGTGCTGGGCGCGGTGTGCAGCGGCACGAAGGACGCGGGCCGGTCGGGCGCGGCCACCGGGCAGTCGAAGCTGCGGTAGGGGCCGGGGAACTGCTTGTAGCCCTGCACGTCGTCGCAGTAGGTCGTGGACTGGAGGTTGTGCGCGTAGCCGGGCCTGATCGCGACGGTGTCGCTGCCGGCGGGCGCGGTCGCCCGGACGGGTGCGCCCAGCAGGTCGAAGAAGTGCTCCCAGTCCCAGCCCGGGCCCGGGTCCCAGTGCTGGGTGGCGACACCCGCCTCGCTGCCGCCCGGGATGTTGTCGTGGCCGAGGATGTGCGCGCGGTCCAGCGGGATGTCGTACTTCGCGGCCAGGTAGCGCACCAGCGAGGCGGTCGAGCGGTAGAGCGGCTCGCTGAACCAGGTGGCCCCGTGGGTGGCCCACGCCTCCTGCTCGATGGCGACGGAGTGCTGGTAGAAGGAGCGGTTGGCGCTGTCCCAGGCGATGTCCTTCGTGGGGATCATCTGGGTGACGTGGCCGTCGCCGGACCGTACGACGTAGTGCGCGCCGGCCGCGTAGGTCGGGTCGCGGAAGAGGTCGAGGGTGCCGTCGTAGGTCTCGTCGGTGCTGTGCAGGGTGATGTAGCGGATGTCGAGGTCGCCGTTCGGGCGGTCGGCGAGGTCGTGGCTGCCGTAGTCGGCCGGGTCGGCCGGGTCGAGCAGGGTGTACGCGCCGGGGATGACGTCGCAGTGCAGCGACTCCGGGCATTCGGCGGGAGTGCTGCTCCTCGGCGGTGTCACCTCCGTGAGACCGAGCTTGCGCACGTCGCCCCGGTCCGGGTGCAGGTGGCGCACGGGGGCGAGCGTGACCAGCCGCCCGTCGTCGGTGGTGCGGGAGGCGCCCGCGGCCATCGTGGACCACACCCCGTCGGCGAAGACCTGGGCGACGGTGTCCTCGGTGGACCGGCTGTAGCGGGCGGCCGCCGCGTACCAGCCGTCGGTGGTGCGCGGCAGCCGCCCGTGGCCGTAGCCGCGTGCGTAGGAGGCCAGCAGCGCGGCGCCGCCGCGGATGTTCTGCGCCTCGTCGCCGGTGACGGCCGCGGTGTCCGTGCCCAGCAGCGCGGCAGCGGCGGCCGCGGTGTGCTCGGCGGGGGCGGTGAGCAGGTCGGCGTAGCGCGGGGACTGCGTGCTCAGGCCGTCGCCGTCGAGGGTGGCGGCGGTCAGGTCGGTGAGGTTCATCGGGCCGTATCCCGCCTCGGCGTTGGGCAGGCCGGAGTGCGCCTCCCAGCGCGTCTCCTCGTACGACACCGCCTCCAGGACGGGCAGCGGCACGCCGAACTCCCGTGCCGCCGCCGTGAACTCCGCCTGCCGGTCGGACTGCGGGCCGGCCGCCCCGGCGGTCGCCGCGCCGCCCGCGGCACTCGTGAGCCCGCCGAGCAGGGCCAGTGCAGCGGCCAGCGTCAGGGCGCGGGTGTGGCGGGCGGGGCGGTGCGGGCGGCGCGGCATTCAGGCTCCCTCGCGGTGCGGGGTGGGGCGTGCGGTGAGCGTCGGAGAGATACGTGCAGTGCGCAGCCTGACGAGCCCGAGCGGCAACGAGCAACACCCGTGGCGTAAATCCTGGAAGTTTTTGCCAGACCCTTGGCGAGGGGGCGGCGGGCCCCGCGCCGGGCGGGGCGGCCGGACGGCGGTGCCGGCGGCGGACCGGCCCGCCCCGTACGGGGGGCGGGCCGGCCGACTGCGGCACCCCCGTCCGCCGGTACGGGGAGCCGGCGCGCGGGGGTGCCCGGGGTGCCGGGTGTCACTCCGGACGCCCTTAAGACCGCGGCGTCCCGGAATCCGTGACACCTTGCCGGTGTGACGCTCGTCACATCCCCGCCGGGTCCGCGAGGTGCCGCTCAGCGGCGGGCGACGCCCTCCGCGCGGGCCGCGGCCGCGACCGCGGCCGCCACCGCGGGTGCCACCCGCGGGTCGAAGGGCGAGGGGATGACGCACTCCGCGCTCAGCTCGGCCGCGACCACGCCCGCCAGCGCCTCGGCGGCGGCGAGCTTCATGCTCTCGGTGATGGCGCGGGCCCGCACCTGGAGGGCGCCGGCGAAGATGCCGGGGAAGGCCAGCACGTTGTTGATCTGGTTCGGGAAGTCGCTGCGCCCGGTCGCGACGACGGCGGCGTGCCGGCGTGCCACGTCCGGGTGGACCTCCGGTGTCGGGTTGGCCATGGCGAAGACGAAGGCGCCCTTCGCCATGCCGGCGACCGCCTCCTCGGCGACCGTGCCGCCGGACACCCCGATGAAGACGTCCGCGCCCGCGAGGGCGTCCTCCAGCGACCCGGACAGCCCCGCGCGGTTCGTGTACGACGCCAGCTCGCGCTTGACCGGGTTGAGGTCGTCGCGGCCGGCGTGGACCACGCCCCCGCGGTCCGCCACCGCGACGTCCCCGATGCCCGCCTCGCACAGGATGCGCGCGATGGCCACGCCCGCCGCCCCGGCGCCGGAGATCACGGCCCGCAGCTCGCCGAGCCGGCGCCCGGTCAGGGCGGCGGCGTTGCGCAGCGCGGCGAGCGTGACGACCGCGGTGCCGTGCTGGTCGTCGTGGAAGACCGGGATGTCCAGCCGCTCCTTGAGCCGCCGCTCGATCTCGAAGCAGCGCGGTGCCGAGATGTCCTCCAGGTTCACCCCGCCGAAGGACGGGGCGAGCCGGACGACGGTCTCCACGATCTCGTCGACGTCCGTGCAGTCCAGTGCGATGGGCACCGCGTCGACCCCGCCGAACTGCTTGAAGAGGATCGCCTTGCCCTCCATGACCGGCAGCGAGGCGCGCGGGCCGATGTCGCCCAGGCCCAGCACGGCGGTGCCGTCGGTGACCACGGCCACCGCCTGCGACGTCCAGGTGTAGTCGTGCACCAGCTCGGGCTGTTCGGCGATGGCCGTGCAGACCTCGGCCACCCCGGGCGTGTAGGCGAGCGACAGGTCGGCGGCGTCCCGCACCGGCACGGTGGAGGCGATCTCCATCTTGCCGCCGCGGTGCAGGGCGAAGACCGGATCGAGCGGGATGTCCTCCGCGTCGCCGGCGGTATCGCCGTCCGTCCTGGGATTGACGGTCTCGATTGCCACGTGTTGACCCCTTTGTCAGTGGTTGAGGGAAATGCTCCCCCGTGCGCGCGACGCGCGCGCACGGAAGGGAGGCGGGCCGGCGTCCTGCCCACGTCGAACGAGTGAGCGAATCGGCGGACTGGGGACGCCTGGTGCGCCGCACGCGCACCGGCCCCGGATGAGGGGTGAGAATCCGTTCTACCGGATGACTGTTTCAGGGAGCCGCAACCGTGCGTGGCCGTGCGGCCCTGACAGGCATGGCCCCATCGTGGTCCTGCCGTGGTGTGCCGGCCCGATGGGAGCCCGGGGATCGCCCGTTATGCGATTTTGACACAACCGGGACCCCGAGCGGCGCAGTCCGGATGGCAAGATGCACAGATCACACACGGTGGCGACACTCGAAGGCGTGTGCCAGCCCCTTTGCACCACGACTCACCTCTTCAGGAGGACACAGCGATGACGGCACGCATGTCCAGGCGTACCACCGCCCTGTCCCGGCTCAGTGCGGTCGCCGCCGTCGCGGCGGCCGGCGCCCTGGTACTCACCGGGTGCGGCGACCAGACCAAGGACGACTCGCCCGCTGCGGGCAGCAGCCCCTCCACGGCCGCCGGCGGCGCCACGACCAGCGCGGCTGCCGACTCGCTGTTCGCCAAGCTGCCGCAGAAGTACCAGTCCTCGAAGGTCATCCAGGTCGGTACGGACGCCTCGTACGCCCCGATGGAGCAGACCAAGGACGGCCAGATCGTCGGCATCGACCCCGACATCGGCGCGGCGCTCGGCGAGAAGCTCGGGGTGACGTTCAAGTTCACCAACGGCAAGTTCGACGGGCTCATCACCTCGCTCCAGACCGGCCGTTCGGACATCGTGATGTCCGCTATGAGCGACACCAAGGCCCGCCAGCAGGGTCTGGACGACAAGGGCAAGACGATCGGCAAGGGCGTCGACTTCGTCGACTACTACAACTCCGGCTCCTCGCTGCTGGTGCGCAAGGGCAACCCGAAGGGCGTCAAGGCACTCGCCGACCTGTGCGGCATGACGGTGGCCGTGCAGCGCGGCACGATCTACGAGGACGCCTTCAAGAAGCAGAAGACCGCGTGCGGCGCCAAGGGCCTGACCATCCAGGCCTTCGACACCGACGCCGAGGCGCAGACCCGGGTCAAGGCCGGCGGCGCCGTCGCCGACCTCAACGACACCCCGGTGGCCGCCTACATCGCCCAGACCTCCGGCAACGGCACCGACTTCGAGGTGGCGGGTGCCCCCTCCGACGCCGGGCCCTTCGGTATCGCGGTGAGCAAGGACGACCCGCAGCTGCGGGACGCGCTGAAGGCCGCCATGGACGCGATCGTCGCGGACGGCACCTACGCGAAGATCCTGCAGAAGTGGAACGCCTCCAGCGGCGCGATCCCCACCGTCTCGATCAACGGCGGCTCGTGACGTGAGCGGGACGTCCGCCGGCCGCGTCCCCGAGGACGCGGCCGGCCCCTCCACGGAACCCGCCCCCGCCCCCGCCGGGGTGCCGTACGAGGCCATCCGGGCCGTCCCGGTACGGCACTACGGGCGGTGGGCCGCCGCCGTCGTCGTGGTGGCGCTGCTGGGCTGGCTGGCGTACGGCTTCTCCCAGGGCGAGATCATCTGGCACACGGTCGGGATCAAGCTCTTCGACCACACCGTGCTCACCGGCGTCTGGCACACCGTGCTGATCTCGGTGTGCGCGATGGCCATGGGCCTGGTGCTCGGCGTGCTGTTCGCCGTGATGCGGCTGTCGAAGAACCCGGTGACCGGCGCGGTCGCGTGGCTGTACATCTGGTTCTTCCGCGGCACCCCGGTGTACGTGCAGCTGCTGATGTGGTTCAACCTGTCGTTGATCTTCCACACGATCAACCTGATGCCGCTGTACAAGAACGACACCGTCGCCGTCATGACGCCCTTCGTGGCCGCCCTGCTGGGCCTGGGCCTCAACGAGGGCGCGTACATGGCCGAGATCGTCCGGGCCGGCATCCAGTCGGTCGACGAGGGCCAGACGGAGGCCGCGCACGCGCTCGGCATGACCGGGCCGCGGACGATGGGCCGGATCGTGCTGCCGCAGGCGATGCGGGTGATCATCCCGCCGACCGGCAACGAGTTCATCAACATGCTCAAGACGTCGTCGCTGGTGTCGGTCGTGCAGTACTCCGAGTTGCTGCGCGCCACGTCCGACATCGGGGTCGGCTCCAACGCCATCATGGAGATGTTCTTCGTCGCGTCGCTCTGGTACCTGGCGCTGACCAGCGTCTTCAGTGTCGGCCAGTTCTACCTGGAGCGGCGTTTCGCGCGCGGCTCGCAGCGCTCGCTGCCGCTCACGCCGTGGCAGAAGGTCAGGGCGAACCTGGCCGGCGCGGCCACCCTGCGACGACCGAAGGTGACCTGACCCGTGAGTACTCCCAGCCTCGACAAGTCCGTGCCGCCCGCCTCCGGGGTGGAGCCCATGGTGCGGGCCGAGAGTGTGCACAAGTCCTTCGGAGCCGCGCACATCCTCAAGGGCATCGACCTCCAGGTCGCCCCCGGCGAGGTGTGCTGCCTCATCGGCCCGTCCGGCTCCGGCAAGTCCACCTTCCTGCGCTGCATCAACCACCTGGAGAAGATCAACGCCGGGCGGCTGTACGTGGACGGCATGCTCGTCGGCTACCGGCAGCGCGGCGACCGGCTCCACGAGCTGCGCGACCGCGAGGTCGCCGCCGGACGGCGCGGCATCGGCATGGTCTTCCAGCGCTTCAACCTCTTCCCCCACATGACGGCGCTGGAGAACGTCATGGAGGGCCCCGTCCAGGTCAAGCGCGAGTCCCGGGCGGCCGCCCGGGAGCGGGCCGGGGCGCTGCTGGAGCGGGTGGGCCTGGCCGACAAGGCCGCGAACTACCCCGCGCAGCTCTCCGGCGGCCAGCAGCAGCGGGTGGCCATCGCCCGGGCCCTGGCCATGGAGCCCAAGCTCATGCTCTTCGACGAGCCGACCTCCGCGCTCGACCCGGAGCTGGTCGGCGACGTCCTGGACGTCATGCGCGGGCTCGCCGAGGACGGTATGACCATGATCGTGGTGACCCACGAGATGGGCTTCGCGCGCGAGGCCGGCGACTCGCTCGTCTTCATGGACGACGGTGTCGTGGTCGAGTCCGGCCGGCCGCGCGAGGTGCTGGCCGACCCGCAGCACGAGCGCACCCGGGCGTTCCTGTCCAAGGTGCTCTAGGACGGGTGCCGCCGGGCGGCCGGCCCCGGGCGTGTCGTCTGGCGTAATAGCCTGGAACCCGACCGGGCTGTTACGCCGCCCGGCGGCACCCGTCGAGCACCGACGACCGAGGGACCAAGAGGACCACCGTGGATCTGGCCTACTACGCGGACCTGGCCGTACGCCTGGTCAACACCGAGGCGCCGCTGCGCGGCGGCGACACGCTCACCTCGGTGGACGCCGTACGGGAGCTGCTCGGGCCCGGCACGCACGCCGCCTCCCGGGCGGTGGAGGCCGACGTCCCGCGGCTGCGTACCGTACGCACCCGGATGCGCGGCGTGTTCGAGGCGGCCGACGAGGGCGACGAGGTCCGGGCCGTGGACCTGCTCAACGCCCTGATGCTGGAATTCCCCGTCAGCCCGCAGATCTCCGGCCACGACACCCTCGACGGCGAGACCGGGCGGCCCGACTGGCACATGCACCTCGCCGACCAGGCCGCCAACGCCACCGCGGGCTACTCGGCGACGGCCTGCATGGGCCTGGCCTTCCAGCTCACCACGCTGGGCGTGGACCGGCTCGGTGTGTGCGAGGCGGCACCCTGCCGCAACGCCTATGTCGACACATCGACGAACCGGTCCCGCCGCTACTGCTCGGACCGCTGCGCCACCCGCGCCAACGTCGCCGCCTACCGGGCCCGCAAGCGCCTGGAGAGCGAGCGGTCCGGGCGCAGCGGCCGCACGCAGGACGCGGCCCAGGAGGCCACCCCCGCGAACGACCGCTGAAGCTCGCGCGGCGGCCGGAACCGGCCGCGGGCCCGGGCCGTCACCAGGTCGTCGGGCACCACGCCGAACTCCCGGCTGTCGTTCTCCACGAACGTGTTGTCGCCGCGTACCCACCAGCCGCCCTCGCGGCGCTCCACGGCCCGTTTCACGATCAGCAGGTCCTGCTGCAGCGGATGCCGCATCACCACGACGTCGCCCTCGCGTACCAGCTCGGCACCGCTGCTGATCTTCTGCACCAGCAGCCAGTCCCCGTTCAGCAGCGTGGGCGCCATCGACGGACCCGTGACCTCGACCAGCTGCCACGACAGCCTGGCCCCCTGCTCCCGCATTACCGCCTCCCGGCTCGTTCCTCCACCAGCCCCAGGGTGTCACCAGACTTTTGGCCTAAGCCACCTGGGGCACCCGAGAAAACGACTCCTCCAGGGAGTAATGTCCCACCTGAAAGACGATCACGAGGAAGGACAGCCATGTTCACTCGCCTGTTCGCGCCCAAGGTGAAGGTAAGCGCACACTGCGACCTCCCCTGCGGCGTGTACGACCCGGCCCAGGCCCGCATCGAGGCCGAGTCCGTCAAGGCGGTCCAGGAGAAGTACCAGGCCAACGAGGACGCGGACTTCCGTACCCGCGCCGTCCTCATCAAGGAGCAGCGCGCCGAGCTGGCCAAGCACCACGTCTCGGTCCTCTGGAGCGACTACTTCAAGGCCCCGCACTTCGAGAAGTACCCCCAGCTGCACCAGCTGGTGAACGACACCCTCAAGGCCCTCAGCGCCGCCAAGGCCTCCAACGACCCGGCCACGGGCCAGAAGGCCCTGGACCTGATCGCCGAGATCGACAAGATCTTCTGGGAGACCAAGAAGGCCTGATCCGGACAGCCGCCCGGCCCGCACTCCCGCGGGGCGCGGCGACTGCCTGACCGCACCCGGTCCGCGGGCCGCCGAACACGGCGGCCGGGCGGAACGGGTGCGGTCTTCTGCGTGCGGCCGCGGCCCGCGGAAAACCCTGTGCCGGCGTGGCGCCCGCCCCTAGGCTGGGCAGGTGCTCGCCCGGATACGCCGGCGCACTGCCGGGTACCTCTCGGAGCCCCTGCCGCCGCGGCGGCTGATCGGCTGGGCTGCCGCCCTCGGACTGCTGCCCGTCCTGCTGACACGGCTGCGCGTGGTGAACGCGGGCCCGGGGCCCTACGGCCGCGTCGCCACCGTGCTGGTGCTCGACGCGATCGCCGGCGGGCTGGCCGCGGCCGGGACGCTCCTGCTCCAGCACATGGGCCGGGAGTGGTACCGGTTCGCCGCGGGGCACCGCCGGGCCGTGTGGACGGGGCTCGCGGCTGCGAGCGCGTGGGCGGTGCTGCTCGCCGTGACCGGCGTCGTGGCCCTGGGATGGTCGGGCGGACCGGTCGGCGGCGCCGCCTCGTCGGTGGTCACCGCGCTGTGCGCGATCGGGGTGGCGGCCGTCTCGGTGCTGCTCCTCCTGGGCCGGCTGCTGGCCGGGGGCCGGCGGGCCGTCCGCCGCACCGCGGTGGCGCTGGGCCTCTACCTCTCGGCCGCCCTCTTCCTGCTCCTCACCCACCGGCCGCCCGGCGTGCTCCTCATGGGGGCCGTCCTGGCCGTGGTGTTCCTCTCGGTCTCGTCGCTCGCCCAGTCGCGGACACACGAGGCGGCCGCGCCGTACCTCGCGTTCGTCCTGCTGCTCGGGGTGCTCGTGCTGTCGGAGACCGGCGGCTACGGCGGCGCGGCGCGGGTCGCGGTCCAGGCGCTCCTCGCGGCCGTCCTGGGCACCGTCACCGTCCTGTCCGTACGGCGCCTCGCCCACTGGCACGGCCGGATGGCGCGCTACGCCGGCGCCGCGGCGATCGTGCCGCTGGCGTACGTGCTGTACGTGTGGTGGGACGGCCAGCTGCTCGGCGGCCCGTGGGAGGCGCCGCTGTTCGTCCCGATGCTGTGGCTCGCCGTCCGGCTGTGGCGGCGTATGCAGGAGGACGCGCGCCCACTCGTGTCAGCGGCGGCCGACATCGTCTTCGCGGTGCTCCTCGGCGCCGTCCTGGTGCTGTTCCTGGCCTGGCTGGCCAACGTGCTCGACCTGCCCGCCGCCGAGGTCAGGGCACTGCGCGGCGCCGCGGAGGCGCTGGGCGGGCTGATCGACCTGCCGTGGTGGACGTGGGCGGCCGCCGACGTCCTGCTCGCGGCCGCGTTCCTGGCGGCCGCGCTGGGCCCCCGGCGGCTGCGGCGGGCCGGGGAGGTGCTCGGCCGGCTGCGGCTGCCCGGGGTGCTCGACGTGCTGGGCCGCACGCTGTCCGTCCTGAAGATCGTCCTGATGTCCCTGGTCTTCCTCGGCCTGGCCGGGCCGCCCGCGGTGGGGCCCGTGCTCGGCCACCGCATACGCGAGCACTACACCGTGGACCGGCAGGAGGAGCTGGACGCCCGCGGCCGGACCGCGCTCTACCAGCAGATCACGCTGCGCTTCACCGGCTCCCCGCAGGCACTGCCCGTCCTGGCGGAGATGCTGACGCAGGTCCACGACCGCTCCGCACCGCGCCCCGGGGAGGAGCAGCCGACCGCGTCCGCACGCGATCTGGCCCACCGGATGGGCGAGTTGCAGGCCCGCACCTTCCCGCTCTCCTCGCTGTTCGACCCCGCGCCGCCGAGCACGGCGGCCACGGCGGCCGGGGCGGCGGCGCGCGAGGCCGGGATGGACGCCCCGGTCGCCGGCTCCGCCGACCTCACCGCCCGGCTCACGCGGGAGGAGGAGCAGGCCGCGGCGGCGGACGCGCGCGAGCAGGAGGCCGAGCGCGCCGCGGAGCACGCCGCGGCCGCCGTCACCGCGGCGCTGGGCAACCTCACCTTCGGCCACGGCGTGGTGGTCGAGCTGGTCCGCGAGTACCTGGACGGCCTCGCCGAGGGAGGGCTGGGCGACCTCTTCCTGTCCTGGATCCGCCCGGCCCTGTCCCGCTCCGCCCCGGAGCCGCCGCCCTCCGGCGACCGGCTCGTGGAGCCCGACGCGGCCGCGCTCCGGCAGGCCGCGGACTACCGGCTGTCGGACGCGCTCCGAGCGGCGGGCATCCTGCCCGGCACCGACCCGGAGCAGGCCCGCTACGACGGCGAGCCGCCCGTGGCCGCCGCCGTCGACCTCGCCGCCCGCGCCCGCGACGTCGAGCACGGCACCGCCCGCTGCGGGGCCTGCGTCCACTTCCACGAACCGGGCGAGCGGGGCGGCCGCCGCGGCGGGGAGGAGGGCGGCGTCCACGTGCGGTGACCCGCACGACGGCGCGGCGGCCGTACCGGACGGGGAGGTGCGGCGGCGTGTGGGGCGTTCGCCGGGGGCGCCGCGCGTGGGCAACGGGCTGCGGCTCTCCGGCACGGTGCCGGGGCGGGTCCGCGGGTGCGGAGGTGTGCCGACGTTCGCCGGGGGCGCCGCGCATGGGCAACGAGTTCCGGCTCTCCGGCACGGCGCCGGGGGCGGGTCCGCGGGTGCGGAGGTGTGGCGGCGTTCGCCGGGGGCGGGTGCGGAGGTGCGGCGGTGTGGGGGTGTTCGCCGGGGGCGCTGCGCGTGGGCAACGGGCTGCGGCTTTGGGCCGGAGCCGGGGAGCGGGACGCGGCCGGCCGTACGGGCTCACGGGGGCGACGCTCGATGATCCTGCTCGTGCCCGCTCGTGCCGCGGGGCTGAAAGTCTACGCAACGAGCCGTGACGCGGGGAAGAGGCAGTGTGGGCGCTCGGCCCCGTCCTCCCTGCCCGCGCGCTCAGCGGGGTGCGCCCGTCCTCGGCCCGCCTGCCGGTGGACCCGGCCCCGCGAGGGGGCCGGGCGGCGGGCGGTGGCGTCTGCGGAAGTCCGTGCCCGCCGTCTGCCGCCCGCCGCCCGCCCGGCAGGTCAGGGCCGGGGGCCGCCGTGCAGGGCCGCCGCGATACGGGCCGACGCCGTCTTCAGATGGCGGCGGACCTCGCGCAGCTGCGGGTCCGTCACCCCGCGGTCGCGGGCGGTGTCGCGCACGTCGTCGCGGAAGCGGTCGAGCAGCCGCTCCAGGTCGCGCACCGGGTTGTCGGACGGCGGCAGCTCGTCCTCGTCCTCGTCCTCGCCTGCGGTGGCACCGCTGGTGGCACCGCCGGTGCCGCTGCCGTCACCGGCGTCTCCCTCCCCGGGGGGCGGCTGCGGGGACGCCGCCCACGGGGACTTCGGGGCGTCCGCCGGGCCCGCGCCCGTGCCCGGGACGCCGAAACGCCCCAGCCCGCGGCTCAGCTCGGCCAGGCCCTCGCGCAGACCGGTCTGCCAGTCGCCGTTCCGGGCGTGCTCCTGGACCTGGCTCTGCACCTGGTGCGCGATGCGCTGGAACTCGTCCCGCGCGCTGTCCACCGCGTCCCGTGCCGCCTTGGCCTGCTTGCGCGCCGCCTTCGCCTCCTCCTTGGCCCGGCGGCTCTCCTCGCGCGCCTGCCGGGCCTGCTCCTTCCACTCCCTGGTGGCCTCGCCGTACGGGTGGCCGGCGTCCTCCGGCCTGCTCCTTGTCTGGCGGGCGGCGGCCCGGACCTCGGCGCGCAGGTCGCCCGCGGCGCCGCGGACGTCCTCGCGGATCTCGGCGGCCAGCGTGGAGACCGACGCGCGGATCTCCGCCTCCAGGCCGGCGATCTCGTCGGCCCGCGCGGCCAGTTCGGCGCGGCCCTCGTCGGTGAGGGCGTAGACCTTGCGGCCGCCCTCGGTGGAGTGCGTGACCAGGCCCTCCTTCTCCAGCTTGGCCAGCCGCGGGTAGACGGTTCCGGCCGAGGGGGCGTAGAGGCCGTGGAAGCGCTCCTCCAGCAGCCGGATGACCTCGTAGCCGTGCCGCGGCGACTCGTCGAGGAGCTTGAGCAGATACAGCCGCAGCCGGCCGTGGGCGAAGACGGGCGCCATGGTCAGAGGTCCTTCCGGAACGAGGGCGCGTCCTCCACGGGCGGCCTGCGCAGCAGTGCGATGGCGCCGGAGACGGTGGTGGCGCGCAGCCGGGTGCCGCCGTCGCCGACCCGGCCGGTGATGCGTCTGGTCCCCCACATGCCGCTGACCTCCAGCTCGTCGAAGGCGCAGGAGACCTTGCCGCTCGTGGTGTTCGCCTCGACGTCGGCGTCGCCCGGCTCGGGGATGCGGATGGCGATCTCACCGGAGACCGTCGTGAGGTGGACGTCCGCGCCGGCCGCGGGGTCGAGGTCCAGCACCATGGAGCCGCTGACCGAGTCCGCGCGCACGCCGGGGCCGCTGCCCTCGACGACGGTGAGGTCCCCGCTGACGGTGTTGACGCGCAGGTCGCCGGAGAGCGACTGCGCCTCGACGTTGCCGGCCACCGTGTGCGCCTTCACCGGGCCGGTGAGCCCGACGAGGGTGGTGTCGCCGTTGACGCCCTGCACCACGGTGGAGCCGCTCAGGCCGGAGATCACCGCGCCCGCGGTCACCACGCCGACCTCGACGGAGGTCTGCTGCGGCACCGCGAGCGAGATCACCGCCCGGCGCCGCCAGCCGTGCCGGTCGCGCCACTTGAGGAAGCCCTTCCAGTTCAGGTCCTCGTACGCGACGGTCAGGGTGCGGCCCTTCCGCGTCACGATCAGCGGAGGGCCGTCCAGCTCGGTGACCTCCAGCCGCGCGGGTCCCCCGGCGGTGCCCACGACGTTGACCGCGCCGCCGACGATGCGGACGCAGAGCGTGTCGAGGGCGCCCTCGAACTCGAACGTGCCGGGTTCGGTGACGGTGCGGTCGGTCATCGTGCGCCTCCTTCGGGCGTGCAGGACGCGATATACCGCGTCCGCTTCGAGTAACACGATATATCGCGTCCCGCACGTGTCAAGGAGAGGCCCCCTCCTCAGCCCCCGCGCGGCAGGCGCGCGCCCTCCCTTCGCGGGGGAGTGCCCGCGCCGTCGCGGGGCGCGGGCACCGCCCGGGCAGCCCCGCGGCGGGGAGGCCGCGCGGGTCACCGCAAGAGGCGGGCCCGGGGCGCAACCGCCGGGTCAGACGTCGGCGTCGTCATCCTCGTCGAGGCGGGCGAGCCAGGTCGCGAGGCGTTCGACCGGGATCTCGAACTCGGGGTTGAGATCGACGAACTCGCGCAGGCGGTCGGCCAGCCATTCCAGCGTGACCTCCTCCTCTCCGCGCCGGTCGGCGAGTTCCTCGATGCCGCGGTCGGTGAAGTACAAGATCTGCTCCAGAACAGGGGTGGGAGGGTCACAGGACGGGGAAGAACTGCGGAGGACGGGGACGGACAGGACGTACAACCGCAAGGATAGGAGCAGCCCCGGAGGGGGAAGCGAGCGACGGCGTGAGGGGGACGCGGTGACACCGCACAGCGGCGATTCCGACCCCGCCGACGCCCCCGACCCGGCCGACTACCTCGTCCCGCTGGCGCGCAGGGCCACCGTCCGGATCCACGGCGCCGGTCCCGGCCACCCGCTCTACGGCAGCGGCTTCTTCGTCGCGCCGCAGTGGGTCCTCACCTGCGCCCATGTGGTGAGCCGCGCGCCGGGGGAGACGGCGGGCCCCGACGGTGCGCCGGAGGCGGCTGGGGACACGGTGGAGGCCGCGGAGGCCAAGGTCACCGTCGGCTGGGGTGCGCGGCTGCTCGACGGCGTCGTCGAGTGGGCCGAGCCCGCCGTGTGGGAGGGCCGCGGCGCCTGGCCGGCGCCGGACCTGGCCCTGGTGCGGCTGCTGGACCCGGTGGACCACCCGTGCGTGTACCTCAGCGAGCGCACCCCGCGCACGTACCCCGCGAGCCTCGTCGCGTACCTCGGCTTCACCGAGCTGACGGGGGAGGTCGAGGCGTTCGACGGCCGCTGCACCGTCCGCGGCCAGCTCGGCAGCATGCTGCGGCTCGGCGACGACGAGATCCCGCACGGCGTGTCCGGCGGCCCCGTGCTGGACCTGGCGCGCGGCGAGGTCATCGGCGTCGTCAAGGCGCAGCGCACCGCGCACCAGGACGGCGGTCTCGCGGTTCCCGTCCAGCAGTTACGGCGGCTGCCCGGCGCCGAGCGGGGCCAGGCGGCAGGCCGCCGCCGCCGGGAGCCGGCGGCCGATCTCTACCAGCGGGTGATGTCCGCCCACGACCTCCACCACGCCGACCGGCACAACTCCGTCAGCGGCAGCGGCGACACCTGGACCGACGTGCACAGCGAGATCGACGCGTGCGCGGGCAGGGCCCTCACCCCGGGGCTGCGCACCAAGCTGCTCGGCCTGCTCGCCCAGCTCCCCCCGCCCGCCGACGCCGAGACCCTGCGCAAGATCGTCGAGGACGCCCGCGGCGCGTCCTTCGAGGTGGACCTCGCCCCCCGCTCGTGGCGCGACGGCCTGGGCCTGCTGTACGAGCTGCGGCGCGGCACCACCGAGGTGAAGGCCGTACTGCGCTACGCCGTGCTCGCCGCGACCGCCGACCGCCTCGGCGACCTCGACGACCCGGCCGAGCGCGCGCTGTGGGAGTGGGCGGAGGGCCACGCCGGCGAGGCCGCCCTGGAGCGCGTCTTCCGCTACGCCCTCGGCGAGGAGCGGCGGGCCCGCGCGGGCTCCCGCGGCGCGTCCGGCGTCGACCTCACCCCCGAGCAGTGGAGCGGGCCCGAGGCGATCCTCCAGATCTTCCCGGACGGCTGGGCGCCGGGCCACTTCGACTGGCGGGTCACCGTGATGCACCCCGAGGGCCGGGTGCAGGTCGTCGACGAGGGCTTCCGCACCGAGCTGGCCGCACTGCCCGGCGTCCTGCGCCAGCCGCTGCGCGAGGCCTTCCGCCGCTGCGACTCCGCCCGCGTCCTGGCCCCGCTGCAGCTCGCGGTGCCCGGCGACTTCATCGCGCTCGCCGCCGCCGACTGGCCGTTCGGCCCCGGCGGCGGCACGCTGACCCCCGACCGGCCGGTCGTCATCCGGCGCACCGACGTACCCGCCGAGGACGCCGTGCAGGCCGCCCGCCGGGCCGCCCGCTGGACCGTGCTCACCACCCAGCGGCCCCGCCCCGACGTGCTGGACTGCGAGGACGGCGTGCCCGGCGAGCTGCCCGGCGAGGCCGCGCTGCGCGCCCGGCCGGACGACACGCTGCCCGTGCTGTGCCGCAGCGCCGGCACCGCGCACGACGCCCTCAACCGCGTCTTCCTGAGCGGCTACAGCGTGGCCCTGTGGCGCCACGAGCCCGTGGGGCAGGACATGCTGTGCGCCGACTTCCACCGCGGGGTGGCCCACACGGTACGGGTCGCGCGCACCGCGGGCCGGCTGCCTGCGGCGCTCGCCGACCTGCGCGCGAAGGTGGCCCGCAAGGTGCCGGAGAGCTACTGGGCGACCGGCCTGACGATGCTCTGCACGGATCCGACGCGCCCCCTGCCGGGGGCGGACGACCTACTGGAGGCACCGTGACGACGGATGCGAGGTACCGGGGTGAGTGAGACAGCCGACACGCCAGGCGTGACGGAGGCGGCGCCGGGCGGCCAGGCCGGCGACTGGCTCATCTACCGCGGCACCGGCGAGCCGCACACCCGCATCGACGCGCTGCCCGACCCGCCGCCCTGGCGCGACTTCGACGGCGGCCCGCTCGTCGCCGCGGGCCCCGGCCCGGACAGCTCCTCGGCACGGCGCCTCGGTGCCTACCGGCACATGGCCGAGATGCACCGCCCCAGCCCCGAGGAGCTGGAGATGGTCAACGCGGCGCTGTACCTGCGCCGCCCGCTGCTGGTGACCGGCAGCCCCGGCGCCGGCAAGAGCACCCTCGCGCACGCCGTCGCGCACGAGCTGGGCCTCGGCAGGGTGCTGCACTGGCCGATCGTCAGCCGCAGCGCCCTCCAGGACGGGCTCTACCGCTACGACGCGATCGCCCGCCTCCAGGACACCCAGATCGCCGCCAACACCGGGACGGCCCCGCCCGGCGGCATCGGCAGCTACATCCGGCTCGGCCCGCTCGGCACCGCGCTGCTGCCGACCAGGAAGCCGCGCGTGCTGCTCATCGACGAGCTGGACAAGAGCGACATCGACCTGCCCAACGACCTTCTCAACGTCATGGAGGAGGGCGAGTTCGGCATCCCCGAGCTGGAGCGGCTCGCCGAGCGCGAACCGCACGTCGACGTCATGACCGACGACGGCGCCAAGGTCACCGTGCACGAGGGCAGGATCCGCTGCCACGCCTTCCCGTTCGTGATCCTCACCAGCAACGGCGAACGGGACTTCCCGGCGCCGCTGCTGCGCCGCTGCATCCACCTGGAGCTGGACCGCCCCGACCACCACCGGCTGTCCACCGTCGTACGCGCCCACCTCGGCGACGAGGCGGCCGAGCTCGGCGAGGAACTGGTCACCCGCTTCCTGGACCGCTCCCGCAGCGAGCTGCTGGCCACCGACCAGCTGCTCAACGCGATCTACCTCACCCACCATGCCGCGCCCCCCACCCGCTCCCGGCTCGCGGACATGCTCATCCAGCGGCTCGACCGGCCCAGGTGAGGCTGCCGTGGACGCCGAGCACGCGATCCCCGGGCCGCCCGAACAGCCCGCGCCCGCACCGCCGGACGCCCCCGACCCGCTCGCCGAGCTGGTCGGACGGCTGAGCGGCGCCGGTCTGGAGCCGGGCCACGACGAGCTGGCCGACGCCCTGTGGCTGGCCCGCTGGTCGCAGCCCACCGCGCGCGAGCCCGTCCCGCCGGCCGCCCCCGGCGACCGCCCGCCGCCCGCGGGCGGCGGCCCCGGCACGCCCGGCGACCTGCCGCAGGTGCCCGCGGACGGCAGCGACGGCGCCGGGAGCCGGCTCGCCCCGCCGGAGGAGCAGCCCCCCGGAGTGCTGCACCTCTACCCGGGCGGCGGCGACACCGGCCGCGCCCGGTCCGGTCCCGCGGGCCTCGCCGTCGCCGTGCCCGAGGCGCCCGCGCTGCCCCGGCTGCTGGAACTCCAGGCCGCGCTGCGCCCGTTGCAGCGCTACCACACCCCGGCCCGCCCGCTGCGCAGCCGGCTCGACGAGGCCGCCACCGCCGAGCGCACCGCCCTGGCCGGCGGCCTGCTGCTGCCCGTCTTCCGCGCCGTGCGCCGCGGCAACGCCACCATGCAGCTGCTCATGGACGCGTCCTCGTCGATGTACGTGTGGGAGCGGATGCTGCGCGACCTCGGCGGGGTCTTCGAACGCCTCGGCGCCTTCCACGAGGTGCAGGTCCGCTACCTGCACGCCGGGCCCGGGGGCAGCCCCGCCGTCAGCCGGCACTTCGACCCCGAGCCCGCCGAACTGCGCTCCGCCGACCAGCTCGGCGACCCGACGGGGCGCCGCATCACCCTGCTGGTCAGCGACTGCGTGGGCCCGCTGTGGCGCTCCGGGCAGGCGCACCGGCTGCTGCACCGGCTCGCCGCGTACGGGCCCGTCGCCGTGCTCCAGCCGCTGCCGACCCGGCTGTGGGCCCGCACCCGGCTGCCGGTGTCGTACGGGGTCCTGCACCGCGCCGAGGGGCCGCTGCCCGCGGCCGCACTGGGCTTCTCCGCCGGCGCCGGGGGCTTCACCGTCCCGCCCGCGGGCGACGCGCTGCCCGTACCCGTCCTGCCGCCCACCGCACGGGCGCTCGGCGCGTGGGCACGGCTGCTGGCCGGTTCGGGCGCCGGGGAGGTGCCCGCCGCGGTCGGCTGGGTGCGCTCCGACCAGCCCGCGAGCCCCGGCCGTCCGCGCCGCGCCGCGCCGACGCCGGGACCGCTCGTCGAGACCTTCCGGTCCTCCGCCTCGCCCGCCGCCTCGTACCTGGCCGTCTACCTCTCGGCGGCGCCGCTCTTCCTGCCCGTCATGCAGATCGTCCAGCGCACCATGCTGCCGCTGTCCGGCCCCGCCGAACTGGCCGAGGTGCTGCTCAGCGGGCTGGTGGTGCGCAAGGAGGGCGACGACCACCGGTGGTACGAGTTCGCGCCCGGCGTACGCGACGAGCTGCTGCGGCCGCTCGGCAGGGACGAGGCCGCCCTCGTCCTCAAGCACTGCTCGGCGTACGTGGAGCAGCGCTTCGGCCGCGGCGGGCCCAACTTCCTCGCGATGGCCGTCAACCAGCTCGCCGACGGGCCCGCCGACCCGGCCGCCGACGCCGCCGTGGCCGCCGCCGCGCGCAGGGCCGCGCTCGCCGAGGGCGGCACCGCGGGCTCGGACGGCTCCCAGCCCTTCGCCGAGGTGGCCGCGCAGGTGCTGGAGCGCTTCGTCGCACCGGACGGCACGGACACCCCGCCCGGCACGGGGGGCGGCGCGCCCGGCGCCGGCGCCGGCCGGGTGGCCGCCGCGGGCCGTTCCGGCGACAGCACCGCCGCACTGGCCGAGGCCAGGGAACTGGTCGCGGCCTTCCTCGCCGAGGACACCGTGCAGGACCTGATCGACGCGGTGGCGCTGCTGCGCGCCGCGACCCGGCAGGAGCGCCGCCACGCCACCGACCCCGAGCTGTGGGCGGAGTTCGCCGAGCAGCTCATCCGGCTGTGGCGGCTGCGCCGCAGCCCGGGGCTGCTGCGGGAGGCGCAGGAGGCCGCCGAGATCGCCGCCGCGCACCCCGGCTCCGTCCGCGCCCGCGAGGTCCGCGCCTGGGTGCTGCGCGCCTCCGCCGACGACCGCACCGCGGTCGGCGACGTCCGCGGCGCCCTGGAGCAGCTGCGCCGCGCCGACCGCGAACTCACCGCCGTCTGCTCGGCCCCCGGCCTGGACGCGGGCGGCGTGCTGCGCGCCACCCTGGAACGCGTCCAGGTGCTGGAGAGCCAGTGGGAGCTGAGCGGCGACACCGCGCTGCTGGAGGAGACCGTCGGCATGCTGGAGGCGTTCGCCGACGCCTGGTCGCCCGTCGAGGCGCGCCCCAGCGAGCTGGCCATGGCCCACGGCCGCGCCCTCCTCCGGCTGGCCGGCGCCGCACCGGACCGCGAACGCGAGCAGGTCTACGCGCAGCAGGCCGCGGAGTCCTTCGCGGCCGCGCTGGAGGAGCTGGAACGGGCCGGCGCCGCGGCCGCGGGCCCGGCGCACGACAGCATCATCCGCGCGCTGCTCGCGCTCGTCGACGCGCTGCTCGCGGCCGGCGGCAGGCTCCCCGAGGCGCAGCGGCACGTCGACCGCGCGCTCGGCCTGACCCGCGACCGGCTCCAGCGCGCCGCGATCTTCGCCCGGGCCGGCCGGATCCGCGCCGCACGCCACGCCGAGGGCGGCCCGCCCGGCGAGCTGGAGGCCGCCGCCGGGCGCTTCGCCGAGGCCTGCCGCCTCACCCCGCGCGACCGGCCCGAATACAGCGGCCTGGTCGCCGAATGGGGCGCGGCGCTGCTGGACCGCTCCGGGCTCCCCGGCGGCGAGACCTTCGTCAACACCGCGGTGCAGGTGCTGCGCGAATGCCGCACCGAGACCCCGGAGAGCGACCCGCGGCTGCCGTGGCGGCTGCTCATGCTCGGTCAGGCACTCGTCCTGCGCTACACCGCCGAGGGCGACCTCGTCGACCTGCGGGAGGCGGAATGGGTGCTCAGCCGCGCCGCGCAACCGGCCGTCGAGCCCGCCCAGATCGCCCGCATCGCCTTCGAGCTGGGGCAGGTGCACCGGCTGGCCCACGCCTACACCGGGCGGGCCGAACGCCTCGACCTGGCCGACGACGCCTACCGGCGCGCCGCGGAGACCGCGGCCGGCGCCGCGTCCACCGCCGCCGACCCGCTGCCCATGGTGCGGCTGGCCGCGCAGGCGCATCATTGGCGGGGAGAGGTCAACGAAGCCGCGCACCGCAAGCGGGCCGCGACCGACGCGTACCGCGCGGCGGCCGGCTGCTGGCGCAGGCTGCCCGACGAGGGCGGCGAGCTCGGCCGGCGGACCGCGGCGCGGCTGGCGGCACTGAGCAACGACGTCTGAAACCGACTCAACCCCCCACGGAGGGCCGCGATGCACACCGACCCGCACGACCCCGAGCCCGCCCCCGACGTCCTCGCCCTCGACCTGGAGTCCCTCCGCACCGTCGACCACCCCGTGCTCGCCGCCCTGGTGGAGGACCTGCGCGAGCGCGTCGCCGCCCCCGGCGGCGGGGCACTGTGGGGCTTCGACAACGCGATGTGACCCGGCGGCACCCACGCGTCACCCCCACCCCGCCAAAACCCCCGTCAACAGGACGCGCGTCGCGGACTTACGGCCAAAAGCCGTGCCCGGGCGTTTGCACCGGGCCGCCCGACGGGAATCACCGCGGGGGCCGGCGGGGCGGCCCCGACGGACGGGGAGGCGGAAAGTGGCGCAGCGACCGACACACAGGGTCCTGCGAGCCGACGTCGCGAAGGAGCGGACCTCCGGCGCCGCGGACGCTCCGCGCCCCGGCGGCCCGGGCACCGTGCGGGCCAAGGGCGCGGGCGGCAGGTCCGTCAGCAGGACGGACGGCGCGCCGGGCGCGGGCGCGGCCCCCGTGGGCGGTGCGGCCGAGGGCGCCGAGGGTGCGGACGCCGTGCGGGAGGTGGCCGGCGGGCCCGCCCTGCCCGTACGGCAGTTCATCCTCAAGACCCACAGCCGGTGCAACCTCGCCTGCACGTACTGCTACCTCTACGCCGGGCCCGACCACGGCTGGCGCGGGCGCCCCCGGCAGCCCGCCGCCGAGGTCGTACGGCGCACCGCGGAACGCATCGCGGAGCACGCCGCCGCGCACGGGCTGCGCGAGGTCGCCGTCGTCCTGCACGGCGGCGAACCGCTGCTGGCCGGCGCCGGACGGCTCGCCGCGGACGTCGCACTGATCCGCCGTACGGTGCCCGCGACCGTGCACGCCACCGTCCAGACCAACGCCACGCTGCTGACCGGGGACGCCGTCCGCACGCTGGCCGACGCGCGGATACGCGTCGGCGTCAGCCTCGACGGCGGGCGGGCCGCGCACAACGCCGCGCGGGTCGACCACGCCGGGCGCCCCGGCTGGCCCGCCGCGGCCGCCGGGCTGCGGCTGCTCGCCGAGACCGCCCCCGAGGCGTACGCCGGTGTGCTGAGCGTCGTGGACCTGCGCCACGACCCCGCCGAGGTCTACGACTCGCTGCTCGGCCTCGCGCCGCCCGCGATCGACCTGCTGCTGCCGCACGGCAACTGGTCCACCCCGCCGCCGGGACTGCCCGCACCGCCCGGCGACCCGGCGCCGTACGGCCGCTGGCTCACGGCCGTCTTCGACCGCTGGTGGCAGGCCGACCGGCGGCGCACCCGGGTGCGGCTGTTCGAGGAGTGCGTGGCGCTGCTGCTCGGGGTGCCCGCCGCCACCGAGCGGCTGGGGCTCCAGCCCTTCACCGCCGTCGTCGTCGAGACCGACGGCAGCATCGAGCAGGTGGACTCGCTCAAGTCCGCGTACGAAGGCGCCGCCGCCACCGGCATGGACGTCTTCCGGCACAGCTTCGACGACGTGCTCGCCCACCCCGGGGTCGCCGCCCGCCAGGCGGGCCTGGCCGCCCTCGGCCCCGACTGCCGGGCCTGCCCGCTGGTGACCGTCTGCGGAGGCGGCCACTACGCCCACCGCTACCTGGCCGGCGAGGGTTTCCGCAACCCTTCCGTCTACTGCGCCGACCTCGCGTTCCTGATCCGCCACATCGGCGCCCGTCTCGCCGCGGCGGCGGGCGCCGGATCCGGTGGCCACGCCCCCCGGGAGACAGTCCGGTGAACGTACCCGATGCCCTGCTCCGCAGCCTCGGCACCACCGGCGGCGACGCCGCCGTGCTGGAGATGCTCGTGGCGCAGCAGCGCCGCCGCCGGCGGCTGATGCTGCGCGCACTGCTCGACGCCGTCGCCGCGGCCCCGCCGTCCGTGCTGCCGCCCGCCGCGGCGGCCCGCGTCCTGGCCGACTGGCAGCTGCTCGCCGCCGCCGAGCGGGCCGACCCGCCCGCCGCCCGCCGCGTCGTCGACTACCCGCTGACCGGCGCCTGGGCCGAACGCACCCTGCGCGCGCTGACCTCCGCGCGGCCCCCGGCCCCGCGAGACGGCGGTCCGGCCCCCGCGCCCGGCACACCGGCCGGCCTGCTCGCCCACCTCGGGGCGCTCGCCGCGGCGGCCGCCGCACGGGCCGGGCTGCGGTTCGGCGCGGAAGTGCCGGTGGCCGACGGTGTGCTGGTGCTGCCCACGCTGGGGAGCTGCGCCGTCGCGGGCGCGCCCGCGAGCGTGCGGGTGACGGGGGAGGGGAGCCGGCTGTGGCTGCACGCGGCGCCCGGCGGGAACGGTCCCGCGGGGCACGACGGCCCGCACCCGGGGGGCGCCGGGGCGCGCACGCGGCGGGTGGAGGTGCGGTGCGGGCCGGACGGGGTGTGGCGTTCGGCCGCCGCGGCCTGGCGGCCCATCAGGGCGCTGTGGAGCCCCGCCGGCCATCCGGTGCTGGTCGACGACAGCGACCCGTACCGCGACGAGGAGCGCAGCTCCAACCCGTACGGCCTGATCGCCTCCGGCGTCCTGGACGGCGCCCGCCACGCGCGGTGGCGCACCGCGTGGCGCGACGCCCGGCCGCTGCTGCGTCTCGGCGCGGGCGAGCGGGCCGCCGAGGCCGACACCCTCCTGGACTGCTTCGTACCGCTCGTGGACTCGCCCACCGCCCGCTCCAGCGCGACCCGCAGCGACGCCTTCGGGGCGGTGCTCACCAGCATCCCGCGCAGCGGCCTGGAACTGGCCGGCACGATCGTCCACGAGCTCCAGCACACCAAGCTGCTGGCCCTGTCCGAGGTGACCGCGCTGCACACCGCGGGCGCGGAGCCCCGCTACTGGGCCCCGTGGCGCCCCGACCCCCGGCCCTTCGACGGGCTCTTCCAGGGCGCGTACGCCCACCTCGCGCTCGCCGACTTCCACCAGCGCGTCGCGCTGAGCGGCGCGCCGCCCGCCGTCCGGGACGCCGCGTGGGCCGACCACAGCCGGTGCCGCCAGCAGGTGGAGGCCGCGCTGCCCCAGTTGCTCGGCTCCAGCCGCCTCACCCCGCAGGGCCGCACCCTGGTCACGGCGATGGCCGCGCACCACGCCCGGCTCAAGGAGACCGCCCCGCCGGACGGCCATCTGGCGCGGGCCACCGCCTACGTGGAGACCGCCCGCGTCATCTGGCGCCGCCGGGCGTCCTGACGGCGCGGACCGCGCCACCCGCCGCGCTGACCGGGCGGTGGCCCGAAGTGACCGGAACGTCCGCGATTCGGCATGACGTCGCGTCAACGGGGGATCAATCAGTGTAGTTTCTGGCCCAGGCCGCCTGGCGGCCCGTCAGAACCGCGCATGCAGCACACGAGGGAGACGGTCCTATGCCCGCAGGGCGCAGCACCGCGGCGGCACTCGCTCGCGGACCGGTGACGATCAGCTTCGCCGGATACAACCGTGCCTGGGCCTCCTGGATCGCCAGCAGGCTGGAGAAGCACGGCGTGCAGGTGGTGCTCCAGCGCTTCGACATCACCCCCGAGGCCAGCATCGAGGAGGCCCTGGGCGATCTGCTGCTGGCCGAGGGCCGGGTGCTGATCATCCTGTCGGAGTGGTATTTCCGCCTGGGCCCGCGCACCCATGACGAGTGGAACACCGCGCTGCGCCGCGTCGTCCCGCCCCACAACGAGCGCTTCGCCGCGGTGTCGGTGACCCCGGCCGCGCTGCCCAGCGCCGCCGCCGCGCTCAGCGCCGCCGACCTGTGGGGCCTCGGCGCCTCCGAGGCGGAGCGCAGGCTGCTGACGCGGCTGGGCATGAGCCCCTCGCGGAGCACCCCGGGCGACACCGCCGGCGGCCCCCGCTTCCCGCTGGAGCAGCCCGCGGTCTACGGCGGGGTGCCGCGCCGCAACACCCGCTTCACCGGCCGCGAGGAACTCCTCGGCGAGCTGCACACCACCTTCCAGCAGGCCGCGCCCGGCGCCGCCGTCGTCACGCTCTACGGGCTGTCGGGTGTGGGCAAGACGCACATCGCGACGGAGTACGTGCACCGCTTCCAGACGGAGTACGACGCGGTGTGGTGGGTGCGTGCGTCCGAGCGCGGCACGCTGCGGGAGAAGCTGGCGGGGCTGGCACCGGCACTGGGTCTGGTGACGGGGCGTGAGTACGGCGAGCGGTTGCGTGCGGTGCGGGACGCCCTGCGCCGTGGTGAGCCGTACGGGCGCTGGCTGGTGGTGCTGGACGGCGCGGATCAGCCGGAGGACGTCTACGACCTGGTGCCCGCCGGTCCGGGGCATGTCCTGATCACGTCGCAGAACCGCGAGTGGGGCGAGCACAACAGTTCGCTCATCGAGGTGCCGGTCTACGACCGGGTGGAGTCGGTGGCGTTCGTGCGGCGGCGCGCGCCGCGGCTGGGTGAGGCCGAGGCGGACCGGCTCGCCGATGCGCTGGGCGACCTCGCGCTGGCTCTGGACCAGAACGCCGGGGCGCTCAACGACTCGACCACGCCGGTCGACGAGTACATCGAGCTGCTGCGCCGTGGGGCGGACGTGGAGCCGGGCCTGAAGGTCGCCGCCGACTTCCAGATGACGTACTACACGGCCTTCTCGATACTGCTCAACCGGCTGCGCGAGGACAAGCCCGAGACGGTCGACCTGCTGCGGCTGTGCGTCTTCTTCGCCCCCGGCCCCATCCCGGTGCGCCTGCTGCGCGAGATGCAGATCCGCGACGTGCCGGAGAAGCTCGCCGGGCTGCTCGGCGACTCCGTGCTGTGGAACAACGCGATCGACAAGCTCGCGCAGTGGTCCGTCATCCAGGTCGACCCGCAGGAGACCGCCGCGGAGGAGACCGTCGGCACCAACGAGGTCGTCCAGATGCACCGGCTGGTGCACCAGGCCGTACGCGCCGAGATGCCGCAGGACGAGCAGAGCGACTACTCACGCGTCGTCCGCAAGATCCTCGCGGCCGCCGACCCGGCCCGCCCCGCCGACACCCGGCTGTGGCCGCGCTACGCGGAGATCGTGCCGCACCTGGAGGCCTCCGGCGCACTCACGAGCACCAACCCGGAGATCCAGGTCATGGTGCTCAACTGCCTGCGCTACCTGTACCTGTCCGGCGAGTACCGCACCGGTCTGCAGATCGCCGAGATCGCCGCCGACCAGTGGCCGCGGCTGCTGCCCGCCGGGCACCCCAAGCTGTGGGACCTCGTCCACCACCAGACCAACCTGCTGCGCGCCACCGGCGACATCCGCGCCTCCGAGGCGATCGACCGCGCCGCCTACGACCGGCTGTGCGGGGACCGCGGCGACCGCGACCTGCTGGTGCTGCGCGCCGCCGGGAACCTGTCCGCCGACCTGCGCAGCCTGGCCCGGTACGACGAGGCCCTGCGGCTGCTGGAGTTCGCCCGCGACGGCTACCGCGAGCTGGTCGGCGTCCGCGACTCGCGCACCCTCAGCGTGCAGAAGAACATCGCGCTCACCTACCGCCTGCTCGGCCGCTACGACCAGGCCATGCGGCTGGACCAGGAGACCATGGAGGCGCGCCGCGAGCTGCTGCGCGACCGGCACAACTGGACGCTGTCGTCGGAGAACTCCTTCGCGCACGACCTGCGCCTGCTGGGCCGCTACGAGCAGGCCACCTCCGTCCAGGAGCGCAACTGCGAGGTCCACCGCACCGTCCTGGGCGCGGACAACCCGCAGACGCTGCGGGCCGAGCACAATCTCTCCCAGTGCTACTACCGCGGCGGCGACCGCCATCGGGCCGCCTCGCTCATGGCGGGGCTGCTGGAGCGCTGCGAGCGGGTGCTGGGCGACACCGACCCGCTCACGCTGCGCGTGAAGGCCAGCTACTCCGCCTTCGAACGCGAGCACGGGGACCTCGACCGGGCCCGCGAGCTGGGTGAGGCCGTGCTCCGCGAGTACCGCATCCAGCTCGGCGAGCGGCACCCGTACACCGCGGGCATCCTCGGCAACCACGGGCTGATCCTGCGGGCCGCGGGCGAGCGCCAGCAGTCCCAGCTGGAGATCGAGTCCGCGCTGGTCACGATGACCGCAGCGGTCGGCGAGGACCACCCGTGGACACTCGGCTGCGCGCTGAACGCCACCGCCGCCCGCAACTTCGCGGGCGACCCGGAGGGCGCCGCGGAGCTGAGCCGGATCACCGCGGACCGCGCCACGGCGACGCTCGGCAAGGAGCACCCGCTGACGCTGTCCTGCCGTATCGCGCTGGCCACCGACCTGCGGAACCTGCGCCGCCGCCCCGAGGCCGACAAGGTCGAGGAGGAGGCCCTCGCCATCCTGTCCGGCACCCTCGGCCCCCAGCACCCGCACACCGTCGCGGCCCGCTCCCGGACCCGCCCCTACTGGGACTTCGAGCCCTTCAGCTCCTGACGCCCGGCGCGGCGCGCCCGGACGCGAACGGCGGGTGGCCCGCACCGGAGAACCGGTGCGGGCCACCCGCCGTTCGTCGTGCGCCCCGGCACGAGGGCGTCAGATCTCGAAGACCTCGTTCAGCAGCTCCTCCTGCTGCGCCTGGTGGCGCTTGGCGGAGCCGACCGCCGGCGAGGACGACGCCGGGCGGGACACCCGGCGCAGCCGGTCGGCGTTGTCGGGGGCGGCGCCGAGCAGCAGGTCGAGGTGGTCGATCAGGTTGAGGGCGATGAAGGGCCACGCGCCCTGGTTCGCCGGCTCGTCCTGCGCCCACACGAACTTCTGCGCCTTCGTGTACGGCGCGACGGCCGCCTGGATCTCCACGCCCGGCAGCGGGTAGAGCCGCTCGACGCGGATGAAGGCCACGTCGTTCGCGCCGCGCTTCTCCCGCTCCGCGACCAGGTCGTAGTAGATCTTGCCGGAGCAGAAGACGACCTTGCGGACGGCCTCGGCCTCGACCGAGTGGTCGCCGATGACCGGCTGGAAGCTGCCCGAGGTGAAGTCCTCGGCCTTGGACGCGGCCGCCTTGAGCCGGAGCATCGACTTCGGGGTGAAGACGATGAGCGGCTTGTGGTGCGGGTTGTGCACCTGCCAGCGCAGCAGGTGGAAGTACTGCGCCGGGGTGGTCGGGACCGCGACCGTCATGTTGTTCTGGGCGCACAGCTGGAGGAAGCGCTCGATGCGGGCGGACGAGTGGTCCGGGCCCTGGCCCTCGTAGCCGTGCGGCAGCAGCAGCACCACACCGGAGGTCTGGCCCCACTTCTGCTCCGCCGAGGAGATGAACTCGTCGACGATGGTGGCCGCGCCGTTGACGAAGTCGCCGAACTGCGCCTCCCACATCACCAGCGCGTCCGGGCGGGCGAGCGAGTAGCCGTACTCGAAGCCCATCGCCGCGTATTCGCTGAGCAGCGAGTCGTAGACGTTGTAGCGGGCCTGGTCCTCGGACAGGTAGAGCAGCGGGGTGTAGTCCTCGCCGGTCTCCCGGTCGATGATGACGGCGTGCCGCTGGCCGAAGGTGCCGCGCCGCGAGTCCTGGCCGGCGAGCCGGACCGGGGTGCCCTCCAGCAGCAGCGAGCCGATCGCCAGCGTCTCGCCCATGCCCCAGTCGATCGTGCCGTCCTCGACCATGGCCGCGCGGCGCTGGAGCTGCGGCAGCAGCCGCGGGTGGACGGTGACGTGCTCGGGGATGTTGACCTGCGAGGCCGCGATGCGCTTGACGACCTCGGGGGACACCGCGGTCGGCACCGCGACCGGGAACTGCGACTGGTTGCCGGACTGCTCCTGCGCGGCCGGCGCGGAGGTGGCCTCGCGGACCTCGGTGAAGACCTTCTCCAGCTGGCCCTGGTAGTCCTGGAGCGCCTGTTCGGCCTCTTCCAGGGTGATGTCGCCGCGGCCGATGAGCGACTCGGTGTAGAGCTTGCGCACCGAGCGCTTCTTGTCGATCAGGTCGTACATCAGCGGCTGGGTGAAGGCCGGGTTGTCGGACTCGTTGTGGCCGCGCCGCCGGTAGCAGATCAGGTCGATCACGACGTCCTTGTTGAACGCCTGGCGGTACTCGAAGGCCAGCCGCGCCACGCGGACCACGGCCTCCGGGTCGTCGCCGTTGACGTGGAAGATCGGCGCCTCGATCATGCGGGCCACGTCGGTGGCGTACATCGACGAGCGGGCCGACTCCGGGGCGGCGGTGAAGCCGACCTGGTTGTTGATCACCACGTGCACGGTGCCGCCGGTGCGGTAGCCGCGCAGCTGCGACATGTTGAGCGTCTCGGCGACGACGCCCTGGCCGGCGAAGGCCGCGTCGCCGTGCAGCGCGATGGGCAGCACGGTGAAGTCGGTGCCGGCCTTGTTGATGATGTCCTGCTTGGCGCGGGCGATGCCCTCCAGGACCGGGTCGACCGCCTCCAGGTGGGAGGGGTTCGCGGCGAGCGAGACCTTGATCTGCTCGCCGTCCAGTCCGGTGAAGGTGCCCTCGGCGCCCAGGTGGTACTTGACGTCACCGGAGCCGTGCATCGACTTCGGGTCGAGGTTGCCCTCGAACTCGCGGAAGATCTGCGCGTACGACTTGCCGACGATGTTCGCCAGCACGTTGAGCCGGCCGCGGTGCGCCATGCCGATGACGGCCTCGTCGAGCCGCGACTCGGCGGCGGCGTCGATGACCGCGTCCAGCAGCGGGATGACCGACTCGCCGCCTTCCAGCGAGAAGCGCTTCTGGCCGACGTACTTCGTCTGCAGGAAGGTCTCGAAGGCCTCCGCGGCGTTCAGCCGGCGCAGGATGCGCAGCTGCTCCTCGCGCTCGGGCTTGGCGTGCGGGCCCTCGATGCGGTCCTGGATCCACTTGCGCTGCTTGGGGTCCTGGATGTGCATGAACTCGATGCCGACCGTGCGGCAGTAGGAGTCGCGCAGCACGCCCAGGATGTCGCGCAGCTTCATGAGCGACTTGCCCGCGAAGCCGCCGACGGCGAACTCCCGCTCCAGGTCCCACAGCGTGAGGCCGTGCTCCAGGATGTCGAGGTCGGGGTGCTTGCGCTGGCGGTACTCCAGCGGGTCGGTGTCGGCCATGACGTGGCCGCGGACCCGGTAGGAGTGGATCAGCTCGAAGACCCGCGCGGCCTTGGTGACGTCGTCGTCGTGCGCGGTGTCGATGTCCGTGCGCCAGCGGACCGGCTCGTACGGGATGCGCAGCGACGCGAAGATGTCGTCGTAGAAGTCGTTCTCGCCGAGCAGCAGCTGGCTGACGATCCGCAGGAACTCGCCGGAGGCGGCGCCCTGGATCACCCGGTGGTCGTACGTGCTGGTCAGCGTCATGACCTTGGAGATGCCGAGCTTGTTCAGGGTGTCCTGCGAGGTGCCCTGGAACTCCGCCGGGTAGTCCATCGAGCCGACGCCGAGGATCATCGACTGGCCGGGCATCAGGCGCGGCACCGAGTGCACGGTGCCGAGGCCCCCGGGGTTGGTCAGCGAGGCCGTGACGCCCTGGAAGTCGTCCATCGTGAGCTTGCCCGAGCGGGCGCGGCGGACGATGTCCTCGTAGGCCTGCCAGAACTCGAAGAAGTTCAGCGTCTCGGCCTTCTTGATGGCCGCGACGACGAGCTGGCGGTCACCGTTGGGCTTGACCAGGTCGATCGCCAGGCCCAGGTTGACGTGCTCGGGCTTGACGAGGGTGGGCTTGCCGTCCTTCTCCGCGAAGGAGTAGTTCATCGACGGCATCGTCCTGAGCGCCTGCACCATGGCGTAGCCGATCACGTGCGTGAAGGAGATCTTCCCGCCGCGGGCGCGCTTGAGGTGGTTGTTGATGACGATGCGGTTGTCGAACAGCAGCTTCACCGGGATGGCCCGCACCGAGGTGGCGGTGGGCAGCTCCAGCGACGCGCTCATGTTCTTCGCGACGGCGGCGGCCGGACCGCGCAGGGTGACGAACTCCGTCTCGGCCGGAGCCGCGGGGGCGGCCTTCGCGGCGGGCGCGGCCTTCGCAGCGGCAGGGGCGGCGGGAGCGGCGGGCGCCGGGGCGGCCGGAGCCTTCGCGGCGGGTGCCGCGGGCTGCACGGGGGCCGGAGCCGGGGCCGGCGGCTGCGCGGGCGCCGGGGCGGCCGGAGCCGGGGCCGGGGGCGCCGCGGGGACGGCGGCGGGAGCCGGGGCCGCGTTCGCGCGGGCCGCGGCGCCCGAGGCGCCGCCCTGGCCGGCGGGGGCCGCCGGAGCGGTGGAGCCGTCCGGCTTGTAGTCGGCGAAGAAGTCCCACCAGGCTCGGTCTACCGAGTTCGGGTCCTGGAGGTACTGCTGGTAGATCTCATCGACCAGCCACTCGTTGGGGCCGAAACCCCCTGCGGGGCCCTCGCCCTGCGCTTCGTGGTCGGTCGTGACACTAGAGCTATTGGGGGACTGTGGCGACACGGCGGCAACCGCCCTCTTCCGCTTCACAAGATGGTGGACAGCGGAAATAAAGGCTACGCCTACCTGGCCCTGCGTCGCAGGCCCGGGGGCCAGTCGTCGTGTACGTCACACCGAAAACCTGGTTTCGGAGCCGTTCGTGGCGGGAAATTGGTCCCTCTTGAGGGTTGTCCGACCAGAAGTGGCCGCTGTGCCCGGGATGAACGTCGCATGAACTGCGGGCACCGCCGGGGCGAGGCCGTCAAGGCGCCGCCGTGCCGCTGCCCGGAAGGGTGACATGGATCCGGCAACCGCGGGGCGATTCGGCCACCTGGATCCGGCCGCCGTGCAGATCCACCGCCCAGCGGGCGATGGCGAGCCCCAGCCCCGTCCCCCCGTCGCCGCCGGGCTGGGAGCCGCGGTGGAAGCGCTCGAAGACGCGTATCCGGTCCGCCTCCGGGATCCCCGGCCCCTCGTCGAGGACGTCCAGCTCCAGCGACCCCGGCGCCGCCCCGGCCCGCGCCCTCACCGTCACCCGGCCGCCCGGCGGGCTGTGCTTGACGGCGTTGTCGACGAGGTTGGCGACCACCTGGTGCAGCCGCTCCCCGTCGGCGTAGGCCACCAGGCCCGGCGGCGAGACGTCCAGGTGCAGCGGCACGTCCGCGCGGGCCCGCGCGCGCGAGCCGCCCGAGCCCATGCCCAGGCTCGCGGTCTTCAGCACCGCCGAGAGGTACGGCCACACCTCGAACCGCTTGGCGTCCAGCCGCACCGCGCCGCTGTCCAGCCGCGACAGGTCCAGCAGCTGGCTCACCAGCTTGCCGAGCCGCTCGGTCTGCTGGAGGGCCAGCCGCATGGTCTCCGGGTCCGCGGCCGACACGCCGTCCACGACGTTCTCCAGCACCGCGCGCAGCGCCGCGATGGGGGTGCGCAGCTCGTGTGAGACATTCGCCACCAGCTCCTTTCGGTGCCGGTCGGCGGCCGCGAGGTCCGCGGCCATCCGGTTGAAGGTCCCGGCCAGCTCGCCGACCTCGTCCCGGCGCACCCGGGCGACGCGGCGGCTGTAGTCGCCGGCCGCCATGGCGCGCGCGACCGCCGTCATCTCGCGCAGCGGGGCGGTCAGGTTGTCCGCGACGATCTGGGTGATCAGCAGCGAGGCGATGATCGAGAAGATCGTGATCACCCGCAGCCCGGTCGCCGAGTGGATCGCCAGGAACACCAGCCCGGTGGTGATCAGCACCGACACCAGCACCAGCGCCGCGAGCGCGGCCTTGATCGAACGCAGCGGGTCCCAGGGCCGCAGTGCCTCCCACGCCTGACGCCACCAGCGCCGCAGCACCCCGCCCCGCCCGGCGTACGCCGTCCCCTCCCGGCCCGTGCTCACGCCGACGGCGTCTCCAGCGCGTACCCCACGCCGTGCACGGTACGGATCCGGTCCGCGCCGATCTTGCGGCGCAGCGCCTTGACGTGGCTGTCGACGGTACGGGTGCCGGACGCGTCGGCCCAGTCCCACACCTCGGCGAGCAGCTGCTCGCGCGAGAGCACCGCCCTGGGCTGCTGGGCCAGGCACACCAGCAGCTCGAACTCGGTCGGCGTCAGGTGCACGTCCGCGCCGGCGACCCGGACCCGGCGCTGCGCGTGGTCGATCTCCAGGTCGCCGAGCTGGATCACGGCGCCGCGCGGGCTGTGCGCGGCCGTCGCGGCACGCTCCACCCGGCGCAGCAGCACGTGCACCCGGGCGGCCAGCTCGCGCATCGAGAAGGGCTTGGTCATGTAGTCGTCGGCGCCCACCCCGAGACCGACGAGCATGTCGGTCTCCTCGTCCCGCGCGGTGAGCATCAGCACCGGCACCGGCCGGTCCGCCTGCACGCGGCGGCACACCTCGTGGCCGTCGTAGCCGGGAAGCATCACGTCCAGCACCAGCAGGTCGGGCTGCCAGGACCGGGCGGCCTCGACCGCCGCCGGACCGTCGCCCGCGGTGCGCACCTGGAAGCCCTCGGCTTGCAGGCGGGCCGCGATGGCCTGCGTTATCGTCTGGTCGTCCTCGACCACCAGCACCCGGCGCTGAGCGCCGGTCGTCTGCGTGCCGTCCACAATCCGCCCCAAAAACTCGTCCTGGCTACCCGGCAGCGTACGGGGCGGGGCGCCGCTGTGACCATCACACCGGCGCGGGGTCAGTCCGCCCGGTGCCCCAGGTGCACGACATCCGGTACCCCGCGGGCCACCGGAATCTCCAGGGTGCGAACCCGTTCGAAACCTGCCGACCGCAGCGCGTCCTCGAAGGCGGCCGACGGCTGCGCCGACCACACTGCGAGGACGCCGCCCGGCGTCAGCCGGTTCCGGCATGCGTCGAGGCCGCTGGGACTGTAGAGACTGCCGTTGTTCTCGGTGACTGTCCAGTCCGGCCCGTTGTCGATGTCCAGGCACAACGCGTCGTACGGCTCCCCGCCGCCGCGCAGGTGGACGAGCAGGTCCTCCAGCACCAGCTCGACCCGCGGGTCGTCGAGCGCCCCGGCGGAGTACGCCGCGAGCGGCCCCTCCCGGTGCCACGCGACGACCGCCGCCTCGCGCTCCACCACCGCGATACGCCCCCAGCCCGTCTGCGCCGCCCTGGCCAGCGAGAACCCGACCCCGAGACCGCCCAGCAGCACGCTCGGCGCGGTGCGCCCGGCGAGCGCGCCGAGGGCGGCGTCCACCAGCAGCCGTTCCGAGCGGCCGTCGGAGGTGTCCATCAGGAAGCAGCCGTTCGCGATGATCTCGTGCGTCCCCGCACCCCCGCGGTACCGCAGCACCAGCTCCCCGGCGACACCCACCCGCCGGTCCAGCACGGCCGTCTCGTCCTCAAGCATCCGTCCACCCTAGGGCGTGTCCGCAAAGTCCCGCCTGGCACACGGCGCCTGGCACGCACGCTCGCTACGTTGTCGGGCTCGTCCGAGCAGGCCCACTACGAGGACGACCCTCCGCCTTGCGATCGCACGCACCAGACACCGTCTGCCCCGCCCTCCGGGCGGACGACGGGACTTTGCGGACACGCCCTAGGGCGTCACCTGCTCCAGGCCCGCCAGCGCCGGGGGCAGCCCGTCCAGGTGCAGCACCCCCAGCCGCTGCGTGGCGCGGGTCAGGGCGACGTACAGCTCCGCCGCGCCGCGCGGGCCGTCCGCGAGGATCCGCTCGGGCGCCACCACCAGCACCGCGTCGTACTCCAGCCCCTTCGTGTGCGACGGCGGCACCGCGCCGGGCACGTCCGGCGGGCCGATCACCACGCTGGTGCCCTCCCGCTCCGCCTCGGCCCGGACGAAGGCCCCGACCGCCGCGGGCAGCTCCTCCGCCGTGACCCGCCGCGCCCACGGCCGCACCCCGCACGCCCGCACCGACTCCGGCGGCCGCACGTGCGGCGCGAACTCGCCCAGCAGCGCGCCCGCGACGGCCATGATCTCGGCCGGCGTGCGGTAGTTCACCGTCAGCGAGCGGTAGAGCCACCGCCCCGGCACGTACGGCTCCAGGGCCGCCTCCCACGAGACCGCGCCCGCCGCCGAACGCCGCTGCGCCAGATCCCCCACCACCGTGAAGGACTTCAGCGGGCAGCGCCGCATCAGCACCCGCCACTCCATCGCCGACAGCTCCTGCGCCTCGTCGACCACCACGTGGCGGTAGGTCCACTCCCGGTCCGCGGCCGCGCGCTCGGCCAGATCCCGCGTGTCCACCTCCTCGAAACGCGTCGCCAGGCCCTCCGCGTGCACCAGGTCCTGCGCCAGCAGGTGGTCCTCGTCGTCCATGAGGTCGTCGCGCCGGTCCACGCCCATGATCTCCAGCACGCCCGCCGCGTACTCCGCCTCCTCCCGCCTCGCCCGCTCCGCCGCCCGCGCGGCGGCCCGCTCCAGCGCCGGGTCCCGCCCCAGCAGGTCGACCAGCTCGTCCAGCAGCGGAACGTCCGACACCGTCCAGGCGTCACCCGCGGCCCGCAGCAGCGACTCCTGCGCGCCCGCCGCCCGCAGCCGCTCCGCCGAGCCGTACAGCTCCGCGAGCAGCCGTTCCGGGGTCAGCACCGGCCACAGCGCGTCCAGCTCCGCGACGAACGCGTCGTCCTCCCTCAGCTCCTTGAGCATGTCCGCGCGCAACCGCTCCCACAGCGCGCGGTCCGAGCGGTCCAGCCACTCCCGGCCGGCCTTCCCGACCGCACGCTCCGACAGCGCCCACGT
Source organism: Streptomyces sp. NPDC020983 (assembly GCF_044333485.1). Classification (NCBI taxonomy): domain Bacteria; kingdom Bacillati; phylum Actinomycetota; class Actinomycetes; order Kitasatosporales; family Streptomycetaceae; genus Streptomyces; species Streptomyces sp. NPDC020983. The sequence goes on along the minus strand of NZ_JBIRRA010000013.1, from coordinate 45,085 downwards.
CACGACCTCCCGGAAGACCTCCCGGGCCTCGTTGTGCGGCCGCCCGCTGTCCCGCGCCTCCTGCCGCGCCCACTCCGCGACCGCCGCGTCCAGCCGCACCGTCACCCCGCCGATCTCCACCGGCAGCGGCGCCTGCGGCACCCGCTGCCGGTCCGCGACGGCCGCCGCCAGGACCTCCAGCATCCGCAGCGAGCCCTTCGCCGCCGCGACGGCGGGATCCGCCTCCTCCGCCGTCACCGCCAGCCCCGGCACCAGGTCGCCGGTCGTCATGAACACCACGTCCGACTCGCCCAGCGACGGCAGCACCCGGCCGATGTGCCGCAGGAACGCCGGGTTCGGCCCCACCACCAGCACGCCCTGCCGCTCCATCCGCTCCCGCTGCGTGTACAGCAGGTACGCCACGCGGTGCAGCGCCACCACCGTCTTGCCGGTCCCCGGCCCGCCCTCGATCACCAGCACGCCCGGGTGGTCCAGCCGGATGATCCGGTCCTGCTCGGCCTGGATCGTCGCCACGATGTCCCGCATCCCCGGCCCCCGCGGCGCGTTCACCGCCGCCAGCAGCGCGGCGTCCCCGCCGCTCACCCCCTCCGCGGCGCCCAGCGCCTCGTCCGTGAACCCCGTCACCTCCCGGCCCCGGGCGTGGAACTGCCGCCGCCGCCTCATGCCCTCCGGGTTCGCGGCCGTCGCCGTGTAGAACGCGCGGGCCGCCGGCGCGCGCCAGTCCAGCAGCACGGGCTCGTGCTCCGCCCCCTCGTCGAACAGCCCCAGCCGCCCGATGTACGAGGCCCCGCCGTCCGCGGCGTCCAGCCGCCCGAAGCACAGCCCACTGTCCGCGACGTCCAGCCGCCGCACCTCGCGGGCCAGCCCGCGCACCGCCACGTCCCGTTCCACGGCCGTCCCGCCGTGCTCCTTGAGCGCCGTGTCGTGCTCCGCCTTCACCCTCGCCCGCCGCGCGTCCAGCCGCGCGTAGAGCCCCTCGACGTACCCCCGCTCGCTGCGCAGCTCGTCGTCGTAGCCCTGACGTTCCGTCACGTTCTCCCCGTCCACCCAGCCGATTCCACCCATGGCGGACGATTCTGCGACAACCCGGGGGCCTTGCGGCAAGCCCCCCACTCGGCTATACGTTGAACAACGGCAGGGTGGTCCCCTGCCGTTCGCCGTTCCGCCGGGACGGAGCGGCCGGGCCGCAGCGCGGCCGGCGGCCCGCGCGGCCCGCCTCACGCGGCAGGTCGTGGCGCCTTCTCGCCGTGGACGGCGACGTACGTCGTGGCCAGCCACGGGGCCAGGTCCGTGAGGAGGACCGTGAGGTCCGAAGGGGCCGGGGAAGGGCGCAGGGCCAGGTCCGCGGCCCACCGCATCTGCTCACCCCGCGCGGGGTGGTACCGGGCGAACGCCGCGGCCTGCTCCGGCAGGGAACTGGTCCAGCCGCCCCACCACGGCATCACGAGCGTGAACCCCGTACGGACGAGCCGCCGGGCCACGGCCCGGCACAAAGCGCGCCGCTCCGCGTCGGACGACGCCGCGTCGAGCCGCGAGAGCCACCCCGGCAGGGCCAGTGCCAGATCCCCGTTGGTCTCCCGGGCGAGCAGCCCCTCCGGCCGGTACCGCGGCAGGAACGCCGCGAGGTCCTCCCCGAGCAGCGGAGTGCACAGGCACGCCACGAAGAAGCCGAGGTCGTGGCGCTCCAGCTCGCTCAGCAGTGTCCCGGTGTCGAAGAGCAGCAGCCCGACCCCGTCGACGACGGGGAACTCCGCGTCCAGCGCGGCGCCCAGCGCGTCCCCCGCGGCGCGGTCGGCCGCGGTCGGCGGTTCGCGCAGGACGACGACGAGGTCGAGGTCCGAGACCCCGGCCCGCGCCGTACCCCGGGGAATGCTGCCGTAGACGTACGCGCTGTGCAGCAGCGCGGCCGGATAGGCCGCGCGGACGCGCGACCGTACCGCGTCGAGCAGCGGCAGGTAGGGAGGCTGCACCTTCGCGAGGGAGCCCTCGCGCGCGATCGTCCCGTCGGGCCTGAGCCCGGTTCCGGCCCCGGCCCGCGGCCGGCGGTGTTCCTCGTCCATGCGGACCACGCTACGGCCCGCAGCACACCCTTTTCCCAGGTCGCGGTCCCGCCGCCGTTCCGTCACCCGCCCGGTGCGGCCGATCGCTCAGGGCGAACACGTCGCCGGGAACACCGCGGCACCCTCCGTGCATTGAGTCTGTCGTACTCAACTTGCTTGCCCAAGGAGCGATCATGCCGATTGAGTCCCTCCCCTCCAACTCCCTGACTCTGCCGGTCCTCCCCCTCGACGGGGAGGTCGTCCTGCCCGGCATGGTCGTGCCGCTCGACCTCACCGACTCCGAGGTCCGTGCCGCCGTGGAGGCGGCGCAGTCCGCGCACCCGGCCGGTGCCTCGGGCAAGCCGCGCGTGCTGCTGGTGCCGCGGATCGACGGCAAGTACGCCGCCGTGGGAACGCTGGGCACGGTGGAGCAGGTCGGGCGGCTGTCCGACGGCGACCCCGGTGCGGTCATCAAGGGCCGCACGCGGGTGCGGATCGGCGCGGGGACGACCGGGCCGGGCGCCGCGCTGTGGGTCGAGGGCACCGTCCTGGAGGAGCCGGTGCCCGCGGAGTCGCCGGGCACGGTGGCCGAGCTGATGAGGGAGTACAAGGCGCTGGCCACGAGCTGGCTGCGCAAGCGCGGCGCGTGGCAGGTCGTGGACCGCGTCCAGCAGATAGACGACGTGAGCCAGCTCGCCGACAACTCCGGCTACAGCCCCTTCCTGACGGCCGAGCAGCGGGTGGAACTGCTGGAGACGGTCGATCCGGTGGCGCGGCTGAAGCTCGCCGTGCAGCGGCTGCGCGACCACCTGGCCGAGCAGGACGTCGCGGAGACGATCCGCAAGGACGTCCAGGAGGGCATGGAGAAGCAGCAGCGCGAGTTCCTGCTGCGCCAGCAGCTGGAGGCCGTCCGCAAGGAGCTGGCGGAGCTCAACGGCGAGCCGGACGACGAGGCCGGGGACTACCGGGCCCGGGTCGAGGCCGCCGACCTGCCGGAGAAGGTGCGCGAGGCGGCGCTGAAGGAGGTCGAGAAGCTGGAGCGCTCCTCCGACGCCTCGCCCGAGGGCAGCTGGATCCGCACCTGGCTGGACACCGTCCTGGAACTGCCGTGGAAGGTCACGACGGAGGACACGTACGACGTCGCCGGCGCGCGGGCGGTGCTGGACGCCGACCACGCCGGGCTGGACGACGTGAAGGAGCGCATCACCGAATACCTCGCGGTGCGCAAGCGCCGGGCCGACCGCGGCCTGGGCGTCGTGGGCGGGCGGCGCGGAGGCGCGGTGCTGGCCCTGGTGGGGCCGCCGGGAACCGGAAAGACGTCGCTGGGCGAATCGGTGGCGCGCGCGATGGGCCGCACGTTCGTCCGGGTCGCGCTCGGCGGGGTCCGCGACGAGGCGGAGATCCGCGGCCACCGCCGTACGTACGTGGGCGCGCTGCCCGGACGGATCGTGCGGGCCGTCAAGGAGGCCGGGTCGATGAACCCGGTGGTGCTGCTCGACGAGATCGACAAGGTCGGCTCCGACTACCGCGGCGACCCGGCCGCGGCACTTCTGGAGGTGCTGGACCCGGCGCAGAACCACACCTTCCGCGACCACTACCTGGAAGTCGAGCTGGACCTGTCCGACGTCGTCTTCCTGGCCACCGCCAACGTCCTGGAGGCCATCCCCGAACCGCTGCTGGACCGCATGGAGCTGGTGCGGCTGGACGGCTACACCGAGGACGAGAAGGTCGTCATCGCCCGCGACCACCTGCTGCCCCGGCAGCTGGAGCGCGCGGGCCTGGACACCGGCGAGGTGACGCTGTCGGAGGAGAGCCTGCGCCGGCTCGCCGGCGAGTACACCCGCGAGGCGGGCGTACGGAACCTGGAGCGCACGGTCGCCCGCATCCTGCGGAAGATCGCCGCGCGGCACGAGCTGGGCGAGCAGGAGCTCCCGTACACGGTGGGCCCGGACGACCTGCGCGGGCTCATCGGCCGTCCGCACCACGTGCCGGAATCCGCGCAGGACCCGCAGGAGCGGCGCACGGCGGTGCCGGGCGTGGCCACGGGCCTGGCGGTCACGGGCGCGGGCGGCGACGTGCTCTACATCGAGGCGTCGCTCGCCGACCCGGAGACCGGCGGCTCCGGCCTCCAGCTCACCGGGCAGCTGGGCGAGGTCATGAAGGAGTCGGCGCAGATCGCGCTGTCCTTCCTGCGCTCGCACGGCGCCGAACTGGAGCTGCCGGTCGGCGACCTGAAGGAGCGCGGGGTCCACCTGCACGTCCCCGCGGGCGCGGTGCCCAAGGACGGGCCGAGCGCCGGTGTGACGATGACGACCGCGCTGGCGTCGCTGCTGTCCGGGCGCCGGGTGCGGCCCGACGTGGCCATGACCGGCGAGGTGTCGCTGACCGGGCGCGTGCTGCCGATCGGCGGCATCAAGCAGAAGCTGCTGGCCGCGCACCGCGCCGGGATCACCACGGTGGTGATCCCCAAGCGCAACGAACCCGACCTGGACGACGTGCCGGCCGAGATCCTGGACGCCCTCGACGTCCACCCGGTCAGCGACGTCCGCCAGGTGCTGGAACTCGCCCTGGAGGCGGCCGCCGCCGACGTCCGCGGGGTGCCCGTGGCCGCCTGACGGCCGGCAGGGCCCTCACCGGGACCGGGTCCGGCCCCTACGGGCCCGGGTACGGCCGTGTGGCCCCTTCCCCCCGCGCGGGGGGAAGGGGCCACACGGCCGTCACGGGGTCAGCCCTTGGCGTAGGCCTTCACCCGGTCCAGGGCGCCGTTGAACTTGTTCTGGTCGCCGGGGAAGGTGCCGGTGTCGGCCCACTGCCAGAACGTCTGGTAGCCCCAGCCGGCCGGCAGCGTGCCGGGCGAGGAGGAGTAGCGGGCGATCCACAGCGCGTTGGTCTTGGCGAAGGCGGCGCTGTTGCCCGTACAGGTGGTCCACCAGCTGGTGGACGTGTAGACCGTCGGGTAGCGGCCGGTCTTCGCGTGGTACTCGTTCGAGAACGACTGGATCCAGCTCACCATGCCGCTCGCGGACTTCCCGTAGCAGCTCGCGCCGTAGGGGTTGTACTCCATGTCCAGCGCGCCGGGCAGTGTCCTGCCGTCGGCCGACCAGCCGCCGCCGTGCGCCACGAAGTAGTCCGCCTGCGCCGCGCCGCTCGACACGTCGGGCAGCGCGAAGTGGTAGGAGCCGCGGATCATGCCGGCGTTGTAGGAGCCGTTGTACTGCTGCGTGAAGGAGGGATTGGTGTACGACGTGCCCTCCGTCGCCTTGACGTACGCGAACTTCGCCCCCTTGGACCAGGCGCCCGGCCAGTCGACGTTGCCCTGGTGGCTGGAGACGTCCATGCCCGGCGTCTGGGTGATCTTCGAGGAGGTGACGACCTTGGAGTCGCCGGCGGCGGCGCCGGCACCCTCGTGGATCTTGATCTGCGAGCCCAGCCAGTCCAGGTCCGGGTGGGTCATGTGGCCGGGGCCCGCCGCACGGGCCGCCCCGGGGGCGGCGAGCGCCGTCGAGAGCACCGTGACGAGGACTCCGGTGAACAGGGTGAATCTGGCCCGGACCGAGCCGTTGCCGTTGCCGTGCACGGCGGAGAGATCTCCGCGATCTCTGTGGGACATGCGTGCCTCCAGTGGGTGCGGTGCGGCGCCGAGCGCGGGGAGAAGGGTCCTGTGACCGTGGTTGGTCTACTCCTGCGAAATACTTGACGGGCTGCGGAAACAACGGGTGTGAAGACAACTTTCGGGCGTTGAAAGCGGGAATGCGGTGACCGACGCGCGCAATGCGGCAGATGCGGCAGATGCGACGGGAGTGGACGTTTCGACGGAGGCCCTCGAACGCGAGCTGACCGTTCTCTTCCGGCGGGCCCGGGCGGCCTCGGGCGAGATGGCCCGCGCGGTCCACCCCGACCTCGAACCCGCGGCGTACGGGCTGCTCGTCCGGCTCCAGGAAGCGGAACCCGAACGGGCCACCGACCTCGCCTCCTACTTCGGGGTCGGCAAGGCCACGATGAGCAGGCAACTGCGCGCACTTGAGGATCTCGGGCTCGTCGCCCGCGAGCCGGATCCCGCGGACGGGCGCGCGTATCTCATGCGCCTCACCCCCGAGGGCCGCGCCCGCTTCGCCCGCGTCCGCGACGCGCGCCGGGCGGCCTACGTCCACCGCCTCGCGGCGTGGGCCCCGTCCGACCGCGCGGACCTCGCGCGCCTGCTGCATGCGCTGAACGAGTCCACGGCCGACATTCTCTGAGCGGGCCCCCCATCTGGGGGGGCGGGGGGCCGGGTCTTTTGCGCTGCGGGAGCGCGTGTCGCGGTGGGCCGCGCGGCCTTCTGCCGGTGGGGCCGTTCGCGGGGGCCCCGCGGGGCTGAGGGGGTGCGGCTTGCGGTGGGCGGTTCGCCGTTCGCCCGGTGGGGGCTGGTCGCGCAGTTCCTCGCGGGGCTGGGGGGTGCGGCTTGCGGTGGGCGGTTTGCCGTTCCGCCGGTGGGGGCTGGTCGCGCCGTTCCCCGCGGGGCTGGGGGGTGCGGCTTGCGGTGGCGGTTCGCCTTTCCGCCGGTGGGGGCTGGCCGCGCAGTTCCTCGCGCCCCTGAGGGGGTGCGGCTTGCGGCGGGCGGTTCGCTGTTCGCTTGGTGGGGGCTGGTCGCGCAGTTCCTCGCGCCCCTGGGTTGCCCGGCGGGGCATCGCGCTGTCTGTGCGGGGTGGGGTCGGGTGCCACTCCGGGGGTACCTCCTCGGAATGCGCGTCTGACCTCCCCCGTGTCCGGTGAGGGAGTAGGTGCGCATTCCTGCGGGGGCACCCCCGGATCGTCCCCCTCCGGCCGGAGTGGCGGCTGCCTGCCGGTGGGGGTGAATCTGTCCAGGGACTGCGGTTCGCCCCCGACGGTGAAGCACCCCCACGAGAAGGCCGTCAGCCGACATCTATCCCGCACGGGTGGTGGGGGTGGGAACACCCCGCGCCGCCAGGCGCGGGAAACCCCCACGGCGGGCAAGCCGCCCACGTACCGGCAACCGGGCACCGCCCGAAGCGGCGCCGCCAGGCGCAGCACCCCCGCGGCGGGCAGCCGCGAGCCCACCGCAAGCGGGCACCGCCCGAAGCGGTGGCGGCAGGTGTGGGGGAGGGCCGCGGTGGGAGGGGCTAGAGCTCGACGAGGAGGGCCGTCGCGTCGTCGAAGGGTTTGCCGCGGGGGACGGCGGAGCCGTCGGCGTCGGCGGATTCGGCGGCCCGGACACGGGCCAGGAGCGCGTCGGGGCCGCGGTCGCGGAGGAGGGCGAAGGTGGCGGCCCAGTCGTCGAGGTCGAAGACCTCGACCGCGCGGGCGGCGCCGTCGCTGAGCGCGGCCACGGCGCGGAGGGCGGAGAGGGGCGTGCGTCCGGTGACCGCCTTGCGGGCGACGGCCGGGTCGGCGGCGGCGGTGTAGAAGCCGCCGGGCAGGTTCCGGAGCGGAGCGACACGGTGGCCGGCGGCGCGGAGCCGGTCGATGCGGTCGTCGAGGACGGGGGTGATCTTGCCGTCGGTGTCCTCCAGGAGGAGGACGGAGTCGGAGAGGACGAGGTGTTCCAGCTCGGTGGCGTTCCAGCGGGCGGCGACGACGGTGGCCTGGGGGGTCAGGGGGTGAGAAAGGTCACACGTGCCCCGGTGGGTATCGGCCGTCACGCGGATGGCGTCGGACAGACACTCCGCAAGTGTCAGATCCGGCCGCGAAACGGACAGTTCCAGGAGGCGGCCGCCGAGGCGTGCGGTGAACCACGGGACGGAGTGGACGCAGTTCCCGTTGTCCGGCGGGGGAGTGACGCCGTCCAGCAGCACCAGTGCGCCGCCGTGGCCACCGGAGGGCATCGCGGCCGCCACGAAATCCTCGTTGGGTGCGCCGGGTGTTCCCGGCGCGGTCGCCGTCTCGATTCGCATGCCGTCCAGTGTGCGTGACGGGCGGGTGCCTGCCGGGAGGTGCGGGGGCGTGCCGGGGGGAGCGGACGGGGCGTCAGGTCCGGCCCGTGGGGGAGGGCATAGTGGCAGAGCCGGGGGCCGGCGCGCCAGTGCGTCGCGGTGACGGGAGGGACTGGTGGGCAACTCGGGGCGTGTGCCGGGTTGTCCGCTGTGACGCCCGTGCGATTCACTCGTTCGGGTGTCCGGAGGAGGGAGGCGTGGCTCCCCTCCTGGCGGGACTGCAAGGGTCGGATCAGCCCCTGCACATTCCCTGGGGAATCCCCGCCGGCGATACGTGATTGCGAGCCCCGAAGTGCGTAGACGACGTCAAGTGCGTGAACGGCGGGTCAGGCAGCGGATGCTCGCCGCCCTGCTGGTGTGCGCGGGCGCGGTGCTGGCCGCGGCGGCTCCCGGCGTCGCGCTCGGGGCCGGGGACCTGACGTCGGCGCAGGACCAGGCGGAGCAGGCGCGGTTGGCGCAGCGTACGACGGTGCTGGCGCAGGATCTGGGGGACGAGCGGGACGACGTGGCCGCGCTCGTCGCGGCGGGCCGGGGCGGTGCGGTGCCCGCGCAGGACGGCACCCGGACCGACCGCCAGGTGCAGGACGTGCTCGCGGCGGGTGCGGGCGGGGAGTTGCGGGCCGCGCTCGGCACGCTGCCCGGTGTGCGCCGTACGGCGCTGGGCGCGCGGGCGGGCGGGACGGGCGTGCAGGCGGTCGTGAAGGCCTACCAGCCGCTGCTGGACGCCCTCGCGCGGGAGACGGCGGGCCCGGCGGGTGCGGCCCTCTCCCGGGTCGCGGACGCGGCCTCCCTCCAGCGCGGACTGCTCGTGGGCGCCCTCACCGCGGACGGCGGGCAGCCCGAGTTGGTGGCCGCCGCCCAGGCCGCCCGGCTCCAGGAGCGTGCGGGGATCGCCGACTTCCGGGCCACCGCGGACGGCGCGCTGCGCGAGCGCTACGACAGCACGGTCACGGGGCCGGACGCGGCGCGGGCCGAGGCGGACACCACCGCGCTGCTGGGATCCGCCGAGCTCGGCGGATCCGGGCCGGGCGCGGAGAGGGTCAGGGCCGACCTCACCGCGCGGCTCGCCCTGATCCGCGGCGTCGAGGCTTCCGCGGCCACCGACCGGGCCGCCGCGGCCGCCGCCCGCCGCAACCACACGGTGACGGTGCTGGAGCTGCGAATCGCCCTGGCCGCGGGCTGCCTGCTGCTGCTCGCCGGCGTGCTGGTCGCGCTCTTCCGCAGCCTGACCCGCCCGCTCGCGGCGCTGCACGTGTGGGCCCGCTCGGACGCCGCGAGCGGGCGCGGCGTGCAGGTCGTCGGGCAGGACGAGTTCGCCGCCGTGGCCCGCCGCGCCAACGCCCTGACGCACGAGGCGCAGGCGCTGCGCGCCCGTACCGCGGACCTGGGCAACGAGCTGACGGCGCAGCGCGGCGCCACGCAGAGCACGCGCGGCGCGCTGGCCGGGGCGGTCGCGGAGAAGGACGCGCTGCGCCGGGCCCATGACGAGATGGTCGCCCATGTGGCGGACCTGGAGCGCGAGTTGCAGACCGCGGCCGCGCGGGACGCCGCGCACATGTCCCATGTCAGCCTCAGTCTGCGCACCCTGGGCCTGGTGGAGCGCCAGCTGGCGCTCATCGAGACCATGGAGGAGCAGGAGCAGGATCCGGACCGGCTCGGCACGCTCTTCCAGCTCGACCACCTCGCGACGCGGATGCGCCGCAACAGCGAGACGCTGCTCGTGCTCGGCGGCACCGAGCACAGCCACGGCGCCACCGCGAGCCCCGTGCCGCTCGTCGACGTGGTGCGCGGCGCGATCTCGGAGATCGAGCGCTACGAGCGGGTCCGCATCCAGGTGCTGCCGGGCGCGCGTGTCGCGGGCCGGGCGGCCGACGACGTGGCCCACCTGATCGCCGAACTCCTCGACAACGCCACCGGGTTCTCCGCGCCGGAGACCGAGGTCCTGCTGTCCGGGCGGCTGCTGGAGGCGGGGGAGGTCGCGGTCGTGGTGGAGGACGCCGGTATCGGCGTGCCCGCGGAGCGTCTCGCCGAACTGAACGCGCTGCTCGCCGATCCCGATCCGGCACCGCCGGGCGCGGTGGCCGGGATGGGTCTGTACGTGGTGTCGCGCCTGGCCCGGCGGCACGGTGTCCAGGTGCGGCTGCACGCGCTGCCGTCCGGCGGCACCCGGGCCGTGGTGCTGCTGCCGGGCCTGCTCATCCCGCCGGTCGGTCCGGACGACGCGCCCTTCGTGCCGCTGGAGACGGCCGTCACGGGCCTGCGCGGCGCGGACGCCCGCCGTCACCCGTCCCCGGAGCCGCTGCCGTACGCCGCGCAGGGCCCCCACGTCCCGGAGCGGGCCCCGCAGTCCGGAGGGCCGTTCAGCGCCGTGCCGGCCCCGCGCGTTCCCGTTCCCGGCCAGGCCCCGCACCCGGACCGTCCGTCCACCGCCCCGTACACGACTCCGGAGACGCCCGCCGGCCATCCGGTGACGCCGACACCCGCGCACGGGACGCCCTCGGTGCCCTCTCCCGCGGCGCGGGTCGCCCCGCTGCCGGCCGCGCCCGGGCACGCGCGGGCCGCGGGTCCTGCCGCGCCGATAACCGGGCCGCAGGGGCTTCCGCAGCGCGTGCCGCGCGGTGCGGGCGGCGCGGTGCGGCCGGTCGCCGTGCCGCCCGCGGCTCCGGTCGACGCGGACGAACTGCGGCGCAGGCTCGCCGGGTTGCAGCGCGGGCTGCGCGCCGGCCGCGCCGACGCCGTACGCGAGGCCGACGCCGTACGCGGGCGCGACCGGGCGCCCGGGCCGCAGGGGCCGCAGTGGCCCACAGACACCGCAGGATCCGTTGAGGAGGCGACCCGTTGAGCGTGGTCGGCACGATGACCGGGGCCCTCAGCCACGAGGCCCGCAACTTCCGCTGGCTGCTGCGGAATCTGGTCCAGGAGGTGCACGGCATCCGCTCCGTCGCGGTCGTGTCCTCGGACGGCCTGCTGCTGTGCGGCTCCGAGCCGGACGGCGACCGGCCGGGCCCGGACGACAGCCCGCCCGCGCATCCGGGCCTGGCCGGCAGCGGCCGGATGGACCTGGCCGCGGTGGTGTCCGGGCTCGCCTCGCTCACCGTCGGCGCCGCCCAGCTCATGGACGGCGGGCGGGTCCGGCAGACCACCGTCGCGATGTCCGGCGGGGTGCTGATCGTGATGTCGATCAGCGACGGCTCGCTGCTCGGAGCGCACGCCACCGCGGACTGCGATCTGAGCGTCGTCGCCTACGAGATGGCGATGTTCGTCGGCCGTGCCGGGCACGTCCTGACACCGGCGCTGCGCAGCGAGCTGCGCCAGTCGGGCGGCGGAGGCGCCCGCTGATGGCGGCCGCCTGGGGACCGCCCCCGCTCGCGTACGTCCCGCCGGGCGCTGTCCATGCCCCGCCCGGGTACTCCCTCCCGGCTCCCGGGTACGCCCCGCTGCCGCGCCGCGCACCGCACCTCGCGCGCGCCGACCGCAGGTCACACAGGGTGCGCCCGTACGCTCTGACCGGCCGCCGGGCCTCCGCCGGCAATGCCGGGGGCCCGATGCTGGGCGATCTCGCCGAGCAGGGAAGAATTCGCGTGTACGGTACCGGTCACGGGTCCGTACGCCCCGACCGCGCGCTGCTCGAAAGGGTGCTCAGTGGACTACGCAGGCTCTGACAGCCAGAACGGCCTGCACGCCTGGCCGGTTGAGCGTGACCGCGCGCCGGTCTCCACCAAGATCGTGGTGGCCGGCGGCTTCGGCGTGGGCAAGACCACCTTCGTGGGCGCGGTGTCGGAGATCACGCCGCTGACCACCGAGGCGGTCATGACGCAGGCCAGCGAGGGGCTGGACGACCTCGGCGCCACCCCCGACAAGGTCACCACGACCGTCGCCATGGACTTCGGCCGCATCACGCTGGAGGAGGACCTCGTCCTCTACGTCTTCGGCACCCCCGGCCAGCAGCGCTTCTGGTTCATGTGGGACGACCTGGTGCGCGGCGCGATAGGCGCGATCGTGCTCGCCGACACCCGCAGGCTCGCCGACTGCTTCCCGGCGCTCGACTACTTCGACGGCACCGGGCTGCCGTACACCGTCGCCGTCAACCAGTTCGAGGGCACGTACGCCTACACCTCGGAGGACGTGCGCGAGGCGCTCGCGGTGCCGTCGCACATCCCGGTGCAGATCATCGACGCGCGCGAGCGCCGCTCCGTCGTGGACGCGCTGCTCGCCCTCGTCACGCACGCGCTCGCCGACCAGCCGCTGTAGGCCCGTCACTTCTTGTGCGCGGCGGGAGCCTTCGCCTCGGGGGTGCGGGTGCCCTTGCCTGCCTTCGCGGTCGCGGGCGCCCTCGTCGCGGGCACCTTGCGCGGCTCGTAGTGCGCGAGCGGCTGCGCGCCCATGTCGGGGCGGACGGCGCCGAGGACGGGGTTGGCGCCGATCTGCGAGATCTTCACGTACGAGCCGGTGTGCGGGGCCTGCACGACCAGGCCGTTGCCGATGTAGAGGGCCACATGGGTGGCCTTGGGGAAGTAGATCACCAGGTCACCCGGCCGCAGCAGCGAGAGCGGCACGCGCGGCAGCTTCGCCCACTGCTCCTCGGCGGTGCGCGGGATCGGCACGCCGGCGTGCGCCCACGCCTGCGACGTCAGGCCCGAGCAGTCGAAGGAGCCCGGGCCCACGGCGCCCCACACGTAGGGCTTGCCGAGCTGCGCGAAGGCGTAGGCGATGGCGGCGTCGCCCTTCGCGGAGGGGGCGCGTACGGCGGCGTCCCCGCCCAGCGGGGTGGAGTGCATGAACTCCTGCTGGGCCTTGTCCGCGCCCTGCTCCTCCAGCGCCTCCAGCTCGCTGATCTGGACGCCGCTGAGTCCGGCGAGGAGCGCCTCGACCTGCCGCAGGTTCGTCTCGATCTCGGTCTTCTTGGCCGCCTGCGTGTTCTGGGCCGTCTGGGCGGCGTCGAGGGCCTTCTGGGCCTGCGCGTTGAGCCCGGCGAGCCGGTCCTCCTCGGCGGTCAGGCTGTCGACGGCGGCCTGCTGGGTCTCGACCGTGTGCTGGGCGAGGTGCAGGGTGCCGAAGAAGTCCTGCGGGGACTCGCCGCCCAGCATGGCCATGTACGGCGACAGGCCGCCGGTGCGGTAGAGCTGCCGGGCCAGCAGGCCGACCTGGTCCTTCCCGGCGGCGACCTTGGCGCGCGCCTCCGCGAGCTGCCCGTCCAGCGACCTGGCCTTGGCGCGCTGCTGGTCGGCGGTGACCTTGGCCTGGTTGTACGACTCGGTGGCCGCCTCGGACTGCTGGTAGAGCGTCTGCAGCTGCGTCAGGAGCTGCGGCAGCGACTCGGGTCCGGCGGTGGTGCCGGGCGTGGGCAGCGAGCCCAGGGCGGCCGGCGGTACGGCCGGGGGAGTGGTGGCGGGCTGCGCGGGCGGCGGCTCGTACGGGCGGGCGGCGGCGGACTGCGCCGCGGGCAGCGAGAGTGCCCCCACGGCGAGCAGCGCGCTGCACACGGCCGCAGAGCGCTGCCAGGACCTGACGTTGCGAGCCACCGGCATTGACCTGTCCTCCCACATGACGGACCCTCGTGAGCGTGTCATAGGTTGTCATATCTTCGGCCGCCGGAAGGCGTTATTCCGCCCGGGGTGTCATCCCGTGCCGCAGAACTGCCTCATCGCTTGCCCCCGCTTCCCGGGCGGCCCCCGCGCGCTGCGCCGTCCCTTCCCGGCCGTCCACCTCCGCCCACGCTGCTCACGTTTCTCCACGACCCTGCCCGCGCCCGCGGTTCCGCACCCGCAGCGACACACCGGTCACCCCGGTGAACGCCCGGACCCACACCCCGGGCGGCGTACCGCGCGGGGTGTGGGTCCGGGAGAGGCGTCGGGGGCGTACGGCCCGGTCACCGCCCTCGGGTGCGGGCCGTACGCGTGCGGGGGCTGCCGGGGTGTCAGCCGAAGTAGCCGTCGAAGTTCTTCGAGAACTCCGCGTTGTTGAAACGGTCCCAGTTGATCGACCAGGTCATGAGGCCGCGCAGGGCGGGCCACTGGCCGTGCGTGGTGTAGCCGCCGCAGCCGGTCTTCCGGGTCAGGCAGTCCAGCGCCTGGTCCACCGCGGCGGGCGCGGTCCAGCCGTTGCCCGCGGTGGTGGAGGCCGGCAGGCCGATGGCCACCTGGGAGGGCGCGAGCGCGGGGAAGACGTTGGCGGTGTTGCCGGCCACCGGGAAGCCGGTGAGCAGCATGTCCGTCATCGCGATGTGGAAGTCCGCGCCGCCCATCGTGTGGTACTGGTTGTCCAGGCCCATGATCGGACCGGAGTTGTAGTCCTGGACGTGCAGCAGCGTCAGGTCGTTGCGCAGCGCGTAGATCACCGGCAGGTAGGCGCCCGCCCGCGGGTCCTGGCCGCCGTAGGGGCCCGAGCCGTAGAACTGGTAGCCGAGCTGGACGAAGAAGGTCTCCGGCGCCATCGTCAGCACGAAGCCGCTACCGTAGCGGGCCTTGAGGGTCTTCAGCGCCGAGATCAGGTTGACGACGACCGGGGTCGTCGGGTTCTTGAAGTCGGTGTCGCCGGTGTTGAGCGACAGCGAGTGGCCCTCGAAGTCGATGTCGACGCCGTCCAGGCCCCACTGGCCGACGATCGCGCTGACGGACGACACGAAGGCGTCCCGCGCGGCGGCCGTGGTGAGCTGGACCTCGCCGTTGGCGCCGCCGATCGAGAGCAGCACCTTCTTGCCCGCGGCCTGCTTGGCCTTGATCGCGGCCTTGAAGTCGGCGTCCGACTCGACCGTGGGGCACTCGCTGACCGGGCAGCGGGTGAAGTGGATCTGCCCGGAGGTCGGGGAGTCGGTCTCGCCGAAGGCCAGGTCGATGACGTCCCAGCTGTCGGGTACGTCCGCGAGGCGCGTGTAGCCGGAGCCGTTGGCGAAGGTCTCGTGCAGGTAGCCGACCAGCGCGTGCGCCGGCAGCCCCCCGCCGCCCGGCGTCGTCGTCGGCGGGGTCGTCGGCGGAGTGGTGGTCGGCGTGGTCGGGGCGGTGGTGGGCGGCGTTGTCGGGGGCGTCGTGGGCGTCGTGGGCGGCGTGGTGCCCCCGCCGGGGCCCTGGAGCGAGACGTCGTCCGCGAAGTAGGCGGGCTGGCCGTACCAGCCGTGCACGAAGACCCCGGCGCTGGTCTGTGTCGCGGTGGTGGTGAAGGACACGCTGAGCTGCGTGTAGCCGCCGGTGCCGGGCGTCCAGGTGCTCGTGCCGCCGTCCACGCCGAGGTAGACGTAGGAGCCGTTGACCTGCGCGGTCAGCGTGTAGGTGGTGCTGGGCGCGACGCTCACGGTCTGCCTGCACTGGCCGGTGGCGGACGCGGAGGGCGTCGCCTTCAGCGCGTACGAGCCGCTGTGCGCCTGCCCGGTGACGGCGGAGGCGCCGGCGTCGCACGTCCAGCCGGTCAGGTTGCCCGATTCGAAGCCGCCGTTGGCCAGGAACTCCCCGGCGCTCGCGGACGGGGCGAGGGCGACGAGGCCGCCGACGGCCAGGGCGCCCGCGAGTGCGGCTGAGGCGGCGGCGAGTGGTCTCTTCCTGCTGAGCGTGCCGAGCATGGGGGGATGCTCCTTCGCGGGTGCGGTGCGGGGGAGTTCGCGGATGCGCGTGGGCTCTCACCGCGCAGCAAACAGGTTTAGACCAATCGTGTCAATGGTCCGGACCAAATCCCCCGCCGCTGTCAGCGCCGCCGTGACCAGGGCCATTTGGGGCCCGGGGCGGGCCTGCCCTCGGGGTCGTAGCGGAACACCCACGGCGTCCGGTGCTCCCCCTTCACCCCGGGGGCGCGGTGGTACACGTGCCTCAGCCCCCCCACGGGCACGACGTACTCCTTGGGCGGCTGACCCGTCATCCCCACGACGACCTCGATGACCCGCCCGTCGAGCGGCCCCCCGACGAACTGCGTCTCCTCGTGCCTCACGCCGTCACCCTCCCACGAGCAGGCGCCGCGGCCCCTCCGGGGCACGGAAAACCGCGCGGGCGGCGGGGGAGCGGGCTCCGGCACCCGAACGTCTTTCCGGGCCGGAGGCCATAAGGTGGGGCGGTGGCTTACCGGAGAATGGACGTCGAGGCCCGCCGTGCGCAGTTGCTGGCCGCGGCCGTCGACCTGTTCGGCCACCGGCGGCCGGAGGACGTCTCGATCGACGACGTCGCCGCCGCCGCGGGGGTGTCCCGCCCGCTGGTCTACCGCTACTTCCCCGGCGGGAAGCAGCAGATCTACGAGGCCGCGGTGCTGGGCGCGGCCGAAGAGCTGATCGGCCGTTTCGAGGTCGCCGCGGAGGGCCCGCCCACCATGCGGCTGTCCGCCGCGCTCGACCGCTACCTCGCGTACGTCGAGGACCACGCCCCCGCGTACGGCGCCCTGCTGGGCGGCGGCAGCGTCGCCGAGACGAGCCGCACGGACACGATCGTGGACGGCGTACGGCGCCGCGCGGCGGAGCAGGTGCTGCACCACCTCGGGGTGACGCAGCCGGGCCCGCGGCTGGCGATGATGGTGCGCTCGTGGATCGCCTCGGTCGAGGCCGTGTCCCTGATGTGGATCGACGAGGGCCGCAAGCCGTCGCGCAGCGAGCTGTGCGACTGGCTCGTCGACCACTTCACCGGCCTGCTGCTGGTCACCGCGACGACCGATCCGGAAGCGGCCCGCGCGGCCGCCGCCGCGCTGCCCCAGGAGACGGCCGAGTCCCCCGCGGGCGCGCTGCTGACCCGTCTGACGGCCCTCGCCCCCGCCGCGGCGCACCTGTTCGACACGGCGTGACGCGACCCGGCGGCGGGCACGTCGGAACGCGAGCGCCCCGGCTCCCGGCCCGTGGGGCACTCGACCGCCGGGCCGCGGGCACCGCCGCGGCCTGAGGGGCGTGGGGCCGACCCCGCCGCTACGGGGGGCGGCGGGTGCGGCCGCGGGTGCGGCGGAAACGGCGGGAGGCGCCTCAGGCCTGGACGGGCACGAGCCCCGAGGCCTTCCAGACGCGGCGGCTGGGGCCGCGGATGAGGCCGATCTCGTCGAAGAAGTCCATCAGCCGCTTCGCGGACTGCCGCATCACGTCCTGGCGGTGCGGGCTGGTGCGCGCGGCGGCGACGGCCTCCTTCACGTCGAGGCCGACCTCGGCGTAGACCTGCGGGCTGATGAGGGAGCGGGCGATGACCCTGGCGGCCTGCGCGGAGGTGAGGCGGGTGGCCTCGATCTCCCAGCGCGGGGCGGTGACCATCTGCCGGCGCAGCTCCTCGCGGGCGTAGCGGATGTGCCGGGCCTCCTCCACGACGTGGATGCGGGTGATGCCGCGGGTGAGGGTCTGGACGCGCTCGTCCGGGAAGGTCAGCCGCTGCATCCAGTCGAGGATCTCCTCGGCCAGCAGGGTGCCGGTGAAGGAGCCGGGCGTGGTCGAGACGGTCTTCAGGACGCGTCCGAGCTGCTGGTCGAAGCGGCTCGGACGGTAGGCCGGGGTGCCGAGCTTGGTCACGGCGCGGGCGAACATCTTGGAGTGCCGGCACTCGTCGGCTATCTCGGTGAGCGCGTAGCGGACGTGGGCGCTGGTCGGGTCGAGGTCGTAGGTGTGGCGCAGCAGCAGCTGCATGAGGATCGTCTCGAACCACACGCCGATCGAGCACAGCGACGCCGCTTCGTGGCGGCTCAGTTCCCTCCGCTGCTCGTCGGTCATCCGGTGCCACAGGGGGGTGTCGTAGAGCGACAGCAGCTCGGGCGGCCAGAACCAGCGGCCCTCCTCGAAGGGGGCGTCCCAGTCGAGTTCGGTGTCGGGGTCGAAGGAGTGCTTCGCGGACGCCGCGAGGAGGCGTTCCGCGGTCTTCTCGCGGTCGGTCAGTGTGGCGTCCATGCCGAACGGGCCTCCGGTGCACGAGGGTTACCTGCGGTACGGGTCTTATGAGACTCTGTGTCAACAAGCCCGTCAAGACCTCTGCGCGAACCGCTGTCCGGCACAGGCGATTGGAGCCGCCCCATGTCGACGCAAGGCCGCTACACCACCGAGCCCGCCGAATGGTCCTGGCAGGTGCCAGCGCACGGCGCGGCCCGCTTCACCTGGGAGTACGACGACGGCCGTGACCGGCTGCTGGCCCTCTACCAGAAGGGCAAGGACAAGCAGTGGGACGGCATGCGCCGGATCGACTGGGATCTGGAGGTCGACCCGCACGACCCCCTGGGCACCCCCGACGAGGCCATGTCGATCTACGGCTCGCGCTACTGGGACGCGATGAACGACGCCGACCGGGCCCTGCTGCGGCAGCACTACGCCTCCTGGCAGTTCAGCCAGTTCCTGCACGGCGAGCAGGGCGCGATGGTGTGCGCCGCGCGCATCGTGGAGTCGGTGCCGGACCTCGACGCGAAGTTCTACTCCGCGACGCAGACCATGGACGAGGCACGGCACGCCGAGATCTACGGGCGCTTCCTGCACGAGAAGATCGGCATGCTCTACCCGATCGACGACAACCTGCAGTCGCTGCTCGGCGACACGCTGCGCGACTCCCGCTGGGACATGCCCTACCTGGGCATGCAGGTGCTCATCGAAGGCCTGGCGCTGGCCGCCTTCGGCATGATCCGCGACACCACCGACAAGCCGCTGCCCCGGCAGATCCTCGCGTACGTCATGCAGGACGAGGCCCGGCACGTCGCCTTCGGGCGGATGGCGCTGCGCGACTACTACAAGCAGCTCGGCGACGCCGAACTGCGCGAGCGCGAGGAGTTCGTGATCGAGGGCTGCTACCTGATGCGCGACCGGCTGCGCGGCCTGGAGGTGCTGGAGAACTTCGGCATCCCCGCCGCCGAGGCCGCCGAGCTGACGGAGTCCTCGGAATTCCTGCGGCTGTTCCGCAAGCTGCTCTTCTCGCGCATCGTGCCGTGCGTGAAGGACATCGGGCTGTGGGGCCCGCGGCTCCAGAGGGCGTACGTGGACCTCGGCGTCTTCGAGCTGGGCGACTCCAGCCTGGACCTGCTCATGACGCAGGACGAGGAGATCGCCGAGCGGCTGGACGCCGAGCGCTTCGCCGCCGAGGAGCGGGCCCGGGTGACGGAAGTAGCCGAAACCATCACCCAGGGGGCGGAAACCTCGGAGTAGGACCGTACGCTTGTCCGATGACCAACGAGGGGCCGATATCGCGGCGTGCCGCCCGCCGGGCCAGGGCGCGCCGGCGCCGCAGGAACACGGCGGTCGGCCTGGCGGTGGTGGTCGTCGCCGCGGTGGCGACCGGCTGGGCGGTGCTCGGCCGGGGCGGCAGCCCCGCCGGGGCCGCCGCCGCCCCGCGGGCGTCCGGCACGACCGCGCCGGACGGCGCGGCCCCCTCCGCGACCGCGCCCGGAGCGACGCCCGCCGCACACGAGCCGGCCGGCACCGTCACCCTCGCGTTCGCCGGGGACGTCCACTTCACCGACCGCACCGCGAACCGGCTCGGCGTGGACCCCGCGCTCGGGCCCATGGCGCGGGCCCTGGGGGCCGCGGACTTCTCGATGGTCAACCTGGAGACCGCGATCACCACCCGCGGCACCCCGCAGCCGAAGAAGTACCACTTCCGCACCACGCCCGCCGCGCTCGGCGCCCTCCAGCGCTCGGGTGTGGACGCCGTCACGATGGCCAACAACCACGCGGTCGACTACGGCCCGCAGGGGCTGGCCGACAGCCTCGCCGCGCAGCGCGGCTCGCCGATACCCGTCGTCGGCATCGGCCCCGACGAGGCCGCCGCCTACCGGCCGTACGTCACCACGGTCAACGGCGTGCGCCTCGCCGTGGTCGCCGCCAGCCAGGTGCAGGACTACACCAACCAGGCCTTCCGGGCGGGCCCCGGCCGCCCCGGCATAGCCTCCGCGCTGGACCGCCCCGCGCTGCTGGCCGCCGTACGCGACGCGCGCAGGCAGGCCGACGTCGTGGTGGTCTACCTGCACTGGGGCACCGAGGGGCAGAGCTGCCCGGGCCCGGAGCAGAAGTCGATCGCCGCCGACCTGTCGCAGGCCGGCGCGACCGCGGTCGTCGGCACGCACGCGCACGTCATGCTCGGCTCGGGCATGCTCGGCCCGACCTACGTCGCCTACGGCTTCGGCAACTTCCTCTGGTACGGCTCCTCGCCCTACCCGCACTCCGACCAGACCGGCGTGACGACCCTCACCGTGACCGGGGGCAAGGTCGCGAAGGCGGTCTTCAGCCCCGCCCTGGTCGACGGCCAGGGCGTACCCGAGCCGCAGACCGGCGCCGCGGGGCGCACGATCACCGACCGCTACGAGGGCCTGCGCGGCTGCACGGGCCTGACGGCACCCCCGGCCTGAGCCCTGCGAGCGGCCCCGGTGTGGCGGCGAGGTGACGGGGAGATGCCCCGATACGACGATACGTCCGGATCCTGTAACGACCCCCTGGTTGCGTGATCGTCGCGGAACCGTACCGTGGGCGGCCGCATCTTTCCGTTCGCGGAGCGGGGGAGAGACGCTGGTCCGCGGAAAAGGGACGTCGAGCGACGAAGTGGGCGGGCGGTCACACAACATGACGGGTTGGCGGACAACGGCCGGGCGGCTGACGCCGGAACGGATCAAGAGCGCGCCGCGGTCGATGGTGATAGGCGTGGCCGTCGCGGTCGTCGTGCTCGCCGCCGTGGTGTCGGCGCTGGTCGCGCCGGGCGGGGGCAGCAGCGGCACCGCGGCGGCCGCGACGACGGGGAACACGGGGAGCGCCGGCGCCAAGGGCGCCGACGGCAAGGGCGGCCCGGCCGGGCACTCCACGGCCCCGCACAAGCCCCCGGCGAAGCCGACCACCCCGCAGGTACCCCCGGTGCCGGTGAGCATCGTGCACGCGGCCGAGACGCCCGGCAAGGCCGTCAACATCACCATCGACGACGGCCCCGACCCCGTGTGGACCCCCAAGGTCCTGGACGTGCTCAAGCGGCACCACGTGCACGCGACCTTCTGCATGATCGGCCCTCAGGCCAGGGCCCACCCCGATCTGGTGCGCCGGGTCGTGGCCGAGGGCCACCGGCTGTGCGACCACACCGTCTCCCACGACGAGTCGATGGACCACAAGCCCGTCGCGTACCAGCAGAAGGAGATCCTGGACGCGCTCGCGATGATCGAGGAGGCGTCCGGCGGCGCCCCCGTGCAGTACTACCGGGCCCCCGGCGGCGCCTTCACCCCCGCCAGCCGCCAGATCGCCGCGCAGCACGGCCTGCGGCCGCTCGGCTGGAACGTCGACACCAAGGACTTCTCCCGGCCCGGCGCCGGCGCGATCGTGGCGACGGTCAGGTCGGAGATCGGCAACGGTCCGACGATCCTCTTCCACGACGGCGGCGGCGACCGCTCGCAGACCGTGGCCGCCCTCGACACGTCGCTGACCTGGCTCGCCCAGCAGCACTACGCCTTCAGCTTCCCGCAGGTCCACTGAACGCCCGGCCGGCGTAGGGGGGCGGCGCGGCCAGCACCGCCTGCATGACCGCGCGGGCGATCGGCGCCGCACTGCCGCCGCCGGAGATGTCCGCCCGCGCCGCCTCCGCGTCCTCCACGACCACGGCGACGGCCACGGCCGCCCGGCTCGCACCCTGCGGCCGGGCGTAGCTGATGAACCAGGCGTAGGGCGTGCCCTTGTTGCCCACCCCGTGCTGCGCGGTGCCCGTCTTGCCGCCGACCACCGCGCCCGGGATCGACGCGTTGGTGCCCGTGCCGTCCGTCACGACGGCCTCCATGAGCTGCTGCAGCCGGCTCGCCGTCCAGCGCGAGACGGCCCGGTGCAGCCGCTCCGGCTCGGTGCGGGAGACCACCGCGCCGGAGTGGTTGGTGACCCGGTCGACCAGGTACGGGCGCATCAGCTCGCCGCCGTCGCCGACGGCCGCCGCGACCATCGCCATCTGGAGCGGTGTCGCCGTCGTGTCGAACTGCCCGATGGAGGACAGCGCCACCTGGTCGGGGCTCATCGCCGTGTCGAAGTTGCTCTTGGCGACACCCGGCGGGATGCGCAGACCCGTGTCGTTGAAGCCGAAGGCCTGCGCCTGCCGCACCATCGCGCCGAGCCCGACGTCGGCGCCGAGCTTGGCGAAGACGGTGTTGCACGACACCCGGAAGGCGTCCAGCACGCTCGCGTCCGCGCAGCCGCGCCCCTCGTTGGTGAGCGACCAGGTGGTGCCCGGCAGCCGGTAGGGGTCGGGGGAGTCGGTCGGGGCCGTGAGGTCGGTGACGGCGCCGGCCTCCAGCGCCGCGGCGGCCGTGACCACCTTGAAGGCCGAACCCGGCGGGTAGGTCTGCCGGATCGCCCGGTTCAGCATGGGCTGCGCCGGGTCGTCGCCCAGCCGCTTCCACTGCGCGGCCACCTCTTCGCCGGTCCCGGACAGCAGCCCGGGGTCGTAGGACGGAGAGGAGACCAGCGCGAGGATCCGGCCCGTCGCCGGGTCCAGGGCGGCGACCGCGCCGCGCCGGCCCGCCAGGCCCGCGTAGGCGGCCTTCTGGGCGGCGGCGTCGATCGTGGTGTGGACGTCGCCGGGGCGCTGCCGGTCGCGGGTGATCTCGTGCCACAGCGGCACCGAGTCCAGTTGCGGGCTGGTGCCGGACAGCAGGCCATCTTCGGTGCCCTCCAGCAGGGAGGTGCCGTACGTCTGCGACGCGAAGCCGGTGACGGGCGCGTAGAGCGGTCCGTCGCGGTACGTGCGCGCGTACGCCAGCCGGCCGCCGGTGCCGCGGGCGCCGGTGACGGACCCGGAGCCGACCAGGATGGCGCCGCGCGGGTGCGCGTAACGGGCGATGGCGATACGGCCGTTGGCCGGGTCGGCGGCGTAGGAGCCGGACTCCACGACCATCACCCGCACCGCGTTGACCAGCAGCGCCAGTGCGAGGAGGAGGATCAGCGCGGCGCAGCGGCGGATGCAGCGGGTCACAGGGGTGCGTCCTCTCGCGGTGGCGGGCGGCGCGCGCTGTCGCTGAGCCGGATCAGCAGCGCCACGATGATCCAGTTGGTCACGACCGACGAGCCGCCCTGCGCCAGGAAGGGCATCGCCATGCCGGTGAGCGGGATCAGGTCGGTCACCCCGCCGGTGATGACGAAGACCTGGAGCGCCACGATCGTCGCGAGCCCGACGGCGAGCAGCCGCCCGAAGGGGTCGCGCAGCGCGAGACCGGCCCGCAGGCCGCGCGCCACCAGCAGCGCGTACAGGCCCAGCAGCGCGCACAGCCCGGCCAGGCCCAGCTCCTCGCCGGCGGTCGCGAGGACGAAGTCGGACTTGGCGGCGAAGCCGATCAGCGCGGAGTGCCCCTGGCCGAGACCGGTGCCGAGCACGGCGCCGTCGCCGAAGGCGTAGAGGGACTGCGCGAGCTGCCCGGGGCCGAGCCCGGCGCGGACACTCGCGAAGGGGTGCAGCCAGTCCTCGACGCGCCCGTGCACGTGCGGTTCGAGGGAGCCGGCGGCGAAGGCCCCCGCCGCACTCAGCACCAGCCCCACGGCGACCCAGCCGGTGCGCCCGGTCGCCACGTAGAGCATTACCACGAACAGCCCGAAGAAGAGCAGCGAGGTGCCGAGGTCGCGTTCCAGCACCAGCAGCCCCACACTCGCCAGCCAGATCGCCAGCACCGGCCCGAGCACCCGCCCGGTCGGCAGCTGGAGCCGCCGCAGCCCGAGGACGGTACGGCCGGTGTACGCGAGCGCGGCGCGGTTGGCCGCGAGGTAGGCGGCGAAGAAGACCGCGAGCAGCACCTTCGCGAACTCGCCCGGCTGCAGGGAGAACCCGGCCGCCCGGATCCAGATCTTGGCGCCGTTGACGGCCGGGAAGAAGATCGGCGCCGCCATCAGCGCGAGCGCCGCCGTCACCCCGAGGTAGGAGTAGCGGGCGAGCACCCGGTGGTCGTCCAGCGCCAGCACCACCAGCACGAACAGGGTGATGCCCAGCGTCGACCACACCAGCTGCGCGGGCGCCGCCCGCGGGCCGAGCGACGGCTCCAGGTCCAGCCGGTAGATGAGCACCAGCCCCAGCCCGTTGAGCAGCACCGCGATCGGCAGCAGCAGCGGGTCGGCGTACGGGGCCCGGGCGCGGACGGCCAGATGCGCCAGGACGGCGAGCAGCGCGAGCCCGGCGCCGTACCCGGCGGCCCCCGGCGGGACGGCGCCCGAGGTGGCGAGGCCCACCTCGGCGTAGCCGTACACCGACACCAGCACCGCGGCCACGGTCAGCGACAGCTCGACCCCGCGGCGGCGCCGCGGCGGCTCCGCCGCCGAAGGCCGGTCCGCCCCGGGCGCGGCCTTCGGCGCCGGAGCGTCGGCCGACGTAGCGCTCATGCACGGCAACCTAGCAAGGCGGGGCCGACATATCCGTCATGTCACCCGCCAGGCCGCGCCGGACGTCCCGCCCGGGCCCCGGGTGCGCATGCCGCGCCGGCAAGCCCCGCCCCACCGGGCCCGGCCCGCACCGGACCGCCCCGTCCGGCCGGTGACGGCGCGCACCACCGTGGTGGGCCGCGCGGTTCCGCGCGCCCCGGACGCTTCGCCCGGCCGCGGTGTGCGCGGGTCCGACGGTGCCCGGCGGCGCGGGCGCAGCCCGCCGCGGGGGCCCGCGTAGGGTGGCGGGGTGACCGCACAGCCCCGCGCCGCCGTCGCGGAGACGCTCGCCGACCTGCCGTACGCTTCCGCGCTCGTCCCGCACGCCGGGCCGCTGGAGGCCGAGGGCGACTACGACACCGTGCACCTCGACGGCCTGCACACCCCCGAGGGCACCCGGGCCGCCGGCGCCCGCTTCCTGGAGTCCGCGCTCACCGACTGCGTGCTGCCCGGCGCCGACCTGCGCGCGGCGCGCTTCAACGACGTCTGGCTGTCCGGCTGCCGCCTCACCGGCTGCACCCTCGCCGGCGGCCAGTGGCTGGACACCGCCGTCCTCGGCAGCTCGCTGGCCGGTGTCGAGCTGTACGACGCGGTGCTGCGCCGCGTCACGTTCCTGCGGTGCAAGCTCGACTCCGTCAACCTGCGGGCGACCGCGCTGCACGACGTCGTCTTCGAGGACTGCGTGCTGCGCGACGTCGACTTCGGCGAGGCCCGGCTGGAGGGCGTGTCCTTCCCCGGCACCCGGATCGAGCAGGCCCGCTTCGGCCGGGCCGTGCTCAAGGACGCCGACCTGCGCGGCGCCCTCACCATCGACCTGGCCGACGGCTACGAGTCGCTGCGCGGCGCGGTCGTCACGCCCGCGCAGCTGCTCGACCTCGCGCCCGCACTCGCCCAGACCCTCGGCCTGACCGTGGCCGAGCCCTCCACGCCCGCGGGGCGCGCGTCCGGCGCCCGCACCCGGGCCGCCACCAGAAGGAGCCCCAGCCGATGAGCGCCCTCCACGACATCCCGCTGCAGACCCTCGACGGCACCGCGACCACGCTCGCCGAGCACACCGGCAAGGTCGTGCTGCTCGTCAACGTCGCGTCCAGGTGCGGCCTCACCCCGCAGTACGAGGCCCTGGAGCGGCTGCAGAAGACCTACGCCGACCGCGGCTTCACGGTCGTCGGCATGCCCTGCAACCAGTTCGGCGGGCAGGAGCCCGGCAGTGCCGAGGAGATCGCGGCCTTCTGCTCGACGACGTACGGCGTCAGCTTCCCGCTGCTCGCCAAGGCGGACGTCAACGGTGCGAACCGGCACCCGCTCTACGCCGAGCTGACGCAGCTGGCCGACGCCGAGGGCGAAGCGGGAGATATCACCTGGAATTTCGAGAAGTTCCTGATCAACGGCTCGGGCGAGCCCGTGGCCCGCTTCCGGCCGCGCGTCGTTCCCGAGGCTGACGAGGTGATTGGGGCGATCGAGGCAAACCTGCCGCGCTGAACCCCCGGCCGTGGTGGCGACCACCCGGCTGACCAGCGGCGGAGGTGCCTAGATGCGCGAACGCGCCATGGCACGATCCGGCCGGTTCCAGGCCGTTGTCCGGAACCGGCCCTGCTGGTTGTCTGTAATCACCGCCCCGGCAACGAGAAGGGACAGTGGAGTGCATGACTACGGGTTCCGAACCGGCCACCTGTGTGTCGACACGGACCCTGCACTCTGTGTTCCTTGCCAGGAGCGTTTGGATCGGCAGCTCGCCTTGCTTCCCCGGGTATACGGCGAGCTTGAGGTCGCACTCGTAGCAGCGCAGGACCCCGGCGACAGACTGTCCGGCACTGACCGGCCCGGCATCCCCCTGAACGGGCCGGCAGTCGAGGCGCGCGCTGCCATTCGAGACACCCTGACCTCCTGGGCCGATCTGATGGTCGAGGGCCGCACCGTCCGCCTCCCCCTGCGGACGGTGCCGGCCCTCGCGGCCTTCCTCCGGCGCCACCTCGGCTGGCTCGCGGTGCATCCCGCGGCCGACGACGCGGCCACCGACATCGACACCGTGCTCCAGCGCGCCCTGGCCGTCGCCAGGCCGCACGAAGCCCTCATGGCCGCGACGGCCCCCGTCGGGTCCTGACCCGAGCCCCGACCCAGGCCCACCGGCCGTAGGGAATCATCCCCCCACAAAATGCACAAAGCACCGCGCGGTCCGCGAATCATCACGGGCCGCGCGGTGCTGTGTCCGCGCTGTCGTCGGTGTGCTCAGACCTGGACGGTGCCGGGGAACCACCCGGCGGGCGAGACCGTGGTGGTGGAGCCGGGGAACCACCCGGTGGGCGAGACCGTGGTGGTGGCACCCGGGAACCATCCCGCGGGCGTGACCGTGGTGGTGGAGCCGGGGAACCATCCCGCGGGGGTGGCCGTGGTGGTCGAACCGGGGAACCAGCCGTCCGGGGTGACGGCGCCGGGGAACCAGCCGGCGGGGGCCGCGCCCGGGAACCAGCCGTCAGGCGAGACGGAGCCGGTCTTGGCGACGGGTGCGGGCGCCGGTGCGGGTGCGGAAGAGGAGTCGGCAGCAACAGCCGTGCCGGCAGCCGACGACAGAGCAAGCACCAGTGCTGCTACAGCGGAGACATGGGTCGAACGCCGGATCCGCGACATCATAATCCTTAGGTGGGCAGAGAGTGTGACGTGCTCACTACGGAGTAGGGACACATGACTTTCCCAATGATGGCAAATGCAACCTGCACCGAACCAGACGACGCATCTGCGTATATCTGCCATGGCGTGAATGCGCCGGTCTGATCGCGTCACCCGGAGTGCGTCAGATCAGACCGTGAGCCGCGGCGAGGACTCCCGCCTGGAATCGGCTGTCCGCTTCAAGATAGCGCATGATCTCGGATACCAGGCGGCTCACCGTCCTCAGGGACACCCCGAGTTTCCGGGCGATCCGCTCGTCCGTCAGGCCGTTGGCCAGCAGTCTCATGGTCGTACGGTGCTGCTCGGTCAGCTCGCTGTCGGATTCCAGGGCGGGAGAGGTGTTCGCACTGTAAGGGACCGAGCGCAGCCAGCAGTCCTCGTACATCGCCACGTACGAACGCACCAGAGCGGGCCCCCTGATGACGATCGCGGGGCCCAGGGGTTCATCCGGATTGGCCAGGACCAGGGCGCTGTGTGTGTCGGCCATAAGGAGGTCGAAAGGCACCTGCGGGGCGAGTCTGACTTCCACTCCGGCGGCCGTGAGATCCGACAGGTATTTACGTTGCCTGGGTGCTGAATTAATGCTCTGGCCATAAATTGCGCGTACTTTGACGCCGCGTGCGACGAGTTCGCTGTCGGCGGTGAGGGAACTCGCCAGGACCTCGCTCGACGGCAGCGGGCCGGGGTGCATCCAGCTGGCCGTCTCGGTGATCGTCGCGTCGAAGTCGCGCAGGAACTGCCGCCGCCGGTGGTCCCGGGTCAGCAGTTCGACCTCGATCTCGGCGTTCTCCCGCAGCACCGCGGGGCGGTAGCGCTCCATCAGCGACTCGGCGGCGGAGACCATGGAGGTCAGCTCGTCGCGCTGGCGCCGCAGGGACGCGCGCTGGCGGGCCAGCAGCTCGATGAGGGCGGTGTCCGGCTCGACCGCGTCGACCGTGCCCGAGCCGTCGCTCGGGCGTATGAGGCCCAGCTCCTGCAGCTCCTGCCAGCCCGCCTCGGCCTCGGCCTCGGTCAGCCCGAGCGCCGCCACCGCCTTGTCCGGGGCGACGGAGCCCTGGCTGCGCAGTGTCTGATAAAGGGCGAGCCCGATGTCGGCCGCATTCGGCCCACCGCCCCTCACCGAATTGGCCACGGATTCCCTCTTTCGTCGCCGGGTGCGCCGAAACGTGCAGGTGCCTGCAAGGTGGCAACCGCACCCTATACCGACTCTAGCAATGGATGGCCTCCTTGCCATGGGTGAGATCACGGTTCGGACACCCCGGCGTCGCAGTCGCGCCACGTTTCCTGGTAGGAACGAGTGCCTTCCGGGCGAAAGGATGAGCACGATGCGTCACACGGGGCGGCAGGGGCCGCCGGCGGAGAGCGCGGGGGGACCGCACGGCGGCCCCGCCGGCGCGGGCGGTCCCGGCCACGCGCAGGTCCCGGTCGTGGTCATCGGGGCCGGGAAGGTCGCGCACGCGGCGCACCTGCGCGAGATGCGCGACCTGCCCCGGCTGATCAGGCCGGCCGCCGTCATCGACCCCGACCCGGAGCACCGCGCCGCACTGATGGCGGGATTCGGCCGGGTCGCGGTGTGCACGAGCGCCGAGGAGGCGGTGTGGGCCGGGGCGCGGGCCGCGCTGGTGCTCTCGCCGTGGTGGACGCACCGCGACGCGGTGCTCGGCTGCCTGGAGGCGGGGCTGCCGGTGCTGTGCGAGAAGCCGGTGAGCCTGGACCTCGCGGAGATCGACGAGCTGATCGCCGCCGAGCGCCGCACCGGGGTCCCCGTCACCGCCGGCTACATGAAGCGGCACGATCCGGTCGTGCAGCTCTTCGTCGAGCACTGCCGCGACAACGCCGCGACCGCCCGCCGGATCAGCGTCGACATCCACGACCCCAACGCCCCGCACCTGGTCGACCACCTCGTCCCGTACGCGCCGCCGCCCTACGGTCCGCAGCCGCCCCCCGCGCAGGAGGCGCTCGGCCGGGCGCTCGGCCCCGGCGCGAGCGGCATGCAGCGCGAGGTCTACGCCCGGGGCCTGGGCGGCTCGCTCATCCACCAGGTCAACATCGTGCACGCCGCGCTGGAGGGAACCGGGCGCACGCTGCACGGCTCGCTGGAGCACAGCGTGCAGTGGGCCGGCGGCAGCGCGGTGAGCTGCCGCTGGCGGCCGGACGACGAGCTGCTCGTGGAGGCCGGCCACCTGCGGCTGCCCGGGCACCACCGCTACCGCGAGACGATCGAGTTCACCGGCACCGACACCGTCGCCACCCTCACCCTGCCCTCGCCCTACGCCCGCGACGAGGGCGCGACGCTGCACATCGACACGTGGGAGCCCGACACCGGCGCCTCGACCCGCACCACCCACCGCTCCGGGCCGGCCGTCACCGGCTTCCGCGAGCAGCTGCGCGCCTGGACCCGCAGCATCGCCTGGACGTCCGGCCCCGGCGGCCCGCCCGCGCCGCGCCGCGGGATCTGGCCGCTGCCGGGCCTGCGCGAGGTGCGCGCGGACACCCTCGTGGTCCGGGAGGCCGCGCTGCGGCTCGCCTGACCCGGCCGTCCCCCCGCCGAAGGGGGGAGGGTCACTCCGCCTCGGGCGGGATCGCGGTCGGGTCGGGCACGTGCGGCAGGACGTCGGCGATGTAGGAGGCGACGGCCGCCTCCAAACCGACGTCCTTCCCGGCCTGCTCCGACATGTACCAGCGGTGCTCCAGCAGCTCGTGGTAGATCTGCGCCGGGTCAAGGCTGCGGCGCAGCTCCACCGGGATCAGCCGCACGGCGGGCCGGAAGACCTGCCGCACCCAGCGGTGCGCCAGCACCTCCGGCCGGGCGCCCAGCGGGTCGCCGGGGGCGTAGTCGTCCTGGGTGGTCATCCAGGACTCCAGGTCGTTGAGCAGGCTGCGGGCCTGGTTCTCCTCGGTGTCCATGCCGGTCAGCCGCAGCAGCTGCCGCTGGTGGTGGCCGGCGTCCACGACCTTGGGCACGAAGGTGACGGTGTCGCCCTCCGGGGAGCGCTGGATCTGCATCTCGGCGACGTCGAAGCCGAGGTCGTTGAGGCGGCGGATGCGGCGGTCGATGTAGTGCCGCTTGTCGGCCGGGTAGACGGACTGCCGGGTCAGCTCGTGCCACAGGTCGCCGTAGCGCGAGCAGATGGCCTCGGCGAAGGTCACCGGGTCGACCGCGGGGTGCAGCGAGCCGCCGGCCTCCAGGTCCATCAGCTCGCCGGCGATGTTCACACGCGCCAGGTCGATGTCGTAGTCGCGCTGCCCGGCGGTCAGCTCCGGCTGGATCTGCCCGGTCTCGGCGTCCACCAGGTAGGCGGCGAAGGCGCCCGCGTCGCGCCGGAAGAGGGTGTTGGACAGCGAGCAGTCACCCCACGCGAAGCCCACCAGGTGCAGCCGCACGAGCAGCACCGCGAGCGCGTCCAGCAGGCGGTTGACGGTGCTCGGGCGCATCGTCGTCTCGAACATCGAGCGGTAGGGCAGCGAGCCGTTCAGATGCCGGGTGACGAGCGCGGGCTCCAGCGGCGTGCCGTCGGCGGCCTCCCGCCCGGTGACGACCGCGATCGGGTCGACCCCGGGTATGCCGAGCCGGTCCAGGTCGCGCAGCAGCCCGTACTCGCGGACCGCGGCCCACTCGCTGACCTCCTTGATCGCGACGACCTCGTCCCCGGCCCGCGCGAAGCGCACCACGTGCCGGGAGATGCCGCGCGGCAGCGCGACGAGGGACTTGTCCGACCACTGCTCCAGCGGCAGGTGCCACTCCAGGTCCAGCAGGGCGGAAGGGTGGTCGGCGTCGAAGGCCCTGATGTGCAGCGGCATGGCGGCGGCTCGGCTTCCTCGGGGAGGGGGACGGGGCGGCGCGGCGCCGCAGCTTCGATGGTGCCATGCGCGACACGCGGCCCGGTCGGCGGGAATACGGTCGACAGCGGCCCCGCGGATCGAAGACCATGCCTGCTCATGACCAGAACGGACCTGCCGCCCACCGGTGACGAGCGGACCACCCTCGCCACCTTCCTCGACTACGCCCGCGCCACCGCCATCGAGAAGTGCACGGGCGCGACCGACGAGCACGGCCGCGCGGCCCCGCTGCCCGGCTCCCCGCTCATGACCCTGTCCGGTGTGATCAACCACCTGCGCTGGGTGGAGCACTGGTGGTTCGACGTGATCTTCCTCGGCGAGGAGGACCGCGGCCCGTGGACGGACGAGGATCCCGACCGGGAGTTCACCGTCGACCTCGGCCTCCCGCTCGCGGACGTCCTCGCCGCCTACGCCGCCGACTCCGACCGCCACCGCGCGACCGTCGCCGCCCACTCCCTCGACGACCTCGCCCAGCGCCCCATCCGCGACGGCAGCCATGTCAACCTGCGCTGGGTCCTGATGCACCTCGTCGAGGAGACCGCCCGCCACAACGGCCACCTCGACATCCTCCGCGAACTCGCCGACGGCACCACGGGCCAGTGACCCGCGGGCCCGGCGCCGTGCTACGGTCGGCGGCGCCGTGCACCGGTGACGACCAGGGGAGGTGAGACCGATCAGCGCAACGACAGGTCGGGCCCGCCCTCCCCTCGCGCATGGCTGAGGGAGCGCCCGCGCACGCGCACCGCGCGTGAGGCATCCCGAAAGGCGTGAACGCCATGCGTTTCACTCTCCGTCCCGAGTCGTCGGCCGCCGACGGCGTCCGGATCCGCTCCTTCTCCCTCGGCGACATCCCCGGCGTGCTGTGGACCCCGGACGGGGCGGCGCCGGGCACCCGGCCGCTCGTCCTGCTCGGCCACGGCGGCGGCCGGCACAAGGAGGCGCCCGACGTGGCCGCCCGCGCACGGTGCTTCGTGCGCGAGTGCGGCTTCGCCGCCGCTGCCGTCGACGTGCCCGGTCACGGGGACCGGCCCACCGACCCGGAGCTGGACGCGCTCGCCACCGCGAACGGCGAGCGGATCGCCGCGGGCGCGGATCCGTACCCGCTGATCGCCGGCTTCCAGGCGCTCGTGGCCCGGCGCACCGTGCCGGAGTGGCGCGCGGTGCTCGACGCGCTCCAGGGGCTGCCGGACATCGGGCCCGGCCCGGCCGGCTACTGGGGGGTGTCGCTGGGCTGCGGGCTCGGCCTGCCCTTCGTCGCCGCCGAACCGCGCGTGCGGGCGGCGGTGCTGGGGCTGAGCGGGGCGCGGGCGCTGGCGCGTGAGGCGGAGCGGACCACCGTCCCCGTGCGGTTCCTCCTCGCCTGGGACGACGAGCGGATCCCGCGTGCGGAGGGGCTGGCCCTCTTCGACGCCCTCGGCTCGGCGGACAAGTCCCTGCACGCCCACCCGGGTCCGCACTCCGCGCCCCTCCCGCCGGACGAACCCGCGGAAGCGGCCCGCTTCCTCGCCCGCCACCTGGCCTGAGGAACGGCGGGCGGCGGATCTGCCCGGACGCCACCGCCGGGCCGGTCCGCCGCCCGGCGGCGGCGCGGCCGCCGGCCGAGTCGGACGCCGGCAGCGCGTCCTTCCGGCCGTGCCAAGCGCCGGGCGGCGTCGAGCCGCGCGCCGCCGGGACCGGGACCGTACGCCGTCCCGGACACGGCGGGCTGCACCTGCACGACGAGAACCTCGGCCTGCCCGGGCGACCCGCACCACCGCGTCGTCGTCCCCGGCCCGGAGCAGGACCCGGCGACCGCCGCCGCCCGGGCGCGGCTCAGCGGGGCGGGCGGCTCCCCGGCGTCCGGCCGAAAGCCCGCCGGAAGACGTCGATGAAGGCGCTCGGCGACGACCACCCGCACCGCACGGCGACCGCCGTGACCGGCACGCCCTCGCTGAGCATCACCAGGGCGTGGTAGAGCCGCAGCTGGGTGCGCCACTGCGGGAAGGTCATGCCCAGCTCCTCCCGGAACAGCCTGCTCAGGGTGCGTTCGCCGGCCCCCGCCGCGGCGCCGAAGGCGGCGAGCGAGCGGCTGTCCGCCGGGTCGCGCCGCAGCAGCGCGCAGACGGCGGCCAGCCGCGGGTCGGACGGCATGGGCAGGTGCACGGGCTGCTGCGGCGAGGCGCGCAGCTGGTCCAGCAGCACGGCCCGCATGCGCCGCCGCTCGGCCCCGGTGACCGGGTCGTCCTCGCGGGTGTAGGCGAGGATGAGCTCGCGCAGCAGCGGCCCGACCGTCAGGGCCGCGGGCACGTCGAGGCCGAGCGGGTTGACGGAGGTGGGCAGGCCGATCGTGTGCAGGTCGAGGCGGCCGTGCGCGTGGTGCGAGTGCGCCGTCCCCGCCGGCACCCACAGCGCGCGGTTGCCGGGCGCGATCCACGTCCCGGCGTCCGTGGTGACGGTGAGGACGCCGCGGCCCGCGTAGTGGATCTGGTGCTCGCGGTGCACGTGCGCGTCGATGCCCTGCCCCGCCGCGAGCGGCCGGACCGAGGTGGGCGGGGCGACGGTCGTCTCGGGCTCCGGGAGCGGCTTCGGCACGGCCCGCACCTTACGCGCCCGCCGGGTGCCGGAGCGCTGTCCTCCGCGGCGGCGGGGCGGGACGATGAGGGCATGGGCACTGGGGGGCGCGAGCGGGGCTCGCGGGAGGTCATGACGTTCCCGCAGAGGCTGCGGATGGTCCTGCGCGATCCGCGGATCGTGGCGAAGACCGTGGCACTGACGGGAGTCCTGGCCCTGTCGGGCCGTCTGCTGCTGCCCGACGGCCGGCAGTTGGCGTTCGTCGCCTTCCTGGGCGGCCCG
Organism: Streptomyces sp. NPDC020983; assembly: GCF_044333485.1. Taxonomy (NCBI): domain Bacteria; kingdom Bacillati; phylum Actinomycetota; class Actinomycetes; order Kitasatosporales; family Streptomycetaceae; genus Streptomyces; species Streptomyces sp. NPDC020983. Next base: position 11,507 of record NZ_JBIRRA010000013.1, on the reverse strand, counting down.
TTGCTGGCGCTGCTGACCGCGCGCGACGTCGCCCGCGTACGCGAGCGGCACGCGAAGGCGCGGCGGTGGGACCGGGGCTCCGCGTAGGGACGGCCGGCGTGGCGGTTTTCCGACACCGTCCGGCATTCTGACGGAAGCGGGAGCCCCGCCCCGCGGGCCACGATCGCGGCATGACCACTTCACCGCCGCTCGGCCCGCCCGCCGGAACTCCCGCCCCCGGCCCCGCAGTCCGCACGCCGCCCGGACCGCCGCCGGACGGGAGGGGGCGGGCGGTCCTGACGCTGTCCGTGGGGCACGCGTGCGTGGACGTCTACCAGGGGGCCGTCTCCGCTCTCGTCCCCTTCTTCGTCGCCGACCGCGGCTACTCCTACGCCGCCGCGTCCGGCGTGGTGCTCGCCGCCTCGCTGCTGTCCTCGCTCGTGCAGCCCGCGTTCGGGGCGCTCACCGACCGGCGCAGCATGCCGTGGCTGCTGCCGCTGAGCACCGCGCTGTGCGGGATCGGGATCGCGCTGTGCGGCGTCGGGAACTCCTACGCGCTGACGCTGCTGTGCGTCGCGGTCGCCGGGGTCGGGATCGCCGCGTACCACCCGGAGTCGGCGCGGGTCGCCCGGATCGCGAGCGGTGGCAGCCACACCCGGATGGGCTGGTTCTCGCTCGGCGGCAACGTCGGCTTCGCACTCGCCCCGCTGCTGGTCACACCCGTGGTCGGGGCCGGGGGACTGGGCGCCACCCCCGTGCTGGTGCTGCCCGCCGTACTGGGCGCGGTGCTCGCACTGCTCGCCGTACGCCGCGGGTCCGCCGCCGCGGAGGCGTCCGGGACACGGAAGGCGGGGGCGGACGGCCGCCCGGACGACCGCCGCTCCTTCGTCCGCCTGACCCTCGCGATCGTGTGCCGGTCGGTCGTCTTCGTCGTCCTTGGCAGCTTCGTCTCCCTCTACGCCCGCCAGCGCACGGGCGGTGGCACGGCCGCGGGCGCCGCGGCCCTCTTCCTCCTCTACCTCGGCGGCGCGGTGGGCACGGTGCTGGGCAGCTCGCTCGCCGCCCGCTGGACGCGGGTGCGGGTGGTGCGCCGGTCGTACGTCGCGAGCGTCGCTGCGGTCGCGGGCGTCGTCCTCGTCCCCGGACCCGCCCTCTACCTCTTCGTCGCCCTCGCCTCCGCGGGCCTGTACATCCCCTTCTCCCTCCAGGTGACGCTGGGCCAGGACTACCTGCCCTCGCGCGTCGGCACCGCGAGCGGCGTCACCCTGGGCCTGGCCGTCAGCGTCGGCGGCGTCCTGAGCCCTGCGGTGGGCGCCCTGGCCGACGCCACGTCCCTGCGCACCGCCCTCCTGCCCCTGATCGCCCTCCCCGCTCTCGGCTGGCTCCTCACCCGCCCCCTCCCGGAACCGGCTCTCCCGGCCGGGCACTAGGGAAGGCCCCCGTACCTCACCAGGCGACGGGGAGCGCCTCGACCCCGTAGACCGTCGAGCCGGTGCGGAAGCGCAGTTCGCTCTCGGGGACGGCGAGGCGGAGGGTGGGGAAGCGGCGCAGCAGCGCGGGCAGCGCGGCCTTCAGCTCCATCCGGGCCAGCTGCTGGCCGAGGCACTGGTGGACGCCGAAGCCGAAGGAGAGCTGGGTGACCGGGCGGCGGCGCAGGTCGAGGTCGTCGGGGTCCCGGGGGACGAGCGCGGGGTCGCGGTTCGCCGTCAGCGCGGAGAGCAGGACGTACTCGCCCTCGGCGACCGGCTGGCCGTTGATCTCGACATCGGCCGTGGCGGTGCGCAGCACGGGCGCGGGGATGGCGAGGTGGCGCAGCAGTTCCTCGACCGCCGTCGCCGTGACGCCGGGGTCGTCGCGGAGGGCGGCGAGCTGGCCGGGGTGCCGGAGCAGGGCCAGCACGCTCAGCGCGAGCTGGGTCGCGGTGGTCTCGTGGCCCCCGGCCAGGAGCGTGATGCCGAAGCCGATGAGCTCCTCGTCGGTCAGCTCGTCGCCGTGCTGCCGCACCACCGTGCCCAGCACCCCGTCGCCGGGGGCGGCCCGGTGCCGGGCGACGACGTCCGCCATGGCGGCGTGCAGCTCCGCCGAGGCGGCGATCACCTGGCCGGCGTCGGCGGTTCCGCTCATGATCACCTGGGAGCAGCGCTGGAACATCGACCGCGTCGCGTACGGGACCTCGAGCAGTTCGCAGATGGCCAGCGACGGGATGGGCAGGGCGAAGGCCTCCACCAGGTCGACGCCCGGCCCCTGCTGCTCCATGGCGTCGAGGTGGTCCTCGATGATCGCCTCCATCGTGGGGAGCAGCCGCTCGACCTGGCGGACGGTGAAGCTGCGGGTGAGCATCCCGCGCAGCCGGGCGTGCTCCGCGCCGCTGTAGGCGAGCAGGAAACCCGGCTGGTTGTAGAGGGTGCGCGGCTGGTCCGGGTCGATGCCGTTGCCCGTGACGAGACGGGGGTGCGCGAAGGCGGCCCGTACGTCGTCGTAGCGGGTGACGACGGCCGCCTCGACCTCACCGAGCACCGGGTGGAGGACCCGGACGCGCGGCAGGCCGTCCTTCTCGCGCATCCGGCGCAGGTCCGGCGACGGGTCGAACGGGCAGGCGCGGTCGCGTTCGGAGGCGACGAAGGCGACCGTGCGGGTTTCGTTCATGGTGCTTGCTCCTCAGCTGGTTCGTCGGTCCCGGGAACCGGTGGGCGGAACGGGCGGTATTCGGCAGGGAGGGAAATCACCCCGCAGGGAGGGAACCGCCCCGCAGGGAGGGAAGCGCCCCGCAGTGAGGGAAGCGCCCCGCGGGGAGGGAAATCGCCCCGCGGAATTGACGATTCCGCCGCTGGTGAAAAGCCGCGCCACGACACCGGCCACCGGCGAATGCACGACGCGAACGCGGCGACCGCCGGGGAATATACGGGCGATGCCCCGGCGCGGTCCGGGCGGCCGGAGCAACACCACACGTTCGGGGGACAGTTGCGGCGGTGGCGGACGGCGGCACCGCACGCGGGCAGGGCCGGGCGCCGCGACGGGCCCGGCATCGGAAAGCACTGTCCCTGCGCCTCCCCTGAACGTGGGCCCGGAGTGTTCCGCGCTTTCGGCGGCGGTCTCGTTCACCGCACAACGGGATCGTTCAACGGCATTCCCGAGGAGTCAAGGGTGCGGCGGCGGGCGGTGCGCGGCCGTATCGGGATCCGCTCGCGGGTGCGAATTCCCGCGCATTCCCTCTCACCCCGCGCCCCCGTCATCCCCGCTCACTCCCGCACCCCTGTCACCCCCGCCCATTTCCGCGCGGCTCTCTGCCGGCTGACCGCTGCGGCGGCCGCCGCTCGCGGACGTGGCCTCGCCCGGTGCGGGGCCCCACGGGCCTTCAGCTCCGGTGGCCGCCGCCCTAGGATGCGAGCACCGCCGCGGCCCGGCCCCGCCGCCGGTGCCGCCGTGCCGTCGTCAGGAGCGCGCCATGACCGCCGCCGGTTCCGTCGCCTGGCCGCCCGCGCCGATACGTACCGCCCGGCTCGTGATGCGCGCCTCCGAGGCGCGCGACCGGCCGGCCTTCGTGGAGCTGTTGGCCTCGCCGGAGGTCGGCACCTACGTCGGCGGCGCCCAGTCCCGCGCGGAGCTGGAGCGCACCATGCCCGAGGTGCCCGGCCGCCGCCCCGGCTTCTTCGTGGCGGAGCTGGACGGCGAGGCGATCGGCATGACGACCCTGGACGTACGCGACCCCGCCCGCCCCGGCCACATCCGCCCCGAGTGCGGGGAGCACGAGCTCGGCTACATGTTCCTGCCCCGCGCCTGGGGCCACGGCTACGCCACCGAGGCCTGCGCGGCCGCCCTCGCCTGGTTCACCGCGGCCCACCCCGGCGAACCCGTCGTCCTCACCGCCCAGACCGCCAACACCCGCTCCCTGCGCGTCGCCGCGAAGCTCGGCTTCACGGAGGCCGGCCGCTTCCCCGAGTTCGGCGCGGAGCAGTGGCTCGGCGTGTGGACCCCGCCCCCGCCGCCCGCCCGAGGGCCCGTGCGAGGATCCCGGGCGTGACCCACCTGCGTTTCCGCCCGGCCGGGCCCTCCGACCTCGCCACCCTCGTGCGCCTTCGGGACGACGCCGCCCGCTGGATGCTCGCCCGCGGCGTCACCGGCCAGTGGCACCCCGGCGAGCTGGACGAGGACCATTTCCGCCGCGTCATGACCCACGGCGAGGTCTGGCTCGCCGAGTCCGCCGGCCGCCCGGCGGGCGCGTGGGAGCTGTGGTGGGAGGACGAGGCCGCGTGGGGCCCGCAGCCCCCGGTCGCCGGGTACGTCCACCGCCTGATGGTCGATCACGGCACGGCCCGCCCCGGCACGGGACGGACGTTGCTGCGGGCCGCGGAGCACCGCGTGGCCGAGACGGGCCGCCCCCTGGTCCGTCTCGACTGCCTGGCGTCCAACGCCCGCCTCACCGCCTTCTACACGGCCGAGGGCTACCGGGTCGTGGGCCGGAAGGAGGGCAAACCCCAGCCGGGGGCCGGGCCCAAGGTGTTCACGCTCCTGGAGAAGAAGGGGCCCGGCGGCCGGCCCTGAGCTACCCCGTGCCGGGGGAGGGCGGTGGCGGCGTCGGTCCCGGCGAGGGCGGTTTCGGCCCCGGGGGCGGCGCGGACGGCGCCGCGGCGGGCGGCGTTCGCGGGGTGGCGCCGAGCATGTGGACGTAGCGGCCCGCCTGTTCCGGCGGGAGATCGGCCAGGATGGCCTTGACGTCCTTCTCGGCCCGCTCCCGGGACGCGTTGGCGGCCAGGTTGCCCGCGAGGCCCTGCTCGTTGCCGATCTTCAGGCCGAGGTAGGCCGAGACGATGGCGACGACCGGGCTCGCGATGGCGCCGATGACGCCGGGCAGTTGGTCGGGGTTGTGCCGCAGCAGTGCCAGGGACACGGAGCACAGGGCGCCCAGGACCGCGAACGCGGCCAGGACCACCCAGACCGAGTGGCCGCGCTGCACTCCGTTGCACGGCGGGGAGTCGGGGGACGGTGTCGGGGCCGGTGTGGGTGTGGGTGTCGGGACCGGTGTCTGTGCGGGTGTCGGGTCGGCCATGGTGGCGCCTCCTGCCGCTCCTGTGCGTTCCGCCGGCGGGCGCTAGGCGCCGGTGGTCTGCGGCCAGCTGATGTGCTCGTACGCGCGGGCGAGTTGGGTGTCGTCGGTGTGTGCGCAGGCTGTCTGCCACAGCGTGTTGAGCGTCACCTCGGGCTGGTTGCCGTCCTGGGCGAGCCGCAGCAGGACGCGGTTGCGCAGGGCGGTGCCGTCCGGCCGCGCGGCGAGCTGCTGTTCGGCGGCCTGGACGCCCTCCCCCCAGTTCTGCCGGTCCAGGGCGTCCTGGTCGGGCCCCTGGAGGCTGCCGCTGAAGGCGGGCTCGGGCGGGCGGCCCATGTCGAGGGCGGAGTAGAGGACGGTGTAGCACCAGCCGCGCATGTAGCAGCCGCGCTCCTCGGTCTCCAGGGCCTTGATGCCGGCGAGCAGCGCCAGGAACCACTGCTTCACCCACTCGGTGGGGTCCACTTCGCCGCCTATCGTGTCGGCGAAGGTCTTGGCGAGACCGACCGCCTCCTCGATGTTGTCGATCGGCTCGTCGCCGTGGATGAGCCGCAGGAGGCGGTCCGGGGTCTGGTCCGGCGGAGTGGGCAGACCGCCGCCTCCGGACGGCGGGGCGCCGGTCACGGGGTCCAGCGCGACGCCGTTGACGTCGTTGAGGGTCCTGGTGCCGTCCGGGTAGACGTTCAGGACCGCGCCGTCGCCGAAGGTGATCATCGCCGAGCCGTCGGCGTAGTCGACCCTGGACGTTCCGTCCGGCCAGGTGGTCGTGGTGGAGCCGTCGTCGTTGGCGGTCTGGGTGGAGCCGTTGTCGGCGGTGGGCGCGGGCAGTGCGGCGAGCTGGTCTGCCGAGGGCATGGTCGCCTCCCGAGAGCGGGGTGGTCGGCGCGGAACGGGGCCGGTTCAGGGCTGAGGCGCGGCGGCGGCGGGCTGCGGCTCGCAGGGCGGCAGCGCCGGCTGGCTCTCCAGCAGCCAGCCGATCGTCTGGATCAGCGGATGGGTCAGCTTTCCGTCGGTGATGCCCCCGGAGACCTTGAACGGCCCGAAGCCGACGGCCCTGCTGGCCGACTCGATGTCCAACGGGTCCCAGGAGCCGGTGATGACGAGGTTGCGGACGACGACCATGCCCGTCGTGACGAAGGGCATGTTCCCGGGGGCCGCCTCCATGGTGAGCGCGCCCTCCGCGAGTCCGGGCACGTACCAGTTGCCGCCGTTGACGAAGGCGTCGAACCACCAGGGACGGCGGACGGTCACGACGCAGTAGTCGAAGGAGATGGTGACGGCGTTCGTCGCCAGCGGACGTGTGTCGACCTGGTCCGCGGTCATGTCGCTGACCAGCAGCCGGTCCCGCACGTCGAGGTTGTCGAGGAGGGACGGGGACAGGACGAGGGTCGAGGAGGCGTCGGCGGCCGGCTGCTGCTCCGGCTCGGCGGCGAGCGGCAGCGGGCGCGGGTCCGCGCGGAGCTGCCCCAGCCAGTCGTGCAGCGCCGTGTCGGAGGCGTCGGGCGCCGCGGGTACCTCCGCCGGTACGGGGATGACCGGGTCCGTCGCGGTGATCTTCCACAGGTCGGAGTCCGGGGCGCCCGGGGGCGCGGCGGCGGCGTCGTCCGACACCTCGAAACTCTCGTTGGACCAGATGTCGTCCCGGCTCCGGTCGTACCAGCCCTCGGGCGTGGCGATGGCCGGTTTGTAGGCGAGCATCATGCCGGACAGGGATTCGAGGGTGGCGGCGTTCCACACCCGCAGGGCCTCGGCCTTCGCGGCGTTGAACGCGTCGGTGAGCACCGTCCTGCTCATCGGGTCCGCGCCGTCGGGGACGTAGGGGACCGACGGCGACAGCAGACGGTAGAAGTAGGTCTGGTCCGTCGAGTTCTGCGTCAGCAGTACGTTGAACCCGTCGTCGCACACCAGCGGGATCCGGTTGGCCAGATCGGAGAACTTCTCGACGGCGAGCGCCGGTACGCACCCGGCCGCCGGGTTCCGCGGGTCGACGAAGTCCTGGTCCGAGATCACCGAACCGCGCTTGTCGAAGCGGAAGATGGTCTGGGCGCCCTCGGCCATGCCGAACTTCTCCTGGAAGTAGGTGTTCAGCCGGTCGAAGATCACGTCGGTGGAGAGCGTCATCGCGACTCCTTCCGGCAGCGCCCCGGACGGGGCGGCCGCCGTCAGCCCTTGAGGTAGTCCTTGGAGTTCACCGAAGGGCTCGCCGGGTTGATCGCCGACACGTACCCGAGCAGCTGTACGCCGTGCAGCTGGAGCTGCTCGGCGGAGGCGTCCGCGGTGAAGTCCTGCTGGGCGTCGCGCGCGGAGTAGTGGCCGTTGACGCAGAAGGGTCCCCAGCCCACCGAGCCGCCGCCGGTGGTGAGTTCGTCGTGGGAGCGCCAGTCGCTCATGAAGTTCTCGCCGCGCAGCGTGACGTCCTTGACCAGGATCAGGCTCGTCACCAGCGACGGGAAGAAGCCGGGTTCGAAGCCGCCCTGCGGGAGTTCCTGGCCCATGGTTCCGTCGGAGATGCAGTTCTGCGGGTAGTCCCCCATGAGGAACCAGTTCTTGAGGTTGAGCAGGGTGGTGTCGAGCCACGGGCGCTTGATGTCGACGGCGCAGTAGCTGAAGGAGACCTCAAGGTCGTCGGTCGCGAGCTGGAGCGAGCTGCGGTTCTCGGAGTGGTCGAAGCCACCGCTCGCGGACCACAGGCCGATGTTGAAGCCGCCTCCGCCCCCGTAGGACGTCGAGGAGGTGGAGTAGTGCGACTCGCTGTGGTAGTCGGAGCTGGTGTAGGTGAACCAGCCGTCGTCGTTGTCCGCGTTGTACCAACTGCTCGGCAGCATCAGCGTGTACGGGATCTCGCCGACGCCCTGGAACTCGTTGAGGCTGTTCTTGAAGCGCTTCTTGGCCCGGCTGATGAGGGCGATCGCCGGGTCGCTGCCCTGCGCCGCCAGCGTGTTGATCGCGTTCTCGATCTCCCCCTTGAACCCGAAGCTGACCCAGCGGTCCATGGCCTCGTTGGCGTCGTCCTCGTAAGCGACACCCTGGATGGGCCAGCTCTGGAACTTCATCGGATCCGTCATGGCGTTGCTGTACGCGCGGTGCCACGCGTTGACCTTGTCCTTGTACTGGTCCTCGTACTGGAGATAGGCCTGGTAGTGCGGGGTGGGATTCCCCTTCTCGTCCATCAGTGCCGCGGTGGCGGCGGCGTACCCGGCTTTGAGCTCGTCGCTGAGTTCGACCTTCTTCGGAATTCCGTTGGCCCCGGTGATGATGGCGTACCAGCTGTCACTGACCTTGCTCGATCCCGGCATGACCGAATAGCTGTTGTTCATGCGCAGCTTGTCGTCGGTGAGCAGGAAGGTGTTGAGGTAGCTCTGCATCGAGTCGCCGATGTTGGCGGCGAAGATGCGGTCCTGGGTGAGTTGCGAACTCGCCGTCTTCGGGGCGCTTCCCGGATCCGTTGGCGGCGTCTCCGGGACGTCCGCCTCCAGGTTGGCCCCCAGCGGTGACCAGGGGTTGTCGAAGTCCGGTGCGTGGATGGGAAGACCGACGTCGCGGAAGGCGACGAAGTACCCGTCCTGCATGTGGTTGGTCTTCGGGTCTATGCCCACGACCTTGGCTTCGAGGTCTTTGAGGACCTTGTACACGTCCGGTGCCGGCATGGCGACTCCTCGGTGCGGAGCGGCGAAAGGAAGGCCGCTCGGGGGGTGGGTTGTTTTCCGCAGAACCCGGCGCTGCCGAATCGCCCGGCGCAGAAGTTGCCGGGAACGGGGGGAGTGCCGCTATCATCCCTGGCGCCAAGGCTCCTGACGCTGCTTTTGCGGCTGCTCATCACGTGAGCTTTCTTCAAAGCTAATCCCGCGCCACATGGTGTGCAACCGGGCCTCTCCGGGAGGCGTGACCGCGCAATTTCCAGTGGTGGCGCCGTTTTGTCACCCCTTCAATTAGGGAATGGTTCGGTACGGTGGGAAAGAGGTGAACGCCGACGAGTGGAGGTGGTGGGCCTTCGGACACGTGAGAACACCACACCGCCCGCGGCGGGGGTACGGCCGGACCTGCCGGAGACACGTGGGGCGCCCCCAGTTCGGGGCTGGGCGCGTCCTCGCCGGGAACCCCCTGTCCGCGAGGACCTTCCGGCATCCGGCGTGCGGTGAGCGCGTCGGGCCCGACTCTCCGGTCACCGCCCGCCGGTCGGCACCCGGGCTCACCCGGCGGTGGCCCCGGTGCGCCCGCGCGGCTCCGCCGCCGAGCACACCCGCCCCGTCCGGCCACCCCTGAGTGGCCGTCGGGGTGGTCGACGCGGTGCCGGTGGAAGACGTCGGGGTCCATGCCGAGGTGGTGCAGGCTGTTGGCGGCGACCTTGCGGATGCCGTCGGGCCGGCTGTTGCGGGTGAACGGCGAGCGGGGCGGGACCGCCCGAGCGGCACGGGCGGTTGCCTCAGTGCGTTGCGGCGGTCAGTCCGGCGCGGTGGATCCGGGTGTGCTCGGCGACGCGCCGGCCGAGGTGCCGGGCGGTGTTCAGGTCCGCCTCGTGGACCTCGGGTGTGTCGTTGAAACTCTGGGCGCCGGCCCCCAGGTAGAAGCCGAGGCGGTTGTCGTCCTGGGGGCCTGAGGTGGTGGTGTTCCAGCCCGGCAGGAGGTTCAGGCTCACCCAGAGCATTCCGTGCTGGGCCGCCAGGAGTGAGAGGTACTGCAGGGTGTGCAGCTTGTCGCCGCTCATGGAGCCGGAGTTGGTGAACCCTGCCGCGAGCTTGTCGCTCCAGGCGCGCGTCATCCACCGCTTGCTGGTGGCCTCGGCGAAGGCGTGGAACGCCCCGGACGCGGTGCCCATGTAGGTGGGGGTGCCGAAGATGATGGCGTCCGAGGCGTCCATCAGTTCCCAGTCGGCGTCGCTGAGGGAGGCGACGTCCACGCGGTGGACCCGCGTCCCGGCGACGGAGCGTGCGCCGTCCACGACGGCCGTGGCGAGCTGCGTGGTGTGGCCGTAGCCGGAATGCGACGCGATGACGATCGAGATGTCGGACACGGGGTGTTCCTCTCCTGCCGCGACGGCGGCGTGTGCGGTGGCGGCGGCGGACACAACGGGCTGCCTGCCGCGGCGGTCGGCGGACTGCTCCACAAGCGAGGGCCGACAGCCACGATCGGGGCGCGGCACGCGCCGGCCCCGCGGGTCCGCGAGGCCCGTGACCAGTCTGTATCGCCGTTCCGGTGAAAACAGTAACACCGATAGAGCGCCGATATGCGCAATCGGATAGCGTTGTTCCATGGATGAGGGACGACGCGCCGCGCGGCGCCAGGTACTCCAGGTGGCGGCCGGGCTTCTGGAGGAGGGTGGCCGCGACGCGGTCTCCACGCGCGCGGTCGCCGCGGCCGCGGGCATCACGGCCCCCGCGCTCTACCGGATGTTCGACGACAAGGACGGGCTCCTGGCGGAGCTGGCCGCCTACGGGTTCGAGATCTACCTGACCGAGAAGCGGGAGGCACTGGCGCTGACCCCCGACGACCCGCTGGCCGATCTCTACCGCGGCTGGGACCTGCACGTCGACTTCGGGCTGCGGCACCCCGCGTTCTACGTGCTCATGTACGGCACTGCGCAGCCCGGGCGGCGGCCCCCCGCCGCGGACGAGGCGCACGCCCTGCTGGTGGGACTGCTGCGCCGCGCGGCCGATGCCGGGCGTCTCCGGGTTCCTGTCGAACAGGCGACCCGCGTCATCCACGCGGCGACGACGGGTGCCACGCTGGCCCTGATCGGCGAAGATCCCACACGGCGGGACCTGACCAGTTCGGCGCGGCTGCGGGACACCGTCATCGCCTCCGTCACCACCGGCGAACCCGTCTCGTCCGGGTCGGACCTGGCCTCGCGCGCACTCGCCCTCGACGCGGCGCTGGAGGCCGCTGTCGCTGCCGGACCCCCCGCCGCGGACGCCGGAATCCCCCTGGGAGCCACGGAGACGGCTCTGCTGCGCGAATGGCTGCAGCGTCTGGCAGGCTGAGGCGCCGCGTACGCACCGTGGGGCCGGGTGGTGCCCGACACATCATCTGAGCGGGCCGGGGCGCCCGGAACTGACGGAGGGTCATGGGGATCGAGCTCGAACTCCACTCGGGCCGGCCGGCGAAAAAGGGATCGTCCCGAGCCACCCTGGTCCGGGGGTCCTACCACCACGGTGAAGCGCTGGCCCGGGCGCTGGACGGGCTTGACCGCCACGGCTCGGGCAGCCTCGGACGCGTCGACCCGTACGGCGACACGCTGTTCAACGACCAGGAGGCCCGGGCCGCCGGAACGAGGCCGCCGCCCTGGCGGAGGGGTGTGAGGACGAGCGGCAGAGGGCGGCTCTCCTCGACCTCGCCGGGCTTCTCCAGGCCTGTGCGGCGATGCCGGGCAGCTATGTGTGGTTCATGGGCGACTAGGGCGTGTCCGCAAAGTCCCGCCTGGCAGACGGCGCCTGGCACGCACGCTCGCTACGTTGTCGGGCTCGTCCGAGTAGGCCCACTACGAGGA
>NZ_JBIRRA010000012.1:0-250677 GCF_044333485.1 Streptomyces sp. NPDC020983 | reverse complement strand
TATCTGGCGTTGACTTTTGGCACGCTGTTGAGTTCTCAAGGAACGGAAGCTTCCTTCGAGACCGTTTCACCGGCCCCTCCGGGCTTTCCCTTCGTGTTTCCCAGCTTACCGGATCCTCCGGCCGATTCATAATCGGCCGTTTCCCGCTCAGCATTTCGAATTCTGGCGCACCAAAATTCGCCCCACTGGAGGGGTGGACGTAGGTAGTTGGGGTGGCCGCCTGCGGTCGGAAGCGGTGTGAACCACATCTCCGGGCCGTTTTGGCGACTCGGACTACGTTACGCACGCCCGGCGGCCGAGTCAAGCTCGGCCGCCGTTCAAACGTGTTTTTCCGGCCACGTCCCGCCGGAGTCCGGTCGTACCGCGGTCCGGGCGGGGTTCAGCGGACCTCGACGGCCGCCAGGTTGCGCTTGCCGCGACGCAGGACGAGCCAGCGGCCGTGGATGAGGTCGTCCCGCGTGGGCGTGGCGTCCTCGTCCGTGACCTTCGCGTTGTTCAGGTAGGCCCCGCCCTCCTTGATGGTGCGGCGGGCGGCCGACTTGCTCGGCACCAGTTCGGTCAGGGCCAGCAGCTCGGCGATCGGGGCCGGCTCCGTCACCTGGGCGCGGGGCAGCTCGCTGAGGGCGGCGGCCAGGGTGGGCTCGTCGAGCTCGGCGAGATCGCCCTGGCCGAAAAGCGCTCTTGAAGCGGCGATGACGGCCGCGCACTGGTCGGCGCCGTGGACGAGGGTGGTCAGCTCCTCCGCGAGGGCGCGCTGCGCCGTGCGGGCCTGCGGGCGCTCGGCGGTGAGCTGCTCCATCTCCTCCAGCTCCTCCCGGCTGCGGAAGCTGAGCATGCGCATGTAGGTGGAGATGTCACGGTCGTCCTGGTTCAGCCAGAACTGGTAGAAGGCGTAGGGCGTGGTCATCTCGGGGTCGAGCCAGACGGCGCCGCCCTCGGTCTTGCCGAACTTGGTGCCGTCCGCCTTGACCATGAGCGGGGTGGCGATGCAGTGGACGTCGGCGCCGGGCTCCAGCCGGTGGATGAGGTCGAGGCCGGCGGTGAGGTTGCCCCACTGGTCGCTGCCGCCCTGCTGGAGGGTGCACCCGTAGCGCCGGTACAGCTCCAGGAAGTCCATGCCCTGGAGCAGCTGGTAGCTGAACTCCGTGTAGCTGATGCCCTGCTCGGACTCCAGCCGGCGGGCGACGGCGTCCTTGGTGAGCATCTTGTTGACCCGGAAGTGCTTGCCGATGTCGCGCAGGAACTCGATCGCGGACAGCCCGGCCGTCCAGTCGAGGTTGTTGACCATGAGGGCGGCGTTGTCGCCCTCGAAGGAGAGGTAGGGCTCGATCTGGTCCCGCAGCCGGCCGACCCACGCGGCGACCGTCTCCGGGTCGTTCAGGGTGCGCTCGGCGGTGGGGCGGGGGTCGCCGATCTGGCCGGTGGCGCCGCCGACGAGGGCGAGCGGGCGGTGCCCGGCGAGCTGCAGGCGGCGCACGGTGAGGACCTGGACGAGGTGCCCGACGTGCAGGCTGGGCGCCGTCGGGTCGAAGCCGCAATAGAAGGTGACGGGACCGTCCGCGAGCGCCTTGCGCAAGGCGTCCTCGTCGGTGGACAGCGAGAAGAGCCCGCGCCACTTCAGGTCGTCGACGATGTCCGTCACGGCTTCGTGTCTCCTTGGTTCTGCTGTTGGCCGCGCCGAGCTGCTGCTCCGCGCCCTGGCAGGCTACCGCCGCTTGCGCGGGGCGTGCGCGCGGTAAGGGCTCACGGTGGGGTCGCCGTCGATCCAGTAGCGCCAGGGGTGGGCGGCTCCGGCGCCGCCGACGCCGGTGCGCGGGCCGGTGCGGACGGCGGCGGGGTCGGGCGGGGTGCCGGTGAGGATGCGGAAGGGGCCGCCGGGGGCGCAGGCGTCGGCGCCGTTGAGGGCGCGGTCGACGCAGAGGGCGGTGGCGAGCCGGGCCGGGCCCTGGGCGAGGTCGCTGTCCTTGCGCGAGGTGGGGCGGTGCCGGCGGGCGAGGTCGGCGCCGGTGGTGACGCGGCCGGCCCGCAGCAGGATTCCGGCGGCCTTTCCGGCGGGGCCGCAGACGAGGTTCAGGCAGTGCCACATGCCGTAGGTGAAGTAGACGTAGGCGTGGCCGGGCGGGCCGAACATCACGGCGTTGCGGTCGGTGCGGCCGCGGTAGGCGTGCGAGCCGGGGTCGTTGGGGCCGTCGTAGGCCTCGACCTCGGTGAGCCGCAGGTGGATCGGGCCGTCGTCGGTGGTGCGGACGAGGACGCGGCCGAGGAGGTCGGGGGCGATCTCCAGGACGGGCCGGTCGAAGAACGTGCGGTCCAGGGGGGCCTGCTCGGGTGCGGCGATCACGGTCCGGAAGCGTACCGGAGCGGGGTGGAACCACCCCGGGGTGCGCTGCGTTCGTAGTGTTCGCCAAGATCTGTGCACGACACGGCAAAGCGAAGGGGCTGGGTGTCCGTTATGGGCTTCAGGAAGATGATGGCGAGTCTGGGCGCGGGTGGGGCGTCGGTGGAGACCGAGCTGCACGGGGCGGACGTGACGCCGGGCGGGGTGATCCACGGGGAGGTGCGGATCGAGGGGGGCTCGGTCGAGCAGCGTATCCAGGGGCTGTCGGTCGGCCTCCAGGCCCGGGTCGAGGTGGAGACGAAGAACGCGCAGGGCGAGGACACCGAGTACCACCAGAACATCGAGTTCCACACGCAGCGGATCGGCGGGGAGTTCGAGATCCAGCCGCGGGCGGTGCACACGGTGCAGTTCGCGCTGGAGGTGCCGTGGGAGACGCCGGTGACGATGTTCATGGGGCGGCAGCTGACCGGGATGAACGTGGGGGTGACGACGGAGCTGCAGATCGCCCGTGCGGTCGACAAGGGCGACCTGGACCCGGTGAACGTGCATCCGCTGCCGGCGCAGGAGGCGCTGCTGGACGCCTTCGGGCGGCTGGGCTTCCGCTTCCACAGCGCGGACCTGGAGAAGGGGCACGTGCACGGGACGCGGCAGCGGCTGCCGTTCTACCAGGAGATCGAGTTCAAGGTGCCGGAGCAGTACCGCGGGCTCAAGGAGGTGGAGCTGACGTTCGTCGCCGACGGCAACGAGATGGACGTGGTGCTGGAGATGGACAAGAAGGGCGCCTTCACCGGCGGCGACACGCACCGCTCCTTCGTGATGAACATGCAGTCCTTCGATCACACGGACTGGGCGGACTACCTCCATCAGTGGCTGGCCGAGGTGGGAGCGAAGCGGAACTGGTTCTAGGGTTCTACGCTCGGACCGCAGGTTTGAAGTGCGAGACCGACGTGATCGAATCGAGAGGTGTCGAGGTGTCCGAGCAAGCGCGGCGACCGCTCCCCCATGACTTCCACCCGCAGGTGCCGGAGTTCACCGTCGTGAGCGACGAGATGACGCACGGGGGCGTGCTCCCGGACGCGCAGGTCCACGCGGAGGGCAACGTCTCGCCGCACCTGCGCTGGGAGGGCTTCCCGGCGGAGACCAAGAGCTTCGCCGTGACGTGCTACGACCCGGACGCGCCGACCGGCAGCGGTTTCTGGCACTGGGTGCTCTTCGACATCCCGGCGTCGGTGACGGAGCTGCCGCACGGCGCGGGGTCGGGGGACTTCCCGGGGCTCCCCGACGGCGCGGTGCACGCCCGCAACGACTACGGGACGCGGGACTTCGGCGGGGCGGCGCCGCCGCCCGGGGACGGCCCGCACCGGTACGTCTTCACCGTCTACGCGGTCGACCAGGAGAAGCTGGGCGCGGACGCGGGTGCCTCGCCCGCGGTCGTGGGCTTCAACCTGCGTTTCCACACGCTCGCACGGGCGGCGCTGATCGCCGAGTACGAGGTGTCGGGCGGCTGAGCGGCCGCAACCGCCGGCTGCGGTGAGGCCGGTCGCGGCCGGCGGTTAATGCGTTGCACTCCGCGGTCGCCCCACCGCACAGTGGTGGGTGCCCGGTTCGCCCGCGCCCCCGGTCATGCGCCCGGCGGCCCGGCTCGGACAGGGCGGGCCGGCACCGTTCCCACGGGGGCGGCGGGGTGTGGCGCTGGGCGGTACCACGCGCCCCCCGCCGCCTGCCGGGCCCCGGTCGTCCGGACCGGGTGCCCGCGTCGGCCGGTGCGCTCCGGATGCCGGGGATCCACCTCCTCACGGCGTCCGGGGCGCGGCCTTTCCGGGCGTTTCGCGGGGCGTTCCGTTTCTTTGCCGGTGAAGTGTTCCCCGGCTCTTTCCCGTGTTCCCGGTCCGCGGTCGTCTCCTGTTCCCCGAGGGGAAATTGCGTTGTCCGTGCGGGGAACGCACGGGCACAGTGGAGCCACTTCGCCGGAGCGGCGGAGCGGAGCCGGGAGGTGGGCGGGAATGCGTGAGACGCTGGTGCTGAATGCGAGTTTCGAGCCGCTGTCGACGGTGTCGCTGCACCGCGCGGTGGTCCTGGTGATGCAGGACAAGGCCGTCGTCGAGCAGGCGCATTCGGGCCTGCGCTTCCGTGCCGCCCAGGTGGACATCCCGGTGCCGCAGGTGATCCGGCTGTGCCGTTACGTACGGGTGCCCTTCCGACAACGGGCCGCGTGGTCGCGGCGCGGGGTGCTGGTGCGTGACCGCCACCGGTGCGCGTACTGCGGGCGGCGGGCGACGACCGTCGACCACCTGGTGCCGAAGTCGCGCGGCGGCACCGACACGTGGCTGAACACGGTCGCGGCCTGCTCCGAGGACAACCAGCGCAAGGCGGACCGCACACCGGAGCAGGCCGGGATGCGGTTGCTGGCGCAGCCGTTCGAGCCGACGCCGGCGGACGCGCTGCTGCTGGCGCTGGGCGTACGGGACCGGGCGGGGCTGCCGGAGTGGCTGGCCCGTACGGCGTGAGCGCGTGACGGGGGACACGGGGCGGCCGGGCCTGCCGGGGACGGCGGGGCCGGCCGCCTGCGTGTGCGCCGCTACTTGAGGATGAGCTGGACGATGGCCGCGGTGCCCACGACGACGATGAGGCCGCGCAGCGCGGCGGGCGGCAGCCGGCGGCCGACGCGGGCGCCGATGAGGCCGCCGATGGTCGCGCCGGCGGCCACGAGCCCGACCGCGGCCCAGTCCATGTCGGCGACGAAGATGAAGAGCACGGCGGCGACGCCGTTGACCATGGCGGCCAGTACGTTCTTCAGGCCGTTGATGCGCTGCAGTGTCTCGTCGAGCAGCAGGCCCATGAGGGAGAGGTAGAGGACTCCCTGGGCGGCGCCGAAGTAGCCGCCGTAGACGCTGGCGAGGAACATGCCGACGGCGAGCAGCGGGCCGCCGTGCGTGGGGACGGTGGTGCCCTGGCGCTGCCGGCGGGCCTGGACGGCGCGGCTGAGCCGGGGTTGCAGCACGACCAGCACCAGGGCGGCGGCGATGAGGACGGGCACGATGGCGTGGAACGCCTTCGAGGGCAGGGTCACCAGCAGGACGGCGCCGGTGGCGCCGCCGAGCAGGGCGACCAGGCCGAGGCGGATCAGCCGCTCGCGCTGCCCGGTCAGTTCGCGGCGGTAGCCGATGGCGCCGGTGACCGAGCCGGGGACGAGGCCGAGGGCGTTGGAGACGTTGGCGGTGACCGGGGACAGGCCGACGGCGACGAGGACCGGGAAGGTCAGCAGGGTCCCGGAGCCGACGATGGTGTTGATGGTGCCGGCGCCGACGCCTGCGGCGAGGACGGCCAGCGCTTCCAGAGGGGACATGGGGATCTCCGTGGTCGGTGCGCCTCCTCCCCGCCGGTTGGCCCGGTCGAGGGGGGCGCTGTGATCATGTCACAGCGCGGCGCCGCCGTCAGGGGGTGTTCCGTTCCCTGGCGGCCCGGCCGTACGGGCTGGTGTCAGTCCTTGTCGAAGGGCGCGGCCTCGCGGCGGGGTGCCGGGGTGGTGGCGCCCTGGCCGCCGTTGCCGCCGTTCCCGTTGCCGGGGACGCCGGGGAGGTTGACTATGCCGCCGAGGCCCTTGAGGGCGTCGTTGAGCTCGCTGGGGATGATCCAGAGCTTGTTGGCATCGCCCTCGGCGATCTTCGGGAGCATCTGGAGGTACTGGTAGGCCAGCAGCTTCTGGTCCGGGTCGCCGGCGTGGATGGACTCGAAGACGGTACGGATCGCCTGCGCCTCGCCCTCGGCGCGCAGCGCGGCGGCCTTGGCCTCACCTTCGGCGCGCAGGATCTGCGACTGCTTCTCGCCCTCGGCGGTGAGGATCTGCGACTGGCGGACGCCTTCGGCGGTGAGGATCGCGGCGCGCTTGTCGCGGTCGGCGCGCATCTGCTTCTCCATCGAGTCCTGGATGGAGGTGGGCGGTTCGATGGCCTTGAGCTCGACGCGGTTGACGCGGATGCCCCACTTGCCGGTGGCCTCGTCGAGGACTCCGCGCAGCGCGGCGTTGATCTCCTCGCGGGAGGTGAGGGTGCGCTCCAGGTCCATGCCGCCGATGATGTTGCGCAGCGTGGTGACGGTGAGCTGCTCGATGGCCTGGATGTAGCTGGCGACCTCGTACGTCGCGGCGCGGGCGTCGGTCACCTGGTAGTAGATGACGGTGTCGATGTTGACGACCAGGTTGTCCTGGGTGATGACCGGCTGCGGCGGGAAGGGCACGACCTGCTCGCGCAGGTCGATGCGGTTGCGGATGGTGTCGATGAAGGGCACCACGATGTTCAGCCCGGCGCTGAGGGTGCGCGTGTAGCGGCCGAAGCGCTCGACGATGGCGGCGCTGGCCTGCGGAATGACCTGGACCGTCTTGATGAGTGCGATGAAGACGAGCACCACCAGGATGATCAGGACGATGATGATGGGCTGCATGTCCACTCCCCGCACCGGTTGCCGGCGGAAATACCGTGTGACTCCAGTAACTGCGACATGATCGATCTTGGCAGAGCCGCCGCCCGCCGCGGGCCGGTTCGGCGAATTCCCGGCCCGTGGACGGCGGTCGCCCCGCCGGTGCCGTCACATGACGACGGCGGTCGCCCCGTCGATCTCGACGACGTCGACGTGCTCGCCCGGGTCGAAGACACGGCCCTCCTCCAGCGCGCGCGCCGACCAGACCTCTCCGGCGAGTTTGATCCGGCCGTCGGTGCCGCTGTCGACCCGTTCCAGGACGACGGCCTGCCGTCCCTTGAGCGCGTCGATGCCGCTGCGCTGGCCGGCGTGCTGCCGGTTGCGGTAGGCCAGCGGCCGTACGAAGACCAGCAGGGCCACGGAGATCACCACGAAGGTGATGACCTGGGCGACGATCCCGCCGCCCATGCCCGCCGCGGCGGCGCCGCCGAGCGCGCCGACCGCGAACATGGCGAATTCCGGCATTGCCGTGATCACCAGCGGGATGCCGAGTCCCACTGCGGCTATCAGCCACCACACCCATGCGTCCACAGGTCAATCGTAGGGCCCTGGCCGGTGGTTGGGGCAGTACGCGTCGGTGAAAGGCGGGTGCGGGACGTGCGCCGGGTGCGTGCGACGGCGCACGGCCGGGGTCAGGACAGCGGGAGACCGGCGGCGGTGAAGCGGTCGCCGCGGCGCTCGACGACGAGCGGGAGGCCGAAGCACAGGGAGAGGTTGCGGGACGTCAGCTCGGTCTCGATGGGGCCGCCGGCGACGACCTTGCCCTGCCGGATCATCAGCACGTGGGTGAAGCCGGGGGCGATCTCCTCGACGTGGTGGGTGACCATGATCATGGCGGGTGCGATGGGGTCGCGCGCGAGCCGGCCCAGGCGGCGCACCAGGTCCTCGCGGCCGCCGAGGTCGAGGCCGGCGGCGGGCTCGTCGAGCAGCAGCAGTTCGGGGTCGGACATCATCGCGCGGGCGATCAGGGTGCGCTTGCGCTCGCCCTCGGAGAGGGTGCCGAACCGGCGGTCCAGGAAGTCGTTCATGCCGAGGCGGTCGAGGAAGGCGCGGGCGCGGTCCTCGTCGACCTTCTCGTAGCCCTCGTTCCAGGTGGCGGTCATGCCGTAGGCGGCGGTGAGCACGGTCTGCAGGACGGTCTGCCGGCGCGGCATCTTCTCGGCCATCGCGGCGCCCGCCATGCCGATGCGCGGGCGCAGCTCGAAGACGTCGACGCCGCCGAGCTTCTCGCCGAGGACCGAGACGGTGCCGGTGGTCGGGAAGAGGTAGCTGGACGCGACGTTGAGCAGGGTGGTCTTGCCCGCGCCGTTGGGGCCGAGGATGACCCAGCGCTCGCCCTCCGCGACCGACCACGAGACGTGGTCCACCAGAGCGCGTCCGTCGCGGACCACGGATACGTCCACCAGCTCCAGCACATCGCTCATGAGCGCGTTGTCTCCCATTGCAGTCTCGTGATCCCGGTGGTGCCGCTCCGGCACGTCCGCGGAGGTGACCCTCGGGAGAAAACTTACGCCACCGCACGACCGGTCCAGTCCATAGGCTGGGGGCATGCTTGATGAACCACGTTCAGGGCGGCTCACCGCATGGGGAAATGCCCTGCTTGCCGGACTTGCCGCCCCCGACGACGTCGCCCAGCGGATCGTGGCGGGCGACGCGGTGCACCGCATGGCGGACCTGCCCGGGGAGGACGGCCCGGTGGGCCTGACGCTCGGCCTGGGCCGGCTGCGGGCACTCGGCGTGACCGGGCTGCGGCTGGCGCTGCCGGTGGCCGGGCACCCGCTGGGGCTGAGCGGGCCGCCGGACTTCAACGACCTGGCGCTGGAGGCGGGCGAGGCGGTGCTGACCGCGGGCGCGGTGCCGCTGGGCCTGGTGCCGCAGGTGCACGAGGCGGGCCCGGCGGGCGACGTGCACGTCGAGGTGGAGTGGCGGTGCCGTCCGGTGCGGGACGCGCCGCCGGCCGACGTGCCGTCGCTGGGCGAGGCCGAGCGGGAGCTGGCCGAGGCGCTGCGGGACGCGACGGCGGCGCTCACGGCGCTGGACGTGGCGGGCGCCGGCGGGCCGGCCGCGCACGCGGCGCTGGAGGCCTACCGGGCGCGGGCGGAGCGCGGCCGGGAGGTGCTGGCCCCGGGGTACCCGCCGCGGGCGGTGCGGGTGCTGGAGCTGGCGCAGCGGGTCGGCGCGCTGGTGGAGATCGCCGGCGGCGGGCACGGCGCGGCGGTGAGCGCCTCGCAGATCGCGGCGCGCGCGGACCTGCTGCGGCCGGTGGAGCGCACGGCGCGGCGCGCGCAGGTGGCGGCGTACAACGCGTACGTGGAGGAGGCGGAGCGGCGGCGCGGCTGAGCCGTACGCGACAGGTCAGCTCCCGACGCCGTTGCGTACGGCCCACAGGGCGGCCTGGGTGCGGTCGGCGAGGTCCAGTTTCATGAGGATGTTGGACACGTGCGTCTTGACCGTCTTCTCCGAGAGCACCAGCGCGCGGGCGATCTCGCGGTTGGAGCGGCCGTCGGCGATGTGGGCCAGCACCTCGTTCTCCCGGTCGGTCAGGGCGTTGCCGCGGCCCTGCCCCGACCCGGACCCGCCGCCCTGGTCCTGGGACAGCAGCGCGCCGGCCACCTCGGGCTGGAGCAGGACGTGCCCGGCGTGCACGGAGCGGATGGCGTCGGCGAGCGCCACCGGGTCGACGTCCTTGTAGACGTAGCCGGCGGCTCCGGCGCGCAGCGCGGGCACGACGGTGCGCTGCTCGGTGAAGCTCGTGACGATGAGCACCCGCGCGGTGCTGCCGGCGTCGCGCAGCAGCCGCAGCGCCTCGATGCCGTCCGTGCCGGGCATCTTGACATCCATCAGGATGACGTCGGGCCGCAGCTCCCGGGCGCGGTCGACGCCCTCCTGCCCGTCGGCGGCCTCGCCGACGACCTCGATGTCGCCCTGGACCTCCAGGAACGTGCGCAGACCGCGGCGTACGACCTGGTGGTCGTCCACCAGCAGGACACGGATCACGCTGTCAGCCACCGGGCACCTCCAGTTCGATGACGGTGCCCTTGCCGGGCGCCGAGTGCACGCTCAGGCGGCCGCCGACGGCGCCCGCGCGGTCCCGCATGGACACCAGCCCGAAGTGCCGTCCGGCGCTGCGGACGGGTCCGGGGTCGAAGCCGCGGCCGTCGTCGCGGACGCTCAGCAGCGCGCCCTTGCCGCGGCCTTCGAGCCGGACGGCGACCTCGCTCGCGTCGGCGTGCCGCAGCGCGTTGTGCACGGCCTCCTGGGCGACGCGCAGCACGACCTCCTCCTGCGAGGCGGGCAGCGCGCGCACGGCGCGGCATTCGAAGGTGACCTTGGCGGAGTGCACGCGGTTGAGGACGTCGGCCTGGGTGCGGAGCGTGGCCACGAGCCCGTCGTCGTCCAGCGCGGCCGGGCGCAGCTCGACGACGACGGCGCGCAGCTCGTCGGCGGCCTCGGCGGCGAGCGCGGCGACCTCGCGCAGCTGCTCCTTGGCGCGTACGGGGTCGCGGCCGATCAGCGAGGCCGCGGCCTGGGCGGTCAGGCGCAGCGAGAACAGCTTCTGGGACACCGCGTCGTGCAGCTCGTGGGCGATCCTGGCCCGCTCCCCCACGAGCGTCAGCTCGCGGCTGCGCTCGTAGAGCCGGGCGTTGGTCAGCGCGATGGCGGCGTGGTCGGCGAGGATCCGCAGCAGGTCCTCGTCCTGCTGGGTGAAGTGGTGCCGCTCGCCGGGGCGCTTCTCGCACACCTTGTTGGCGAGGAAGAGGGCGCCGAGGATCTCCTCGCCGTCCATGACCGGCATGCCGATGAAGTCCCGCATCACCGGGTGGCGGCGCGGCCAGCCCTCGAAGCTGGGGAAGTCGCGTACGTCGTCGAGCCGCTGCGGGGTGGCCTCGTGCAGCATCGCGGCGAGGATGCCGTGCTGGCGGGGCAGCGGGCCGATCTCCCTCCACTGCTCGTCGCTGACGCCGTCGACCACGAACTGCGCGAAACCGCCGTGGTCGTCGGGCACGCCGAGCGCGGCGTACTCGGCGCTCAGCAGCTCGCGCGCGGAGGCGACGATGGTCTGGAGGACCTCGCGCACCTCCAGCCGCCGGTTCATCGCCAGCACGGCGGCGCTGACCGCCTCGATCCCGCCCCTGGGCGGCCTGTCCGACATGACTCCACCGTACCGGCGGCAGGTCACGGGGTGGATGCGGCGGCGGGCGGAGGGACGCGCGGCACTTTCGGCCTACGCCCTTGTGACCGTGCCGGGTAGGGCGGCCGCCCGACGCGGCGGGCGCCGGCGGGTTCCTACGGTGAGGGCGCGGTTCCGGCAGCAGGCCGGGCCGGCGGCCGCGGGCCGGGGCGACGGCGCTCCGGCGGGCGCGCCGCGGGGCGTCGATCACGAAGCGAGGGCGGAACCATGCCGGTGGCGATCATCACGGGGGCGTCGAGGGGGCTCGGCCGGGCGCTGGCCGCGGAGCTGGCGGGGCGCGGCTGGTCCCTGGTGCTGGACGGGCGGGACGCGGCCGCGCTGCGGGCGGCGGCCGAGGAGCTGGAACGAGACGCGAAGGAAGGCGCGGGCGGTACGGGGGCGGTGGTGCGCGCGGTGCCGGGGGACGTGACCGACCCGGGGCACCGGGCCGCGCTGGTGGCCGGGGCGGTGGCGCTGGGCGGGGTGGACCTGCTGGTCAACAACGCCAGCGCGCTGGGCGCCGAGCCGCTGGTCCCGCTGGCCCGGCTGCCGCTCGCGGGGCTGCGGGAGGCGCTGGAGGTCAACGTGACGGCGCCGCTCGCCCTGGTCCAGGAGGCGCTGCCGGCGCTGCGGGCGGCTTCGGGGGCGGTGCTGAACGTCAGCTCCGACGCGGCGGTGGAGGCGTACGGGGACTGGGGCGGCTACGGGGCGAGCAAGGCCGCGCTGGACCAGCTCTCGGCGGTGCTGGCCGTGGAGGAGCCCGGTGTGCGGGTGTGGGCGGTGGACCCGGGCGACCTGCGGACGGCGCTGTACGCGGCGGCGGTGCCGGACGACCCGGACTTCGAGGCGCGGCCGCTGCCGTCGGAGGTGGCACCGGTGCTGCTGCGGCTGCTGGACCGGGGTGCGCCGAGCGGGCGCTACAGCGCGTCCGGGCTGCGGGGGGCGTGATGGCGACGACGAGCCGCGAGCGTGATACAGCGCATGCGACAAACAGCGTGAAATCGGTTGGTAAAGAAACGCTGCGCGCATCACGAAAGGGTGGTTTTTCGGACATTTCCACCGCGCCGGAGATTCTGCGGGACTTCCGGGTGCCGCCCGAGTCGCTCGCGACGGCCCCGCCGGCCCGCCGGGACGCCGTGCGGCTGCTGGTCGGGGAGCGCTCCACCGGGACGGTCGGGCACCACTCCTTCCGCGAGCTGCCGGGGCTGCTGCGGGCCGGCGACGTCCTGGTCGTGAACACCTCCCGGACGCTGCCGGCCGCGCTCGACGCCGAGCTGGCGGGCGAGCCGGTGGTGGTGCACTTCTCGACCCGGCGGGACGACGGGCGCTGGGTCGTCGAGGTCCGCACACCCGACGGGCGGGGCTCCACGGTCCGCCGCGCGGGAAGTCCCGCGGGGGCCGCGCTGCGGCTGCGCGGCGGCGGCGAGCTGCTGCTGGACCGCCCGCTCGTGGCGGGCGCCGACCGGCTGTGGGTGGCGTCGCCCTCGATGGCCGACCCGGTGCCGCGCCTGCACCGGTACGGGCGGCCCATCCGCTACGGCTACACCGAGCGCGACCAGCCGCTCTCCGCCCACCAGACGGTCTTCGCCCGCCCCTCGCCGGACGGCCGCGGCTCGGCGGAGATGCCGAGCGCCGCCCGGCCCTTCACCGCGCCGCTGGTCACCGAGCTGGTCAGCCGGGGGGTGCAGATAGCGCCGGTCGTCCTGCACACCGGGGTGGCCTCCGCCGAGGCGCACGAGCCCCCCTACGCCGAGCCCTACGCCGTCCCCGCGGCCACCGCGTGGCAGGTCAACGCGGCGCGGGCGGCCGGCGGGCGGATCGTCGCGGTGGGGACGACGGCCGTGCGCGCGCTGGAGTCGGCGGCGGACGGGCGCGGGGCGGTGCGCGCGGCCGCGGGGTGGACGGAGCTGGTCGTCACCCCGGAGCGCGGGGTGCGCGCGGTGGACGGGCTGCTGACCGGGCTGCACGAGCCGGAGGCCTCGCACCTGCTGATGCTGCGGGCGGTGTCGGGGGACGCGCTGCTGGAGCGGGTCTACGCCGCGGCCCTCCACGAGCGTTACCTGTGGCACGAGTTCGGCGACGTGAACCTGCTGCTGCCGTAAAGAGCACCCCAATAAGGATCACATAAAGCACCCTCGCGGTCACCACCAGCGACCCCGGGGGTGCGGCCGTGTGAGGTGACCTACAGGAGCTGGGTCACATACTAAGGAGGTTAGTGGAATAGCACCCCGGAAACCCCACGGGATTTTCACCCCCGAACCGGCCACCCCGGCCCCCCGGCTACGAATACGAATCGTAGCCACCTTCATTGACCCCCGATTTGCGAGCCCTTAAGAATTCTCGGGTCCGCAACCGGAAGAGGTCATTCCATGCAGCTCCCCACGATCCCGAAGATCGGCCGACTGTCCAAGAAGCACAAGATCACGGCGGCCGGTGCCGCCGCCGCGGCTGCTGTTGTCCTGGCCGTCACCGGTCTCCAGGTGACCGGCGGGACCGCTGAGGCCAAGGGCGAGGCGACCGGCTTCTCCGTCGAGAACGGCCAGCAGGTCAAGGATCTCGACGCGCAGGCGGGGCTCGCCTCGCAGAAGGCGATCCAGGAGGACGCCGCGGCGAAGAAGAAGGCCGCGGACGCGCTCGCCGCCCAGCAGAAGGCCGCCGCCGACGCGGCGGCGAAGAAGAAGGCCGCGGACGCCGAGGCCGCGAAGAAGAAGGCTGCCGCCGACGCCGCCGCCCGCGACAGGGCCAGGGCCGCCGCGAACCGCTCCGAGCACCGTGCCGCGGTGAAGCCCGCGCCGAAGAAGGCCGTCAAGAAGCTGGCGCCGAAGAAGGTCGCCGCCGCGGTCCCGGTCAAGAAGGTCGTCTACCCCGACAACCTCGACGGCTGGATCCGCGAGGCCCGCGCCGTCCTGGCCGCGCACGACATCCCGGTGCCGACCTACAACGGCATATACCGCAACATCATCCGTGAGTCCTCGGGCAACCCGAACGCCATCAACCTGTGGGACTCCAACGCGGCCAAGGGCATTCCCTCCAAGGGCCTGCTCCAGACCATCGACCCGACCTTCAACGCGTACCACGTCTCCGGTACCTCGTGGAACGTCTACGACCCGGTCGCGAACATCGCCGCCGCGTGCAACTACGCCTGGCACGTCTACGGCGGAATGGACAACGTCAACTCCGCCTACTGACCGGCGTTCGCGCACAGCCGGATGCGGCACGAAAGGGCGGTGGGACTCCTGCGAGTCCCACCGCCCTTTCACCTGCCGGGAATTCCCGGTTACTTGCGCATCACCTCGGGCTCGTGGCGGCGCAGCAGCCGGGCGACGGCGAAGCCGCAGACCGCCGCCATCGCGAGCAGCACGACGACGTCCAGGGTCCAGGTGCCCGCGCTGTGCTTCCACAGCGTGTCGACCGTCCTGTGCGTCTGGTCCCACGGCAGCAGCGTGTTGAGGTCCGCGGTGGAGCCCGCGCCGGCCACCGCCCAGCGGGCCGGCATCAGCCAGGCGACCTGCTCCATGCCCGGCTTGCCGTAGATCTGGAACAGCACCCCGGTGAACACGATCTGCACGATCGCGTACATCACCAGCAGCGGCATCGTCTTCTCGGCCGTCTTGACCAGCGCGGAGATGATCAGGCCGACCATCATCGAGGTGAAGCCGAAGGCCATCACGACCAGCGTCATCTCGATCGCCGGGTGGCCGTGCAGGATCACGCCCTCGGCGGGCATCTTGTCGCGCGGGGCGAAGCCGATGCCGCAGATGATCGCGCCCTGCAGCGCGGTGATCAGGCCGAGCACGATGACCTTGGACATCAGGTACGCCGAGCGCGACAGTCCGACCGCGCGTTCGCGCTCGTAGATGACGCGTTCCTTGATCAGCTCGCGGACCGAGTTGGCGGCGCCCGCGAAGCACGCGCCGACGGCGACGATCATCAGGATCGTGCCCGCGTCCCGGTTCTGGCCGTGCACCCGCACGGGGCCGTAGCCCAGACCGGCCTTCGCCGGGATCAGCAGGCTGACGATGCCGAGCACGGTGGGCAGGATGAGCATCAGGCCTATGAAGCCGCGGTCGGAGGCGATGACCGACAGGTAGCGGCGGACCAGGGTGCCCAGTTGCGAGCCCCAGCCCTGCGGCTTGGGCGGCCGGGCGGCCTGGTGCGGTATGTAGTGCGCGGCCTGCGGCGCGGCCGAGTCCAGGTCGGCGGCGTACGTCTGGTAATGCTGCGAGCCGCGCCAGCGGCCCATCCAGTCGTAGTCGCGGTAGGTCTCGAACGCGGAGAAGACGTCGGCCCAGTTGTCGTAGCCGAAGAAGTTGAGCGCCTCGTCCGGCGGGCCGAAGTAGGCCACCGCGCCGCCGGGCGCCATGACCAGCAGCTTGTCGCACAGCGCCAGCTCGGCCACCGAGTGGGTGACCACCAGGACCGTGCGCCCGTCGTCGGCCAGGCCCCGCAGCAGCTTCATGACGTCCCGGTCCATGCCCGGGTCGAGGCCCGACGTGGGCTCGTCCAGGAAGATCAGCGACGGCTTGGTGAGCAGCTCCAGCGCGACCGACACGCGCTTGCGCTGACCGCCGGACAGCGCCGTGATGCGCTTGTCGGCGTGGATGTCGAGCTTGAGCTCGCGCAGTACCTCGTCGATGCGCGCCTCGCGCTCGGCCGCCGCGGTGTCGCCGGGGAAGCGGAGCTTGGCGGCGTACCGCAGGGCGGTCTTGACCTGGAGTTCCTTGTGCAGGATGTCGTCCTGCGGGACCAGGCCGATGCGCTGCCGCAGCTCGGCGAACTGCTTGTACAGGTTGCGGTTGTCGTACAGCACCTCGCCCTGGTCCGCGGGGCGGTAGCCGGTCAGGGCGCGCAGCAGCGTCGACTTCCCGGAGCCGGACGGGCCGATCACGCCGATCAGCGACTTCTCCGGCACCCCGAAGGAGACGTCCCTCAGGATCGTCTTGGTCGTGTTGCCGTGCGGCACGGTCACCGACAGGCGGCGCGCGGAGAAGGACACCGCGCCGGTGTCGACGAACTCCTCCAGCCGGTCTCCGACCAGCCGGAAGGTGGAGTGGCCGACGCCGACGATGTCGTTCGGGCCGAGCAGGTGCCGCTGGATCGGCTGGCCGTTGACATAGGTGCCGTTGTGGCTGCCGAGGTCGACGATCTCGTAGCGGCCGTCCGGGTGCGCGCGGAACTCCGCGTGGTACCGGGAGACCTGGAGGTCGGAGACGACCAGCTCGTTCTCCAGCGCGCGGCCGATGCGCATGACCCGGCCGAGGGCCAGCTGGTGGAAGGTCGTCGGGCTGCGGTCGCTGTAGCCCGGACGGCCCGCCTGCGGCTGCGGCGCCCCCTGCGGGGCCGGCGGCTGCTGCGGCCACCCGCCGCCGGACTGCGGCGGCACACCGGGCTGCGGGTACGGAGCGGCGGCCTGCTGCGGCGGGGCCGCTGCCTGCTGGGCCTGCTGGTACTGCGGGTAGCCCGGCGCGGCCTGCTGCTGCGGCGGCGGCGCGTACTGCGGCGGCGCGGCCTGCTGGAAGGCCTGCGGCTGCGGCTGGTGGAAGCCGTGCGGCTGCGGCGCCTGGTAGGCGGGCGGCTGCTGGGCGGCGTGCCCGGCGGGCGCCGCCTGCTGCGGGGCCGGCGCGGCGGAGAAGCTCAGCCGCGGGCCCTCGGTCGCGTTGCCCAGGTTGATCGTGGTGCCCGGACCGAGATCCACGGTCTGGATCCGCTGGCCGTGCACGAAGGTGCCGTTGGTGCTCCCCTGGTCCTCGATCACCCAGCCGCGCTCCGCGCGCCGGATCGTGGCGTGCCGCCACGAGACCCGCGGGTCGTCACAGACGAGATCGCTCTGCGGGTCACGCCCGAGGCTGTAGGACCGGGAGGCATCGAGCGCCCAGGTCCTGCCGTTCAATTCCAGTACGAGTTCTGGCACCCCAAACCCCATTGTTCGTCCCCCGTGTTGTCCCCCGTGCAGAGGAGTCTAGAGATCGCGGACATCGGGAGGAACTATCGCAGGCCCCGGTCTCGTAACAGAAAGCGCCCTCCCGGATCCGTTCCTGCAACCGAATCCGGACGGCACGGCGCGGCGCGCCCCGGCGTTCGGCGCGGAGCGCGGTGGGGCGGGTTCCGTTGCGTTCCCCCGGCGGCCCCCGCACAGTGTCCGGCACGCGGGACGGATGCTGATAGGTGCGCGCGGTGCGGATACGGTGTGAAGACCATGGATGATGCCTCCGACGCCTCCGACGCCTCGCAGACCGCTTCCGCCGCAGCGGTGACGCCCGCCGCCCCCGTGCCGGCGGACGACGTGCCGACGCTGCTGGTCAAGATCTTCGGCAAGGACCGACCCGGCACCACCGCGGGCCTCTTCGACACGCTCGCCGCCTACGGCGTGGACGTCGTCGACATCGAGCAGCTCGTGACCCGCGGCCGCATGATGCTGTGCGCGCTGGTGACCACCCCCGCGCCCGGCACGGGCAGCGAGGGCGACCTGCGGGCCACCGTGCACAGCTGGGCGGAGAGCCTCGGCATGCAGGCCGAGATCATCTCCGGTATCGGCGACAACCGGCCGCGGCGCGAGGGGCGTTCGCACGTCACGGTGCTGGGACGGCCGCTCACCGCGGAAACCACGGCGGCCATAACGGCCGTGATCACCGGCGCCGGCGGGAACATCGACCGCATCTTCCGGCTCGGGAAATACCCGGTGACCGCCGTCGAATTCGCCGTGTCCGGCGCCGAGCCGGTCGCGCTGCGCTCGGCGCTCGCGGTGGCCGGCGCCGCCCGCGGGGTGGACGTCGCCGTGGTGCCGGCCGGGCTGCACCGCAGGGCGCAGCGGCTGGTGGTCATGGACGTCGACTCCACCGTGATCCAGGACGAGGTCATCGAGCTGTTCGCCGCGCACGCCGGGTGCGAGGCGCAGGTGGCGGAGGTCACGGCCGCCGCGATGCGCGGTGAGCTGGACTTCGAGCAGTCGCTGCACGCCCGGGTCGCGCTGCTGGCGGGGCTCGACGTGTCGGTGGTGGACAAGGTGCGGTCCGAGGTGCGGCTGACGCCGGGCGCGCGGACACTCATCCGTACCCTCAAGCGGCTCGGCTACCAGGTCGGGGTGGTCTCCGGCGGCTTCACCCAGGTCACCGACGACCTGCGGGAGCGGCTCGGGCTGGACTTCGCCGCCGCGAACACCCTGGAGGTGGTCGACGGCCGGCTCACCGGGCGGGTGACCGGGCCCATCGTCGACCGCGCGGGCAAGGCCCGGCTGCTGCGCAGCTTCGCCGAGCAGGCCGGGGTGCCGCTGAGCCAGACGGTCGCGATCGGCGACGGCGCCAACGACCTGGACATGCTCAACGCGGCGGGCCTCGGGGTGGCCTTCAACGCCAAGCCGGTCGTCCGCGAGGCCGCCGACACGTCGGTCAACGTGCCCTTCCTGGACACGGTGCTCTTCCTGCTGGGCATCACGCGCGAGGAGATCGAGGCCGCGGACGCGCTGGACGGCCTGCCCACCGACTGACCCGCTACGCTCTCGCCCCGAGGGGGTGGGCCATGCGGCACCGGACGGTCCTCGGCGGTTTCACGGCGGTGGCGCTGGCCGCCGCGCTGTGCGCCTGCGGCGGTGGCGGGGGCGGCAAGAAGAAGGCGGTGCCGCCGCCGTCCCGAGACCGGGGCCCGGTGTGCTCCGGCACCGCCCCGGCGGACGGCGTGCACGTGCTGCGCGGCGGCTCGGTGCCGCTGCCCGGGGGCGGCGGGCGCTCCGTGGAGTATTCCGCGGCCTCCGGTGACGGCGGCACCCGCACCGCCACCCTCCTCGTCGCGCGGTCCCCGGCGGGCCCCGCGGAGCAGACCGAGACGGTGCGGCCCGGTGCGGAGGTGGCCCTGCGGGGACACGCGTACACCGTCGCGCAGATCTGCACCTACCGCGTCGTCCTCGCTCCGCGCGCGGCCGCGGACCGGGCGGCGGCCGCGGCGAAGCCGCCCGTCCTGACGTCGGTGGCGGCGCGCGGGGACCGGGCGGCGCTGCGCTCGCTGTGCTTCTCCACCGACCCCGCCGCCCGCGCCGCGCGCACCGCGGACCTCCCGGCGCCCGGCCGCTCGCTCGTGCTCGGGGTGCACCGGCCGCACGACACCGCGGCCGGCCTGATGGCGGTCGTGAGCTACGCCGACCGGGCGTCCGGATCCGCGGGTCTGGAGGTCTACTGCGCCGGTACGACCGTGGCGAAGTACCCGGCCCTGCGTGCGGGCGACACCGTGGAGATCGGCGGGGTGCTCCTCACCGTCGCGCCCGTCACCTCCGGCACCGCCGTCACGCTCACCGCGCGGGAGGGATGAGCGGCGGCCGCTGGCAGGAACCGGAGGGCTCCCGCTAGGCTCCCCGGCGGGCCGCGGTCACCTGACGGCCCGCCGACAGCACCGCGGGGGAGGCCGGCCATGGGCTACGGGGACGACGATCCGGTCGTGCTGCGGCAGCGGGCGACCGCGCTGCGCGAGCACGCCCGGCAGGCGCGCGCGCTGGCGAAGTCGCTGGGCGGCTGTCTGGACGGCGCGGTCTCCAAGGCCCAGCCGCGGCCCGGGAACGCCCTGACCGGCGGCGCCATGTGGACGGGCCCCTACGCCGACCGCTGCACGACGACGCTGGCGCAGCGGCAGAGCGCGCTGCGTTCCATGGCCACCTCGCTGACGGCGGACGCCGCCCGCTGGGAGTCGGCGGCGGCCGACCTGGAGGACCGGGCGAAGAGCGGGTCCACGACCGGGGCGCCGGCGAACGGAGCCCGATGACGGACTTCCACGGCTTCGACCCTGACGCCCTCACCGCCTTCGCGGGCACCCTCG
Source organism: Streptomyces sp. NPDC020983 (assembly GCF_044333485.1). Taxonomy (NCBI): domain Bacteria; kingdom Bacillati; phylum Actinomycetota; class Actinomycetes; order Kitasatosporales; family Streptomycetaceae; genus Streptomyces; species Streptomyces sp. NPDC020983. Next base: position 230,893 of record NZ_JBIRRA010000012.1, on the reverse strand, counting down.
ACGCGCTGGCCGGGCACGCCGCCGGGCTGCACCAGCAGCTCACCACCCTGCTCAACGGCGCCCAGCAGAACCTGCCGCCGGGCCAGAAGGCCTCCCACGACCCCGCCCTGCAGCAGCTCGTCACCGCCGTCCCGGGAATCGTGTGGCCCCCGCTGCCGAACCAGGCACCGGCGCCCTCCGGCCCGAACGCCCCGCTGCCCGCCCGGCTCACCTCCGAACTCGGCACCATGCAGGGCGAGATCAAGCGCCGGATCGCGCAGCTCAAGGGCGTCCGGCTCTTCGAGGCGGCCGGCTACCCGGTGGACGACGCGTCGGTCTTCCTGGACGAGAAGGCACCCGACGGCACGAAGGTCGACGCGGCGCTGAAAGCCCTCCAGGCCCTCCAGCACACCGACTTCGGGGTCAACGGCGACACCGACGACCTCGACCGGCTCGCCGCCACCCTCACCGGGCTCACCTCGGCGGAGCTGGACGCCGTGATCACCCGGGCGTCGCCCGCCGACCTCGCGCACTACAACGAGCTGATGAACGACCACGGCGACTCCGGCTGGAACCCCTTCGACTCCAACGGAGTACCGGCCGACCGGCGCGACGCCACCCTGGACACGCTGCTGTCCCGGCTCGGCCCGGAGAACTTCGACAAGTTCCTCACCGCCTTCCCCTGCGTGCAGCCGGACTTCACCGGCACCGGCGCGTACAAGGACGGCGAGAACCCGCAGAACGGCGTGAACGCCTCCGGGCTGCACTGGGGCGTGCCCACCGACCCGCTCATCGCCGACGGCGTGTCCGTCGACGACATCCACCAGCGGGGCCTGGGCGACTGCTGGTACTTCTCCTCGCTGTGCTCGGTCGCGCAGCGCGACCCGCAGTTCATCCGGGACGGCATCGAGCAGAACGCCAACGGCACGGTGAGCGTGCGGGTCTGGGACCGGGAGGGTAACTTCCGCTGGGTGACGATGACGCCGGACCTGCTGGTCGACGGGGACGGCTACCCGGTGTCCGCGACCGGCAACGGCGACACCTGGCCGGGCTACTACGAGAAGGCGTTCGCGATCGCCTTCGGCGGGGACAAGGGCTACGGCGGCATCGAGAACAACAACCCCGGCAGGTCCGTGCCCTACATCACCGGGCACTCCGGCGGCGACATCAAGGCCGGCGGCTTCCTGGGCATCGGCAGGCACGAGGACAAGAGCATCCCCGACCTGAAGAAGATCTTCGACTCGGGCAGGGCGATCACGGTCCTCACCCCGGACGGCGACGAGGACAACCCTCCCGCGGACCTGCCGGACGGCTACCACACGGACCACGCCTACTACGTGCGCCGCTTCACCGGCGACGGGAAGATCGTGCTGGGCAACCCCTGGGGCAGCCCGTCACCGGAGGTCGTCGTCTCGCAGGAGCAGTTCGACAAATACTTCGTCGATCCGCAGGAGTTCGAGATCCCGTGAGCGATCAGCCGCGCCGCGAGCCCTCCACGCCGCCCGAGGGCACGTATCCGCCGGATCACTGGTCGGTGCGCTGGCACGTGCCGTACTTCGTGCGGCACCGGGGCCGGATCCACCTCGTCGTGGCCCGTACGTCCGCCGGCGCCGCCGCACCGGCCGGGGGTCTGCGGGTCTACCGCGAGGGCGAGACCGTGTCGGACCACCCGGGCCTGGTGGCGGGCAGCACCGTGGACCTGCTGGGCAAGCGCTGGCGCGTCTCACACGTCGAGCACCGGGTCCACATCGTGCTGGAGCGCATGGGCACGGAGGGTGAGGCGAAGCCCAGGCCGTAGCCGTGCCGTCTAGGCCTCGTGCGGCGCCCAGAAGGCGGCGAGCCGGGCGACACCGTGCTCGACGTCCTTCCACTGCCCGGTGAAGGTGAGGACGGCGAAGGCGGCGGTGGGGAAGCCCGCCTGCTTGACACGGGCCAGGGCCGCGCTGTCGGCACTGCCGGTGAGGGCCTCGGTCAGCGTGTGCATACCGGGGTTGTGGGCGACCACCAGCAGGGAGCCGATGTCGTCGGGCGTCCCGTTCAGCAGCGCGATCAGATCGCCGAGGCTCGCCTCGTACAGCCGCTCCTCGTAGACCGTGCGGGGGCGGTGCGGCATTTCGTGGGCGGCGAGCTTCCACGTCTCACGGGTGCGGGCCGCGGTGGAGCACAGGACGAGGTCGGGGGTGATGCCGTCGTCGGCGAGGCGGCGGCCGGCGGCGGGGGCGTCCAGGCGGCCGCGCTCGGCCAGCGGCCGCTGGTGGTCGGGGACGTCCGGCCAGTCGGCCTTCGCGTGCCGCAGCAGGACCAGGGTGCGGGGTGAATCGACGGTCATGCCCCTCAGCTTTCCAGAAAACCCGCAGTCAGGCGCGGGATGGGCGTGATCGGCGGCGGCGCCGCGCCGCAGGTGCGCAGCGGTGCCGGGCCGTCACGCCAGGTGGCCGAGGAGCCCGGACACGGCGCTCGCGGCATGCCCGAACACGTCACCGGCCGGGGCTGCCGCGGCGGTGTCGGCGCGTGCGCCGGTGAGCAGCAGGAGCAGCGCGGCGAAGGCGATCGCCGGAAGCGCGACCGCCCACCACGGCAGCCGGGTCTGCACCGCGCCGGGCGTGCGGCGGCCGGCGGCGGTGCGGGGCGCGGCCGGGGTGTGCCGTGCGTAGAGGTGCGGGGACTGGGTGGTCACGGTGACCGCCTCCGTGGGTGCCGTCGGGCTGCCGGGACGTGCCGGCCGGCGCGGGCCGGCCTGACAACCACGACGCTACGGTCACGCGCCCCCGGTCCCCATCCGGCCGTCCACCCATGTGCCCCTGAGCCTGGCCCCCCATGGATGGTGGGGTTGTCCCCACCCCGGACTCAGGGTCGCCTCAGGGTTGCTGACGGGCGGTCGGCCGCCGGCCCCCGCCGAGGGCACCGCGCGCCACCGGGGGAAGGGTCATCCCATCCGTGCGGCGATGATCGCGACGACGGCGACGAGCGCGGGCACCCCCATCATGAGTCCGAACAGGATCAGCAGCCGGCGCTGCGGCTGCGGGGGATTCGGTTCGAGTACGGGCATGCGACCAGTCTGGCACCGGAGACCCCGCGGGCCGGAAGCGGGGTCACAGTTCGTCCTCGATGTGCCGGTTCCGCCCGGCCAGCACCCCGCAGACGGCCTGCGGTACCGCGAGGGCCAGCATCAGCGCGAGCGGCAGCCCCCAGCCGCCGGAGGCCTGGTTGAGCGCGCCCACCAGGATCGGGCCGGGGATCGACAGCAGGTAGCCCGTGCTCTGCGCGAAGGCCGACAGCCGTACGACACCCGCGCCGGTCCGGGCGCGCATGCCGATCATGGTCAGCACGAGCGGGAAGGCGCAGTTCGCGACGCCCAGCAGCAGCGCCCACGCCCAGGGCGCCGCGGCGGGCGCGGCCCACAGGCCCGCGTAGCCGGCGATCTGGAAGGCGGCGAGGACGAGCACGATCGGCCCCTGCGAGCGCATCCGGGCGGCGAGCGGCGGCAGCACGAACGACAGCGGCACGCCCAGCACCATGGTGAGCGCCAGCAGCAGTCCCGCCTGGTCGGCGGAGATGCCGGAGTCCCGGAAGATCTGCGGCATCCAGCCCATCGTGACGTACGCGGAGGTGCCCTGGAGGCCGAAGAACGCCGCCATCGTCCACGCGGTGCGGCTGCGGGTGATCCGGCCCGGCTCCTCCGCGGCGGGCCGCCCGGCGGCGGGGGCCGGCGCGGCCGGCTGCGGGGCGGCGGCACGGTCGCGCGCCAGCGGGAGCCACACCACGACGGCGACCGCGGCGAGTGCGGCCCACACCCCCAGGCCCAGCCGCCAGCCGTGGCCCATGGCGCCGGTGAGCGGCACGGACAGGGCGGCGGCCAGCGCGGTGCCCAGCGACAGGCCCATCGAGTACAGGCCCGTGACCGGGCCGACCCGGTCGGGGAAGTAGCGCTTGACGATGACGGGCATCAGGACGTTGGCGACCGCGATACCGGCGAGGGCGAGGGCGCTCGCGGCGAGGAAGGCGGCGGTGCCGCCCGCGAACGGGCGCAGGGCCAGACCCGCGGTGACGGCGGCCATGCCGGCGAGGACGACGGCGCCGGGCCCGCGCCGGCGGGCCAGCCGGGGGGCGGCGAAGCCGAAGAGCGCGAAGCAGGCGGCGGGCACGGAGGTGAGCAGGCCCGCCATGGCGCCGCTCATGCCGAGGCCGGAGCGCACCTCCTTCATGAGCGGCCCAAGGCCGGTGACGGCGGGCCGCAGGTTGACCGCGGCGAGCAGCAGCCCGGCGACGGCGAGCCGCCGTGTCCACGCTGCGGACGCCCCATGGGGCGCGGTGCCGCCCGGGCCCCCCGTGGTCCCGGTCCCGGGTGCCCCCGCCGGGGACGTCCGGGTCCCGCGCGCCGCGGAGGGCGCCGCGGTGGCCCCCCGGCGGGCACCGCCAAGGGGCGCATCCGCACCGGATCCGGCCGCCGGGCGGGCGCGGCCGCGGTGGGCCCCGGACACGGAGGCCACCGGGCGGGCCGTGCCGGGCACGTGCCCGGGGTCCCGGCCGGGGTCGTCGGAGGCGGGCAGCGGGCGGGGTTCGTCGTCACGCATGGGTTTCATCATAGAATGATGGGATGAATCTCGGACCCGTGCCCCGTCCCGCCGCGCTCGCCGACCAGGTCATCGCCCGGCTGCGTGCCGAGATCACCTCGGGTGCGTGGCCGGTGGGAAGCCGTATCCCCACCGAGCCCGAGCTGGTCGAACGGCTCGGGGTCGCGCGCAACACCGTCCGGGAGGCGGTGCGGGCGCTGGCGCACAACGGCCTGCTCGACATCCGGCAGGGCTCCGGCACCTACGTGGTGGCGACCAGCGAGCTGGCCGGGGTGATGCAGCGGCGCTTCGCGGACGCCGAACCGCTGCACATCGCCGAGCTGCGCCGGGCACTGGAGGCCTCGGCGGCGGCGCTGGCCGCCGAGCGGCGCGACGACGCGGACCTGCGACAGCTCGACACGCTGCTGGAGCGGCGCGAGCGGGCCTGGGACTCGGGCGACAAGGAGGCCTTCGTGGCGGCGGACGCGACACTGCACCTGGCGGTCGTCGCCAGCTCCCACAACGAGGTGCTGACCGCCCTCTACGCCGACCTCGGCGAGGTGCTCCGCGACTTCCTGCGTGCGGACGTCGGCCCGCGGCTGCGCCCGGAGGACCATCTCGACCACGCCCGGCTGGTCGCCGCGATCCGCGCCGGCGACAGCGAACGGGCCGCGGCCGAGGCCCGCGCCCACGCCTTCCACTGCCGCTTCCGCACGACACCGGGCGCCGCGGCCGGCTGAGCAGCGGGGCGGGGGCGTCCTCCCACGGGACGCCCCCGCGGCGGGCGCTACGCGCCGATGGCGTGCAGGCCGCCGTCGACGTGGACGATCTCGCCCGTCGTCTTCGGGAACCAGTCGGACAGCAGCGCGACCACGCCGCGCCCGGCGGGCTCGGGGTCGGACATGTCCCAGGCCAGCGGCGAGCGGTGGTCCCAGACCCCGGCCAGTTCGGCGAAGCCCGGGATGGACTTCGCGGCCATGGAGCCGATCGGGCCGGCCGAGACCAGGTTGCAGCGGATGTTGCGCTTGCCCAGGTCGCGGGCCAGGTAGCGGGAGGTGGCCTCCAGCGCGGCCTTGGCCGGGCCCATCCAGTCGTACTGCGGCCACGCGAACTTCGCGTCGAAAGTGAGGCCGACGACCGAGCCGCCCTCCTCCGGCATCAGCGGCAGGCAGGCCATGGTGAGCGACTTCAGCGAGAACGCCGAGACGTGCATGGCGGTCGCGACCGACTCGAAGGGGGTGTTGAGGAAGTTGCCGCCCAGCGCGTCCTGCGGGGCGAAGCCGATCGAGTGGACGACGCCGTCGAGGCCGCCCAGCTCCCCGCGGACCACGTCCTCCAGGCCGGCCAGGTGCTCGGCGTTCGTCACGTCCAGCTCGACGACCCTGGCCGGGCGCGGCAGCTTGCGGGCGATGCGCTCGGTGAGGGTGGGCCGGGGGAAGGCGGTCAGGATGAGCTCGGCGCCCTGCTCCTGGGCCAGCTTGGCGGCGTGGAAGGCGATGGAGGACTCCATCAGCACACCCGTGACGAGGATGCGCTTGCCGTCGAGGATTCCGCTCATGTGCTCAGTGACCCATGCCCAATCCGCCGTCAACGGGGATGACGGCTCCAGTGATGTACGCGGCGTCGTCCGACGCCAGGAAACGCACCGCGGCGGCGATCTCCTCCGGCTGCGCGTAGCGGGCCAGCGGCACCTGGGCCATGATGTCCGCGCGCTGCTCGTCGGTGAGCGCCCGGGTCATGTCGGTGTCGACGAAGCCGGGTGCGACGACGTTGAAGGTGATGTTGCGCGAGCCCAGCTCGCGCGCCAGCGAGCGGGCGAAGCCCACCAGGCCGGCCTTGGAGGCCGCGTAGTTCGCCTGGCCGGCCTGCCCGAGCAGGCCCACGACCGAGGAGATCAGCACGACCCGGCCCTTGCGGGCCCGCAGCATGCCGCGGTTGGCGCGCTTGACCACCCGGAAGGTGCCGGTGAGGTTGGTGTCCAGGACGGCGGTGAAGTCGTCCTCGGACATGCGCATGAGCAGCTGGTCGCGGGTGATGCCGGCGTTGGCCACCAGCACCTCGACGTTGCCGTGCGCGGCCTCGACCTCCTTGTAGGCCTGGTCGACCTGCTCGGCGTCGGTGATGTCGCAGCGCACCGCGAGCACGCCGAGGGCGACCAGGTCGGCCGGCGGTTCGCCGGAGCGGTACGTGATGGCGACCTTGTCGCCCGCGTCGGCGAAAGCCCGGGCGATGGCGAGGCCGATGCCCCGGTTTCCTCCGGTGACGAGAACCGAGCGGCTCAACGGATCACTCCTCAGGGTCGAGAATCTCCCTGAGAAGCTATCGGTCGCGGAGCCGATCCGGGGAATCGGCCCCTGACAGGCTGCCCCGGCCCACCCTGTGGGGTTCCTACAGGGCCGGCCGCCCGCCGTCCCTCCCGGGTACGGGCGGCGGCCCGGCGGCGGCTGCGGACGAGCGGGCCGGGCGCGGCCGCCGCGGGGACGGCGCCGGCCGGCGGTTCCGCCGCCGGTGTGCCGGTGCTCGGGGCGGCGTCGCTGGTCGCGGGGGTTTCGCGGCGGCGGTCACGGGCGCGCCGGCACCGTGGACGCGGCGGAGGGCGGGGGACCTCGCGGCGCCCGCGGAGGTCCGCGCGCCGGCCGGCGGACGGGCGGCGCCGGCGGTGGCCGCCCCCGCCGCGGCGGGGGTCTGTCCGAAGACGACATCGGCGCGGCCGTGGAAGGCCCCGGGGCCGTCGCTGCGCCGCCGCACCCGGCGGGCCGGCTGCCGTCCGGTGCGGGGCGGGAGGCCGGCGGCGGAGGCGGGGCGGCCGGACGCGGCGGCCCCGGTGCCGCGGGCTGCGGCGGCGTCGCCGGGGGCGCGGGTGGCCCCGCGGCCGGGCCACGTCAGCGGCCGGGGCCGGTCCGGACCGCGCCGGGGTCCGCGCGCGTCACGGCAGTCGGGCCGCGCGCGCCGGAGGGGCCGACGGCGCGTGACGCGCCCCGCCGGCCCGGGGGGTCCGGTTCAGATGACCGGCCGGCCGCCGCTCGTGGCAGGGGCGGCGGCGGACGGGGCGGGCGGGGTGTGCTTGGTGGAGTACTGGTCCACCGTGACGGTGAGGGACTGGGCGATCTGCCGCAGGTAGGTGAGCAGCCGCTCGGTCTCCTCCTGGGTGCTCTCCCCGCCCTCGTGCTCGCGCAGCTGCTGGAGGACCGCCTCGGCCTGCGCGCGGGCCGCCCGCAGCATGGTGCGGGCCTGCTCGCGGGCGGCGACGACGGTCTGCTCGGCGGACTGCTGGGCGCGGGCCTGCTGGAGGACCGCGTCCACGGTGGGCACCCCGGTGGGACTGCTGCCGTCGCCGATGTTGTTGGCGCGGATCCAGTCCCGGTGCCGCTGCATGTCCGTCCGCAGCCGGTCGTTCTCCTCCATGACCGTGGTGAGCGTCGCCGCGGCCCGGCGCAGGGCGTCGTGCACCGCGTCCTCGCTGTAGCCGCGACGGGTCAGGGGGGCGCGGGGGAAGGTCATCGACCGCAGCGCCTCGGGCGTCACCGGGCGGTCCGCCGGGCGTGCTCCTGTCTCGTTCACGTGTCTCCGATCACCGAGCGTCTTCGAAGTGCAGCAGGTCGTGGGGGACGCCTGCGTTCGCCAGATCGCGCACCGTCGCGGACACCATGGACGGCGAGCCGCACACGTAGAACGAGCGGCCGTGCCATGCGCCGGACCGCAGGACCGGCCCAGCCATGCTGCGGTTCTCGAACGTGCCCGCGTCCAGGCCGACCAGCGGCGTTATTCGAAGCCAGGGGTTGGCCTGCTCGTACTGCCGCAGCGTGGGCAGGTCGTACAGGCCGTGGGCGTCGCGCGCCCCGAAGAAGAGGTCGACCTGGCGCGGCGGTCCCTGCCAGGCGATCTCCTCGACGAGGCCGCGCAGCGGGGCCAGGCCGGTGCCGCCGGCGACGAGCACCAGGTCGCGGCCGGCCGAGGCGCGCAGGGTCAGGCGGTCGCCCACCGGGGCGCCGAGCCGCAGCACGTCGCCCTGCCGCAGCCGGTAGACGATGGCCGGGCTGACGAGGCCGCCGTCGATGGAGCGGACGTGCAGTTCGAGCAGGCCGTCGGTACGCGCCGCGTTCGCCGGGGTGAAGGACCGCCAGGTGCTGGGGAGCATCGGCGTCTCGACCATGACGGACTGCCCGGCGGAGTAGCGCATGGGCTGGTCGAGGCGCAGCGTGACGACCGCGAGGTCGAAGCCGCGCTGCTCGTGCCCGATGACCTCGGCGTTCCACCACGCCGGGTTGACCGCGCCGTCGCTCTCGGCGGCCTGGATCATGGCGCCGGCGACGACGGTGTACGCCTCCGTCCAGCCCTTCTCCAGTTCGGGGGTCCACGCCTCGCCGAGGAAGTAGGCCAGCGTCGCCAGCAGCGCCTGCCCCACCGCCTCGTAGTGCCGCGCCACGACCTGGAAGCGGCGGTGGTCGCGGCCGAGTTGCTGGAGGAAGGGGACCAGCGCGTCCGGGTCGTCGACGTCGGAGACGATCTGGCCGAGGGCGTTGACCAGCCGGTCGCGCTGCATGCCCATGTTGACCGGGAACATCGGCCGGACCTCCGGCGCGATGAGGAACAGATAGGAGTAGAAGTAGCGGGGTACTTCGTCCCCTGACTTGCCGACCAGGGCGAAGGAATCTTTCAGCGCCTGGGAATCGCTCACGACCACCCTCCGGTGGCTGGTGTTTCGGGTGGACCCTGCGGACCGGCGCAGCCGGGCGGCGGCCCGCGGTGGAGCCGCCGTCGGCCGCGTCAGGCCGTAGCCGCCGCTTCCTCGCTGGCGGAGATCATGGTGCTGCTGATGACGCCGTAGACCGCCACCCAGGACTCCTCGATCTCAGGGGTCCAGGCGTCGCCCGCGTAGTGCCGCAGGGTCGCGATCAGGCTGGCGCCGACTGCCGGGTAGTGCTCGGGCAGCGCGCCGTAGCCCGCATGGCGGCGCCCCAGGTTCTGGAGCATGCCGACCAGCGTCTCGGTGTTCTCTATGTTGTTGACGAGGGCGCCCAGGGCCGCCCACAGGCGGTCGCGCTGGTCGTCGATGTGCGGGGCGAAGAGCGGACGCACCCCGGGGTTGTTGGCGAAAAGGTGCTCGTAGAAATATCCGGTCACCTGTGAACCGTGGGGCTCCACGACTGCGAAGCTACTGCGGATCAGGGAGAGGTCTGCGGTCATGGCGGCCGACTCTAGCCAGAGGCGCGGGACTCGAACAAGTTTGGGACAGGTGAACAACCGACTGACCGGTCCTGCATCTTGACAGACCGTTTCGTCTCCGATTTCGCCCACCATTCGCCCATCCATCTGGACAGCTTGCGCAAATGGGGTCGCCGTGGCCGGTGCAATGCTGTGGCGGAGCCGGCCGGCAGCGGGCCATGATTCACTGCGGACAGGCCGATGCGAAGGGAAGTCCGCCGTGCCCCAACAGTTGGACCGTGACGTCGATCCGGCATTCCTCGCGCTCCCGTTGCGCGCGCTGGCCGACGCGGCACTCGCCAGAGCCCGCGCACTGGGCGCCCAGCATGCCGACTTCCGCCTGGAGCGGGTGCGCAGCGCGCACTGGCGGCTGCGTGACGCCCGCCCCGCGGGCAGCTCCGACAGCACCGACCTCGGCTACGCGGTACGCGTGGTGCACGGCGGCGCCTGGGGCTTCGCCTCCGGCGTGGACCTGACGATGGACGCGGCCGCGAAGGTCGCGAGCCAGGCCGTGGCGATGGCCAAGCTCAGCGCGCAGGTCATCGCCGCCGCCGGGTCCGACGAGCGCGTCGAGCTGGCGGACGAGCCGGTGCACGCCGACCGCACCTGGGTGTCGGCGTACGAGACCGACCCGTTCGAGGTGCCGGACGCCGACAAGACCGGGCTGCTCGCGGACTGGAGCGCCCGGCTGCTGGCCGCGGACGGCGTCAGCCACGTGGACGCGTCGCTGCTCGCGGTGCACGAGAACAAGTTCTACGCCGACACCGCCGGCACCACGACGACCCAGCAGCGCGTCCGGGTGCACCCGCACCTCACCGCTGTGAGCGTCGACCCGGACACCGGCGGCTTCGACTCGATGCGCACCCTCGCCCCGCCGGCCGGCCGCGGCTGGGAGTACCTGACCGGCGGCGTGTGGGACTGGGACGCCGAGCTGGCCGAGATCCCCGTCCTGCTGGCGGAGAAGATGCGCGCGCCCTCGGTCGAGGCGGGCGCGTACGACCTGGTCGTGGACCCGTCCAACCTGTGGCTGACGATCCACGAGTCCATCGGGCACGCCACCGAGCTGGACCGCGCGCTCGGCTACGAGGCGGCCTACGCCGGCACCTCCTTCGCCACGTTCGACCAGCTCGGCACGCTGAAGTACGGCTCGCCGCTCATGCACGTCACCGGTGACCGCACCGCCGAGCACGGCCTGGCCACCGTCGGTTACGACGACGAGGGCGTGGCCGGCCAGTCCTGGGACCTGGTCAGGGACGGCGTCCTGGTCGGCTACCAGCTCGACCGCCGCATCGCCCGGCTCACCGGCTTCGACCGCTCCAACGGCTGCGCCTACGCCGACTCCCCCGGGCACGTCCCCGTCCAGCGGATGGCCAACGTCTCCCTCCGGCCCGCACCCGGCGGCCCCTCCACCGAGGAGCTGATCAGCGGGGTCGACCGCGGCCTCTACGTCGTCGGCGACCGCTCGTGGTCCATCGACATGCAGCGCTACAACTTCCAGTTCACCGGTCAGCGGGCGTACCGCATCCGTAACGGCCGCCTCGACGGCCAGGTCAAGGACTTCGCCTACCAGGCCACGACCACCGACTTCTGGGGCTCGATGGAGGGCGTCGGCGGCCCGCAGACGTACGTCCTGGGCGGCGCGTTCAACTGCGGCAAGGCACAGCCCGGCCAGGTCGCGGCGGTCAGTCACGGCTGCCCGTCGGCCCTCTTCACGGGCGTGAACATCCTCAACACGACGCAGGAGGCGGGCCGGTGACTTCCGGAGCGAGCAAGCCGCACGAGATCGTCGAGCGGGCGCTCGACCTGTCGGCCGCGGACGGGTGCGTGGTCATCGCCGAGGAGGAGTCGAGCGCCAACCTGCGCTGGGCGGGCAACGCGCTCACCACCAACGGCGTGACGCGCGGCCGTACGCTCACCGTCATCGCGACCGTCGACGGTGCGCAGGGCACCGCGTCCGGCGTGGTGTCGCGCTCGGCGGTCACCGCGGACGACCTGGAGGGGCTGGTGCGCGCCGCGGAGGCCGCCGCCCGCGAGGCCGGGCCCGCGGAGGACGCGCAGCCGCTGGTGGACGGGGGGCCGCAGGCGGCGGACTTCACCGCGCCGCCCGCCGAGACCGGCTCGGACGTCTTCGCGGCCTTCGCTCCCGCGCTCGGCGAGGCCTTCGGGTCGGCGCGCGCGGGCGGACGGCTGCTGTACGGCTTCGCCTTCCACTCGATGACGTCGACGTACCTGGGCACCTCCACCGGGCTGCGGCTGCGGCACGACCAGCCGACCGGCACCCTGGAGCTCAACGCGAAGTCCCCGGACGCCGCCCGCTCGGCGTGGGCGGGCACCGCCACGCGGGACTTCCGGGACGTCGACCCGCTGGAGATGGACGCCGAGCTGGCGCAGCGCCTCACGTGGGCCGAGCGGCGGATCGAGCTGCCCGCCGGGCGGTACGAGACGCTGCTGCCGCCCTCGGCGGTTGCGGACCTGATGATCTACCAGCTGTGGTCCTCGGGCGCCCGGGACGCCGCCGAGGGCCGTACCGTCTTCAGCAAGGCGGGCGGCGGCACCCGGGTGGGCGAGCGGCTGTCGGCGCTGCCGCTGACGCTGCGCAGCGACCCGGGCGAGCCGGGCCTCGAGGCGGCGCCCTTCGTGGTGGCGCACTCCTCGGGCGACGACGCGTCGGTCTTCGACAACGGCCTGCCCGTCACCCCGGTCGACTGGGTGCGGGACGGCACGCTGCGGCACCTGCCGACGACCCGGCACAGCGCGCAGCTCACAGGGCTGCCGCTCGCGGCGCCCGCGGACAACCTGGTCCTGGAGGGCGGCGGCAAGCAGTCGCTCGCCGAGATGGTCGCCGGGACCGGGCGCGGTCTGCTGCTGACGTGCCTGTGGTACATCCGCGAGGTCGACCCGGCCACGCTGCTGCTGACCGGGCTGACCAGGGACGGCGTCTACCTGGTCGAGGACGGCGAGGTGGCGGGGGTGGTGAACAACTTCCGCTTCAACGAGTCGCCCGTCGACCTGCTGGGCCGGGCCGCCGAGGCGGGCCGCACCGAGCGGACGCTGCCGCGCGAGTGGAGCGACTACTTCACGCGGGCCGCGGCGCCCGCGCTGCGGATCCCGGACTTCAACATGAGTTCGGTGAGCCAGGGGGTCTGACGGCCCCGGGAAGGGGGGGAATGGACGACAGGCGCACGGTCAAGGTGTCGAAGTTCCTGGCACGGGTGCTGCGGCACGAGCCGGAACTGATCGGCGTGGCACTCGACGAGGGCGGCTGGGTGGACGTCGGCGTGCTGCTCGCCGCGTGCGCGGCGCACGGCAGGCCGCTGACCCGGGCCGAGCTGGAGCACGTCGTGGAGACCAACAACAAGAGGCGGTACGCCTTCTCCGGGGACGGCCGGCGGATCCGGGCGAGCCAGGGCCACTCGGTCACCGTGGACCTGGGCCTCGTCCCCGCCGTGCCGCCGGACGTGCTCTTCCACGGCACGGCGACCGTCACCGTGCCGCTGATCCTGCGCGAGGGGCTGCGGCCGATGTCCCGGCAGGACGTCCACCTCTCGGCCGACCGGGAGACCGCCGTCCGGGTGGGCTCCCGGCACGGCCGCCCCGCCGTGCTCGCGGTCGACGCGGCGGGGCTGGCCGCCGCCGGGCACGTCTTCCGGTGCAGCGCCAACGGGGTGTGGCTGAGCGGCCCGGTGCCGCCCGAGCGGCTGCGGCTGCTGCCGTCCTGACCGGGGCGGGCCCGGCCCGCCCCGGTCAGCGCGTCATCGTGCGGCGGCGGCGCTGGTTCGCCTTGTGCGCCGCCCACAACGCGTCGCCGATCGCCACCAGCACGATCGCGCCGACGAGCTGGAGCACGTGCCGGGTCCAGTCGATGCCCTTGGTGTCGCGGACGCCGAGCCAGCCGGCCGCGCCGTTGCCGAGCAGGCCTCCTGCCATACCGCAGAGCACGGTGAGCCACAGCGGAAGCACCTGCTTGCCCGGCAGGATCGCCTTGGCGATCAGGCCGAGCACGAGTCCGACGATGATCGCCCACAGCCAGCCCATAACCGCGCCTCCTCGTTCGCGGGGCGCGGTGCGCCCCCGTGCAGGGTCGTGCAGTGCCGTCAGTCTCCGCCGGGCCGGGCGGTGGCGCATGTCGGGCGGAGGGGACGGGATCGCGCCAAACTCCGGGAAGGCGGCGAGACCGTACATCCGGATGGCGCCCCGCTCTGTGGTGCGCGGCCGGCGGGGCGTACCGTGGTGCGGAGCCGGCACGGCGCGCTGCCAGCCGTGAGCAGCGGAGCCGGGCCCCTGGACTGGGCGGTGGATGGATGCGGAAGCAGGGTGGGTCTGAGGTCTACCGGATCTCCGGGGCGCGGACCGGGCTGACGGAGGACGTGCGCGGGCGGCAGCGGCGCTACATGGTCGCGATGACGATCCGCACCCTGTCCGTCCTGCTCACCGTCATCCTGTGGAACGTCGAACGGCCGCTCGCCTGGGCGATGCTGGTGGTCGGCATGCTGCTGCCGTACGTCGCGGTGGTCGTCGCCAACGCCGGGCGGGAGAACGCCCCGAAGGCGCCCACGACCACGTACGTCCCGCCGCCGAGCGTGCCCGTGCTGGAGGCCGCCCGGGTGGAGCTGGGGGCCGAGCGGGACGCGGCGCCCGTCCCCGAGGCCTGACGGCGGCGGCGCCCGCACGCCTCCCGCACGTCCCCGCGCCTGCGCGCTTCCCCGTACCGGCCCCGGGCCGGTGCCCGGCATGTCCGCGCACGTGAGCGAAACCTCAAGGAAAGCTCAGATCAGTGCTGACGTTCCACTCCACGAGCGCGTCAGTGCATGACATACTGCCTAGGCGCTCCGCATCCCCCGTCGGGGCGACGGACCGACGCCGGGCGGCTCCCCCCGTGGCTGCCCGGCGTCGCCATGTCCGCATCCGGGTGCCCGGGCCCTTGCGTCCGCCGTGCCGGGCGCCCCGGCCCGTGGGGTTTACTGGGTGCCGTGAACGACGAGACGCCGATCTGCTCGGCCAAGGGATGCCGTGTGCCCGCGGTGTGGGTGCTGGCGTGGAACAACCCGAAGCTGCACACGCCGGAGCGGCGCAAGACCTGGCTGGCGTGCGAGGAGCACCGCGAGCACCTGACGCAGTTCCTCGGCATGCGCGGCTTCCTCAAGGACGTCGTGACGCTCGCCGAGTGGGAGAGCCGCCCGGCCGCACAGGCCTGAGCCGCGGCCCGGGGCGCGCGGCCCCGCTCAGCCGCCGATCGCCGACATGGGGCGGTCGGGCTGCAGGAACTCCGGGTCGTCCAGGCCCGAACCCGCCTTCTTGCCCCACATCGCCGCCCGCCACAGCTCCGCCAGCCGTGCGTCCGTGGCGCCCGCGCGCAGCGCCCCGCGCAGGTCGGTCTCCCCGCGGGCGAAGAGGCAGTTGCGCACCTGGCCGTCGGCGGTGAGCCGGGTGCGGTCGCACGCACGGCAGAAGGGACGGGTGACGGAGGCGATCACACCGACCCGCCCCGGCCCGCCGTCCACCACCCAGCGCTCGGCGGGGGCCGAGCCGCGTGCCGCGCCGCCCTCGGGGGCGAGGTCGAAGCGGGTGCGCAGCGCGGCCAGGATCTCCTCGGCGCTCACCATGTCCGCGCGCTGCCAGCCGTGCTGCGCGTCCAGCGGCATCTGCTCGATGAAGCGCAGCTCGTAGCCCTCGTCGAGGGCCCAGCGCAGCAGGTCGGGCGCCTCGGTGTCGTTGACCCCGCGCATCAGCACCGCGTTGACCTTCACCGGCGTCAGGCCCGCGGCGGCGGCCGCGGCGAGGCCGGCGAGGACGTCGGCGTGCCGGTCGCGGCGGGTGAGGGTGCGGTAGACGTCGGGGCGCAGGGTGTCCAGCGAGACGTTGACCCGGTCCAGGCCCGCGTCGCGCAGCGCGGCCGCCGAACGCCGCAGGCCGATGCCGTTGGTGGTGAGCGACAGCCGCGGGCGCGGGTCGAGCGCGGCGCAGCGCTCGACGACACCGGCGACGCCGGGGCGCACCAGGGGCTCGCCGCCGGTGAAGCGGACGTCCGTGACGCCCAGCCGCGTCACCGCGACGGTCACCAGGCGCACGATCTCGTCGTCGGTGAGCACGTCGGGCTTGGCGAGCCACGCCAGGCCCTCTTCCGGCATGCAGTACGTGCAGCGCAGATTGCAGCGGTCGGTGAGCGAGACCCGCAGGTCGGTCGCCACGCGTCCGTGGGTGTCGATCAGCACGGGCTCCGCCCTCCCTCCAGGCACCTGGTTGCGCCGCCGTCCCCTCCAGCCTAGGGGGTGGCGCCGACAAGTCCCCGGCGGCGGCCCGGCCCGTACGGCGAAAGCCCTGGTCGACGCATCCGCGCCGTTCACCTTTACGTGCCGCACGTGAGGTCCGGGCGACACCCGGGCGGCCGCGGTTCGTTGGGCAGGGCACACACCCGTGCCGTCACCGCGCCGCCCCCGGCGCCCCTGCTGCCGCGAGGAGCCCGCCGTGCCGACCCCACCGCCGCCGCCCGCCGGGGAGTCCCCGACGCCGGGGAGCCCACGCCCCCGCCCGTACGGCAGCGTGCGGCTCGCCGCCCCGGTGGCCGCCGTGCCGCCGCCCGCCGGGACACGCGCCGCGGCCGCCGGGCACTGGCCCTACGGGAGCGTGCGGCTGCCGCTGCTGAGCATCGCCGCGCTACGGGCCGGCCGGCGCCGGAGCGGCTGAGGTGCGGCGGAGCACGATGCCGGGCACCGTGAGCACCGCGCCGAAGGCCAGCAGCGCCTGCCCGAGCAGGTAGGTGGCCATGACCCAGGTCCCGTGGCCGGGAAGCAGCGGCCAGTCCGCGAGGTCGGTCGCGATGAGACTGTCGGACAGCAGGAAGAGCAGTCCGCCGGCGCGGGCGAACGGCCCGGCGCCGTACGCGCCCGCGGCCATGGCGGTCAGCAGGACGCTGTAGAGCGCCACCGGGACCCGCATCCCGGCGTCCAGGCCCGGCCAGAGGGCCACCACGAGGGCGGCCCACACCGCGCCGTACGCGGCGCACCGCACGCGCACCGCCGTGCGCGGGCCGCGGAAGGAACCGAGCCGGGTGAAGAGCCGCAGGTAGCAGAGGTGCCCGGCGGCGAAGGAGCCCATGCCGAGCAGGAAGGGCACGGTGCCGCCGACGTCCAGCAGCACGTCCCCGCCGCAGCCGCACAGCAGCGCGGCGACCAGCAGCCGCGGACCGCGCCGGCACTGCACCCACCACGCGAGGGCGGGCATGAGCAGCGGCTTGGTCACCACCCGCAGGACGTCGTAGTGCCCGATGACGGCCGTCAGGTGCAGCACCGCGAGGGCCGAGAACAGCGCGAGGACGCGCGCCGCCCGCTCGGCGCCGGGCTGCGGGGTGTTCTCCGTCACGCCGCCGCCTCCGGGGTGCGGGTCCCGGGGGCGGCCGTGGTGCCGGAGTGCGGTGCCGCAGCGGGGGCGGGAGCGGGGGCCGGGGCCCAGCCGGGGCCGTTGACGAGGTGGCCGAGGCGGTCGCGCCAGCTGGTCGCCCCCGCGAGGTCACGCGCGAGGGCGGCGTATTCGTGGGTGGCGACGCGCAGCGGGTTGTAGGTCGCGATGTTCTTCGTCAGGCCGTAGACGGGGCGCTCGGTCTCGGCGGTGAAGGAGCCGAAGAGGCGGTCCCAGACGATGAGGATGCCGCCGAAGTTGCGGTCGAGGTAGCTGCCCTGCGACGCGTGGTGGACGCGGTGGTGCGAGGGCGTGTTGAGCACGAGCTCCAGCGGGCGCGGCAGCTTGTCGATGCGCTCGGTGTGGATCCAGAACTGGTAGACCAGGCTGACCGACGAGCAGAAGGCGAGCGCCGCCGGGTGCACGCCCAGCGCGACGAGCGGCAGGTAGAACGGCCAGGACGTCAGGCTCGTCCAGGGCTGCCGCAGCGCGGTGGAGAGGTTGAAGCTGCGGCTGGAGTGGTGCACGACGTGGCAGGCCCACAGCAGCCGGACGACGTGGTGCCCGCGGTGCGACCAGTAGTAGGAGAAGTCCTGCGCGAGCAGCATCAGCAGCACCGTCCACCAGTGCACCGGCACCCGCAGCGGGGTGAGCGCGTAGAGGGCGGAGTAGACGGCGACGACCGGGATCTTCCAGAGCGCGTCGGTGACGAGGCTGCCCAGCCCCATGGACAGGCTCGTGGCGGTGTCCCGGCCCGTGTAGCCGGCCGCGTCCTCGTCGGGGTGAATGCGGTAGCTGATCACCTCGACGACGGTGAGCAGCACGAAGGCGGGTATCGACCACAGGACGACATCGGGCAGTTGCGGCATGCGCGCACCATAGAGGCGCGTCCCGGGCGCGCACCAGAGGTGGTTACCGATTAGTACGGACGCGTACGCGTCAACACGCGTCAACTCCGCCACGGCACCGCGCGGTCCCGCCCGCCGGACGGGGACGATCCGCTGTCGGCCCCGCGCCGTATCCTCCTCACCATGCTGGACAACCCCACCGTGCCTCCCCGCCCCACGCCATGGCCCGCGGGCTACCCCGAGGGCTACGCGGTGGTCGACGTCGAGACCACCGGGCTCGGCCGGGACGACCGGATCGTGTCCGCCGCGGTCTACCGCCTCGACGCCCGCGGGGACGTCCAGGACCACTGGTACTCGCCGGTCAACCCGCAGCGCGACCCGGGACCGGTGTGGATCCACGGGCTGACGGCCGCCGCGCTCGCCGACGCCCCGCTCTTCGCCGACGTCGCGGACGAGCTGGCCGAACGGCTCGCGGGCCGGGTGCTGGTGGCGCACAACGCCGTCTTCGACTGGTCGATGCTGGCCCGCGAGTACGCCCGCGCCCGGTCGGCCGCCCCCGTCGAGCAGCGGCTGTGCACGATCGTGCTGTCCAAGGAGCTGCGGCTGCCGCTGGCCAACCACAAGCTGGAGTCGCTGGCCGCGCACTACGGGGTGGTCCAGCGGCGCGCCCACCACGCCCTGGACGACGCCCGGGTGCTCGCCGAGACCTTCCGGCCGAGCCTGCACCTGGCGGCGGCCGCCGGGATACCGCTGCCGCTGCACGCGTGCCGCCCGCTGACCGAATGGGTCGACTCCCCCGTGCCCGCGCCGCGTTACGGGCGGCTGTACGGGTCGGGCCCCCGCTCGGGCTGGCGGCCGGCCCGCAAGCGCCCGCCGTGCCCGTACCCGAACCCGGGGCGGCTGGAGCCGGGCGGGGCGCTGGTGCAGGGGATGCGGGTGGCCTTCTCCGGCGACACCGGGACGGAACGCGAGCTGCTGGAGGACCGGGCCGCCGACGCCGGGCTGCACGTGGCGTCGTCCGTCAGCCGGCTCACCAGCCTGCTGGTCACGAACGACCCGGACTCACCGACCAGCAAGGCGGTCAGGGCCCGGGAGTACGGGACACCGGTGATCGGCGAGCGGGAGTTCACCGAGCTGCTCAAGGCGGTCGTCCCGGCGCGGGACGTGCACGGCTGAGCGGCCGTCCCTGCGTCCCGGCGGCCGTCCGGGTGGCAGCCGGGCGACACTCCGGCGCGCGCGTTGCCCGGGCCGTCCGCGGGCCGCAGCCTGTGCCCCATGGCACGATGCGAAGTCTGCGGAAACGATTATGCGATGACCTTCGAGGTGCACGTGCAGGGCGCGGTGCACACCTTCGACTGCTTCGAGTGCGCCGCCCACCGGCTGGCGCCGATCTGCGAGCACTGCCGGGTGCAGATCCTCGGGCACGGCGTCGAGGCCGACGGCCACTTCTACTGCTGCGCGCACTGCGCGGCCGCGGAGGGCGCCGCCGGCATCGTCGACCACGTCGAGACCACCCCCGCCCCGGCCTGAGGCCCCGGCCACCGGCCGGCGGCCCACCCGCGGCCCGGCGCGGACCCCTACCCGCGGGAGCCCCACGGCCGGGTTGTACCGTCGTGGGGTGTACCGCTTCCTGCTGTCCCGCCAATGGGTCGTCCTCACCCTCGTCGGCCTCGTGCTGATGCCGGTGATGGTCAGACTCGGCTTCTGGCAGCTGCACCGGCACGAGCACCGGGTGGCCAACAACCACCTCATCGCCGCGGCGCTCAGGGCCGCGCCGGTCCCCGTGGAGTCGGTGACCTCCCCCGGCTTCCGGGTACCGCACGAGGACCTCTACAAGACGGTCACCGCGCGCGGCCACTACGACACCGCGCACGAGGTCGTCGCCCGGCACCGCACCGCGGGCAACTCCGGCTCCGACGACTCCTCCGGCGGCGGCGAGCAGGTCGGCTACCACGTCATCACCCCGCTGATCCTGGACGACGGCCGCGCGGTACTGGTCAACCGCGGCTGGATCGCGCCCGGCGACGACCCGAAGGCGTTCCCGAGGATCACCCCGCCGCCGTCCGGCGAGGTCACCGTCGTCGGCCGGCTGCGCCCGGACGAGACCAGCTCCGCCACCGGCATCCGCAACCGCACCGGCCTGCCCGAGCGGCAGATCATGCTCATCAGCGGCCCGCAGGTGAAGGACGCCGGGCACCTGCGGGCGCCGGTCGTCGGGGGCTACCTGGAACTGGTGTCCACCTCGCCGAAGCCCGGTCCCGGCCAGCCCGGGCTCGTCCCCGAGCCGGACCACCGGAGCATCGGCCCGCACATGGCCTACGCGATCCAGTGGTGGCTGTTCACCGCGATGGTGCCCGTCGGCTGGGTGGTGCTGCTGCGCCGGCAGCGCGCCGAGATCCTCGCCGAGCGCGCGCAGCAGGCCGCGGACCCGGCGGAGCCGCAGGAGCCCGAAGGCAGCGTTCCGGTAGCGGTGCGGTAGCCGCACCAGCACACTCGACACCAGGACCGGAAGGCGACGAGGCGGGGCCGTGCCAGGACGTATCGAGGACTACGCGCTCATCGGCGACCTCCAGACCGCCGCACTGGTCGGGCGGGACGGGTCGGTCGACTGGCTGTGCCTGCCGCGCTTCGACTCCGCGGCGTGCTTCGCGGCGCTGCTCGGCGACAAGGACAACGGCCACTGGCGGATCGCCCCGCTGGACGGGGCGCCGGAGCAGTGCAGCGAGCGCTCCTACCGCGGCGACACGCTCGTCCTGGACACCGTCTGGCACACCCCGGACGGCACGGTCAAGGTCACCGACTTCATGCCGCAGCGCGACCACGCGCCCGACCTCGTACGGATCGTCGAGGGGGTGTCCGGCGAGGTCGCCGTGCGCAGCGAGCTGACGCTGCGCTTCGACTACGGCAGCGTCGTGCCGTGGGTGCGCCGCACCGACCACCAGCGGGTCGCGGTGGCCGGGCCCGACGCCGTGTGGCTGCGCACCGAGCCGCCGCTGCCGATGTACGGCAAGGACATGCGCACCTACGCGGACGTCACGGTCGCGGCCGGCGACCGGATCGCCTTCGTCCTGACCTGGCACTCCTCGCACACCGGCAAGCCGCGCCGGATCGACCCCTTCGTCTCGCTGGACCAGAGCGTCGAGGACTGGGAGCGGTGGTCGGCGCAGTGCCGCTACCAGGGGCCGTGGCGGGACGCCGTCCTGCGCTCCATGATCACCCTCAAGGCGCTCACCTACGCCCCCAGCGGCGGCATCGCCGCGGCCGCCACGACCTCGCTGCCCGAGGAGATCGGCGGGGTGCGCAACTGGGACTACCGCTACTGCTGGCTGCGCGACGCCGCCCTGACCCTCAACGCGCTGGTCTCCGGCGGCTTCCTCGCCGAGGCGCAGGCCTGGCGCGACTGGCTGCTGCGGGCCGTCGCCGGCGACCCTGCCGACCTCCAGATCATGTACGGCATCGCGGGCGAGCGGCGGCTCACCGAGTACGAGGTCCCGTGGCTCGGCGGCTACGAGGGCTCCGCCCCGGTGCGGGTCGGCAACGCCGCGGCCGGACAGCTCCAGCTGGACGTGTACGGCGAGGTGCTGGACTCCCTTTACCTGGCCAGGAACAGCGGCCTGCGCGACGAGCCGCACGCGTGGAACCTCCAGCGCGCCCTCATGGAGTTCCTGGAGGGCAAGTGGCGCGAGCCCGACGAGGGCCTGTGGGAGGTGCGCGGACCGCGCCGGCACTTCGTGCACTCCAAGGTCATGGCCTGGGTCGCCGCGGACCGCGCCGTGCGCACCCTGGAGGCGCACCCGAAGCTGCGCGGCGACACCGACCGCTGGCGCTCCATGCGGATGCAGGTGCACGCCGAGGTGTGCGAGAACGGCTACGACGCCGAACGCAACACCTTCACGCAGTCCTACGGCTCGGCCGAGCTGGACGCGGCCACGCTGCTGATCCCGCAGGTCGGCTTCCTGCCGGCGTCCGACCCACGGGTGGCCGGCACCGTCGAGGCGGTCCGCCGCGAGCTGGACCACCACGGCTTCGTCCGCCGCTACTCCCCCGACTCCGGCGGCGTCGACGGGCTGCCCGGCAGCGAGGGCGCCTTCCTCGCCTGCTCGTTCTGGCTCGCCGACGCACTGCACGCCACCGGCCGCACGGACGAGGCCACCGAACTCTTCGAACGCCTGCTGACCGTACGCAACGACGTCGGGCTGCTGGCCGAGGAATGGGACCCGGTCGCCGGGCGCCAGCTGGGCAACTACCCGCAGGCGTTCAGCCATGTCGGCCTGGTCAACACCGCGCTCGCCCTCACCGGCCCCGACGGAAGGACGCCCTGAGATGGACCTCGGACTCAAGGACCGGGTGTACGTGGTGACAGGCGGCGGCCGCGGCCTCGGCCTCGCCGCCGCCCGCGAACTCGCCGCGGAGGGTGCGCGGGTCGTGCTGTCCGGGCGCACCGCGGAGACGGTGGACGCGGCCGCGGCGGAACTGGGCGGCCCCGAGCGGGCGCTCGGCGTCGTCGCGGACAACGCGGACCCCGCGACCGCGGAGACCCTGCTCGCCACCGCCCGCGCGCGCTTCGGCACGCTCGACGGGGTGCTCGTCAGCGTCGGCGGGCCGCCCGCCGGGGCCGCCGCCGACATGACGGACGAGCAGTGGCTCGCCGCCTTCCAGTCCGTCTTCCTCGGCGCCGTACGGCTCGCCCGCACCGCCGCGGCGGCCCTCGGCGAGGGCGGCGTCATCGGCTTCGTGCTCTCCGGCTCCGTCCGCGAGCCCATTCCGGGGCTCGCGATCTCCAACGGGCTGCGCCCGGGGCTCGCCGGTTTCGCCAAGACCCTGGCGGCGGAGGTCGGTCCCCGCGGGATCCGGGTCGTCAGCCTGCTGCCCGCGCGGATCGACACCGACCGCGTACGCGAACTGGACGCGCTCGGCGGCGACGCCGACAGCGCGCGGGCCGCCAACTCCGCGCGCATCCCGCTGCGCCGCTACGGCACCCCCGAGGAGTTCGGCCGCGCCGCGGCCTTCCTCCTCTCCCCGGCGGCCTCCTACCTCACGGGCCTGACGCTCCCCGTGGACGGCGGGGCCCTGTACTCCCTGTGACGGGGGTGCCGACCGGGGCGGGCCTCCGCGGGCCCGCAGCGCACACGGCGGCCCCGCCGGGGATCAGGTGACCCGGGAGGCGCGGTGGCGGACCGGCCTCAGACGGGCCTCGGCCGGCAGCGCGTCGAGGCCCGCGGAGGTGCGGGCGCGGTCGAGGACGCGGGAGTCGAGGCCCGCGACGACGTCCTCCGGGGCGGCCCGGGGGCCGAGCCCGAGCACGAGCCGGGCCCCGGGTGCCCCGCGCCGCCCGACGAGCATCGCGTTCGCCCACTCGACGCCTTCGGCCTCCTCCGCCTCGGCGCGCAGCACGTTCTCCAGCGCGCGGCCGCGCAGCAGCGCGCCCTGGCCGTCGCCGCTGTCGATCCTGACCTGCCGCAGCCGCCGGGTGCGCGTCTGTGCGAGCAGCCACCACAGGCCGGCGAGGAAGAGCACGCCGAGCACGGCGAAGACGACCGGCCACCACCAGCCGTCGGAGCGGTAGCGGGTCCTGCTGCGGGCGGTGAGCAGCACGTCCTTGGGCCCGGTGAAGGGCCACCAGCCCGGCATGGTGAAGCCCCAGTGGCGCTGCAGGTCGAGGCTGCCGACGAGCACCGACAGCCCGACCACCAGCAGGACCAGCCCGGTCAGGGCGAGCAGCACCCGGTTGACGGTCGTCCGCACGGCGCCCTCACCCCTTCTTCTCGGCCCGGTGGAGGTGGATGTGCAGATGCGGCGACCTGGCGAGCCCCAGCTGCCGTACGGCCTCGTCCAGCGCCGCCGTCAGGTCGTCGCGTACCTCTTCCAGCTCGCGGAAGTGGGAGGCCGCGCGGGCCTTGATGCGCCGGCGGCCGACGTCGACGCGCGCCCAGCGCACCCCGGAGACCTCCATCGCCCGGTCACGCAGCACGAGTTCGGCGGCACGCCGGTCGAGCCCGGCGCGGACGCCGCCCGCCCCGTTGCGGGCCATGGGCAGCAGGCCGCGCTCCCCGGGGGTCGCGGCGAGCACGAGCAGCCACAGCCCCAGCGCCGCGCACACGGCGGCGCCGACGATGATCCAGACGTTGTCGAGGTGCCGGGTGGCGAGCTCGTCGGCGAGGGTCTTGCGCCACTGCATCGCCTGGCGGTCGGCGCGCACCGAGGCGATGTCGTAGAGGAAGAGCCCGGTCAGCGCCACTCCCACCGCGGCGGTGAGCGCGGCGGGGATGCGGCGGCCGGCCCAGAAGCGGCGGACCCTGGGGCCCTCTCCGGCACCGGGCAGCCCGGAGGTCACCGCGTAGGGCTCGATGGGGGGCCGCTTGGCGATGCTGAGCCGGGCGCTCTCCTCCGCGGACTCGCTCGGGTCCTGCTCGCGGTATTCGTGACTGCCCTGGCCGCCCTGGCCGCCGCCGCTGTCGCCGCTCACTCCACCCTCCCCTCGTCGCCGTCCGCCGCCGCGGAGTGCAGCCGCTCCACCTCGACGGCCACCTCGGGTACATCCATACCCGTCAGGGACTCGACTCTCCCGGTGACATGGCGGCGGACCGTGCCGCAGACCGCGCCGATGTTGGCCGGGTAGCCCAGTTCGAGGGTCAGCCGGAGCCGCGCGGTGTCCTTGCGCACGGACACCGACGCGTGCGGGCGTGCGTCACGCGGTACGAGCTCGGCGCCCGGCGCGCCGTCGAGGACCTCACCGGCGGCCTGGGCGGCGATCTTGGCGACGACCCGGTCCGCGATACGCAGCGCCCCGCGGTCGGCCGCGGGGAGCTGTCCGGGCACTGCCGATGCCATCAGCGCCGCCGGTCACGGTCGCGGTCGCGGTCCCTGGTGCGGAAGAAGTCCCCCGGCTCGAGGTCCCCGTCGAAGAACTTGCCGGCGACGAAACCGACCGCGCCGAGCAGGGCCACCACGAGGAAGGCGCCGAAGCCGCCGAAATACCCGGCGAACCCCAGTGCCATGCCGGCCGCCAGGCCGATCACCGCCATGCTCATCGTCCGCTCCAGGTCCGTCGTGCCGTTTCGGGGTGCCGGGCAGTCGCCACTACTGGACCCGCTGCTCGCGGTCGTCGTCATCGTCTTCGTCGGGCAGCTTGACGTCGCCCACGGCCACGTTGACCTCGACGACCTCCAGGCCGGTCATGCGCTCCACGGCCGCGACGACGTTCTCCCGCACCGCGCGGGCGACATCGACGATGGAGACGCCGTACTCGACCACGATGTCGAGGTCCAGGGCCGTCTGCACCTCGCCGACCTCGGCCTTGACGCCCCGGGTGACCGAGCGCGTGCTGCCGGGGACACGGTCGCGCACCGCGCCGAACGTCCGGGACAGGCCGGTGCCCATGGCGTGCACGCCCATCACGTCCCGCGCGGCGAGCCCGGCGATCTTCTCGACCACGCCGTCCGCGATGGTCGTACGGCCCCGGCTCGCCGGGTCGCCGAGCGCCTTGCGCGCCGGGCCCCCCGCCGATCCCTTGTCCAGGGTCCGGCCGCCGTCACCTGCGGCCGAGGAGCCCTCGGGCTCCGGCCGGTTGTACTGCCCGCTGTCCGTCATCGCGAGTCGTCCCTTCGTCTGGGCTGCTCCGTGCACCACACTATGTGCGCATGCCCTGACGCGCTCCGGGGATGCGCCCAGCGGGGTCCGCCCGGCCCCCATTCGGGTGTCGGCACAGCGGAAGGCGAGGAGACCTGGTGACCATGGACCGACTGGTCAGGACGGTGCGGGAACAGGTCGCGCTCGGACGCCTGCTGCCGCTGGGTGAGGCATCGGACGCCGCCTGGATCACCGAGAACGCCGCCGCCGCCGCCCTGCGCCGGGTGGCGGACGCGCTGCCCGGCGTACGGCTGGGCGCGCTCGCGGTGGAGCTGGAGGGCGACGGGGCCGACGCGGCGCCAGGAGGCGGGGCGTCAGGAGCCGTGGCGTCAGAAGGCGGGGCGTCAGAAGGCGGGGCGTCAGGAGGCGTGGTGGCCGGGGGCCGGGGCGCCGCACCGGTGGGCGCGCTGCCGTACGGGCCGCTGCGGATCACCGCGGACTTCGCGGCCACGCCGGACGACCCGCTGCCGCGGACCGCGGAGCGGCTGCGGGCCGCCCTGTGGGCGACCGCCCGGGAGGGCGTCGGGATGCCGGTGCACGCGGTCGACCTCGCGGTGACGGGGCTGCTGGACGAGCTGCCCGCGCCGGACGCGGTGATCGAGGGCTTCGTGGTCGAGGGCGAGGGCCCGCCGGAACTCACGGACGGGCCCGCGGACGGGACCGCCGACCGGGTCGCGGCCGCGGCGCTCGCGGTGCCCGGCGTGCTGCGGCTGACGCGGCGGCTGGCGGGCTT
This sequence comes from Streptomyces sp. NPDC020983, assembly GCF_044333485.1. Classification (NCBI taxonomy): domain Bacteria; kingdom Bacillati; phylum Actinomycetota; class Actinomycetes; order Kitasatosporales; family Streptomycetaceae; genus Streptomyces; species Streptomyces sp. NPDC020983. The sequence continues at coordinate 204,551 of NZ_JBIRRA010000012.1, read as the reverse complement.
CGGCACAGGAGTGCGGGTGCGCGACACCCCGGACGGCCGCCGGGTGCAGGTGCAGCTGGCGGTGGCGGCGGGGTACCGCCCCCACACGGTGGCCCGTGCGGTGTCCGCCGCCGTCGCGGCCGCGGCGGCGGACGGCGCCCCGGGCCCGGTCGCGGCGGCCGTCGTGGTGACCGGTACGCGCTGAGCCGGGCCCGGTGCCGTACGCGAGGGGCGGCGCGGGCTACTCCGCCGCGCCCGCGAGGTCGCGCAGCCGGCGGCCCTGGGCGGCGCGCTCGGCCGCGTACTGGGCGTCCTCGGAGGTCGAGCGGGCGGCGCGCAGCAGGGCCTTGGTCTCGTTGACGGCGTCGCGCGGCGGGGCGAGCAGTGCGGCGGTCAGGTCGGCGACCGCGGCGTCCAGCTCGGCGGCGGGCACGACGAGGTTGGCGAGCCCGGTGCGCTCGGCCTCCTCGGCGTGCACGGAGCGGCCGGTCACGCAGATCTCCAGCGCGCGGCCGTAGCCGACCAGCTCGGCGAGCGGCTTGGTGCCGGTGAGGTCCGGGACCAGGCCCAGGCTGGTCTCGCGCATGGCGAATTGCACGTCGTCCGCGCACACCCGCAGGTCGCAGGCCAGCGCGAGCTGGAAACCGGCGCCGATGGCGTGTCCCTGGACGGCGGCGACCGTGATCAGGTCGGTGCGCCGCCACCAGGTGAAGGCCTGCTGGTACCCGGCGATGGTCGCGTCCAGCTCGCCCGCGTCGCCGCGCCCGAGTGCGAGGAACGACGGCCCGCCGTCGAAGCCCTCGGGCGTGAAAGCCTGCCGGTCGAGCCCGGCGGAGAAGGACGGCCCCTCGGCGCGCAGCACCGCGACCCGTACCTGCCCCGGCAGCTGCCGTCCCGCCTCGGTCAGCGCCTGCCAGAGGGCGGGCGACTGCGCGTTGCGCTTGGCCGGGTTGCACAGGGTGATGGTGGCGACGGTGCCGCTGCCGTCCAGGGCCAGCCGGATTCCGTCGCGTTCGAGCAGGATGGTGTCTTCGGGCATCAGGGACCTCCGAGCGGACCGCGTACGTGATTACCGAAGAGTAACCAACAGCTCGGCACGCAGTCGCGCAGGGTCGGGAGGCGCCCGCCCGTGAGGACCGGGCTCGTCACCCGGTCAGGCTGTGACCAGCCGACCAGCCCGGAAGGGGCGAGGTCAGGCGGTGACGGCCTTCTTGCCCCGCGTCGCTCCGCCGCGACCGCGCAGGGTCACGCCGGACTCGCTGAGCATCCGGTGCACGAAACCGTAGGACCGGCCGGTCTCCTCGGCCAGTGCCCGGATGCTCGCACCGGAGTCGTACTTCTTCTTCAGGTCTGCCGCGAGCTTCTCGCGCGCGGCGCCGGTCACCCGGCTGCCCTTCTTCAGAGTCTCGGCCACCCGTGCCTCCTCCAGGGAAGTGCGCTATGGACTCTCATGATCACCCCTCAGCGCGTTCCTGGCCACCCATTCGACAAGGTCTGTCACGGGACATTCCCCGCGGGAATCCCGCGATAGCCGCCGAAGAACGTTCCGCGGCGGACGTTTTTCGCCGCAGAATTCCCCGCCGTGAAGTCCTCCCGCGCAATAGCAGCAGGTCAGCGGGTGCACGTAAGGTGTTTGCCGACGTCACGCCACTGATCGCCTCCGGAGGCCCGCACCTCGCGCGGGGTGCGCGCGGGTACCAGCCGGACTCACACAGATGACGGACGCGCGGTGGGCCGAATGATCCAACGGGCATGATCATCCGGCCCGCGCGACGCTCGTCGCGCGCGGTCAGGCGAGGGCGACCAGATCCGCGTAGTCCTGGCCCCACAGGTCCTCGACGCCGTCCGGCAGCAGAATGATCCGCTCCGGCTGGAGCGCCTCCACCGCGCCCTCGTCGTGCGTGACCAGCACGACCGCGCCGGTGAAGGTGCGCAGGGCGCCCAGGATCTCCTCGCGGCTGGCCGGGTCCAGGTTGTTCGTCGGCTCGTCGAGCAGCAGCACGTTGGCGCTCGACACGACCAGGGAGGCCAGCGCGAGCCGGGTCTTCTCGCCGCCGGACAGCACGCCGGCCGGCTTGTCGACGTCGTCGCCGGAGAAGAGGAAGGAGCCGAGGATCTTGCGTATGTCCACCAGATCGGTGTCCGGGGCCGACGAGCGCATGTTCTCCAGCACCGTGCGCTCCGGGTCCAGCGTCTCGTGCTCCTGCGCGTAATAGCCGAGTTTCAGCCCGTGGCCGGGCGTCACCTCGCCCGTGTCGGGCTTCTCCACCCCGGCCAGCAGCCGCAGCAGCGTCGTCTTGCCCGCGCCGTTCAGCCCGAGGATCACCACGCGCGAGCCGCGGTCGATCGCCAGGTCGACGTCCGTGAAGATCTCCAGCGAGCCGTACGACTTCGACAGACCGCTCGCCATCAGCGGCGTCTTGCCGCAGGGCGCCGGGTCCGGGAAGCGCAGCTTGGCCACCTTGTCCGAGACGCGCACCGCCTCCAGACCGGACAGCAGCCGGTCCGCGCGCCGCGCCATGTTCTGCGCCGCGACGGTTTTGGTGGCCTTCGCGCGCATCTTGTCGGCCTGCGAATTGAGCGCGGCGGCTTTCTTCTCCGCATTCGCGCGTTCCCGCTTGCGGCGCCTCTCGTCGGCTTCCCGCTGCTGCTGGTACAGCTTCCAGCCCATGTTGTACACATCGATCCGGGAGCGGTTCGCGTCGAGATAGAAGACCTTGTTCACGACGGTCTCGATGAGGTTCACATCGTGGGAGATCACGATGAATCCGCCGCGATACGTCTTCAGGTAGTCGCGCAGCCAGCTGATCGAGTCGGCGTCCAGGTGGTTGGTCGGCTCGTCCAGCAGCAGGGTGTCGGCGTCCGAGAAAAGGATGCGGGCCAGCTCCACGCGGCGCCGCTGGCCGCCGGAGAGGGTGTGCAGCTGCTGCCCGAGGATGCGGTCCGGCAGGCCCAGCGCCGCCGCGATCGTCGCCGCCTCGGCCTCGGCGGCGTAACCGCCCTTGGTGAGGAATTCCGTTTCCAGGCGCGCGTACTTCTTCATCGCGTTGTCGCGGGTGGCGCCCTTGCCGTTCGCCATCCGCTCCTCGTTCTCGCGCATCTTGCGCAGCACGACGTCGAGGTCGCGGGCGCCGAGGATGCGGTCCCGGGCGAGGATGTCGAGGTCGCCGGTGCGGGGGTCCTGGGGGAGGTAGCCGACCTCCCCGGACCGCGCGACGCTCCCCGCCGCCGGCTGGCCCTCGCCGGCCAGCACCTTGGTCAGGGTCGTCTTCCCGGCGCCGTTGCGGCCGACCAAACCGATGCGGTCGCCCTTGGCGACCTGGAAGGAGGCGGACTCGATGAGGATGCGGGCGCCGGCGCGCAGCTCGATGCCGGTGGCGGTGATCACGGGCCCAGTCTACTGGCCCGCTCCCCGTCCTCTTCTGGCCGCCCGGCGGCCGGGGGCCGGGCCCTCCCTGCCCAGGGCGGTCCGCCCCGGGCCGCCCCTCGCGGTGGGACACGCGGCGTTCCCGGCGTCGTGGCTGGTCGCGCGGTTCCCCGCGCTGCCGGTCCGCTGCCCTGCGGGGCGGACGCGCGCCCCCGGGGGTGCCCTCCGCAGGCAGGGCCGGCGTTTTTCAGGGGCGCGGGAATCCGCGCCACCGGCCCCCACGCGCGGAAGGCCGCGCACAGCACCTCCGGGGGCAGCCCGGGGCGCGCGGGCTCAGGGGGTGCCGGTGTGGACCTGGAACGCGGCCTTGCGCATCGCCTTCGCCAGGGCGGGGTCGGGGTGGGCGGCGGCGAGGGCGACGAGCACCTGGACGGTCCGGGGGTGGCCGACGCCGCGGACCTCCTCCAGGAGCCCGCGGACGGAGCCCTGGACCGCGGTGTCGAGATGGCTGACCAGCAGATGGTCCTCGCCGTGGTCCGCGACCGCGGCAGCCGTGTCGACCCACAGCCACGTGGCCTCCTCCCGGGTGAGGAGGCCGGTCGCGGTGTCGGGGTCGTCGCCGTCGAGTTCGGCGAGCCACAGGACCGCGTACGGGCGGAGCACCGGCTCGTCCACGACCGCCCGCACCGCGGGCTCCGCCGGGTCGCCGACGACGCGGAGGGCCTCGAAGGCGAGCCCGCGCAGCAGCGCGTCGTCACCGCGGGCGGTGTCGAGGAGCTCGGCCACGGCGGGCGCGACGGGGCGCGCGGCGAGCCAGGCGCGGTATTCGGCGCGGGCGGGGCCGGGCGAGAGCCGGGAGCAGGCGCGCAGCATGGTCGCGGCGGACTGCTCCATGTGCCCGGCGGGGCCCTGCGCGGCGACGCAGATCTGCTCCAGCTTGACCCACACCGCCCAGCTGCCGAGCGGGGTGAGGGCGACCTCGTCGGGGCGCTCGGGGTCGCGCGGCTGGAGCGCTCCCACGCGGGCGACGGCGTCGAGGGTCCAGTCGAGCAGCGTGGGCAGCGGGTCGCCGGCGCCGTCGGCGGGCGGTTCGTGCCGTTCGGTGCGCAGCTCGGCGACGCGCTGCCGGAGCAGGTCGAGCAGCGTGTCGATCGGGACGGGCCCGTTGGACAGGTGCAGGAAGGACAGCAACTGCGGTGCGGCCTCTATGACTTCGGCGACCAGCGCCGGGTCGGGGCCGGTGCGGTCGCCGGGCAGGAAGGGGTGGGCGAGCGACCACGCATCGAAGAGCGCGACCCAGCCGCGCAGCACCGCGGTGTCGTCGCTGTCCCAGGCGCGCAGCCGCCAGCCGGGTACGGCGGCACCGCCGTGCAGTTCGACGAGGCCGGAGAGCCGGGCGTGGTCCCACGCGGTGCGGATCAGGCGCGGCGTCAGGTCCAGCTCCGCGGCGGCGCGCCGGAGCGCGTCATCGGAGAGTATGCCCGTCGGTCCCGCGGTGCCGGGCCCTGTGCCCGCCCAGCGCGCGAGCCGTACGGCGGCGCCGAGTTCGGCCCGGGCGAGCCGGGCCAGCTCCGGCAGCGGAGGGGTGCCTTCGGGCGGCCGGGCAGGCCGCGACCGGCGCGTTGTCGCGGTCCTGCGGGCCGCGGTGAGCGGCCGCCGGGGAACGAGGCGGAGCGGAGTGTCTCGCGGGCTACGGGACGTCACTTGAGCAGTCTCGTACGTGCGGGCCCAGATTCCCAATCGGGCGGGCCTTCCCGCTGTGACGCGCTCACATGAGCGGGGTGAGGAAGCGCCGCAGCGTCTCCTCGTAGCCGGCCGGATCGGCGTTCCACATCGCGCCGTGCCGGGCCCCGGGGACGGTGTGCAGCACCACCGACTCCGGGTGCCGGGCGGCGAGTTCACGGGAGGCGTCCCAGGGCGCGAGGGTGTCGTCCGGGCCGTGGAGGATCAGGGTCGGGACGGTGGGCGGCAACGGGTCGGCCGGGGCCGCGGCCGCGCGCGGCGGCTGCGCCCGGCGGCCCTCCGCCGCGCGGACCGCGAGCCGGGTCAGCGGCGCGGGCAGGCCGTGCGACGCGGCGGCGGCCCGCACCGTGGCCCGCCAGTCCAGCACCGGCGAGTCCAGCACCAGGCCGGCGACCCGCTCCCGTTCGGCCGACAGCCGCTGGGCGTGCAGGGCCATCGTGGCGCCCACCGACCAGCCGAAGAGCACGATGCGCTCGGCGCCGTACTCGAGGGCGTAGCGCATCCCCGCGTCCAGGTCGCGCCATTCGGCACGCCCCAGGTGGCCGATGCCGTCCGCGGGCCGCGGTGCGCCCGGGTCGCCGCGGTAGCCCAGCACGAGCTGGGGGAAGCGGTGGTGGTGCAGCGCCGGCAGGACGTTCATCGCGTGCTCGCGCGTCGCCCCGAGGCCGTGCACGGTGATCACCCAGGTGCTCCGGTCGCCCGGCAGGTACCAGCCGGGCAGCGGGCCGAGCTCGCCCGGCACGGCGACCTCGGTGAAGTCCAGCCCGAGCGCGGTCCGCGGGTCCCCCCGGTGCACCTGGGGGGTGAGGCGGACGGCGGTGCCCTGGTCGAGGGAGCCGTGCGGGACGGCGAGCAGCTTGCGGGTCACGGTGTACGCCGTGCTCCCGACGACGTCGCCGGCGATGGCGTGCAGGCCGCTGTCCGCGGTGAGGCCGTAGACGCCGCGGCGCGCCGAGGACGCGGTACGGGTGAGGGTGACGCGGTCCTCCGCGACCGCGTGCACGGTCACCGCCCCTTCCGGGGCGGGGCCCTCCGGGGGCGGGCGGAGGGCAAAGCGGGAGCCGTACCGGCCGGCCGCCACGAGGGCGGCCGTGCCCGCACCCAGCACGGTCGTGGTCGTCGCCACGGCGGTTCGCAGTCGCATCCCGTCCAGTGTCGCGCGCGGCGGGGCATGCGGCCAACCGGACGCCGCCGCGCGAGTTTCGGGGCACTGCCCCGGCGCCGCGCGGCGCGGAACGTCCCCGCCCGCCCCGGGGGGGCGGTTCAGTGCGGCTGCCCGTAGGCGGCGAGGGCGGCGGACGCGGCGGCGAGGTCGTCCGCGGAGAGGGTCCGGGGGCGGCCCGCGGAGGTGGCGAGGAGCCAGACGCGGCTCATCCACTCGAGTTGGGCGGTGTGCTCGTAGGCCCGGGTGAGGGTCGCGGCGTGGGCGAGGGTGCCGTGGTTGGCCAGGAGGCACGCCGTGCGCCCGCGGAGCGCGGCGACCGCCCCGGCCGCGAGTTCCTCGGTGCCGTAGAGCGCGTAGGGGGCGACGCGTACGGGCCCGCCGAGCGCGGCGGTCATGTAGTGGACGGGCGGCAGTTCGTCGGTGAGGAGGGTCACGGCGGTGGCGTGCGGCGCGTGCGTGTGGACGATCGCGCCCGCGTCCGTGGCGCGGTAGACGGCGAGGTGCAGCGGCAGCTCGCTGGTCGGGCGCAGTTCGCCGCGCACCTGGCGCCCGTCGAGGCCGACGGCGACGAGGTCCGCGGGGCGCAGCCGCTCGTACGGCACGCCGGTGGGCGTCACGACGACGAGTTCGCCGACGCGCGCGGAGACGTTGCCGGAGGTGCCGACGACGAGGCCGTCGGCCACGCTGCGGCGGGCGGCCGCGACGACCTCTTCCCACGCTTCGGCGACAGCGTCCTGCACGGTGCGTCCTTCCGTTGCCGGGTCCGGGCCCGGGCTCGGTCCCGGTCGCGGCATTGTCGCCGCCCCGCGGCCCGGATCACCGCCCGTATACCGTGACGGTGATCACCCTTGGCGCCGCGTTCACTGACCTGTCATCTTGGCACCACGAGTCCCCTGTCAGTTCACCTTCCGTTCACGAACGGTCCGTACGGTCGGCTCGCCACTGTCCGATCGAACGATTGCCTGGGTCCATGGAACACATGACGCTCCTGATCGGAATCGTCATCGCCACCGCTCTCGCGTTCGATTTCACGAACGGTTTCCACGACACCGCCAACGCGATGGCCACGACCATCTCGACCGGCGCCCTCAAGCCCAGGACGGCGGTGGCCATGTCCGCCGCGCTGAACCTCGTCGGGGCCTTCCTGTCCGTCGAGGTGGCCAAGACCATCTCCGGCGGCATCATCGACGAGTCGGCCGGCGTCAGACCGCAGATGATCTTCGCCGCGCTGGTCGGCGCGATCGTCTGGAATATGCTGACCTGGCTGGCCGGGCTGCCCTCCAGTTCCTCGCACGCGCTCTTCGGCGGGCTGATCGGCGCGACGCTGGTCGCGGTCGGGCGGCACGGCGTGCACGGCGACGCCGTGGTCATGAAGGTCCTCGTCCCGGCGCTCGCCGCCCCCTTCGTCGCGGGCCTCGCCGCCACCGCCGCGACGCGGCTCAGCTACCGGCTGGACCGCAAGGCCGACCCGCGGGCCACGGCCAGGGGCTACCGCGCCGGGCAGATCGCCTCGGCGGGCCTCGTCTCGCTCGCGCACGGCACGAACGACGCGCAGAAGACCATGGGCGTGATCACCCTCGCGCTCATCACCGGCGGGGTCGTCGCCCCGCACTCCGACCCGCCGCTGTGGGTCGTCGTCTCGGCGGGCGCGGCGATCGCGCTCGGCACCTACATAGGCGGCTGGCGGATCATCCGCACGATGGGCAGGGGCCTCACCGACATCCAGCCGCAGCAGGGCTTCGCGGCGCAGACCGGTGCCGCCGCCACCATCCTGGCCTCCTCCCACCTCGGTTTCGCGCTGTCCACCACGCAGGTGTGCTCCGGCTCGGTCATGGGCGCGGGTCTGGGCCGCAGCGGCGCGGTGGTGCGCTGGAGCACCGCGGGGCGGATGGTCGCCGCGTGGGCGCTGACGCTGCCCGCGGCCGGGCTGGTCGGTGCGGGCGCCGCGCTGCTGGCCGACCAGGGCAACTGGGGCGTGGCCGCGGTCGCCGTGCTCGGGCTCGCGGTGTGCGCGGCGATCCGCACGGCGGCGCGCCGCAGGCCCGTCACGCACGCCAACGTCAACGACGAGGCCGCCGGCGCCGTCCCCGAGCCGCAGGGCGCGGTGACCGCGGCCATCGCCGCCGTGATCCCCCCGCCGGCCGGCACCCCGGCCCCCACCGCGACCGTCTGAAGGAGTCCCGCATGAGCATCGACTGGCACGCCCTCGGCTCGGTCCTGGTCGTCACGCTGCTGTCCACCGTCGGCCTGGTCGGCGTCTTCACGCTCGGCGTGGTCGGCCTGTCCCGGCCCGCGGCCGGTCCCGGCGGCGTGGCCGCGCGCGGCGGCGCCTACGCGTGCTTCGCCGCGTGCGCGGCGGCGGTCGCGTGGGGGATCTGGCTGATCGTCGCGAAGTAGCGGGCCCGGCGCGGGCCCGTCCGGCCGTCCCGCGGTGGCGGGGTGTGGACCTCACCACACTCCGTCGCCGCAGGTCAAGGGCGCCTTGACGCGGTCGTCGCGGCCGTGGTGGACTGCCCGGTGCCATACGGCGGCAGGAGAGGAAGTCCGGTGCGAATCCGGCGCGGTCCCGCCACTGTCACCGGGGAGTGCACTCCCGACCCGTACGTCACGGCCGGCTTGCCGGCTGGAAGACCCGGGAGTGCGTAGATCCGGGAGCCAGGAGACTCTCACCGCCGGTCACGTCGAACCAGGGCGCGGACCCTGAGTGAGGACAACAGCCATGCCCGGCGCCATTCCCCCAGCGGTCCGCACCACTCCGTCCCTCCCAGGGGTGACGGCGGTCTGAGCGATGCGTGCCGATCGCACCTACGCGTACGGCGCCGCACTCGGCTTTCTCGGCGATCTCGTCGCGGGTGACCCGCGCCGCGGCCACCCGGTCGCGGCGTTCGGGCGCGCGGCGGGGGCGCTGGAACGCCGGATGTGGCGTGACGGCCGGCCGGCCGGTGCCGTGTACGCGGCACTGTGCGCCGGGTCCGCGGCCTGCGCCGCCGGGCTCGCCGCACGTGCCGCCCGCCGCTCCCGGACCGCCTCCACCGCGCTCACGGCCGCCTGCACCTGGGCGGTCCTCGGCGGCACCTCGCTGGCCCGCGAGGCCCGCACGGTGGGCGCCGCGCTCGACGCGGGGGACCTCGACGCGGCCCGGGCCCGGCTGCCGCACCTGTGCGGGCGCGACCCGCAGCACCTGGACGCCGCCCAGATCGCCCGCGCGGTCGTCGAGTCCGTCGCCGAGAACACCTCCGACGCGGTCGTCGGCGCCCTGGTGTGGGGGGCGGCCGCGGGGCCCGCCGGGCTCGCCGGATTCCGCGCCGCCAACACGCTGGACGCGATGGTGGGCCACCGCTCCCCGCGCCACCTGCGGTTCGGCTGGGCCGCGGCGCGGCTCGACGACGCGGCGGGCTGGCCCGGCGCCCGCCTCACCGCGGCCCTCGCCGTCCTCGCGGGGCCGCACCCGGGCACCGCCTGGCGCACCTGGCGCCGCGACGCCGCCGCCCATCCGAGCCCCAACGCGGGCCCGGTGGAGGCCGCCTTCGCCGGGGCCCTCCGCGTCCGCCTGGGCGGCACCCTCTCCTACGCGGGCCGCACCGAGCACCGTCCCGTCCTGGGCGCGGAGTTCCCGCCCCCGTCGGTGCCCGACATCGAGCGCGCCGTCGCCCTGTCCCGCCGGGTGGCCTTCCTGTCCCTGGCCCTGACCCTCACCGCCCGCTCCCTCCTGCCGCCGCGGCGGCAGGCCCGTGCGAGCGGCCCGGCGGTACCCGGGGCACGGCGGGGGGAGGCGGCGTGAAGGGCCTCATGGTCGCGGGCACCGCGTCGGACGCGGGGAAGAGCGTCGTCACCGCGGGGATCTGCCGGTTCCTGGCGCGGCAGGGTGTGCGGGTCGCCCCGTTCAAGGGGCAGAACATGTCACTCAACTCCTTCGTGACGCGCGACGGCGCGGAGATCGGGCGGGCGCAGGCGGTGCAGGCGCAGGCCGCGCGCGTGGAGCCGTCCGCGCTCATGAACCCGGTGCTGCTCAAGCCGGGCGGCGACCGCAGCAGCCAGGTGGTGCTGCTGGGCAGGCCGGTCGGCGAGATGTCGGCCCGCGGCTACCACGGCGACGGCGGTTTCCAGGGCGAGTTGGTGGACGTCGTCGCCGACTGCCTGGCGCAGCTGGCGCGTTCGTACGACGCGGTGGTCTGCGAGGGCGCCGGGAGCCCCGCGGAGATCAACCTGCGGCGTACCGACATCGTCAACCTGGGCCTGGCGCACCGCGCGAAGCTGCCCGCGCTGCTGGTGGGCGACATCGACCGCGGCGGCGTCTTCGCGGCGTTCTTCGGGACGACCGCGCTGCTGCCGCCGCAGGAGCAGGCGCTGCTCGCGGGCTACGTGGTGAACAAGTTCCGCGGTGACGTGACGCTGCTGGAGCCGGGCCTGGAGATGCTGCGCGGGCTGACCGGCCGCCCGGTGCTGGGCGTGCTGCCGTACGAGCGGGGCCTGGGCATCGACGAGGAGGACGGCCTGCACGTCCGCGAGCACGCGGCGGGCGAGCCGTACGGGCGCGAGACGCTGCGGGTCGCGGTGGTGCCGCTGCCGCTCATGTCGAACTTCACGGACCTGGACGCCCTCGCCGCCGAACCCGGCGTGGAGGTGCGCTTCACCGACCGGCCCGCGGACGTCGCCGCCGCCGACCTGGTGGTGCTGCCGGGCACCCGGGGCACGGTGCGGGCGCTGGAGTGGCTGCGCGCCCGCGGCCTCGCGGCGGCGGTGGAGCGCCGGGCGGCCGGCGGCCGCCCGGTGCTGGGCATCTGCGGCGGCTTCCAGATCCTGGGCGAACGCATCGAGGACGACGTCGAGTCGAAGGCCGGTACGGTCCGCGGCCTCGCGCTGCTGCCCGTCCGGGTGCGCTTCGCCGCCGCCAAGACGCTCGCCCGGCCCAGCGGACGGGAGTACGGCGAGCCCGTCGAGGGCTACGAGATCCACCACGGCGTGGCCGAACTCGGCGCCGGCGGCGAACCGTTCCTCGACGGCCTGCGGGCCGGCGCGGTGTGGGGCACGCACTGGCACGGCTCGCTCGAATCGGACGGCTTCCGCCGGGCCTTCCTGCGCAAGGTGGCCGCGGTCGCGGGCCGCGCCTTCGAGCCCGCGCCGGACACGGACTTCGCCGCGCTGCGCGAGGCGCGGCTCGACCGGCTCGCCGACATGGTCGCCGAGCACCTGGACACCACCGCGCTGCTGCGGCTCATCGAGGACGGCGCTCCCGCCGGCCTCCCCTTCGTCCCACCGGGGGCACCATGACGACCGTTCTGCTGCTGTCCACCGCCGACACCGACCTGCTCGCCGCCCGCGCCGCCACCGGCGGCGGCGCCGACTACCGCATCGCCAACCCCTCCCGGGTGGACCCGGTCTGCGACCTGCCCGGGCTGCTGGCGGGCGCCGACGTCGTCGTGGTGCGGCTGCTGGGCGGGCGCCGGGCGTGGGAGGAGGGCCTCGCGGCGGTCGCGGCGTCCGGGGTGCCGTCGGTGCTGCTGGGCGGCGAGAGCGTGCCGGACGCGGAACTGATGGCCCTGTCGACGGTGCCCGCGGGTGTCGTCGCGGAGGCGCTGCGCTACCTCGTGGAGGGCGGCCCGGCGAATCTGGCGGAGCTGGCGCGCTTCCTGTCCGACACGGTGCTGATGAGCGGCGAGGGCTTCGACCCGCCGTGCGCCATGCCGCAGTTCGGGGTGCACGGCGAGGAGCGTGCCCCCGACCCGGCGCGGCCCACGGTGGCGGTGCTCTTCTACCGGGCGCACGAACTGTCCGGCAACACCGCCTTCGTGGACACCCTGTGCGACGCGATCGAGGCCCGCGGCGCCGATGCCCTCCCGGTGTACTGCGGTTCGCTGCGCGGCGCGGACCCGGCGCTCTTCGCGCTGCTGGGGCGGGCGGACGCGATCGTGGCGACGGTGCTGGCCTCCGGCGGCACGGTCGCCGCGGACGCCTCGGCGGGCGGCGACGACGAGGCGTGGGACGTCGGCGCGCTCGCCGGTCTCGACGTGCCCGTGCTCCAGGGCCTGTGCCTGACCTCCTCGCGCGCGGCCTGGCAGCAGTCGGACGCGGCGCTGTCGCCGATGGACGCGGCGATGCAGGTCGCGATCCCGGAGTTCGACGGGCGGCTGATCACCGTGCCCTTCTCCTTCAAGGAGACCGGCGAGGGCGACGTGCCGGTGTACGTGGCCGATCCGGAGCGGGCCGCGCGCGTCGCGGGCATCGCCGTACGGTACGCGGCCCTGCGGCACACCCCGAACGCGGACAGGAAGGTCGCGCTGGTCTTCACCGCCTACCCGACCAAGCACTCCCGGGTCGGCAACGCGGTGGGCCTGGACACCCCCGCCTCCGCCGTGCGGTTGCTGGACCGGCTGCGGGCGGCCGGCTACGACACCGGGGAACACCCCGAGGACGGCGACGAGCTGATCCACCGGCTGATCGCCGCCGGCGGGCACGACGTGGAGTGGCTGACCGAGGAGCAGCTCGCCGCCGCCCCGGCGCGGGTGCCGCTCGCCGACTACCGGCGCTGGTTCGGCCGGCTGGACGGGGAGCTGCGCGCGTCGATGCTGGAGCACTGGGGCGAGCCGCCGGGCTCGCTCTACGTGGACGGCGACGACATCGTGCTGGCGTCGCTGCGGTTCGGCAACGTCGTGGTGCTCATCCAGCCGCCGCGCGGCTTCGGCGAGAACCCGATCGCGATCTACCACGACCCCGCCATGCCGCCCTCGCACCACTACCTGGCGGCGTACCGCTGGCTCGACCACACCTTCGGCGCCGACGCGATCGTGCACCTGGGCAAGCACGGCACGCTGGAGTGGCTGCCCGGCAAGGGCCTGGGCCTGTCCGCCGGGTGCGCGCCGGACGCGGTGCTCGGCGAGATCCCGCTCGTCTACCCCTTCATCGTCAACGACCCGGGCGAGGGCACGCAGGCCAAGCGGCGCGGCCACGCCACCGTCGTCGACCACCTGGTGCCGCCCATGGCGCGCGCCGACTCCTACGGCGACCTGGCGAAGCTGGAGCAGCTCCTCGACGAGTACGCGCTGGTGAACGACCTGGACCCGGCGAAGGCCCCGGCGATCCGCGGCCGGATCTGGGAGCTGGTGCGGGCCGCCGAGCTGCACCGGGACCTGCACGTCGACGAGCAGCCCGGCGAGGACGACTTCGACGACTTCGTGCTGCACGTCGACGGCTGGCTGTGCGAGATCAAGGACGTGCAGATCCGTGACGGCCTGCACGTCCTGGGCTCAGGTCCCGTCGCCGAGGCGCGCGTCAACCTCGTGCTGGCCGTGCTGCGTTCGGCGCAGGTGTGGGGCGGCAGGGGCGGCGCCGTGCCGGGGCTGCGGGCCGCGCTCGCCGAGCACGTCGGGCTGGTGGAGAAGGAGTTGCTGGCCGCGCCGGGTGAACGGGTCACCGTACCGGCGGCGTTGACCGCGCTCGCGGACGGCCCCGCCCGTACCGCCTCCGACGCCGTCGATCTGCTGGAGCAGGTCGCGCGGCGGCTCGCCGAGGCGATGGAGCGGTGCGGCTGGGCGCCGGAGGCCGCGGCGCCGACCGTACGCGACGTGCTCGGCGCCGACGTCCCCGCCGCGGTACGGGTGCTGGACTTCGCCGCCACCGAGGTCGTGCCGCGACTGGACCGCACCGGTGACGAACTGGACAACGTCCTGCGGGCGCTGCGCGGCGGCTACGTGCCCGCGGGCCCGTCCGGCTCGCCCACCCGGGGCCTGGTCAACGTGCTGCCGACCGGGCGCAACTTCTACTCCGTGGACCCCAAGGCGATCCCGTCGCGGCTGTCGTGGGACGTCGGGTCCGCGCTCGCCGAATCGCTGCTCGCCCGGCACCTCGCCGACCACGGCGCCTACCCGAGGTCCGTGGGCCTGACGGTGTGGGGCACCTCCTGCATGCGCACCCAGGGCGACGACATCGCCGAGATCCTGGCGCTGCTGGGCTGCCGCCCGGTGTGGGACGACGCCTCCCGCCGCGTGACCGGCTTCGAGGTCGTCCCGGCCGCCGAGCTGGGCCGTCCGCGCATCGACGTCACCGTGCGCATCTCCGGCTTCTTCCGCGACGCCTTCCCGCACGTCGTCGCCCTGATCGACGACGCGGTGCGGGCCGTCGCCGAACTCGACGAGGGCCCGGACACCAACTACGTGCGCGCGCACGCCGACGAGGACACCGCCGCGCACGGCGACCGGCGCCGCGCCACCGCCCGCGTCTTCGGCTCCAGGCCCGGCGCCTACGGGGCCGGCCTGCTGCCGCTCATCGACGCCCGCAACTGGCGCTCGGACGCCGACCTCGCCGAGGTCTACGCGGTGTGGGGCGGCTACGCCTACGGCCGCGGCCTCGACGGGCGCGCCGCGCGCGGCGACATGGAGGCCGCCTTCCGGCGCATCCAGGTCGCCGCGAAGAACGTCGACACGCGCGAGCACGACCTCGTCGACGCCGACGACTACTTCCAGTACCACGGCGGCATGGTCGCGATGGTGCGCCACCTCACCGGCACCTCCCCCGAGGCCTACGTCGGCGACAGCGCCCTCACCGACCAGATCCGCACCCGCACCCTCGGCGAGGAGACCCACCGCGTCTTCCGCGCCCGGGTCGTCAACCCCCGCTGGATGGCTGCGATGCGGCGGCACGGCTACAAGGGCGCCTTCGAGATGGCCGCGACCGTCGACTACCTCTTCGGCTACGACGCGACGGCCGGCGTCGTGGACGACTGGATGTACGAGCGGCTCGCCGCCGAATACGTCTTCGACGCGCAGAACGCCGACTTCATGCGGAAGTCCAACCCGTGGGCGCTGCGCGGGATCTCGGAGCGGCTGCTCGAAGCGGCGGACCGCGGCCTGTGGGCGTCCCCGGACCCGGGGACGCTCGCCCGCCTGCGCGAGACCTACCTCGCGCTGGAAGGCGACCTGGAGGGGGAGTCGTGAGCGTGTCCACCGCCGCCGGCGGGCGGCCGCGTCCGGACGGAGGAGGAAGCGTGACGTACCCGTTCAGTGCCCTGGTGGGGCAGGAGGAGCTGCGGCTCGCACTCGTGCTCAACGCCGTCTCTCCCGCGGTGGGCGGCGTGCTGGTGCGCGGCGAGAAGGGCACCGCCAAGTCGACCGCGGTACGGGCGACGGCGGCGCTGCTGCCCCCCGTCCGCGTCGTCCCCGGCTGCCGGTTCTCGTGCGAACCGGGCTCCGCCGATCCCGCGTGCCCGGACGGCCCGCACCCGGCGGACGGGGGCGCGCTGGACCGCCCGGCGCGGCTCGTGGAACTGCCGGTCGGCGCCTCGGAGGACCGCCTCGTCGGCGCCCTCGACCTCGAACGCGCCCTCACCGAGGGCGTGAAGGCCTTCGAGCCGGGCCTGCTCGCGGCCGCGCACCGCGGCATCCTCTACGTCGACGAGGTCAACCTGCTGCACGACCACCTGGTCGACCTGCTGCTGGACGCCGCCGCGATGGGCGCGAGCCACGTCGAGCGCGAGGGCGTGTCCGTCACGCACGCCGCCCGTTTCCTGCTCGTCGGCACGATGAACCCCGAGGAGGGCGAGCTGCGCCCGCAGCTGCTGGACCGCTTCGGGCTGACCGTCGAGGTCGCGGCGTCCCGCGACACCGACGAGCGCGTGGAGGTCGTCCGGCGGCGGCTGGCCTACGACGCCGATCCGGCGGGCTTCGCCGGCCACTGGGCGGCGCGGGAGCAGGAGGTCCGCGAGCGCATCGCGGCCGCGCGGGCCCTGCTGCCCGCGGTGCGGCTCGGCGACGCCGCACTGCGGCAGATCGCGGCGACCTGCGCGGCCTTCGAGGTCGACGGCATGCGCGCGGACATCGTGATGGCCCGCACCGCGACCGCGCTCGCCGCGTGGGCGGGCCGCACGGCCGTGCTGGCCGAGGACGTCCGGCAGGCGGCGCTGCTCGCGCTGCCGCACCGGCGCCGCCGCAACCCCTTCGACGCGCCGGGACTCGACCAGGACACCCTCGACGAGGCGCTCGCCGAGGCCGCGGCGCGGTCCGGGCCCGACGGCCCGGACACCGGCCCCGGCGACGACCCGGACCCCGACGGCGACGGCGACGGCCCCGGCGGAGGAGGCGGCGGCGGAGGCGAGCCCCCGCAGCCCGCGGACGGCCGCGCGGACGCGGGCGGCACGGCGGACCCCTCCCCCGGACCGGGCGGATCCGGCGCGAGCCCCTCCGCGACCGGTGCCGAGAGCGGCTCCGGCTCCCCCCGCGAGCAGCCCGCGGCGGCCGCCGCCACGCCCTTCCGGGTGCGCCCGCTGGCCGTCCCCGGCCTCGGCGAGGGCGCGGCCGGCCGCCGCTCCCGCGCCCGTACCGCCTACGGCCGCACCACCGGCGCGCGGCGCCCGCACGGCGCCCTCGGCACGCTGCACCTGGCCGCGACCGTGCGGGCCGCGGCCCCCCACCAGCGGGCCCGCGGGCGCCGCGGGCCCGGGATCGTGGTGCGCGCGGACGACCTGCGCGAGGCCGTACGCGAGGGCCGGGAGGGCAACCTCGTCCTCTTCGCCGTCGACGCCTCCGGCTCGATGGCCGCCCGGCAGCGGATGTCGGCGGTCAAGGGCGCGGTGCTGTCGCTGCTGCTGGACGCCTACCAGCGGCGCGACAAGATCGGCCTGGTCACCTTCCGCGGCGGGGACGCCGAACTGGCACTCCCGCCGACGTCCTCGGTGGACGCGGGCGCCGCGCGGCTGGAGCGGCTGCCCACCGGCGGCCGCACCCCGCTCGCCGCGGGGCTGCTCAAGGCGCACGACGTGCTGCGCGTCGAGCGGCTGCGCGACCCGGCGCGGCGCGCGCTGCTCGTCGTCGTGACGGACGGGCGGGCCACCGGCGGCCCCGAGCCGGTCGCGCACGCCGCGCGCGCCGCCCGGCTGCTCGCCGCGACGGGCACGGCCGCGGTCGTCGTGGACTGCGAGTCCGGTCCCGTGCGCCTCGGGCTCGCCGGCGCGCTCGCCACCGACCTCGGCGGGGTCGCGGTGACGCTCGACGAACTGCGGGCCGACACGGTGTCGGCCCTGGTCAAGGACTTCCGGAGGGCCGCCTGATGCCGCAGGGACAGCCGGCCTCCGTACCCGACGACGGCCTGACGACGCGGCAGCGCCGCAACCGCCCGCTGACGATCGTGCACACCGGCACCGGCAAGGGGAAGTCGACGGCCGCCTTCGGGCTCGCGCTGCGCGCCTGGAACCAGGGCTGGCCGGTGGGGGTGTTCCAGTTCGTCAAGTCCGCGAAGTGGCGGGTCGGCGAGGAGCGCGCGCTGCGTGTGCTGGGTGCCTCCGGCGAGGGCGGCACGGTGGCCTGGCACAAGATGGGCGAGGGCTGGTCGTGGGTGCAGCGCTCACCGGAGAGCAGCGAGGAGGCGGCGCGCGAGGGCTGGGAACAGGTCAAGCGCGACCTGGCCGCGCAGACGTACCGGCTGTACGTGCTGGACGAGTTCGCGTACCCGATGACGTGGGGGTGGGTCGACACCGCCGAGGTCGTCGCGGTGCTGCGGGAGCGGCCCGGCACCCAGCACGTCGTCGTCACCGGGCGCGACGCGCCCGCCGAACTGGTCGCCGCCGCCGACCTCGTCACCGACATGACCAAGGTCAAGCACCCCATGGACGCGGGCCAGAAGGGCCAGAGGGGGATCGAGTGGTAGCCCGCCTCGTCGTCGCCGCGCCCGCGTCCGGTTCCGGCAAGACCACCGTCGCCACCGGCCTCATGGCCGCGTACGCGCAGGCCGGCCACGCCGTCTCCCCGCACAAGGTGGGCCCCGACTACATCGACCCCGGCTACCACGCCCTCGCTACCGGGCGCCCGGGCCGCAACCTCGACCCCTTCCTGTGCGGCGAGCACCGCGTCGTGCCGCTCTTCCGCCATGCCGCCGAAGGCTGCGACCTCGCCGTCGTCGAGGGCGTCATGGGCCTCTTCGACGGCGCCGCCGGGCGCGGTGAGCTGGGCTCCACCGCGCAGGTGGCGACGCTGCTGCGGGCGCCCGTCGTGCTCGTCGTCGACGCCTCGGCGCAGGCGCGGTCGGTCGCCGCGCTCGTGCACGGCTTCACGACCTTCGACCCGCGTGTGCGGGTCGGGGCGGTGGTCCTCAACAAGGTGGCCTCGCCGCGCCACGAGCGGATGCTGCGCGACGCGCTGGAGGAGGCCGGCGTCCCCTGCGCCGGCGCGCTCCCCCGCGGCGCCGAACTCGCCGTCCCCTCCCGCCACCTCGGCCTCGTCCCCGCCGCCGAACGCGCGGCGGCGGCCCGCGCGTTCGTCCGCGCGGCGGCGGAACGGGTCCGCGAGTCCTGCGACCTCGCCATGCTCCTGGCGCTGGCGCGCACGGCCCCGCCGCCGGCGGCCGCCCCCTGGGACGCGACGGCGGAGGTGGCACCCTCCCCCGCCCGCGCCGCGGCCCCGGACGGCGAGCACGCCGACCCGAACCCGGGGACCGGGGCCGGGGACCGGACCCGGCCCGCCCGCCGCCCGGCGGCCGGGACCGAACCCACCCGCGCCCGCCCCGTCGTCGCCCTCGCCCGCGGCGCGGCCTTCAGCTTCTCCTACGCCGAGCAGGCGGAACTCCTGCACGCCGCCGGGGCGGACGTCGTCACCCTCGACCCGCTCACGGACGAGGCCCTCCCCGCCGGCACCCGCGGGCTCGTCCTCGGCGGCGGCTTCCCGGAGGTCTACGCGGCGGAGCTCTCGGCCAACTCCCCCCTCCGCGAGGAGATCGCCCGCTTCCGCGGCCCCGTCGCCGCGGAGTGCGCCGGCCTGCTCTACCTCTCCCGCGACCTCGACGGCCACCCCATGTGCGGCCGGCTGCCCGCCTCCGCCGCGATGACCGGCACGCTCACCCTCGGCTACCGCGAGGCCGTCGCGCTCGACGGCGACGGGGACG
The DNA here is from genome assembly GCF_044333485.1 of Streptomyces sp. NPDC020983. Taxonomy (NCBI): domain Bacteria; kingdom Bacillati; phylum Actinomycetota; class Actinomycetes; order Kitasatosporales; family Streptomycetaceae; genus Streptomyces; species Streptomyces sp. NPDC020983. The sequence goes on along the minus strand of NZ_JBIRRA010000012.1, from coordinate 185,433 downwards.
GCGGCGGCCTGCTCGCCGCGCCCGGCACGCGCGTGCGCGGGCACGAGTTCCACCGCACGGCGGTGACCCCCGCGGCGGGCGCCGCGCCCGCCTGGGGCTTCACGCACCCCGAGCGCCGTACCGAGGGCTTCGTGGACGGCGCGGTGCACGCCTCCTATCTGCATCTGCACTGGGCCGGCGAGCCGTCGCTCGCGACCCGATTCGTCGAGAGGTGTGCCGCATGGACCTGAACGAGGCCTCCCGAAGGCGCCTGACCGGCGTCGGGGTCGGGCCCGGCGACCCCGAACTGGTCACGGTCAAGGGCGTGAACGCGCTGCGCGCCGCGGGCGTGGTGGTGGTGCCGGTGATGGACACCGGCGAGACCGGCCGCGCCGAGGCGACGGTCCTGCACTACGTGGAGCCCGCGCGCGTCGTACGCGTCGTCTTCGCCCTGAACGAGCGCGCCGACCGGGCCCGCCGGGAGGCCGCGTGGGACGCGGCGGGCGAGCGCGTCGCCGATCTGCTCCGTACGCACGGCACCGTCGCCTTCGCCACGATCGGCGACCCCAACGTCTACTCGACCTTCACCTATCTCGCCCAGACCGTCGCGGGCCTCGTCCCCGGCCTGGCGGTCGCGACCGTGCCCGGTGTCACGGCCATGCAGGACCTCGCCGCCCGCAGCGGCGCCGTCCTCGCCGAGGGCACCGAGCCGCTGACCCTCGTCCCGGTGACGGCGGGCGCCGCCGTGCTGAAGGCCGCCCTGGAGGGCCCCGGCACGGTGGTGGCCTACAAGTTCGGCCGGCTGGCCACCGAGGTCGCGACCGCCCTCGCCGCCACCGGCCGCACGCCCGACGCGGTGTGGGGCAGTGCGCTGGGTCTGCCCGGCGAGTCCATCCGCCCCGCCGCGGACCTGACGGGCAGCGGCCCGCTGCCGTACCTGTCGACCCTGATCGCCCCCGCCCGGCGGGACGGAAGAGGAGGAAAGCTGTGAACGGGCCCGTGCTCGTCGCCCGCCCCGCGGCCCCGGCGGCAGCCGCACCGCACCCGGGCCCCGCCCCGACGGCCGCGGCCTCGACCCCCGCGGGCGCCGCCCCCGAACCGCCGCACACGGCGTGCGGGCCACGGCCGGCAGCCCCCGGGGCCGGCGCGGCCGCCACCCCGCGCGATGCGCGCACAACCGGTGGGCCGGTCCCGGCGGCAGCCGCGGCCACCGGATCCCGCGCCGCCCGCACGGCGCGCGCCGAGGCCGCCCGGCCCGGCCGGAGCGGGGGTGCCCGGTGAGGGGCAAGGTCACGATCGTCGGGGCGGGGCCCGGGGCCGCGGATCTGCTCACGTTCCGCGCCGCGAGGGCCATCGCCGAGGCGGACGTCGTCATCTGGGCGGCGAGCCTCGTGCAGGAGGCGGTGCTGGAGCACGCGCGGGAGGGGGCGGAGGTCCTGGACTCGGCGGGGATGTCCCTGGAGGACGTCGTCGCCGTGTACGAGCGCGTCGCCCGCGAGGGGCTGCGGTGCGCGCGCGTGCACTCGGGGGACCCGGCGCTGTGGGGCGGTACGCAGGAGCAGGTGGACCGCTGCGCGGAGCTGGGCGTCGAGGTGGAGATCGTGCCCGGCGTGTCGTCCTTCTCGGCGGTCGCGGCGCGCGCCGGCCGGGAGCTGACGATCCCGCGGGTCGCGCAGTCCGTCGTCCTCACCCGGCTGGGCGGCGGCAAGACGCCCATGCCGCCGGGCGAGGAGGTACGGGAGTTCGCGCGGCACGGCACGACGATGGCGGTCTTCCTCTCCGCGGCCCGCAGCGGCCAGCTCGCGGCGGAGCTGCTGGAGGGCGGCTACCCGACGCAGACCCCGGTGATCGTCGCGCACCAGGTGACGTGGCCGGAGGAGCTGCTGCTGCACTGCACGGTGGGCACGCTGGAGGAGACGGTCAAGGCGCACCGGCTCTGGAAGCACACCCTCTTCCTCGTCGGGCCCGCCCTCGCGGCCTCCGGCACGCGCTCGCACCTCTACCACCCGGGCCACTTCCACGGCTTCCGCCGCGCGGACCCCGCCGCCCGCCGCGACCTGCGGGTCCCCCGTGACTGAGGGCGCCTCCGCGCCGCCGGGCGCCGGTGCGCGGGCGGGCGGGGGCCGCGCGGCGCAGGCCGCGCCGGGCGGGGGCGACCCGCGCCCCGCCATGCCGCAGCCCCCGCCGGACCGGGCCGCCGCCCGCGGGCTCGTCACCGTCGTCGGTGCCGGTACGGGCGGGGGCGCGGCCGTCGTCGCAGGGGACGCCGCGCTCGTCGTCGGGGGTGCGCGGCACCTGGCGGCCGCGGAACTGCCCGCCGCCGCGCGGCAGGTGGTGCTCGGGCCGCTCGCACCGGCGCTCGACGTCGTCGGGGAGTACGTCGCCGCCGGGCGGCGGGTGGTGGTGCTGGCGTCGGGGGATCCGGGGCACTTCGGGATCGTGCGGGCGCTGGGCGAGCGGTTCGGGGCGGCGGCGCTCGACGTGCGGCCGTCCGTGCCGTCCGTCGCCGCCGCCTTCGCCCGGGTCGGGCTGAGCTGGGACGACGCGGTCGTCGTGAGCGCACACGGGCGGCCGCTGCGGACCGCGGTCCACGTGTGCCTCGCGCACCGCAAGGCCGCGGTGCTGACCGGCCCCGGCGCCGGGCCCGCCGAACTCGGCGCCGCGCTCGACCGCGCCGGTGCGGACCGGCGGCTCGTCGTGGCCTCCGGCATCGGCTCGGACGGCGAGTCGGTCGTGGCCGTCTCCCCCCGCGAGGCCGCCCGGCGGGAGTGGGGCGGGGCGGTCAGCGTCGTCCTGAGCCTGCGGCCGGGGCTGCCGGCCGGGCCCGCCGTGACCGTCGCGGGCCCGCCGCCCGCGCCCGCGGGCTGGGCGCTGCCCGAGGAGGCGTTCGCCCACCGGGATTCGATGATCACCAAGTCCGAGGTACGGGCGCTCGCCCTGGCCCGGCTCGGGCCGCGTACGGGCGAGCTGGTGTGGGACGTCGGCGCCGGATCCGGCTCGGTGGCCGTGGAGTGCGCGCGGTTCGGGGCGGCCGTCGTCGCCGTCGACAAGGACGCGGACGCGGTGGAGCGGGTGCGGGCCAACGCCGCCGCGCACGGCGTGGACGTCGCGGCCGTGCTCGGCCGCGCGCCCGCCGTGCTCGACGGGCTGCCCGACCCCGACGCCGTGTTCGTCGGCGGTGGCGGGGACGGGGTCGGCGCCGTGGTCGCCGCGTGCGCCGCACGGGCGCGGCGGGCGGTCGTGGTGACGCTGGCCGCGGTCGACCGGGTCGCGGAGGTGCGTGCCGCGCTCGGTGCCGCGGGCTTCGCTGCGGACGGGGTGCTGCTCCAGTCCTCGCGGCTCGCGCCGCTGCCCGGCGGGGTGACGCGGCTCGCCGCCGCGAACCCGGTGTTCGTGCTGTGGGCCGAACGGCGGCCCGGCGAAGAAGAAGGAGCATCCGCGTGATCGGCCTCATCCACGCCACCGCGGCGGGCAGGACCGGCTGCGAGCGGCTCGCCGCCGCCTGGCCCGGCCGCACCCGCCGCTACGACGACGGGCCGGTGGGCGAGCGGCTGGCGGCGGCGTTCGCGGAGTGCGACGCGCTCGTGGTCTTCCTCGCCACGGGGGCGGCCGTACGGCTGCTCGCGCCGCTGCTGGCGTCCAAGTCGGCGGATCCGGCGGTCGTGACGGTGGACGAGGCGCACCGGCACGCCGTCGCGCTCCTCGGCGGCCACGCGGCCGGGGCCAACGCGCTCGCCGCGGAGGTCGCCGCCGTGCTCGGGTCCGTGCCCGTCGTGACGACGGCCACCGACGTGACCGGCACGCCGGCCCTCGACACCCTCCCCTACCCGGCGGAGGGCGCGATCCCCGCGGTGACCCGGGCCCTCCTGGACGGCACGCCCGTGCACCTCCTGAGCCCCACCCGGTGGCCCCTGCCCGCCCTCCCCCTCCTCCCGCTCCCGGAGGGCCCTGGCGGCGGTGACCACGTCGTCGAGGTCACGGACGAGGTGCGGCCCCGCGGGGAGCGGACGGTGTTCGTGAGGCCGCCGTCACTCGTCGTCGGGGTCGGGGGGTCGCGCGGGGTCCCCGTGGAGGAGGTCGTGGGGCTCGTCGAGGGGGCGCTGCGGGATGCGGGGCTGGCCCGGCGGAGTGTGTGGGCGCTGGCGACCGTGGAGGCGAAGAAGGAGGAGGCGGGGATCGTCGGGGCGGCGGGCGAGTTCGGCGTGCCGCTGCTGACGTTCGCGGCGGGCGAGCTCGCCGGGGTCGGGGTGCCGAACCCATCGGACGCGCCGCTCGCCGCGGTGGGGACGCCGTCCGTGGCGGAGGCTGCGGCGCTGCTCGCGGCCGGGCCGGGCGGTGAACTCGTCGTCGAGAAGCGGAAGTCGGCGATGGCCACCGCCGCGGTGGCCCGGCGGCGGCCGCGCGGGCGGCTCGCGGTGGTGGGGCTCGGGCCGGGGGCCCGGGATCTGCTCACGCCGCGGGCGGCCGCGGAGCTGCGGCGCGCGTCGGTGGTCGTGGGTCTCGACCAGTACGTGGCGCAGGTCCGCGACCTGCTGCGGCCGGGCACCCGGATCCTGGAGTCGGGCCTCGGCGCGGAGGAGGCCCGGGCCCGTACCGCCGTGGCGGAGGCCCGCGCGGGGCACGCGGTGGCGCTGATCGGCAGCGGCGACGCGGGCGTGTACGCGATGGCCTCGCCGGCGCTCGCGGAGGCCGCGGACGACATCGACGTGGTGGGCGTCCCCGGGGTGACGGCGGCGCTCGCCGCGGCGGCCCTGCTGGGGGCGCCGCTCGGGCACGACCACGTGTCGATCAGCCTGTCGGACCTGCACACCCCGTGGCCGGTGATCGAGCGCCGGGTGCGGGCGGCGGCGGAGTCCGACCTCGTCGTGACGTTCTACAACCCGCGCAGCCGCGGCCGGGACTGGCAGCTGCCGAAGGCGCTGGCGGTGCTGGCGGAGCACCGCGCGCCGCACACCCCGGTGGGGGTGGTGCGGTCGGCGTCCCGCCCGGGCGAGCAGGTGACGGTCACGACGCTGGAGGGCCTCGACCCGGCGGCGGTCGACATGATGACCGTCGTGACGGTCGGCAACACCGCCTCCCGCGTGGTCGCGGGCCGCATGGTGACGCCGCGCGGCTACCGCTGGCAGTCCCCGCCGCCGCCTCCCCCGTCCGCCCCGCCGCGGCCCGCCGCGCCGCCCCGCCCCGCCGTACCGCCCGTGCCGCCGCGCCCCGCGGGCAAGCCCGTGGGCCCCGCACAGCGGATCGTGCACCCGATCGAGCAGGAGTCGTACCGCATCCTGCGCTCGCGGCTGGACACCTCCGGCCTGCCGCCGCTGCGCCGCGCGGTCGTGGAGCGGGTGGTGCACGCGAGCGCGGACCTCGGATACGCCGGGGACCTGGTCATGGACGAGGCGCAGCTCGCCGCGGCGTACGCGGCGCTGCACGCCGGGGCCCCGGTCGTCGCGGACGTCGAGATGGTCGCGGCCGGGATCACCGGGCGGCGCGTGGTGTGCCGGCTGAAGGACGCCGCGGCCGGGCCGGACGGCCTCACGCGCAGCGCGCACGCGGTGCGGCTGGCCTACGAGGATGCAGGGCCGGGCGCCGTGTGGGTGGTGGGGTGCGCCCCGACCGCCCTGGAGGAGCTGATCGCCCTGGACGCGGCCCCCGCGCTCGTGATCGGCCTGCCGGTCGGTTTCGTGGGCGCGGCCGAGAGCAAGGCGCACCTGCGGGCCTCGGGCCTGCCCGCCATCAGCAACGTCTCGGAGAAGGGCGGTTCCGCGGTGGCCGCCGCCGCGCTCAACGCGCTGCTCTACACCCCCTACCGCACCACCGAGGAGACCGACCAGTGACTTCCGCACCCTCCCCCGCCCTGCTGCTCGTCGGCCACGGCACGCGCGACGCCGCCGGGGCGCAGGCCTTCCGGTCCTTCACCGAGGGGCTGGCCGCCGCGCACCCGGGGCTGGCGGTCGGCGGCGGCTTCATCGAGCTGTCCCCGCCGCCGCTCGCGGACTCCGTCGCGGCCCTGGCCGCCGCGGGCGTACGGGACTTCGCCGCGGTGCCGCTGGTGCTGGTCTCGGCAGGGCACGCCAAGGGCGACATCCCGGCGGCGCTGGCCCGCGAGCAGTTGCGGCACCCGGGGACGTCGTTCGCGTACGGGCGCCCGCTGGGCCCGCACCCGGGGCTGCTGGGCGTCCTGGAGCGGCGGGTGGACGAGGTGCTGGCCGCCGCCGGTACGGAACGGGCGGCGGCCACGGTGCTGCTGGTGGGGCGCGGCTCGACCGACCCGGACGCGAACGCCGAAGTGTTCAAGGCGGCCCGGCTGCTGTGGGAGGGCCGCGGCTACGCGGGCGTGGAGACCGCGTTCGTGTCACTCGCGCAGCCGTCGGTCACGGCGGGCCTGGAACGCTGCGCCCGGCTGGGCGCGCGGACGGTCGTGGTGCTGCCGTACTTCCTGTTCGCGGGCGTGCTGCCGGACCGGGTGCGGGAGCAGGCGGCCGGATGGGCGGCACGCGGCGCGGGCGTGGACGTGCGCTGCGCGGACGTCATCGGGCCGGAGCCGGAGCTCGCGGCGCTGGTGATGGAGCGTTACCGGGAGGCGGTCGCGGGCGATCTGCGGATGAACTGCGACAGTTGCGTCTACCGCGTGGCGATGCCCGGCTTCGAGGACCGCGTGGGCCGCCCGCAGCAGCCGCACCACCACCCGGACGACCCCTCCCACGCGCACGGGCACGGGCATGCGCACTCCCACTGAGAACGGTCCGGACGCCTACGACCTGGACCACCACGGCGACCGCGAGACGGGCGCGGGCCTGGTCGACCTCGCCGTCAACGTCCGCGCCGGCACGCCCCCGGCGTGGCTGGCCGAGCGCATCGCGGGCTCGCTCGCGGACCTGGCGAGCTACCCGGACGGGCGGGCGGCACGGGCGGCGGTCGCGGCGCGGCACGGCCGCGCGGACGCCCGGGAGGTGCTGCTGACGGCGGGCGCCGCGGAGGCGTTCGTGCTGCTCGCCCGGGCGCTGCGGCCGCGCTGCGCGGTGGTGGTGCACCCGCAGTTCACCGAACCGGAGGCCGCCCTGCGGGCGGCGGGCCACGCGGTGCGCCGGGTGCTGCTGCCGGCGGCGGACGGCTTCCGGCTGGACCCGGCGGCCGTCCCGGAACAGGCCGACCTGGTGGTGGTCGGCAATCCGACGAACCCCACGTCCGTCCTCCACCCGGCCGCCACCCTGCGGCGGTTGGCACGCCCCGGGCGGACGCTGGTGGTGGACGAGGCGTTCATGGACGCGGTGCCGGGCGAGCCGGAGTCGCTCGCGGCGGCACGGGACGTACCGGGGCTGCTGGTGCTGCGCAGCCTCACCAAGACGTGGGGGCTGGCGGGCCTGCGGATCGGCTACCTGCTGGGCGGCCCTGAGGCCGTCGCGGAACTGGAGCGGGCCCAGCCGCTGTGGGCGGTGTCGGCCCCGGCGCTCGCCGCGGCGCAGGCGTGCGTGGAGCCCGCGGCGCTGGCCGAGGCGGAGGCGGCCGCTGTGCGGGCGGCGGCGGACCGCGCGCACCTGCTGGCCCGGCTCGCCGCGGTGCCCGGCGTGTCGGTCGCGGGCGCCGCGCCAGCAGCGCCCTTCGTGCTGCTGCGGCTGCCGGACGCGGCGGCCGTACGGGCCCGGCTGCGGGCCGCCGGCTGGGCGGTGCGCCGCGGCGACACCTTCCCGGGCCTGGGCCGGGAGTGGCTGCGCGTGGCGGTACGGGACCGGGCGACCTCCGACGCCTTCGCCGCGGCGCTCACGGCGGCGGTACGCGCCGGGTCCTGACCCCCGTCCCGTACCCGTGCCGGACGCGCCGCCGTCCGCCCCGGGGCGCGTGCCGGCTGCCGGGAGGCTGCGGCCGCCGGCGGACTCCTCCGCGACAGGCCCTAGCCGGCGACGCCCAGCGCCGTGAGGTCCGGTGCGCCGTAGACCTGGTGCTCGTAGACGTTGGTGAGCCTGCTGCTGCGGAAGACCAGGTGCCGTCCGTGGACGAGGGGGACGAGCGCGGCGTCCGACATGACCTTCTCGTCCGCCTCGCGCCAGGCGGCGGTGGACTCCTCCGGGGTGCCGGCGCTCTCACCGCGGGAGAGGACGAGGTTCAGGGCGGGGTCCTTCACGCCGGAGTAGTTGGTGGGGCTGCCGGGGGCGACGAGGGTGCGCAGGAAGCCGCCGCCGTCGGGCCAGTCGGCGGCCCAGGCGGTCATGACCATGCCCCAGCCGTTCTGCTTGATCTTGGTGGGCGAGGCGAGGGCCGTGTAGAGGTCGGCGACGGGGACCTGCTTGACCGTCACCGTGATCCCGGCGTACTTCAGCGAGGCCTGGACCGCCTCCATGGCCGTGACGGTCGCCGGGCTGTTGGCGGCGCCGACGAGCGTGGTGCTGAAGCCGCCGGGCCTGCCGCACACCGTGAGCTGCTCGCGGGCCTTGGCCGTGTCGTTCTTGCCGGTGCTGTCGCCGTACGGGTGGGCGTCGGGGTCGTGGCCGTCGACGGTGGGCGGCAGCATGGTGGTGGCGATGTCGCCGGCGGTCTCGCCGCCCAGTGCGGTGCGGACGGCCACGCGGTCGACGGCGTACTGGACGGCGGCCCGGCACGGCTGCTTGTCGAAGGGCGCGACGGACGTCTGGAGGCTGATGTAGCGGGTGCTGCTGTTGTAGGCGAGGTCGGTCTGGGCGTGCAGCGTGCTGTCGGCCGTGACCTTGGCCTGGCCGGCCGCCGACAGCGCCTGCGACTGCAGGTCGAGGTCGGCGTCGCCGGACAGCAGCGCGTTCTCGACGGCGTCCTGCGCCGGGTAGACGGTCAGGTCGATCGCGTCGGGCAGCGCGGACCGGACGGGGTCGGTGGACTGGTCCCACTCGGGGTTGCGGACCATGTGCAGCGACTTGCCCGCCGAGTAGCTCTCGACCTTGTAGGGCCCGCTGGAGAGCGGCTCGTTGCGGTAGCCGGTGCCGTTCCCGGTGTCGGCCTTGCGCGGGACGGGCGCGCCCATCGGCATCGCCAGCACGTACGGGAAGTCCGCGAAGGGCTGGGCGAGGGTGAAGACGATGGTCCTGTCGTCGGGCGTGGCGACCGACCTCAGGCCGAGCCGCTCGGGGTCGGTGTCCTTGTAGGGGCCGGGGTAGTGCTGGCCCTCGTCGAGGAGTTCGGCGAAGTCCGGGGGGCCCGCGAGGAACACGTCCCGGTCGAAGGTGCGCTCGATGCCGTACTTGACGTCCTTGGACGTGATGGCGCTGCCGTCCTCGTACCGCAGGCCGGACTTGAGGTGGAACGTCCAGGTCCTGCCGCCGTTGGTGACGGCGCCGGTGGTGGTGGCGAGGTCGGGCACGAGCTTGCGCCCGGCGGGGCCGGGGTCGGGGGCGTAGTCGACGAGCTTGCGCTCGAAGAGGCGTTGCAGGTTCCACGACGGCTGGGTGTAGACGATCGCCGGGTCCAGCAACCCGTCCTCGGGATAGGCGGCGGCGAGCCGCAGGGTGCCGCCGGTCCGGTCGGAGGCGTTGACCACGCCGTCCAGGCCGCCGTTGTAGCCGTCGCCGGCCTTGCCGCCGTGCCGGGCCAGCATGGCGGGCCGGGCGGTGGCCGTGCCGGTCGCGGTCGGACGGTGGGTGGACGGATCGGGGGTGGGCCCGGCCTTGTCGTGGTGCCCGCCGCCGAGCGGGCCGTACAGGAGCGTGACGGTCACGCCGACCGCGGCCACGGCCACCGCGGCGACCGCCGTCGTCCAGCGCCGCCGGGCGCGCCGGGCGGGGTCGAACTCCCCCGAGCCGGAGGGCCCGTTGAAGGGCGGCGGGGTGTCCGGGAGGTACGGCGGCGGGAGCGGCACCTGCGGGCGCGGGGCGTAGGCCGGGTGCTCGGCGGGGGTGGGCGGCGGCGGGGTGCCGGGGCCGGGGGCGGCACCGAAGCCGTTGCCGAACGGCGGCGGGGTCGAGGGCGGCGGCGTCGGGGGCGGCGGGGTGCCGGGGCCGGCGGCGTTCTCCCCGGACGTGGCGGCGCCGGACACCCCGTCGGCGGGTCCGTAGGGGGACTTGGGCGGCGCGGCGACGTCCGGCGCGGTGGCCGCGGCGCCGGCAGAGGGCGGGATCGCGGGGCCGGCGAGCAGCACCGTGTGGCCGGCGGAGACCAGCCAGGCGCGCAGCCGGTCCCGGAAGTCCGCCGCGTCGGCGGGCCGGTCGACGGGGTTCTTGGCGAGGGCGGAGAGCACGAGCGCGTCCAGCTCCGGCGGCACCCCGGGGTTGCGCGACGAGGGCGCGGGCGGCGGGGTGTGGACGTGCCAGTACATCAGGTTGATCGGGTTGCCGTCGGTGAACGGCGGCTTGCCGGTGAGGAGTTCGGTGAGGACGCAGCCGACCGCGTAGACGTCGCTGCGGGCGTCGACCTCGGCTCCGTTGATCTGCTCGGGCGACATGTAGCTCGGGGTCCCGATCGCCGAACCGGTCGTGGTGAGCCGGGAGTCGGTGTCCAGCACGCGGGCGATGCCGAAGTCGGCAACCTTGACGACGCCCTCGGGGGTCACCATCACGTTCGCCGGCTTCACGTCGCGGTGGACGGTGCCGTGGATGTGCGCGTGCGCCAGGGCGTCGAGGATGTCGCAGGCGATGCGCACGGCCCGCTCGGGCGGGAAGAACACCTGGCGCCGCAGCATCTGGGAGAGCGTGCCGCCGGGGACGAACTCCATGACGAGATAGGGCACGACCTCCTCGCCGTCGCGTATCTCGTCCTGGTCGTGGACGGTCACGATGCCGGGGTGGTTGAGCGAGCCGGCGGCCTGCGCCTCGCGGGCGAAGCGGCGCCTGGCGTCGGGGTTGTCGGCCAGGTCCGGCAGCAGTGTCTTGACCGCGACGGTCCGGCCCATCCGGGTGTCCTGGGCTCGGTGGACGCGGGCCATTCCTCCCGAGCCGAGCAGCTCGGCCATCTGGTAGCGCCCCGCGAAAAGCCCGTCAGTCATTCCCGCCCCGTCCGCCTGTGCACTCCGGCGCCCGCTGTGTCCGCCGCCCCGCCGACTCACCGCCCGCGGCGGCGGGTTGCGCACGGTGTACGCCGGCCTGCCCCGACCGTGGACGAGTTCCGGCCGCCCGCACAGCCTACGGGGCGGCGCCGGTGGTACGGCGCCGCCCCCGGGGCTTTCGTTCCCCCGTTGTGACCTTGCTATCGCGCAGCGGTGACGTTCGGGCCGCGCGTCAGTCCCGCGGGTCCGCCGCGGCCGTGGCGCGGCGGCGGCGGGCCGTCAGCAGGTACACGCCCGCGCCCGCGGCGATCAGGGCCGCGGCGCCGCCGGCGAGGTAGGGCGTGCCGGAACTCGCGCCGGTCTCGGCCAGGTTGCCGGTCTCCGGGGCCGTGCGGACGGCCGCCCCGGAGGTGCCCGGGCCACCCGCGGTGCCGGCCGTGCCGGAGGCGCCGGTGCTGCCCGCGGAACCGGAGGCGCCGGAGGTGCTGCCGCCCGCGCCGGTGCTCCCGGTGGAACCGGTGGCGCCGCTCGTGCCGCTCCCGGAGGTGCCGGAGGTGGAGCCGGACACGGAACCGGACGTGCTTGCGCCGGTGGTGCTGCCCGATGTGCCGGACGTGGACCCGGTGGTCGAGCCGGACGTCGCACCCGAGGTGGAGCCCGTGGTCGAGCCCGTGGTCGAGCCGGACGTCGAGCCCGAGGTGGAGCCGGACGTCGAGCCGCCGGTGGCGGTGCCGGAGTGCGGGGAGGTGCAGGTGGCCTGCGCGAGCGTGACCTCGCCGCTCACCGCGGCGACGCCCAGGCTCAGCGGGTCGAGGCGCAGTGCGAGCCGCAGCGCGGTGGCCGCGGCGGTGGTGGACGTCGTCGTGGTCTGCGTCAGGTCCAGGCTGACGCGCCCGACGCCGGGGACGTTCAGCTTCGTGGTACCGACCGCGGTGAGGTCGACCCGCTGCCCGAGCACGGTGAGACCCGCGAGCTCGGAGTGCGCGGTGGGGCGGCGGCCCGCCTCGCACGTCGCGGTCGCCGTCACGGCGTCGGCCTTGACCAGCGCCAGCAGCGGCAGGCCCGGCACGTGCACCTGGGCGTGGGCCACGGTGACCTGGCCCTCGGCCTTGTGCGCGTCGGCGGTGGCCGTGGACGTCGCGACGCCGGCCCGCAGGATGCTGATGCCGCGCCCGTTCTCCACGCCCCGGCCGACCGTCACGGTCAGCGCGGTCCTGCGGGCGTCGGCGGGCGCGTGCACGTCGTTGAGGGTGACGTTCACCGGTACGTCGACCGCCTTGCCGAGCAGCGACACGTCCAGGTCCGCGCGCAGCACGGCGGCGCCGGCCGCGCCGCCGTGCGCGTCGCCCGCCGGGGCCGCCTGCGCGGCGGGCGCGAGCACCGCGGCGCCCACGGCGAGGGCGACGGCGGCTCCGGCGGTGGCGGCACGGCGGCGGACGGGCAGCGGGAAGGTGGTGAGGGTGCGGTACATCGGTGCGGGACTCCCACGGAAGACATCGTTGAGCATCGGACTCCCCCCGGCCGTAAGGGCGTTGGGGACAACGGGCCGGGGCTAGGCGAGCAATGCTTACGCACTGGGAGTGAATGCGCGGCTACGCACCGCCAGTTCACCCGGAAGGGTGGTTTCCGGTGAGATCCTCGACGAGCGGGACGGGGAGGTGCGGGCCTGCCGGCCCGCGCGCCCGCGGGGGCGGCCGAAGCGGCGGTGACGTGCGGGGACGCTCCCCGCGAACGGCCGGCGGACGGCCCGCGGACGGCGTCCGGGCGCGCCGGGATGCGCGCCCGCGTGTGCGCGGCGCTCGCGTAACGTGCGGACGAGGACCAGGTCCGCGGTGGGCGGCGGGTGTTCAGCCCACCACGGCGCCCCGCAGGACGACCCGGCGCGGCGCCGCCAGCACCCGGACGTCCGCGCGCGGGTCGGCGTCGTAGACGACCAGGTCCGCCGGGGCGCCCTCCTCCAGGCCCGGGCGGCCGAGCCATTCGCGCGCCTGCCAGGTCGTCGCCGACAGCGCGGCCGTCACCGGCAGGCCCGCGGTGACCAGTTCCTCGACCTCGGCCGCGATGAGGCCGTGCGGCAGGCTGCTGCCCGCGTCCGTGCCGGCGTAGACGGCGATCCCGGCGTCGTAGGCGTTGCGCACGGTCTCGTGGCGGCGCGCGTGCAGGCGGCGCATGTGGTCCGCCCAGCGCGGGTACTTGGCCTCGCCGACGGCCGCGAGGTCCGGGAAGGTGGCGATGTTGACGAGCGTGGGCACGATGGCCACGCCGCGCTCGGCGAGCAGCGGGATCGTCTCGTCGGTGAGGCCGGTGGCGTGCTCGATGCAGTCGATGCCGGCCGTCACGACGTCGTGCAGGGTGTCCTCGGCGAAGCAGTGCGCGGTGATCCGCGCGCCCTCCTCGTGCGCGGCCGCGATCGCCTCGGCGAGCGCGTCCTTGGGCCAGCAGGGCGTGAGGTCGCCCGCCTCCCGGTCGATCCAGTCGCCGACGAGCTTGACCCAGCCGTCGCCGCGCCGGGCCTCCTGCCTCACGTACGCGGCCAGGTCGCCGGGTTCGATCTCGTGCGCGAAGTTGCGGATGTAGCGGCGGGCGCGGGCGATGTGCCGCCCGGCGCGGATGATGCGGGGCAGGTCGGCGCGGTCGTCGACCCACCGGGTGTCGCTGGGCGAGCCCGCGTCGCGCAGCAGCAGCGCGCCCGCGTCCCGGTCGGCGAGCGCCTGCTTCTCCGACGTGCCGGCGGACACCGCGCCGTAGTGGTCGAGGCCGACGTGGCAGTGCGCGTCGACGAGGCCGGGCAGTACCCAGCCGCGGACGGTCACGGCCTCGGCGGCGGGCCGGTCGTACGTGATCCGGCCGTCGACCACCCACAGTTCGTCGGTCGCGTCGTCGGGGCCGGTCAGGATCCGGCCCGTGATGTGCAGCACCTCACCCATGAGGGCACTGTACGGGTCCGGCCGCGCCCCCTAGGCGGCGGGCAGCCGGCTGAAGGCGGCGCGGTAGTCGCTGGGGGTCAGGCCGACACGGCGGGTGAGGTGCTGGCGCAGCGAGTCCGCGGTGCCCAGGCCGCTGGCGCGGGCCACCTGGTCGACCGGCAGCGCGGTGGTCTCCAGCAGCTCGCGGGCCCGCTGGATGCGCTGGTGCAGCAGCCACTGGAGCGGGCTGAGGCTCGTCTCGGCGCGGAAGCGGCGGTTGAGGGTGCGGACGCTGACGGAGGCGTGCCGGGCGAGGTCGGTGAGGGTGAGCGGCTGGTCGAGCCGGGTCATGGCCCAGGCGCGGGTGGCGGCGAAGGAGGTGCCGGTCTCCGGCGGCAGCGGCGTCTCGGTGAACTGCGCCTGCCCACCGCACCGTACGGGTGCCACCAGGGCGTGCCGGGCGACGCTGTTGGCGACGGCGGCCCCGAAGTCGGTGCGGACGATGTGCAGGCACAGGTCGATGCCGGCGGCGTAGCCGGAGGAGGTGAGCAGCTGCCCGTCCTGGACGAAGAGGACGTCGGGCTGGACGTCCACCGTGGGGTAGCGCCGGCCGAACTCGTCGGTGAGCATCCAGTACGTGGTCGCGCGCCGCCCGTCGAGCAGGCCCGCCTCGGCGAGCAGGAAGGCGCCCGAGCAGATGGAGGCGATACGGGCGCCGGCCGCGGCGGCGCGCCGCACGGCCGCGAGGATGCGCGGGTCGGGCTCCTCGCGCGAGCCGGTGCCGGGGAGGATGACGGTGTCGGCGCCCTCCACCGCGTCCAGACCGCTGCGGATGACGACCTCGGTGGCCCCCGTGGTGCCGACGGCCCCGGGGTCGGGGGTGCACAGCTCCACCTCGTAGCCGGGCGCTCCGTCCACCTGCACACGGGCGAAGAGCATGTCGGGGACGGCGAGGTTGAACAGCGACACCGGCGGCGCGGCGATCACCACGACCCGGCGCGGGCGGACGGGAGCCGGGGAGGCCGGGGGTGCGGGCTCGGTGGGCGCCGTGCGGGGCGCGGGTTGTCCGGTCGGTGCGAGCGCGGCGGGCATGGCCGAAACCTCCGGGTGTTTGGCATTGTGGCCACTACTGTAGGGCGCCGCACGGGGCGAGGCTGAGGGGCATGTCCCAGGACCTCACTCCGCACGCCCCGCGTACGGCCTCCCCCGCCGGGAAGCCGGGGCCGGCCGCGCCGCAGGCCGCGCCGGGCCGCGCCATGGCCGCCGCGCTGCTCGGCTTCTTCCTCATCACCCTCGACGCCTCCGTCGTCAACGTCGCCCTGCCGGCGATCGGCGACGACCTGCACGGCGGGCTGTCCGCGCTCCAGTGGGTGGTCGACGGCTACACCCTCGCCTTCGCCGCGCTGATGCTGTCCACCGGCGCCTTGTCGGACCGGATCGGCGCGGGCCGCGCCTTCGCCGGCGGCGTGCTGGTGTTCGCGCTGTCGTCCCTGGCGTGCGGCGTGGCACCCGGTCTCGGCGTGCTCGTCGTGGCCCGCGTGGTGCAGGGCTCGGCGGCGGCGGTGATGCTGCCCTCCTCGCTCGCGCTCGTGCGGCAGGCCCACCCGGACCCGGTCCGCCGCACCCGCGCCATCTCCCTGTGGGCGACGGGCGGTTCGACGGCGGTGGCGCTCGGGCCCGTGGTGGGCGGGGTGCTCACCACGGCCTGGGACTGGCGGTCCGTCTTCTACGTCAACCTGCCCTTCGCCGCCGTGACCCTCGTACTGGCCCGCGGCGCGCGCGGCGAGCGCCGCCCGGCGCCCCTCGACGTCCCCGGCCAGGTCACCGCGGTGCTGGCGCTGGGCGCGCTCACGTACGCGGTGATCGAGGGCGGTACGCGCGGCTGGGCGGCGGCGGGCGTGGCCGTCGCCGCGGGCGCGGCCTTCGTACGGGCCGAGACCCGGCACCCGCACCCCGTCGTCCCGCTGGGCCTGTTCCGCAGCGGCGCCTTCTCCGCCTCGGTGGCGGCGGGCGCGGCGATCAGCGTGGCCTTCTTCGGCATGTTCTTCGTGCTGGGGCTGTACTTCCAGCAGGTGCGCGGCGAGACCGCACTCACGGCGGGCCTGATGTTCCTGCCGATGACGCTGCTCATCTCGACGGTGAACGTCCTGTCGGGCCGTGCCACCAACCGCTTCGGCCCCCGCCTGCCGATGGTCGCCGGCCAGCTCGTGATGGTGGCGGGCCTGCTGGCGCTGCTGCCGGTGGGGCGGCACACCCCGCCGCTCGCGGTGGCGTTCCTGATGGTGCCGCTGGGGGTGGGCGGGGCGCTGGCCGTACCGGCGCTCACCGCGTCGGTGATGGGCGCGGCGCCCGCCGAGCGCGCGGGGGTGGCGGCGGGTGTGCTGAACGCCGCCCGGCAGGTCGCGGGGGCGCTGAGCGTCGCGGTCTTCGGCTCGCTGGTGGCCGGCTCGCGCTTCCTGCCCGGCCTGCGGGAGAGCCTGCTGGTGTCCGCGGCCCTGGTGCTGGCCGCCGCGGCGGCAACGGCGGTGACCCTGCGCCCGCGCGCCTGACCCGCGCCGCCCGCAGGCTCACCCGGCGGCGGGCTCGGGCGCGCGGCCGCGCTCGCGGGCGTCGAGCAGCTCGTCCCAGTGCTCGAAGGCCCAGGCGCAGGCGGCCTCCAGCGGTTCCAGCATGCTGCGGCCCAGGGGTGTCAGCGCGTAGTCCACGCCCTGCCGCGGATCGGCGTGCACGGTGCGGGAGACCAGGCCGCTCCGCTCCAGGCCGCGTAGCGACTGCGTGAGCACCTTCGGGGTGACGCGGTGCAGCGGGACGCGCAGTTCGGAGAAGCGCCGCGGGCCGCCCTCCAGGCAGCGCAGCACCAGGGGCGCCCACTTGTCGCCGAAGCGGAAGGGGAGCAGCGAGGAGGGGCACAGCTCGTCGAAGAGGTCGGCGGGCAGGGGCGGACGGTGCGTCACGGGCTCTCTCCTTCGTCCCCGGGCGGGCGGCCCGCGGGGTCGGCGGTCGTGCGGGGCAGGGCGGGCGTGCGGGCGCTTCGCGGCTCGGCGGTATCCAGGAGGTAACCGCCCCCGCGGCTACCTTTCCCGGGCACACGCTCACACGCGGCACCGCGTAGAGCCCGCCGACTGCAGGAGGTATTCCACCGATGGGCAGCTTCGTCATCTTCGGGGCGGGCGGCCGGGCCGGCCGGCACGCCGTCGCCGAGGCACGCCGCCGCGGCCACCGCGTCACGGCGGTGGTCCGCGACCCGTCCCGCCATCCCGCGCCGGCCGCCGAGGGGGTGCGGCCGGCGGCGGGGGACGTCACCGACCCGGCGTCCGTGGCGGCCCTCGCCGCCGGGCACGACGCCGCGATCAACACCGCGGCCGTGTACGGGGAGGGCACCGACCCGGCGGCCTTCTTCCCCGCGGCCGCCCGGGCGCTGGCCGCGGGTCTGGCCGACGCGGGCGTGCACCGCCTGGTCACCGTGGGCCTGGCCCCCGTCCTCCCCGGCCCGGACGGCGTCCGCCAGCTGGACACGCCCGAATTCCCCGCCCAGTTCCGCCCGTTCTGCGCGGCCCACGCGGCGGGCCTGGACGCCCTCCGCGCAGAGGCGGGCGCGCTGGACTGGCTCTACCTGGCCCCGGCGGGCGACTTCGTCCACGACAGCCCCAGGCCCAGCGGCCGTTACGAGACCCGCCCGCACTCCGACCCGCAGGCCCGTGTCACCTACGCGGACTTCGCCCTGGCCCTCCTCGACGAGGCCGCCGACCCCCGCCACCACCGCACCCACCTCTCGGTGACCTGAGCGGTGGCGGTCACAGGGGCAGCTTGAAGCCCTCGTGGCTCGCCTCGAAACCGAGGGAGGTGTAGAAGCGGTGGGCGTCCGCACGGGACTTGTTGCTGGTCAGCTGGGCCAGTGCGCAGCCCTGTCCGCGGGCGCGGTCCAGTGCGCGGCGGACGAGGGAGCGGCCCAGGCCCGAGCCGCGCAGGTCGGCGCGGACGCGCACGGCCTCGATGAGGGCGCGTTCGGCGCCGCCCTTGCCGAGGCCGGGGACGCGGGTGAGCTGGAGGCAGCCGACGACCTCGCCTGCGGCGTCCACGAGGACGAGGATCTCGTTGCGGGGATCCGCCTCGACGGCGGCGAAGGCCCGCTCGTGGGCGCCGGTGACCTCGACGGCCGCCGGGTCCACCACCCCGTCCTCGCCCGCGAGGAGGGCGAGGACGGCGGGCAGGTCGGCGCGGGTCGCGGGGCGGAGGGCGGTCTCGGGGGTGCCGGGTTCGGGCGCGGTGCTCATGGGCCCGATCCAACCAGGCCGGGTCCCCGCCCCCGGGCCCGGCCCGTGCGGTGGGGGGTGCTCAGCCGCGCTTGCCGTCCACCCGGCGCGGGATGCCCAGCGGGTTGGCGTCCTGCAGTTCGGGGGGCAGCAGGGCGGGCGGGGTGTCCTGGTAGGCGACCGGGCGCAGCCAGCGTTCGATGGCGGTGGCTCCCACCGAGGTGGAGGTGGAGGTCGTGGCGGGGTAGGGCCCGCCGTGGTGCTGGGCGGCGGTCACGGCGACGCCGGTGGGCCAGCCGTTGACCAGGACGCGCCCGGCGAGGGCGCTGAGCCGGGCCAGCAGTCCGGCGGCGGCCCCGCCCGGCTCGGCGGCCTCGGCGGTGCCGAGGTGGGCGGTCGCGGTGAGGTTGCCCGGCAGCCGGTCGAGCACCGCGGCGAGCTCGTCCGCGGAGCCGTACCGCACGACGACGGTCAGCGGCCCGAAGCACTCCTCCAGCAGCACGTCGTGGGCGCCCTCCGCGGCGAGTTCGGCGGCGGAGACGGTCAGGAACCCGGGCCGTACGCCCCGTTCGCCGGCCTCGGCGGGCGCGACGGGCGCGGTCACCGCGGGCAGGGCGGCGCGGGCGGCGGCGCCCGCGAGGAAGTTGGTGCGCATGCGGCCGTCGAGCAGCACGCCGCCGGGGGCCTCGCCGGCGGCGCCGGTGAGCGCGGCGACCAGGCGGTCGCCGCCCTCCCCCGCGGGGGCGAGGACGAGGCCGGGCTTGGTGCAGAACTGGCCGACGCCGAGCGTGAAGGACCCGGCGAGCCCGGCGCCGATCTGCTCGGCGCGCTCGGCGGCGGCGGCCTCGGTGACGACGACCGGGTTGAGGCTGCCCAGCTCGCCGTGGAAGGGGATGGGGCGCGGCCGGGCGGCGGCGGCGTCGTACAGGGCCCGTCCGCCGGGCACGGAGCCGGTGAAGCCCGCGGCGGCGACGAGCGGGTGGCGGACCAGTTCGACGCCGGCGTCGAAGCCGTGCACGAGCACGACGGTGTCGGCGGGCAGTCCCACGGAGACGGCCGCGCCGCGCAGCAGTTCGGCGCACAGCGCGGAGGTCGCGGGGTGGTCGGGGTGGGCCTTGACGACGACGGGGCAGCCCGCGGCGAGCGCGCTGGCGGTGTCGCCGCCGGGCACGGAGAAGGCGAGCGGGAAGTTGCTGGCGGCGTAGACGGCGACGACGCCCAGCGGGATCTTCATCCGGCGCAGGTCGGGCCGCGGGATGGGCTCGGCGCCGGGGTCCGGGTGGTCGATGATCACGTCGAGGTAGGCGCCCTCGTCGACGACGTCCGCGAACGTCCGCAGCTGGAAGGCGGTACGGGCGAGTTCGCCGGTGAGCCGGGGCACCCCGAGTGCCGTCTCGGCGTCGGCCGCGGCGATAACCCGCTCTCCCGCCTCCTCCAGCGCCCCGGCGGCGGCACGCAGCAGCCGGGAGCGTACGCTTCGGTCGGCGAGCGCCGGGAGCGCGGCGGCCGCGGCGCGTACGGCGGCGTCCACGTCCTCGGCCGTGGCCTCGACGGCGACCTGCTCGCGCTGCTTCCCGCTCCGGGGGTCGACGCTCCAGACTGGTACTGCCACCGGGACAACCTCCACGTTTTTCCGTCACGCACGGCACCGCACGCCGCTGTACGACGCGGTACGGCGCTGCCGCACCGACACGTTGTTCTCTATACTGAACGACGTCTTCAGATGTGAACCTGCAAGGGGAGCCTACGTCCGCGGCTCCCGGCCGAACAAGAGGGGTCGAGCGCATGGCTGCTGCCGAGGGAGCCGGTTCCCAGGTCAAGTCCGCGGTCCGCACGGTGGAGCTGCTGGAGTTCTTCGCGGGGCGGCCGGGCATGCACAGCCTCGCCTCCGTGCAGGAGTCGGTCGGCTACCCGAAGTCCAGCCTCTACATGCTGCTGCGCACCCTCGTCGACCTCGGCTGGATCGAGACCGACGCGACGGGCACGCGCTACGGCATCGGCGTGCGCGCGCTGCTGGTCGGCACGTCCTACATCGACGGCGACGAGGTCGTGGCCGCCGCCCGGCCCACCCTGGACCGGCTGTCGGACGACACCAGCGAGACCATCCACCTCGCGCGCCTGGACGGCACCAGCGTCGTCTACCTCGCCACCCGGCAGTCGCAGCACTACCTGCGGCCCTTCACCAGGGTCGGCCGCCGGCTGCCCGCGCACTCCACCTCCCTCGGCAAGGCGCTGCTCGCGACGTACACCGACGACCAGGTGCGGGCGCTGCTGCCGGAGACGCTGGAGCCGCTCACCGAGCACTCCCACACCGACCGCGAGAAGCTCATCGAGGAGCTGGCGGTCATCCGCGAGCAGGGCTTCGCGGTGGACCGCGAGGAGAACACCCTGGGCCTGCGCTGCTTCGGCATCGCGGTGCCCTACCGCACCCCCGCGCGGGACGCGGTGAGCTGCTCGGTACCGGTGGCGCGGCTCACGACCGCCCACGAGCAGATGATCAAGGACGCGCTGTTCGACGCGCGCGACCGGCTGCTGCTGGCCACCCGCCACCTCTGACGGCCGCGGGGGCGCGGTCCGCGCGCCGAAACCCGTCCGGCCGGCGGTGCCCCCTTCGTGGGAACGGCGGGGCCTCCCGGACACGGCCCCGATCCCCGGCCGTAGGCTCGCGACCATGGAGATCATGACGAACGGGAACGACGAGGGCGCCGCGGCCGGTCCCCCGGCGGGCGACGTCGCGGAGTGGGTCGCCCGGCGCGCGTCGTCCTTCGGCGCTGTCGCCGCGGAGTACGACGAGCACCGCCCCGGCTACCCGTCCGAGGCGGTGGCGTGGGCCCTCGCGCCCGTGCTGGCGCGGCGCGGCGGCGGCCCGCTGGACGTGCTGGACCTCGCGGCGGGCACCGGCAAGCTGACGCGCGAGGCGCTCGCGCTCGGCCACCGCGTCACGGCGGTCGAGCCGGACGCGGAGATGCTGGGCACGCTGCGCGAGCGGCTGCCCGGGGCCACGGCGCTGCCCGGCGCGGCCGAGCGGATACCGCTCGCGGACGCCTCGGTGGACGCGGTGGTCGTGGGCCAGGCCATCCACTGGTTCGACCAGGAGCGCGCGCTGCCCGAGATCGCCCGGGTGCTGCGGCCCGGCGGGGTCCTGGCGACGCTGTCCAACGCCGACGACGACCGGGTGGGCTGGATCGCGGGCCTGGGCGAGATCTCCCCGAGCCAGGTGTCCTTCCTCGGCTGGGAGAAGAAGCCGCAGCGCGCCATAGAGCCGCACCCCGCCTTCTCCGCGGCGGTGGGCGCCGACTTCCCGCACGTGATGGTGCGCACCGCCGAGACGCTGGCCGCGACGGCCGCGACCCACTCCCACCTGCTGGTGATGGAGCCCGGGCAGCGGCAGGCCGCCGTGGCGCGCATCCTGGCCTACCTCAGGTCCCGCCCGGAGACGGCCTCCGGCGAGTTCGAGCTGCACCTCGTGACCCGCGTCCAGCGCTGCGAGCGCGCGGCGGTCTGACGGCGTGCCGGAAGGCGGGCGCGCGGCCCGCTCCCCGGGCCGCGGGGCCCCCGTCCGGGCGGCCCCGGCGGCAGCGCCCCGCGCACGCTCCATCACAACGCGTTCACCAGCGGTTACCGCCGGGAATCCGTGATTCCCAACCTCTGCCCAGAGCCTCTTCTCGCTGCTACGCTCTCGCCGCGCCGTGGCGGGGAGGTCCGGGCAGGAAGAGGTGACCGTGGGCACTGCCGTCGACGACGATTCCGCCGCGTTCCACGCGTTCTTCGAACGGCACTACGCCGAACTCGCCCGGCTGGCACACCTGCTGACGGGCGAGGCGGACGCCGCCGACGACCTCGCGGCGGACGCGCTGGTGGCCCTGTGGCGCCGCTGGGACCGGGTCAAGGCGACCGAGCACCCGGTGGCGTACGCGCGCGGCGTGGTGGCCAACCTCGCGCGCTCCCGCATCCGCAGCGCGGTGCGCGAACGGCGCCGCGTCGCCCTCTTCTGGTCGCAGCGCACCGAGCGCACCGACGGGCCCGACCTGCCGGCCGTACTGGACCTGCGGGAGGCGCTGCAGCGGCTGCCGTTCCGCAAGCGGGCGTGCGTGGTGCTGCGGCACGCGTTCGACCTGTCGGAGCGGGACACGGCCGACGCGCTGGGCATCTCGGTGGGCACCGTCAAGAGCCAGACGTCACGCGGTATCGCGGAGTTGGAAAGGCTGCTGCAACCCCGGACATCCGAGACCGGTACGGTGCAGGGACGGGATCCGTCGGCCGCGAGCGGTACGGCGGGCCCGGCACGACTGCCGCGCACCGGACGGCCGGACACCCCGGTCGGTGCGGCGGGCGGCTCCCCGGGCGACATGGGCCCGGGGACACAACTGCTGGGTGCGGCGGGTCATGTGGCTCGTGCTCGTACTCGTACGGGACGGGGACTGTGATGACCGATCTGCCGGAGCGGCTGCGGGAGGCCGCGCACGCCCACCGGCCCGACAGGGAGCGCATGCTCGCCCGCGTCGAGCACGCGATGGCCGCGGACGGCACCGGGAACGACGCGCCGGAGTCCGGTGCGCGCGGCCACGACCGGCCCGCGGCGGCGCCGTGGATGCGGGTCACCGCGGTGACCGCGGCCGTGGCGGGCGCGATCGGCATCGGCGGCCTCGCGGTGGGGGCCGTCACGGGGACGGGCCAGCCGGGCCACTCCACCGTCACGTCGGACAGCGCCGACCCGGCGCAGCCCTCCCCGGCCGCCTCGGACACCGCGGGCACCAGCGAGCACCGGGTGCCCGTGCAGCGGCACTCCACGACGGCCCCCGCGCACCGCAGGACGCCCGCGCCGCACACCACGGCGGGCCGCAGCACGACCGCCTCGCCGCCCCTCCAGGCACCGCCGCCGAGCATCCCCGGCTCGCCCCCGCAGACCACCGGCGCGCCCTCGTCGGGCTCGGGCCTGCCGCAGGGCAGCGGCCCGCTGCGGTCCAACGGCGTGCTCGGCTCGAACAGCGACGCGTACTGGACCGAGAGCGACGTGACCCTGACGTCGCAGCAGCCGATCACCTCGCTGACGGTGGAGCTGAGGATCGCCAGGGTCAACGGCGAGACGTACTCGGCGTCGTGGACCAACGCCACGCAGGTGGGCGTCCAGGTGTCGACCGAGGCGGACTACATCGTCTACCGCTGGACGCTGGCCGCCGGGCAGACCCTGCCGGCCGACACGTACACCTTCGCCGGGCAGTTCACCCACGACCCGGGCAAGGGCGGCACGGACGGCGACCGCTACACCGCCACCGTGGGCTACGCGTCCGGTGGTTCGGTGACGGTCGGCGGCGGTTTCTGACCGCCTGAGCGGCTGAAAGGCGCGCGTTCCGGGGGTGTGCGGCGCGTCCGGCGGCACGTGCCGGAAGGTGTGGACGGCGCAAGTGGGGCGCCGGGAAATCTGCCGGAAATATTTTGTCGATCCGCGGCAACCTCCCGTGCCCCGGCGGCGACTTGGGGGTGCACGGCCCAGCACGCTTCCCCCTCAGGAGAAGCTCCGGGGCGCGGCGGTACCCCCATGATCGCCGCTCCCCGGCATCCCCCGCCCTGCACACGATCAACCCGTGTGCAGGGCGGCGCGGGCCGCCGCGAGATCCGCCTCGCTCGCCAGCCCCGCGTGGTACAGCCGCAGTTGGGTGGCGCCCAGCTCGGCGGCGTGCGCCGCGTCGGCGGCGAGCGTGCCGGGGCTGCCGCCCATGCCGGAGACCACCGTGAAGTTGGCGGCCACCACCGTGTCCGGCCCGGCGTGCGCGGCGACGGGCCCGAGCACCGCCGCGCGGCCCGCGGCGCCGGCCGGACCGCCGGGGCAGGGCAGCACGAGACCGTCCGCCTGGGCCAGGATCCGCGGGACGTCCACCCCGGCGTTGGCACCGCAGCGGTACGGCACCGGGTCGGCGTGCAGGAGCACCTGGAAGCCGGGCGCGGCGGCGGCGCGCACCGCGGCCACGGCCTGCTCCTGGAGCGAACCGGCCGTCCGCGTACGCCACGTCAGCGTCAGTTCGGTCCACCGCGGGCCCAGCAGCGCCTCGATGCCCTCCGCCGCCTCGGGCCGCCCGGCCCACACGGGGACGAGCGCGGCCCGCACGGCGGCGGCGAGTTCGTCCGGGTCGGCCCCCAGCCCGGCGTAACCGGCGCGGCAGGACGGGCAGAAGCACAGCGACATCAGGTACTGCGCGGCGTCGCCGAGCGGCACCCCGCCGATCTTGTCGTGCGCGTGCAGGTGCGCGAGCCCGTACCAGCCGAGCGACTCCAGCTCGGTGCCCGCGGCGCCGGGGCGCACGGCGGCCTCGGCGGCGAGGTCGAGCAGGTAGCCGCGGACGGCGGGCTGCGCGATGCAGGGCGCCCACGGGTAGCGGTCGCCGTAGGCGTTGACGACGGAGGTGTCCGGATACTCGGCGCCCAGGCGGGAGTTGTGCGCGAGCACGACCCAGGTGTGCACCTCCAGGCCCGCCTCCGCCAGCGCCTTCGCGGCGCTTCCCCACGCGTCGCCGGGCGCCCAGTCGCCCGCCGGGTAGGGCGCCGGCTCCCGGCCCTGCCAGCGGCGTTCGTCCGGCGGGTAGAGCACGGCGGAGTGCGCGGCGGTGACGACACGGTGCCGCGGGTGGCGCGGGGTGAGCGCGCGGGTGGAGTGGTAGGCGGCGGCGAGGGTCACCTGCGCGACGCCGAGGCCGGCGATGCGTGCGGCGGCGTCCGGGTCGCCGTTGACGTCCCAGGGGTAGACGAAGGCGGAGGCGCGCATGTCAGCACTCCTCCAGCAGGGCCGTACCGCGTGCGACGAGTTCGGCCAGTTCCCGGACGTGCGCGGGCGCCGGTTCGCTCAGCGGCGGCCTGACCTCCCCGACGTCCAGGCCGCGCAGCCGTACCCCGGCCTTGACCAGCGAGACGGCGTAGCCGCGGCCCTTGCCGCGCAGGTCGGCCAGCGGGCGGTAGAAGCCGTCGACGAACCGGCCGACGGTGGCGTCGTCGCCGGTGGTGAGCGCGCGGTGGAAGGCGAGGGCGATCTCGGGCGAGAAGGCGAAGACGGCCGAGGAGTAGAGGGTGACGCCGAGGCCGCGGTAGGCGAGGCCGGTGAGCTCGGCGGTCGGCAGGCCGTTGAAGTAGCGGAAGCCGTCGCCGGGCAGTTCGGTGCGCACGGCGCTGATGATGCGCTGCATCAGCTCCAGGTCGCCGTAGCCGTCCTTGAGGCCGATGATGTTGGGGACCCTGGCCAGCTCGACGACGGTCCCGGGAGTGAAGACGGCGTTGTCGCGCTGGTAGACGATGACGTCCAGCCGTGTGGCGGCGGCGAGTGCGGTGTAGTGCCGCAGCAGGCCCTCCTGGTCGGGGACGACCAGATAGGGCGGCATGGCCAGCAGCCCGTCCGCGCCCGCCCGTTCGGCGAGGGCGGCGTACTCGGCGGCGAGCGCGGTGCCGTACCCGGCGCCCGCGAGCACCGGGACGCGCCCGCCCGCCGCCTCGACGGCGGCGGCCACGCACGCCCCGAACTCGGTCGGCGTCAGGGCGTGGAATTCGCCGGTGCCGCAGCAGGCGAACACGGCCGCCGCGCCGGCGTCCACCCCCGCGCGCACATGGGCGCGGAAGACGTCGAGGTCCGGGGCGCCGTCCGGGCCGAAGGCCGTCACGGGGAAGAACAGCAGGCCGTCGAGGCGCTCGGCGAGTGAGGGTGCGGTCATCGGGTCCCCTTGGAGGTCCGGATCTGTGCGCTCATCCGACCTGTGCGCTCATCTGATCCACGTCCATACTCATGAACGCTGCCACGCTAGGCGAGCATCCGCGCGCGGGTCAAGCCGACGAGCGCAGGTCAGAGAGGCCGCGGGGAGGCACCGCCGAGGCAAAAGTCGTCCATATACATGAATCACGGCCACGGATATACTCGGCGGGGCGCCGCCGGAGGCCTCCCGTCCGCGCCGGCCCCGCGTACCGCACCGCCCCAGGCCCCAGCGGCCGGTGAGACCGAGGAGAGACCCGACATGCCCGCTCCCCGCACCATTCTGCTCACCGGCGCCGCCGGCGGCCTCGGCACCCTCATGCGCGGCCTGCTCCCGTCCTACGGCTACGAGCTGCGGCTGCTGGACATGCTCCCGGTCGAGGGCGAGCCCGGGGCGATCACCGCCGACCTCGCCGACACCGGGGCGCTGCGCGAGGCCGTCCGCGGCGTCGACGCGATCGTGCACCTCGCGGGCATCTCCCTGGAGTCCACCTTCGACAAGATCCTCAAGGCCAACATCGAGGGCACCTACAACCTCTACGAGGCCGCGAGGGCCGAGGGCGTGCGGCGCGTCGTCTTCGCCTCCAGCAACCACGCGGTCGGCTACACCCCCCGCCCGCGAGACGGCGACCCGCTCATCCCGATCGGCACCCCCCGCCGCCCCGACACCTTCTACGGCCTGTCCAAGTGCTTCGGCGAGGATCTGGCGCAGCTCTACGCCGACCGGCACGGCATCGAGACCGTCTCGATCCGCATCGGCTCCTGCTTCCCGCGCCCCACCACGGTGCGGGCCCTGTCGGTGTGGATGAGCCCCGCCGACTGCGCCCGCCTGCTGCACGCCGCCCTCACCGCCGACGTGACCGGCCACACGGTGGTCTACGGCAGCTCCGCCAACACCCGCCTGTGGTGGGACCTCGCCCCCGCCCGCGCCCTCGGCTACGACCCGCAGGACGACTCCGAGGTCTTCGCGGCCGGGATCGTCGCCGAGCAGGGCGAGCTGGACCCGGACGACCCGGCGCACGCCAACCTGGGTGGCGCCTTCTGCACCGAGCCGCCCGTCTGGCCGCACTGAGGCCCCGCCAGGCCCCCGGCGGGCCTCAGCTGTTCGGCGTCAGCGTGTTGGTCCAGGTGTGGGTTCCCTCACCGAGAGCGAACTCGTCGAAGCCGCTGTACGGGAGGTAGGCCACACCGCCGGTCGAGACGTTCTCGAGGCGGCAGTAGCTGTAGTAGAGGAACTGGTCCAGCGTCGGGCCGGTGAGGGCGCACTGCCAGTCGTAGTCGCCGGCGGCCAGCACCAGGGTCCGCGCGGGATCCTGGACGACGGTGTCCATGCTCTCCCTCCAGGTGTAGGTGGCGCCCTTCAGGGTGATCCGGCGCGGACCGGCGGCGGGGAGCTTCACGGAGATCGAGTCCCCGGTGATCGTCACCGACCGGCTGATGGTCGCGGGAACGCCGGCCGCGGAACTGGGCTGGGCGGCGACCACGACGGTCGCGAGGGACGCGACGGTGAGCGAGAGCGCCACCGCCGAAACACGCAGGGACTTCACATGTCCTCCGATGCAGGAGCCACGAATTCGCGCCAAGGCTAGGGAGTGCCCGGAACCGGCGAACAGGCCGTTCCCGGCCACGCGGCCGTCCGAAAACGGCTGCGGAAGCGGACGGAAGGAGTCCGTGACCAGCGGCCGTCCTCCGCGGCGGCCGCGGCCGGCCGAAAACGGAATGCCCCGGCGTCCGGGGCGCATTAGGCTCCCGGGCATGTTCTTCATGCATCAGCTCTACGGCTGACGCGGGGCGGGCCAGCGCCCGCTCCCCGTCGCACACCCGCGTGCGCGCGGCCCGCTCCCGGGACGACCGGTCGAGGGGGGCGGCGTGCGGGTGTGCCGTACCCGTCCGCCGTAGACCTGAAGCGAGTTGATCACCCGTGTCCCGTCGCCGTGCCCATGTCGCGATGATCGGTGTCCCCATCGTCAGCCACGTCCTGCCCGGTCTCGCCGTCCTCCGCGAGCTGGTCGCGCGCGGCCACCGCGTGACGTACGCCAACGACCCCTCCGTGGCCGGCCTGGTCACGTCCGCCGGCGCCGAGCTGGTGCCCTGCGCCTCCGTCCTGCCCGTCGCCGACAACGCCTGGCCCGAGGACCCCGTCGCCGCGATGGGCCTCTTCCTCGACGACGCGGTGCAGGCCCTGCCCCGGCTGCGCGCCGTGTACGACGCCGACCCGGCGGACGTGTACCTCTACGACATCGGCGCCTACGCCGGGCGCGCCCTCGCCGAGGCGCAGGGGCGGCCGCTCGTGCAGCTGTCGCCGACGTTCGTCGGCTGGGACGGCTACGAGGAGGACGTCGCCGTCCACGTGCGGCAGCTGCCGGGCGCCGACGCCTACCACGAGCGGTTCGCCCGCTGGCTCGCGGGCTGCGGGGCGGCCACCACCGGGGTCGACGCCTTCGTCGGCCACCCCGCGAAGGCGCTCGCGCTCATCACCCGCGCGATGCAGCCGCACGCCGACCGCGTCGACACCCGCGCGGTGACCTTCGTCGGCCCGTGCTTCGACCTCGCGCAGGAGACCGGCGCCTGGAGCCGGCCGGCGGGCGCGGCGAAGGTGCTGCTGGTCTCGCTGGGCTCGGCGTTCACCCGGCAGCCGGAGTTCTACCGGCGGTGCCTGGCGGCGTACGGCGGCCTGCCCGGGTGGCACGTCGTCCTGTCGATCGGCCGGCACACCGACCCGGCCGGCCTCGGCCCGGTCCCGGCGAACGTCGAGGTGCACCCGTGGGTCCCGCAGCGGGCGGTGCTCGCCCAGGCCGACGCCTTCGTCACGCACGCCGGCATGGGCGGGTGCAGCGAGGGGCTGGTCGCGGGAGTGCCCATGATCGCGGTGCCGCAGGCCGCCGACCAGTTCATGAACGCCGACCGCCTCGTGGAGCTGGGCGTCGCCCGCCGCCTCGACACCGCCGACGCCACCCCCGGGGCCCTGCGCTCGGCCCTGCTCGCCCTGACCTCCGATCCCGCGGTCGCCCGCCGCTCGGCCGTCCTGCGGGCCGCGGCACGGTCCGAGGGCGGCGCCTCCCGGGCCGCCGATCTCGTCGAGGCGATGCTGAACTGACGCGCACGACACGCCCCGACGGCCCGGGGGAACCCCCGGGCCGTCGGGCAGACTGCGTAATCGACCGGGCAATGGTGCACCCGGACGGGGAGAGCGAAAGGACGGGGGTTCGGTGATGTGGCGTGGAGTGACGGCCGTTGAGGTGCCGCCACCGGACAGGTTCGACTGGTTCGTGGAGACGGTCTCCAGCGCCCTGATGCCGTCCGCCTTCTCCGCCCGGGACCCGGCCGGCTTCCACGCCGAGGGGGCGTTCCTGGACCTCGGCACCGCGCAGCTGTCGCGCTTCGCGTTCTCGCCGCTGCACTCCCGGCGCACCCCCGCGCTGATCCGCCGCGGCGATCCCGAGCAGTACCAGCTGGGGCTGGTGACCCGGGGCTCGGCCTGCTACGCGCAGGGCGCCGGTGAGGCGAAGCTGCGCGCCGGGGACATGGTGCTGTGGGACACCTCACGGCCCTACGAGTCCCGTTCGGGCCTGGACGGCGGCAGCGTCGAGGCGCTCGTCCTCCAGATACCCAAGGCGGCCATGCCGCTGGCCGGCCGTCAGGTCGAGCGGCTGCTCGCCCGCCGCGTGGACGGCGGCGCGGGGATGGGGGCCGTGCTGGCGCAGTTCCTGGCCGCCGTGGCGGGGAACGGGCCGGGCGTACGGCCCCAGGACCTCGGCAGGCTCGGCGGCGTGGCGGTCGAGCTGGCCGTCTCGTGCCTGGTCCAGCAGCTCGGCGGGGAGGCGGAACCGCCGGACGCGGCCCGCACCCACGTGCTGCTGCGCCGTATCGACACCTTCATCGAGCAGAACCTCGCGGACCCCGGCCTCACCCCGCGGGCCGTCGCCGAGGCCCACCACATCTCGCTGCGCCGCCTCTACACGCTCTTCCAGGAGCGCGCCGCGCACGCCCACGGCCCGGGCGCGGCCGGCGGCGCCGAGGGCGTGGCCGCCTCGATACGCCGCCGCCGGCTGGAACGCTGCCGCGCCGACCTGGCCCGCCCGCAGCTGCGCCGCCACCCCGTCCACGTCATCGCCGCCCGCTGGGGCTTCCCCAACGCGGCGGCCTTCAGCCGCGCCTTCCGCGCCGCCTACGGCACGACCCCGCAGGCCTACCGCGCGGCGGCGGCGGAGTCCTGGTCCTCGTGCGCGTGACGTCCCGGACGCCTGCACGCATCGTCAAGGAGCCCTGCGCGCGCGGCACATAACCGCGGCCTGCGCGCACCTAAACTCGTGACCGCCGGGAAGCGGCCACGCGCCAGGGCGTGGACACCGCGGCTCCCGGCGGGAAAACGGGCAGAGCACGACGAAAAGGAACTCCCTCGGCACATGGACATCCTCCACCGCGGTAACACTGGACCTGGTCGGTGCCTCCGTCGTCAGCAGTGCTGGGACCACTGCGGCCGGCAGCAACGCGCGGCGGACCGGCCCCGACGACAGCCGGCACGTCGTCCACCCGCCGTACCGGGCGGGGCGCGGCGGCGACGGGACATCCGGGGAGCCGCGCTCCTCCACCCGCGGCACTGACACCTGCCTCCCGGACCGGAAGCGCCGGCGCCCCACGGGCGCGGCACGTCCTGCCTCCACGGGACGGCCCGGCCGTCCGCGGCGTCCCGGCGACGCGGGCTCCCGCACCCCGGCCCCGCGCCCCGCTCCCGCCCCCCGGGAGCGGGGCGCGGTCCACACCAGGCGCCCGGCGGGGCCCTGCGGCTCCGGCCCGGGCCGTGCGGCAGCGGCTCCCGGGGGCACACCCGGACGGGTGCGGGTAATGGAACCGCAAAGGCGGGCCGGGCGTTAATGCGGACATGACCGCAATGACCCCCGGCTCGAATGTGCCGCTGCCCGTGCCCCGCGTGACCGTCGAGGTCGGCGCGCCGGTGCGGCTGGACGTCTCGGGCCTGCTGCTCACCGCCGACGGCAAGGTGCGCTCCGACGACGACTTCGTCTTCTACAACCAGCCGCAGGGCGGGCCGGGGGTGACGCACCGCGCGCGCGGGGGCGGCGCACCCGACGCCATCACCGTGGACACCGCACTCGTGCCGCCCGGCATCGAGAAGATCGTCGTCACCGCGAGCATCGACGGCGGCGGCGCCTTCTCCGGGACGACCCCGACGGCCACCGTGCGCGGCGCCGACGACGGCGCCGTCGTCGCCACCTTCTCCCCCGCCGGGCTCGGGCCGGAGACGGCCCTGGTCGTCGTCGAGATCTACCGCCGCGGCGGCGCCTGGAAGGTGCGGGCGGTCGGGCAGGGGTACGCGAACGGCCTCGCGGGCATCGCCACCGACTTCGGCGTCAGCGTCGAGGAGGCCCCGGCGGCCGCCCCGCCCGTACCGCAGAGCCCGCCGCCGCCCTCGGGCCCCGCGGCCGCGCATCTGCCGCCCCCGCCGTCCGCGCCCCCGGCGGCACCCCCCGCCGCCCCCGCCCGGATCAGCCTCGACAAGGGCCGCGTCAACCTCCGCAAGAACGAGACCGTCTCCCTCGTCAAGGCCGGCAAGCCGCTGCTCTCCTCCGTCCGGATGGGCCTCGGCTGGGAGCCGGCCTACGGCGGCCCGGCCATCGACCTGGACGCCTCGGTCATCGTCTACGGCCCGCAGCGCAACCACCTGGAGACGTGCTACTTCGGGCACAAGAAGGCGCAGAAGGGCGCGATCAAGCACTCCGGCGACAACCTGACGGGCCACGGCTCGGGCGACGACGAGACGATCGTCGTCCACCTCGGCCGCCTCCCGCAGGACGCGACCGGCCTGGTCTTCACGGTCAACTCCTACTCCGGGCAGACCTTCGACGGGGTCGCCAAGGCGTACTGCCGGCTGCTGGACGACTCCACCGGCGAGGAGCTGGTGCGCTTCGACCTCACCGGCAGCGAGCCGCGCACGGGCGTGCTGATGGCCAAGCTCGTCCGGCAGTTCTCCGGCGAGTGGGAGATGACGGCGCTCGGCACCTTCGCCGACGGTCAGACCGCCAGGGCCCTCGTCCAGCCGGGCGCCGCGGCGCTCTGACGGCACGCGCCGCGCGCCCGGCGCGTCCCGGCGAGCCCCGCGGAACGCGGGTGCACCCGGCCGCTCCTGACGCGCCGCCAGGCCTACCGGACGGTCCGGTTCCACTTACGGAACTGGACCGTCCGGTTGTGCGCCGGGCGCTGGACACCGCCCGTAGTGTCATGGCCACCTAAATTTTACCGCTGAGCATCTACCCGCATAGAACCCGGGCCGGGACGCTGGTGTGAGCACACCCCCTCACCCTCGACCCCCTAGCCACGGGAGCGCTCAGCCATGTCCGCACACCGTCTCGCCCACCGCGTGGCCGCCACCGCCGGCACCGTCGCGCTCGCCGCGACCGCCCTGCTGGCCGGCGGCGGCAGCGCCTCGGCCGCCCTGCCCACCCCCATCGCCGCCTCCACCGCCCGCACGTACCTCTCCGGAATGCCGGCCACCGCCGAGACGCACGCCTCGACGTACGACCGGAACCTCTTCCCGACCTGGATCACCATCTCGGGCACCTGCGACACCCGCGAGTACGTCCTGAAGCGGGACGGCAGCGGCGTGACGACCGACAGCTCCTGCAAGGCCACGTCCGGCACGTGGAAGAGCGTCTACGACGGTGCGACCACGACCGACCCGTCCACCTTCGACATCGACCACCTGGTGCCGCTCGCCGAGGCCTGGGGCTCCGGCGCCTGGGCCTGGACCACCGCACAGCGGCAGGCCTTCGCCAACGACGTGACGCGCCCGCAGCTGCTGGCCGTCTCCGCGTCCGCCAACCGCTCCAAGGGCGACAGCGACCCGGCCGAGTGGCTCCCCCAGGCCTCGTACCGGTGCACCTACGCGCGCGCCTGGGTGCAGGTCAAGCACTACTACGGCCTCACCGTGGACAGCGCCGAGAAGTCGGAGCTCAGCTCGGTACTGAGCGGCTGCTGACACGCGCGGAAACGTCACGGCTGCCCCGGCGGCGTACCCGGGGCGGGCCGTGGCGCCCGCCGCCGGCGGCCTCACGGCACGAGCACGACCTTGCCGCGGTTCGCCCGGGCCTCGATCACGGCGTGCGCCCGCGCCGCGTCGGCGAGCGCGAACTCCGCGTGCACCGCGGGCCGCAGCGCTCCCGCCGCGAAGAGCCGCCACAGCTCCTCCACCCAGCCCGCGTAGCGCTCCGGCGTGCTCCGGGCCACGCGCGCGATCTGGAAGCCGATCACCGACCTGCCGTCCACCAGCAGGTCGTACGCCTCGATGGTGCCGCCGCCCGAGCTGTACGCGACGAGCCGGCCGCCGGGCGCCAGCGCGCGCACCGCGGGGCCCAGCAACTCCCCGCCGACCGCGTCGAGAACGGCGTCGTAGGGCCCGCCCCAGCCCTCGCCCCCGTACACCGCCACCTCGTCGGCGCCGAGGGAGCGCACGAAGCCCGCCTTCGCCGGGTCGCCCACCGCCCCCACGACGCGCCCCGCGCCCCGCAGCCGGGCGAGCTGCACGGCGAGATGGCCGACACCGCCGGCGGCCGCGGTGACCAGCACCGACTCGCCCTCCGCGAGCCGCGCGGCCTCCAGCACCCCGAGCGCGACCACCCCGCTGCGCACCAGCGCCACCGCGTCCCGCGCCGTCGCGGCGGACGGAATCCGTACCGCCGTCGGGACACCGAGCAGCGCGTAGTCGGCGTAGCCGTGCCCGAAGCAGAGGCCGGTCACGCGGTCGCCAGGCGCGAAACCGGTCACCCCCTCGCCCGCCCGGACGACCTCGCCCGCGATCTCGCCGCCGAGCGCGACGGGCGGGCCGCCCGCGCGCACCTTGCGCACGACGGGGAGCGTGACGCCCACCGCCGCGACCTTCACGAGCAGTTCGCCGGCCGCGGGCTCCGGGACCGGGACCTCCTCCAGGAAGAGCCCGCCGTCCGGCGTGCCGCCGTCCTCGTACCGTATGCGCCGCATGCGTGACCGACCCCCGCCGTCCCGGTGAGTTTTCATTGGAGATCCCAACGATAAGCGCGCGATCATTGGGATGTCCAATGTTTTCTCGTATGCTGCCCGTCATGACGGAGAACCCGCAGGCACCCAGCCGCATCCGCGGCCTGCCCAGCTGGCTGCTCGGACGGGCGGCGGCCCGCGGGCGGGCACTGGTCGCGGAGGCACTCGCGCAGCACGGCATGCGGATGTGGCACCACGTGGTGCTGTCGGCCGTCGCCGACCTCCAGCCCGTCGCGCAGGCCGAGTTGGGCCGGGCTGTCGCGCTCGACCCGAAGGACGTCGTCGGGGTGCTCAACGACCTCCAGGCGGCCGGACTCGTCGTCCGCGCTCCCGATCCGGCGGACCGCCGCAAGAACGCGGTGCGCCTCACGGCCGCGGGCGAAGAGCGCCTGGCCGCCTGCACGGCGGCCGGCCGGGAGGCCAACGACCGGCTGCTGGAACCCCTTTCGGCGGCCGAGCGCGCCCGGTTCCTGGACATGCTGCGGCGCGTCAGCGGCGTGGACTGAGCCCCGGGCGGGACGGCGCACGGCCGCCCCGGCGTCGAACGCCGGGGCGGCCGTGGACGGTTCGGCGACCGGGGTCAGCGCTCCGCGCGCTGACGGCGCCAGGGGCCGGTGATGGCGACCATGATGCCGGGGGTCTGGATGTTGGCGAAGAGCGTGTCGCCGTCGGGCGAGAAGGTCACACCGGTGAACTCGCTGAACTCCGGCTCCTCCTCGGTGCCGATGTTGAGCTCGTTGCGCGCCAGCGGGTAGGTGCGGCCGTCGTCGAGGGCGCCGAACAGGTGCTGCACGCCCTCGCCGTCCTCGGCGATGACCAGGCCGCCGTACGGCGAGACGGTGATGTTGTCCGGGCCGTCGAAGGCCCCGTCCTTCTCCGGCGCGGCGTTGACGCCCAGCAGCACCTTGAGGGTGAGCGTGCGGCGGGCCGGGTCGTAGAACCACACGGCGCCGTCGTGCTGCACCGGGCTCTCCGCGCGCGCGAACGACGACACCACGTACGTGCCGCCGTCCGCCCACCACATGCCCTCCAGCTTGCGGGCCCGGGTGACCTGGCCCTCGGCGAACTGCTTGCGCACCGAGGTGGTCCGCGCGTCGCGGTCCGGGACGTCCACCCAGTCCACGCCGTAGCGGGTGCCGATCACGGTCGCGCGCGACAGGTCGTCGACGAAGTGGCCCTTGGCGTCGAAGCAGCGGAAGGCCTGGAGCACGCCGTCGGTGTCACCGAGCGTCGCGAACCGGCCGCGGCCGTGGTGGAAGCCCTGCGGCGGAGTCCAGCGGTAGAGCAGCCCGTTGGGGTTAGCGGCGTCCTCGGTGAGGTACACGTGGCCACGCTTGGGGTCCACGACGACGGCCTCGTGCGCGTAACGCCCGAGCGCCTTGATCGGCCTGGGGTTGCGGTTGGCGTCCCGGTCGTGCGGGTCGACCTCGAAGACGTAGCCGTGGTCCTTGGTCATGCCGTTCTGGCCGGCCCGGTCCTCGGTCTCCTCGCACGTCAGCCAGGTGCCCCAGGGGGTCGCGCCGCCCGCGCAGTTGGTGGACGTGCCCGCGATGCCGACCCACTCGCTGACCGCGTCCGCGTGCCCCCTGCCGCGCCCGCCCTCGTCGCCGCGCCAGTGCCGGGGCACCTCGACGACCGTGCAGCCGCCCGCGGCCGCGGGGTCGTACACCAGGTCGGCGGCGTGCGGCACCGGGTGCGCGGCCTTCGCCAGCGGGCCGCCGATCTCGTGGTTGTTCACCAGCAGCGTCGCGCCGCGGCTGCCCGCGAAGGCGGCGGTGCCGTCGTGGTTGGAGGGCGTCGTCTCGCCCGACTCCAGCGTCGTCGTCCCCGTACGGGTGACGACGCGGTACGAGAAGCCGGCCGGCAGTGCGAGCAGCCCCGCCGGATCCGCCTGCAGCGGCCCGTACCCCAGCTCCGGGGCGTGGCCGTGGCTGTCCGGCCCCTGGCCGTCGTGGCCGTGCGCGTCCGACGCGAGCGCGCCGGGGGCGGTGGCCAGCACGTCGACGGCACCCGCCAGGGCGATGCCGGCGCCGGTGGCGGCCGAACGGTGAACGAAGTCTCTGCGGCTGAGCGGCACGGTGGTCCCCTTGTCTCGCCTACACGGCGCCCGCGCGCCGCGTTCTGCGTATGCGGCCGCCACGGTTCCCGCCGGGGGCCAACGCCCGGTGAACGCCGGGCGTCCGAGGGGGGTCGGCTCCATGGTGGGACCAAGAATTCGCAAAGGGCGCTTCAAATGCCCGCCCCCACGGCACCATTGCCGCGCCGGGCAGGCACCAGGGGCGCGGCTGCGCCGCGGGGCACCCTCAGGAGCGCGGGGAACGGCGCGGGCAACCCACCACCGGCCGGTGGCCCGGCTCCAACCGGACCGCCCCCGCCGGTCGGCGACGACCTGCGCCCCGGTGGGGGCTTGGCGCGCAGTTCCCCGCGCCCCTGAGGGTTGCCCGGCGGCGCAGCCGCAGCCCTGGAGGCGGGCCCGCGGTGCAGCCGCGGGTGGAGCGGCCCGCCCCCCGGCGCGGAGGTCAGCGGGCGTCGCGCGAGCGGGCCTTGAAGGCGGCCTTGCGGGCCGCCTTCGCGGCGCGGCGGTCCGGGTGGAGCTGGCCCATCGCCTCCAGGACGTCCGCCGTGGCGGGGTGGTCGACGCGCCAGGCCGCGTCGAAGAAGCCGTCGTGCCGGGCGACGAGATCGGCGACCAGCTCGGAGAGCAGCTCGTGGTCGTCGCCCGCGGCGAGCTGCGCGGCGAGGGTGTCGACGGTGAGCCAGTAGACCATGTCCGGGTCGGGCGCCGGGACGTCCGTCGCGCCGCTCTCGGTGAGCCACACGCGGGCGAGGCCGCCGAGCTGCCGGTCGTCGAGGACCTCGCGCAGCGCGGGCTCGGCCTCGGCGCCGACGAGGGTGAGCGTCTGCTGGCACATCAGCCGCCGGGAGGGCGCGCCGTCGTCGTCGCCGCGGGCGGCGGCGAGGAGTTCGCGGGCCGCTTCGGCGGGCTTGCGGTCGGCGAGCCAGCCCTCCGCCTCGGCGCGGGCGAGCTGGTCGGGGTAGCCGGCGAGCGCGTCGAGGAGTTCGGTGCCGGGGGCACCGGCGAGGTCCCCGACGAGGGGGGCGGACGCGCCGGCGTCCAGCAGGAGCTGCCGCAGGCCGTAGAGGCCGAGCGGGGTGAGCCGGACGAGCCCGTAGCGGGAGATCTCGTCGGGATCGAGGTCCCCTGCGGGCTCGGGGAGTCCGGGCTCGTCCTCGTCCTCGATGAGGGCGTCGTCGAGCGGCTGGTAGTCGACGAGGCCGGTCGGGGCGAGCAGCCGGAAGTGGTCGTCGAGCCGCAGCATGACCTCGGTGACCTCTTCGAGGACGGCGTCGCTGGGCTGCTCCATCTCGTCGGGCACGACGAGGGAGGCGGCGAGGACGGGCAGCGGTACGCCGCCCTGCACGGACTCGGTGCCGTCGTCGAGGGCCGCGAGGGTGTAGAGGTTGGCGAGGGCCGTGTCGAGGAAGTCCGCCTCCTCCTCCGGGTCCCAGTCGGGCCGTTCGGCGGGCGGCTCGCCCTCCTCGGCGCCGTAGAGGGTCTCCAGGTCCGGGGCGGCGGCCTCGGCGAGCGCGGATTCGGCGGTGGCGAGCCAGACGTCGAGGACCTCCTGCACGTCACCGGCCGCGACGGCGTCGAAGGACTCGCCCGGCACCGCCCGTCCGGCGGCCTCGCCCTGCGGGGTGGACTCCTCCGCCTCCTCGTCGATGTCCAGGGCGAGCAGCCCGGAGTCGACGGCCGCGGCCCATGCCTGCGCCGTCTCCCCCAGCGTGTCGGGATCCTCCGCGGACAGCCCCAACTGCCCGGCGGCCACGACGAGATCGGCCTCCAGCAGCTCCCCCGTCGCGTCCACCACCCGCTCGGGCGCCGCCCACCGGGCCAGCCGGAGCGCCCTCTCCAGCAGCGGCACGTCCAGCGCCGAGCGGGCGAGGTCACCCGCGGGAAGCAGCCGCACGGGCGGCAGGACGAAAGGACTTGCGGACATCGGGACGGCTCCCCTTCGGCGTTCGGCCACATCTGCGGCGGCGACCCGCACCGCCCTGCTCCCCCTCAGCCTAGGGGGTGCGGCCGCCCGGACCCGCCCTCCCGCCGCGGCCGCGGCGTTCCACGGCCGTTCGGGGGGGCGGGGCCGTGCGAACGGCCGGCGGGTCAGTTGTGGGCGTGCAGGGCCGCGTTCAGTCCGCCCCAGGAGCCGGTGCGCGGCAGGACCTCGACCTTGCCGGTGGTGGAGTTGCGGCGGAAGAGGAGGTTGTCGGCGCCGGACAGCTCGACGGCCTTGACGATCTCGCCGTCCGGGAGCGTGACGCGGGTGCCCGCGGTGACGTACAGGCCGGCCTCCACGACGCAGTCGTCGCCGAGCGCGATGCCGAGGCCCGACTCGGCGCCCAGCAGGCAGCGCTCGCCGACCGAGACGATCTGCGTGCCGCCGCCGGACAGCGTGCCCATGATGGACGCGCCGCCGCCGATGTCCGAGCCGTCGCCGATCACGACGCCCTGCGAGATGCGGCCCTCCACCATCGACGATCCGAGCGTGCCCGCGTTGTAGTTGCAGAAGCCCTCGTGCATCACGGTGGTGCCGGACGCGAGGTGCGCGCCGAGCCGGACGCGGTCGGCGTCGGCGATCCGCACGCCGGACGGGACGACGTAGTCGGTCATGCGCGGGAACTTGTCCACGCCGTACACCGCCAGGTGCAGGCCCTCGGCGCGCGCCGCGAGCCGGGCCGCCTCCAGCCGCGGCACCGGGACGGGACCGATCGACGTCCAGGCGACGTTGGCCAGGACGCCGAAGATTCCTTCCAGATTCTGCTGGTTCGGGCGGACCAGGCGGTGGCTGAGCAGGTGCAGCCGCAGGTACGCGTCGTGCGCGTCGAGGGGCTTGTCGTCCGTGGACGCGATGACGGTGCGGACGGCGACCACCTCGACGCCGCGGCGCGGGTCGGGGCCGAGAGCGGCGGGCGCCGCGCTCCCCAGGGCCTCGGCGGCCTCGTCAGCGGTCAGCCGCGTGGTCCCCGCCGGGCCCGGCTCGCCGGTGAGCTGCGGGGCGGGGTACCAGGTGTCGAGCACGGTGCCGTCGTCGGCGACGGTCGCAAGTCCGACGCCGAAGGCGCCGGAGGCACGGGAGTCATTCATACCCCGACGCTAGCGCCTGCCTTTCCCTTCCCGGCACCCGGCCCGCCGTGACCTGGCCTTCCCGGGCCCTGGCCCCGCCCGCGGGGCTGCCCCTTCCCCGTCGCCGCGGCCGGCCCGCCGCAGCGGCGCAGGCCGCGGCACCCACCGCACGGGGCGGCGCGGCGCCGTCAGGACGCGCCGAAGCGGGTGCGGTACGCCGACGGTGACAGGCCCGTCACCCGGCGGAGCACGTCGCGGAGATGGGCGGCGGTGCCGAGGCCGGCGCGGCGGGCGACGACGTCGAGGCGGCGCTCGCCGCGTTCGATGAGGCGGCAGGCGAGGGCCACGCGCTCACCGGTGAGCCAGGCGAGCGGCGTGGTGCCGAGCTGCGCCCGGAAGCGGCGGTGCAGCGTCGCGGGGCTGACGGCGGCGCGCGCGGCGAGATCGGCGACGGTCAGCGGCGTGTCGAGGCGTTCGAGGGCCCACGCCAGGACGGGTCCGAGCGAGTGGTCGCGCAGCTCGGGCACGGGGCGTTCGACGAACTGGCGCTGGCCGCCGTCCCGGTGCCCGGGGAAGACGAGCCGCCGGCTGACCGCGTTGGCGATCTCCGCCCCGTGGTCGCGGCGGACGAGGTACAGCCCGAGGTCGAGGGCCGCGGCGCTCCCCGCCGCGGTGAGGATGTCGCCGTCGTCGACGTAGAGCACGTCGGGTTCGAGCCGTACCGCGGGGAAGCGGGCGCGGAAGAGGTGGGCCCAGCGCCAGTGCGCGGTGGCGCGGCGCCCGTCGAGGATGCCGGCTTCGGCCATGGTGAAGGCGCCGCTGCAGAAGCCGACGACACGTGCTCCGCGTGCGTGGGCGCGGCGTATCGCGTCGAGCACGGCCGCGGGCCGCGGCGCCTCGACGTCGGGCCGGTTGGGCACGACGAGCGTGTCGGCCGTGTCGGCGGCGGCGAGCCCGCGGACCCCGCCGAGCGTGAAGAAGCCGTCCCGCATGCGGGTGTGCGGCTGGGCCGCGCAGATCGCGAAGTCGTAGAGTTCGCGGCCGAGTTCGGGCCTGGGCAGGCCGAAGATCTCGATGGCGCAGCTGAGTTCGAAGGGGTTGGAGTTCTCGTCGACGAGGACGACGACCCGGTGCGAGGATCCTTGCGGCATGTGCGATTCCTAGCACTGCCGCGGGGGCGCGCGCTGCAGAAGGATGATCCGCATGACGACTGAACCCGTCGCGCTCGCCGCGGCACTCGCCTCTTTCGACGACCTGTGGAGCCCGCGGATCGTCACCCGCGTCAACGACTACGACGTGCGCGTCGCGAAAGTGCAGGGCGTGCACGTGTGGCACGCGCACCACGACACGGACGAGTTGTTCCTGGTCCTGGACGGGGAGCTGCACATCGCGCTGCGCGAGGAGGCGGGCGAGCGCACGGTGGTGCTGCCCCGGGGGTCGGTCTTCACCGTGCCCCGGGGCGTCGAGCACTGCCCGTCCTCCGCGGAGGGGGCGTCGATCATGGTGCTGGAGCCCACCGGCACGCTCACGGTGGGCGACAGCCACGAGGAGGTGCCGGACCACGTGGACGTCACGACCGGCCGCCCCCTCGCCATGTGACGGTCAGTACCGCGCGGCCGGCGGCGTCTCCTGCCACGCCGCCGCCTGCCCGGGCCCGGCTCCCAGGACGGCGCAGCGCAGCCAGTGCTCGCCGGCGGGGAGGCGGGCCAGCAGGGTGGGGATGGCGGTGCGGCGGGCCAGCACGTTGGTGCCGGGGAGGGGGTCGACGACGTGGCCCTCGCGCGGGGCGGTGCCCGGTGCGGGCAGGTCGGCGAGGCCGCTGAGGTCGCCCGCGGGCCCGGCGGCCAGCGCGCGGCCGGGGCCGGTCTCGCGGCGCGTGCCCGTGCCGTCGCGGTCGACGGCGAAGCCGGCTTCCGCGGTGTGCAGGGCGCGCCGGGTGCGGATGCGGTGGGTGCGCAGGTGCCAGGGGCCGGCGGCGGTGAGCCAGGTGGTGATCTCGACGTCGGCCCAGGGCCGCCAGGTGCTGCGGACGGTGCCGTCCTCGACGAGGGCCTCGGGCTCCTCGCACGTCTCGCGCACCCGGAAGTGCACGGGCTCGCCCTCGTCGTCGCTGACGGCGAGCACCGAGTCGTACGCCCCGTGGACCAGGCCGAGGTCGCCTGCCGGGAGGCTGAAGCCGAAGCGGGTGGAGTAGGCGAATTTGGAGTACTTCGCGGGGCCGCCGCGCGCCCAGGTGTTGTGCTGGCGCCCGCTGAGCAGCGTGACGTCCCCGCCGGAGCGGGAGAGGACCGCGCCCGCGGGCGGCTGGACGAGCGTGCCGGGCAGGTCGTCCGGCAGCGGCTGCTCGTCGGCGGTCCAGAAGGGGTCGGCGGCGGGCAGCGCGAGCGGGAGGAAGGCCTTCATCGCCCAGTACGGGGACGCGGGCCCGTTGTACTGCTCGGCCACGGCGGGCTGCGGGTAGCCGTAGCCGATGCTCAGCAGCCCGTCCGGCGCGATGTCGGCCGAGCGGCCGCGCCACCAGCGCACGTGCCGCATCAGCAGGCCCTTGACCTCGCCCGCGGGCAGCGCGTCGGAGCCGGAGTAGGCCAGGGCGCCCCAGAAGGAGCCCTGCGCGAAGCGGTAGACGAGGCTGCGCCCGAACGGCACGGCGGAGCCGTCGTCGGCGAACCAGTGCCGGAAGCCCCGGGCGAACTCGCCGGCCCGCTGCCGGAAGCGGGCGGTGCGGGCGGCGTCCTCACCGCCGGCGAGGGCGGCGTAGACGAGGCCGTAGAAGTGCATGGCCCAGGGGATGTAGTAGTCGCGCTGCGGGGTGGGGCCGTCGGCGTACCAGCCGTCGTCGAGCGCGTAGGTCTCCAGCCGGTCGAGGCGGGCGTACCGGGCGTCGCGGTCGTGGGCGTAGCCGACCCGGTCCAGGCCGAGCGAGACCATGACGGGGAAGAAGTTCCAGTTGTTGTCCGGGGTGCGGGCGTCGACGAAACGGGCGAGCCAGGCGCCCGCACGGTCCTTCTCGGCGCCGCTGAGCGGGTCCCAGAGCTTGTCGGGGGCGAGGGCGAGCGCGAAGCCGAGGGCCGCGGACTCCACCGTGCGCTGGTCGATGTCCTGCGGCTCGCCCCAGTACTCGGGGTGTGCGGGGTCGGTGCCCGCGGCGAGGCCGCGCGCCCACAGCGCCCAGTGCGCGAAGTCGCCGCCGCCCGCGGCGAGCGGGGCCAGGCCCCACAGCGGGCGGGCGTAGCCCTCGAAGTCGGCGGCGGTGTCGGGGTGGTGCGCGATGTTGACCCCGAGCCGGAT
Source organism: Streptomyces sp. NPDC020983 (assembly GCF_044333485.1). Classification (NCBI taxonomy): domain Bacteria; kingdom Bacillati; phylum Actinomycetota; class Actinomycetes; order Kitasatosporales; family Streptomycetaceae; genus Streptomyces; species Streptomyces sp. NPDC020983. Next base: position 143,189 of record NZ_JBIRRA010000012.1, on the reverse strand, counting down.
CCGGGCCCCGCCCGGAGCGGCGTAGGGCGGCAGCGCGTCCGCCAGCTCCCGCGCGTAGTCCTGCATCTCTGCGCGTGCCGACGCGCCGCCCGTACCGCCGCCCATGCTGACCGCCGCTCCCGACATCGATGTTGCGACAACTTTCGCAACCGCTTCCGCCCACGTCAACGCCCTGCGGGGAGCGCGTGGGCACCTCCGCGGTTTCGCCGCCCCCGCGCACCCGGGAACGCGCTGAAACCGCGCTGAATCCGGGGGGCGGCAAGGTCTGCGGCAACGACGGCGAGGGCCCCCGCGGGGGCGGCGGAAGGGGGGCACGAACTGTGACCGGACTGCGAACGATCCGTCGGCACGCGGCGGCCTTCGGGCGCTTCGCGGGGCTCGGCACCGCGGTCACCCTGGCGGCCTCGACGGCCCTGGTCCTGCTGTCGCACCGGATCCCGTGGATGGCGGCGAACGCGCTGACGACGGTGGTCTCCACCGTGCTCGCCACCGAGCTGCACGCCCGTGTCTCGTTCGGCCACGGCCGACCCGGCGTGGCCGTCCACCTCAAGAGCGCGGCCACCATGGCCGCCGGCTGGCTGGCCACGTCCGCGGCGGCCGGCTCGCTGGCCCTGCTCCGGCCCGGCGCGGGGGTCGTGCTCCAGCAGGCGGTGTACCTGTCGGCCACCGCGCTCGTCGGGATCGGCCGCTACCTCGTGCTGCGGCTGGCGGTGTTCGCGGACCGCGCCCCCGGGGTCCCCGCCGGGGACACCGGGTCGCGGGCCGCCTACGGCGCGGTGGCGTGACGGGGACGCGGCCGCGGGACTCCGGGTACGCACGAGGGGCGGGAACGCTCACCCGGCGGGCGCGGCGGGCTCAGACGTTGAAGCCCAGGGCGCGCAGCTGCTCGCGGCCGTCGTCGGTGATCTTCTCCGGGCCCCACGGCGGCATCCAGACCCAGTTGATCTTCAGGTCGGCGACGATGCCCTCGGTCGCCGTCTGGGCCTGCTCCTCGATCACGTCGGTGAGCGGGCAGGCGGCGGACGTGAGGGTCATGTCCAGGGTCGCGACGTTGGAGTCGTCGACGTGGATGCCGTAGATGAGGCCCAGGTTGACCACGTCGATGCCCAGCTCGGGGTCGACGACGTCGTACAGCGCCTCGCGGATCTCTTCCTCGGAGGCCGGCTTCAGCGCGACCTCGGTGCCGTCAGTCATGCGGTCTCCTCGGGGGTGGTGCCGGACAGGGCCTGCGCCGTGGCGTCCTTCCAGGCCATCCAGCTCAGCAGCGCGCACTTGACCCGCGCCGGGTACTTCGAGACGCCGGCGAACGCGACCGCGTCCTCCAGCACCTCCTCCATCGCGTCGTCCGGCTCGATCTGGCCGCGGGACTGCATCAGCTCCAGGAAGGTCTCCTGGATCTTCCGCGCCTCGGCCAGCTCCTTGCCGACCAGCAGGTCGTTGAGGACGGACGCGCTGGCCTGGCTGATGGAGCAGCCCTGGCCCTCGTACGAGACGTCGCCGACGACGTCGCCGTCCATCCGCACCCGCAGGGTGATCTCGTCACCGCAGGTCGGGTTGACGTGGTGCACCTCGGCCTGGCCGTCGCGCAGCCCGCGGCCGTGCGGGTGCTTGTAGTGGTCCAGGATCACGTCCTGGTACATCGAGTCCAGCTTCACAGCAGCACCGCCATCACCCGAAGAAGTTCCGGACCTGCTCCAGCCCGTCGACCAGGGCGTCGACCTCGGCCGGGGTGGAGTACAGATAGAACGACGCTCGCGTGGTCGCCGGAATTCCGTAGCGCAGGCACACCGGCCGTGCGCAGTGGTGGCCGACCCGGACGGCGATGCCGTGCTCGTCGAGCACCTGGCCCACGTCGTGCGGGTGGATGTCGCCGAGCGTGAAGGAGATCGCCGAGCCCCGGTCCTGTGCGGTGTCGGGGCCGATGATCCGCAGCGACGGCACCTCGCGCAGCCGTTCCAGCGCGTACTCGGTGATCGCGTGCTCGTGCGCGGCGATCTTGTCCATGCCGATCGCGCTGAGGTAGTCCACGGCCGCGCCGAGCCCGATGGCCTGGGCGATCGGCGGGGTGCCGGCCTCGAACTTGTGCGGCGCGGGCGCGTAGGTGGAGGAGTGCATCGAGACGGTCTCGATCATCTCGCCGCCGCCGAGGAAGGGCGGCAGGTCCTCCAGCAGCTCCTGGCGGCCCCACAGCACGCCGATGCCGGTCGGGCCGACCATCTTGTGGCCGGTGAAGGCCACGAAGTCGGCGCCGAGCGCCTGCACGTCCAGCGCCATGTGCGGGGCGGCCTGCGAGGCGTCGATGAGCACGAGCGCGCCGACGTCCTGGGCGCGGCGCACGATGGCCTCGACCGGGTTGACGGTGCCGAGGATGTTGGACACCAGCACGAAGGAGACGATCTTCGTCTTCTCGGTGATGACCTGCTCGATGTCGGACAGGTCGAGCCGGCCGTCGTCGGTGAGGCCGAACCACTTCAGCGTCGCGCCGGTGCGCTGCGAGAGCAGCTGCCACGGAACGATGTTGGAGTGGTGCTCCATCTCGGTGATGACGATCTCGGTGTCCCGGTCGACCCGGTACGGCTCGTCCGCCCAGCCGAGCATGTTCGCGACCAGGTTGAGCGACTCGGAGGCGTTCTTGGTGAAGATCACCTCGTCGCGGCTGGGCGCGTTGACGAAGGCGGCGACCTTGTCGCGCGCGCCCTCGTACAGCGCGGTGGCCTCCTCGGCGAGCACGTGCACGCCGCGGTGGACGTTGGCGTTGGACCGCTCGTAGTACGCGTTCAGCACGTCGAGCACCTGGCGCGGCTTCTGCGAGGTCGCCGCGTTGTCCAGGTACACGAGCTTCTTGCCGTCGTGGACGACCCGGTCGAGTGCCGGGAAGTCCTTGCGGATCGCCTCGGTGTCGAGGAGGCCGGGCAGGGGCCGCCGGGTCGGCGGAGGGAGTGTCACGCTGCAGCGCCACCCTTCACGTAGGACTCGTAGCCCTCTTCCTCCAGCTTGTCGGCCAGCTCGGCGCCACCGGACTCGGCGATGCGGCCGGCCGCGAAGACGTGGACGAAGTCGGGCTTGATGTACCGGAGGATGCGCGTGTAGTGGGTGATCAGCAGCGTGCCGACCTCCCCGGACTCGCGGACCCGGTTGACGCCCTCGGAGACGATCCGCAGCGCGTCCACGTCCAGGCCGGAGTCGGTCTCGTCGAGGATCGCGATGTGCGGCTTGAGCAGCTCCAGCTGCAGGATCTCGTGGCGCTTCTTCTCACCGCCGGAGAAGCCCTCGTTGACGTTCCGCTCGGCGAAGGAGGGGTCCATCTGGAGCCGCTCCATCGTCTCCCTGACCTCCTTGACCCACGTGCGCAGCTTGGGGGCCTCGCCGCGGATGGCGGTCGCGGAGGTGCGCAGGAAGTTGGAGACGGAGACGCCGGGGACCTCGACCGGGTACTGCATGGCCAGGAAGAGGCCGGCGCGGGCGCGCTCGTCGACGCTCATCGCGAGGACGTCCTCGCCGTCGAGGGTGACGGTGCCGCCGGTGATCGTGTACTTGGGGTGGCCCGCGAGCGAGTACGCGAGGGTGGACTTGCCGGAGCCGTTGGGACCCATGATCGCGTGGGTCTCCCCCTGCTTCACGGTCAGGTCGACGCCCTTGAGGATCTCCTTGGTGGAGTTGTCGGCCTCGACGGTGACGTGCAGGTCGTGGATTTCAAGCGTGGCCATGGGTGACTCAGGACTCCTGGGTGACGGAGACGAGCACGTCGTCCCCAACGATCTTGACGGGGTATACGGGCACGGGCCGCGTGGCGGGCAGCCCGGAGGGCTTGCCGGTGCGCAGGTCGAAACGGGACCCGTGCAGCCAGCACTCGATCTGGCAGTCCTCGACCTCGCCCTCGGAGAGCGAGACGTTGGCGTGCGAGCAGATGTCGTGGATGGCGTAGACGTCGCCGCCGGTGGAGACCACGGACACCGGGGTGCCGTCGACCTCGACCCGGCGGGGGACGTCCTCCTCCAGCTCGGCGAGCTTGCAGACGGCGACGTACGCCTCGGTGGCGGTCATCCGACGGACGCCTCCAGCTCCGCGTCGATCTTCGCCATCAGCCGCTCCTCCAGATCGGCCAGGCCGATCTGCTGGACCAGCTCGCCGAAGAAGCCGCGCACCACCAGGCGGCGCGCCTCCTGGCTGCGGATGCCGCGGGACTGGAGGTAGAAGAGCTGCTCGTCGTCGAAGCGGCCGGTCGCGGAGGCGTGGCCGGCGCCGACGATCTCGCCGGTCTCGATCTCCAGGTTCGGCACCGAGTCGACGCGGGCGCCGTCGGTGAGCACCAGGTTGCGGTTGAGCTCGTAGGTGTCGGTGCCCTCGGCGGCGGCCCGGATGAGCACGTCGCCGATCCACACCGCGTGCGCGTCCTGGCCCTGGAGGGCGCCCTTGTAGGCGACGTTGGACCGGCAGTGCGGGGTGTCGTGGTCGATGAAGAGCCGGTGCTCCTGGTGCTGGCCCTCGTCGGTGAAGTACAGCCCGTAGAGCTCCGCCTCGCCGCCGGGGGCGCCGTAGACGACCCGCGGGTGGAGGCGGACGACGTCGCCGCCGAAGGTCACGACGACGGACTTGAAGCCGGCGTCGCGGCCGAGGAGCGCGGTGTGCTGGGCGGCGTGCACGGCGGTGTCGTCCCAGTCCTGCACGGACACCACGGTGAGCTTGGCGCCGTCGCCGACCAGGTACTCGACGTTGGCGGCGAAGGTGGTGTCGCCGGTGTGGTCGATGACGACCACGGCCTCGGAGAAGGCGCCGACCTCGACGACCTGGTGGCCGAAGGCCGTGCCGCCCTCGCCGTGGACGGCGATCCTGACCGGCTCGGTCAGGACCGTGTCCTTGGGGATGCTGACGACCGAGGCCTTCTCGAAGGAACTGAACGCCTGCGCGGCGACCCGGTCGACGGGCTTGCCGGCGCGGCCGACCCGCGGGTCGGTGCGGTCCACGGTCTGCACCGTGACACCTTCGGGCGCGGTCACCTCGACGCGCAGGGCGCCGGTGGCCTCGGCGGTGCCGTCGTGCAGCCCGCGCAGCCGTTCCAGCGGAGTGAAACGCCACTCCTCCTCGCGGCCGTGCGGCACCGGGAAGTCGGCCACGTCGTAGGACGGGGCCGCGCTGACCCGGGCGTCGGCGGGCTGTCCCACCGTGATGGCACCGTCCGTGGTGCTGCCCGCAGGGGTGATGTCAGCCATGGCTAGTCGTACAGCTCTCTTTCGGGAGGAACTCGGGAACGTCGTCGGTGGGGTGCGGGGGCGGGCCGGCCGTCAGCCGACGGCGCCTTCCATCTGCAGCTCGATCAGCCGGTTCAGCTCCAGGGCGTACTCCATCGGCAGCTCCTTCGCGATCGGCTCGACGAAGCCGCGCACGATCATCGCCATGGCCTCGAACTCGGTCAGGCCGCGGCTCATGAGGTAGAAGAGCTGGTCGTCGGAGACCTTGGAGACGGTCGCCTCGTGGCCCATCGACACGTCGTCCTCGCGGACGTCGACGTACGGGTAGGTGTCCGAACGCGAGACGGTGTCGATCAGCAGCGCGTCGCACAGCACGTTGGACTTCGATCCCGCCGAGCCCTCACCGATCTCGATGAGGCCGCGGTAGGAGGTGCGGCCGCCGCCGCGCGCCACCGACTTCGACACGATGTTGGAGGACGTGTTGGGCGCCATGTGCACCATCTTGGCGCCGGCGTCCTGGTGCTGGCCCTCGCCGGCGAACGCGATGGACAGCGTCTCGCCCTTGGCGTGCTCGCCCATCAGGTAGACGGCCGGGTACTTCATGGTGACCTTGGAGCCGATGTTGCCGTCGACCCACTCCATGGTCGCGCCCTCGTAGGCGACGGCGCGCTTGGTCACCAGGTTGTAGACGTTGTTCGACCAGTTCTGGATCGTCGTGTAGCGGCAGCGGCCGCCCTTCTTCACGATGATCTCGACGACGGCCGAGTGCAGCGAGTCGGACTTGTAGATCGGCGCGGTGCAGCCCTCGACGTAGTGGACGTACGCGTCCTCGTCGACGATGATCAGCGTCCGCTCGAACTGGCCCATGTTCTCGGTGTTGATGCGGAAGTAGGCCTGGAGCGGGATGTCGACGTGCACGCCCTTGGGGACGTAGATGAACGACCCGCCGGACCACACCGCGGTGTTCAGCGACGCGAACTTGTTGTCACCGGCCGGGATGACCGTGCCGAAGTACTCCTGGAACAGCTCCGGGTGCTCGCGCAGCGCCGTGTCGGTGTCCAGGAAGATGACGCCCTGGCTCTCCAGGTCCTCGCGGATCTGGTGGTAGACCACCTCGGACTCGTACTGCGCGGCGACACCGGCGACCAGGCGCTGCTTCTCCGCCTCCGGGATGCCGAGCTTGTCGTAGGTGTTCCTGATGTCCTCGGGCAGGTCCTCCCAGGACTCGGCCTGCTTCTCCGTGGACCGCACGAAGTACTTGATGTTGTCGAAGTCGATGCCCGACAGGTCCGAGCCCCACGTGGGCATGGGCTTCTTGCCGAACAGCCGCAGGCCCTTGAGCCGCAGCTTCAGCATCCACTCCGGCTCGCCCTTCTTCGCGGAGATGTCCCGGACCACGTCCTCGGACAGGCCGCGCCGTGCGGACGCGCCCGCGATGTCGGAGTCGGCCCAGCCGTACTCGTAGTTGCCGATGCCTTCCAGCTCCGGGTGAGTGGTCTCCGTGGGAGCAGTCATGCGGGGTTCCTCCCGGACGTGCGGGCTGTTGCCTGATCGGTGTGGGTCTGCGGTGCGGCGGCGGGGGCCGCCTGGCCCTGCGGATTCTGCGGGGCCTGCGGGGCCCTGGGCACGAAGGTCGTGCACACGCCGTCGCCGTGGGCGATGGTGGCCAGCCGCTGGACATGGGTCCCGAGCAGCCGGGAGAAGACTTCCGCCTCCGCCTCGCACAGCTCGGGGAACTGCTCGGCCGTGTGGGCGACCGGGCAGTGGTGCTGGCACAGCTGCTCCCCGGCGGGGCCGGAGTCGCTGTTGGTCGTGGTGGTGGTCGCCGCGTAGCCGTCCGCGGACAGCGCGCGGGCCAGCGCCCGGGTGCGGTCCTCGGGGGCCGCGGCCTCGACGGCGGCGCGGTAGCGCTCGGCCTGCGCGGCCACACGGGCCCGGGCGAAGGCCGACACGGCGGCCTGCCCCTCGGCCCCGCCGCCGGCGGTCTCGGCGATCCAGCGCAGTGCGTCGGCCGCGAGGGCGTCGTAGGCCTGGTCGAAGGCGTCCCGGCCGCAGTCGGTGAGGGCGAAGACCCTGGCCGGACGGCCGCGGCCGCGCTGGCCGTAGACCCGCCGCTCGCGGGGCTCCACCACGTTCTCCGCGACGAGCGCGTCGAGGTGGCGGCGGACGGCGGCCTGCGTGAGGCCCAGCCGCTGCGCGAGGTCGGCGGCGGTGGACGGCCCGTGGTCCAGGATGGAGCGGGCGACCCGGTTGCGGGTGCGCCGCTCCCCGGTCGTCTGCTCCTCCGCCGCCCCCTGAGCGGCACCACCGACGTATTTCACAAAGACATTGTTGCGTAATTCGTCAGGCCCCGGCAAGCCGCCCCGGCACCGGGCGCGGTGTGCTGCATCACTTAGGGTCACCTAATTCCGCCCCGCGGCCGGATCCGCTCCCGCGGCTCCCTAGACTCGTCCCATGCGAAACGCGTCCGGGGTCCCTGCTGTCGAGGTGGCCGGTCTGGTCAAGCGGTACGGGGCCAGGGCCGCGGTCGACGGTCTCGACCTCGTGGTGCCGCGCGGCTCGGTGACCGCCGTGCTCGGCCCCAACGGCGCGGGCAAGACCACCACCGTCGAGGTGTGCGAAGGCTACCGCCGCCCGGACTCCGGAAGCGTACGCGTCCTCGGACTCGACCCCGTCACCGAGGGGGCCGCGCTGCGGCCGCGGATCGGCGTGATGCTCCAGTCCGGCGGCGTCTACCCCGGCGCCCGCGCCGAGGAGATGCTCCGGCACACCGCCGCGCTGCACGCCCGTCCGGTGGATCCGGCGCTGCTCATCGAGCGGCTCGGCCTGGAGTCCTGCGGCCGCACCGCCTACCGCCGGCTGTCCGGCGGCCAGCAGCAGCGGCTCGCCCTCGCCATGGCCGTCGTCGGCCGCCCCGAGCTGGTCTTCCTCGACGAGCCCACCGCGGGCCTGGACCCGCAGGCCCGCCGCGCCACCTGGGACCTGGTGCGCGAGCTGCGCGCCGACGGCGTGAGCGTCGTCCTGACCACCCACTTCATGGACGAGGCCGAGCAGCTCGCCGACCAGGTCGTCATCATCGACGCCGGCCGCGCGATAGCCCGCGGCACCCCCGAGGAGCTGTGCCGCGGCGGCGCCGAGGGCACCCTGCGCTTCACCGGCCGCCCCGGCCTGGACCTCGGCTCGCTGCTCAAGGCGCTGCCCGACGGCACCGCCGCCGCCGAGCTGGGGCCCGGCAGCTACCGCGTCGAGGGCCACGTCGACCCGCAGCTGCTGGCCACCGTCACCTCCTGGTGCGCCCAGCACGGCGTCCTGCCCGAGGGCCTCGCGGTCGAGCGGCGCACCCTGGAGGACGTCTTCTTGGAACTGACCGGCAGGGAGCTGCGCGGATGACCGCCACCACGAGCACCACGGACACCGCACCGGACGCCCCGCACGCCGGCATGTTCGCACCGCGTCCCGGCCCCGCCGCCACCGCCGCGATGATCCGCGCGCAGGCCGTGCTGGAGACGAAGATGCTGCTGCGCAACGGCGAGCAGCTGCTGCTCACCGTCGTGATCCCGGCGCTGCTGCTGCTCGTCTTCTCCTCCGTCGACGTCGTCGACACCGGTGCGGGCAGGTCCGTCGACTTCCTCACCCCCGGCGTCCTCGCGCTCGCGGTGCTCTCCACCGCCTTCACCGGCCAGGCGATCGCCACCGGCTTCGAGCGGCGCTACGGGGTGCTCAAGCGCCTCGGCGCCTCCCCGCTGCCGCGCTGGGCGCTGCTGGCCGCCAAGACCTGCTCGGTGCTGGTCACCGAGATCCTCCAGATCGTGCTGCTGACGGTGATCGCCTTCGCGCTGGGCTGGTCCCCGCACGGCAACCCGCTCGCCGTCGTCGTGCTGCTGCTGCTCGGCACCGCCGCCTTCTCCGGCCTCGGCCTGCTCATGGCGGGCACGCTGCGGGCGGAGGCCACCCTGGCCGCCGCCAACCTGGTCTTCCTCCTGCTGCTCATCGGCGGCGGGGTCGTCGTGCCGATGGAGAAGTTCTCCGGCCCCGTGCAGTCCGTGCTCCAGCTGCTGCCGGTGTCGGCCCTCTCGGACGGCCTGCGCGACGTCCTGCGGGACGGCGCCGCGACACCCTGGGCCGACCTCGGCATCCTCGCCGTCTGGGCCGTGGCCGGGACGGCGGCGGCGAGCCGCTTCTTCCGCTGGGAGTAGCCGCCGCGGGCCCCCTCGTGAAAACACGCACAAGGAGGCGCCTACCATGGCTTCGTGCCGAAGCTGCCCGAAATCGCGCGAAACCCGCTCGCCTTCATCGCCGCCAGGTGGACCCCGGACCCCGTGACGGTCCGCCGGGCGACCCTGGCCGCCCTGGTGATGTCCGTGGTCATCGTGATCACCGGCGGCGCGGTCCGGCTGTCCGCCTCCGGCCTGGGCTGCCCGACGTGGCCCACGTGCAGCGGCGACAGCCTGCTCGGAAACCGCGAGATGGGCATCCACCACGCCATCGAGATCAGCAACCGCATGCTGACCTACGTGATGTGCGCCGCGGTCGGCTGGGCGATCGTCGCCGTCCGCGCGATGGAGCCCCGCCGCACCGGCCTCTACCGGCTCGCGTGGGCGCAGTTCTGGGTCGTCGCCGGCAACGCGGTGTGGGGCGGCCTGACCGTCCTCACCAAGCTCAACCCGTACGTCGTCTCGCTGCACTTCCTGCTGACCGCCGCCCTCATCACGGTGGCCGTCCTGACCTGGCAGCGCGCCGCGGAGGGCGACGCCCCGCCCCGCCCCCTGGTCGGCAAGCCGGTACGCCAGCTGGGCCTGGTGCTCGCGGGCGCGTCCGCCGTCCTCGTCGCCGTGGGCACCCTCGTCACGGGCGCGGGCCCGCACCCCGGCGACACGAGCGGCAAGTACAGGCTCCAGCGCATCGACGTCGACTGGCGGACCATCGCCCAGCTGCACGCCGACTTCGCCTGGGTCGTCGTGGGCCTGACCGTGGCCCTCTGGTTCGTCCTGCGCGCCGTCGACGCCCCCCGGGGCCCCCAGCGCCGCGTCACCGAACTCTTCGCCGTCCTCATGGCCCAGGCCGTGATCGGCTACGTCCAGTACTTCACCCACCTCCCCCCGGTCCTCGTCGACCTCCACATGTTCGGCGCGTGCCTCATCTGGATCGCGGTGCTGCGCGTCCTCCTCGCGATGCGCGAACGCCCCGTCTCCGAGCCGGGTGCGGCCCCCGCCCCGTCCGCACCGCAGCCCGCCGAGGCCGAGGCCGAGGCCAGCCTCCTGGGCTGACGCCTCTCCCGCCCCGCACGGCAGGCCCCACCGGCGGGAGCACCGCGCGAAGGGCGCCCCGGAGCGCGGCCTCACCCGGCCGGCAGGCCGAAGACGCGCCGGGCGTTCCCCGCACGGACCAGCGCGGCGACGCGCCCCGCGTCGGAGGCGGACCACTCCCCCGCCGCGACCCGCGCCGCGGCGAGGGCGTCCAGCTCCGCCGAGAACCCCCGCGCCGCCGCGACGTACAGCTCGGCCAGTCCCACCGCGCCGCCGGCGTAGAGCACCTTGCCGAAGGGCGCGCAGCCGAGCACGGGGCCCGGATCCCCGCGCACCCCCACGTAGACGTGCGCCAGCTCCTCCGCGAAGCGCGCCGCGGCGGCCCCGTGGGCGGGCCCCGGCAGCAGCACGAGATCGGCGCCCTCCCCCGCGGTGGCCCGCAGGAACCCGGCGGCCGCGGCCGGCCCCGGCCCCTCCTGGCGGTGCCGCAGCACGAGCGGCAGGCCCTCCGCCACCGCCTGCCACGCGAGGTGCCGCAGCATCAGCGGCTCCGCCGGGCGTGAGCCCACCCGGCGGGAGGCCAGCCACCGGGCGGCGGCGTTCCGCAGCTCCGCGGGCGGCGGCGGCCCGGACGCGGCGCCGGGCCCGCCGCCCAGCCCCTCCGCCGCGCAGGCGAACCCCACCGCGCCCAGCGCGGCGCCCCGCACGGACTCGGCGAGATTGGCCAGAAAGCCCCCTGCCGTGCCGGAGGTGTCGGCCACCTGCTGGGCCAGCTGCTCCAGCCGCACGATCTCGTACGCGGCCGCGCCGCCCGCCGCCCCCAGCTCCCCGGGCGGCACCAGGTCGCCGGGCTCCCCGGTGTCGACGAGGTACGTGCCGATGCCGGTGCCGCGCAGCAGCCGCCGTACGGACTCGTACGCGCCCAGCTCGCGGCGCCTGGCCAGATACCGTGCCGGGGAGCAGTGCGGTTCGAGGCCCAGCAGGGGCGGGCACCAGCGGCGTACGGCGAAACCGGCGGGGCTGTCGAAGAGCGTGGTGAACGGCGCTGCGGCGCCCGGCAGCCACGTCTCGAAGGCGCCGATGCCGAGCTCGGCGGGGTGCACCCCGTGGCCGTACGCGTCCACCAGGTGCCCCCGCTGGAGCGCCCGCGCCCCGGCCATCGCCGCCCCCTCGCCGCCTGCCCGCCCGCCATGACCCCGTCATGGTCCTCACGGCAGGTGACAGCGTCAGGTGCCGGACCCGCCGCCGATCTGAATTCCGGCCATCCTGCGCCACTCGTACGGCCCGGTCCTCACACGGCCCGCGAGCTCGCCCCCGAAGTCCTCCGCCAGGGTGAGCCCGGCGGCGGTGACCGCCTCGCGGGCGGCCTCGTACCCGGGCGCGACGAGGTCGCCCCAGGCACCGTCCTGCCCGACCAGCACGATCCGCGCGCCGCGCGCGCCGATGTACTCCACGGTGGCCTCGGCGCCCCCGTGCCTTTGCGCGAAGCGCGCCGCCTGCCGGGCGAGCCGCGCCGTCCCTCTGCTCTCAGCCATGCGGCACATGCTACTCGCCGGTAGCAACTTCTGGCCCTCCCCCTTCCCCAGGGAGAGCGCGCGTTTCCCGGGGCGCGGGCCGGACACCGGCCCGCGGGGTCTCCCGGTCCGGTCCGGACCACCGCCCAGTCCCCGGCACCCCCGGAAGTCACTCGCCCGGCGCAGCCGCAGCAGCCGCAGCCGGCAAACGCCGCGGCGGCGGGAGGGGTCAGTGGAGGAAGGGGTCGACCGCCACGGCGACGAAGAGCAGCGTGGCGTACGTGATCGACCAGTGGAACAGCCGCATCTCCTTCAGCTTCGGCCCGGTCACACCGGCCTTCGCCCGCGAGTGCAGCGCGTGCGCCTCCTTCAGCCAGAAGCCGCCGAGCAGGACCGCCACCACGGGGTAGAACCAGGACGTCTCGCCCAGCGGCCACCACAGGGTGAGGGAGGTCAGGACCATGACCCAGCTGTAGATCACGATCTGCCGGGCCACGACCTGGTTGCCCGCGACGACGGGGAGCATCGGGACGCCGACGCGCTCGTAGTCGTCCTTGACCTTCATGGACAGCGGCCAGTAGTGCGGCGGCGTCCAGAAGAAGAGGACGAGGAAGAGCACGAAGGGCGCCCAGCCGAGCTCGTTGCGCACGGCGGACCAGCCGATGAAGACCTGGAGGCAGCCGGCGACCCCGCCCCAGACGATGTTCTGGGCCGTGCGGCGCTTCAGGCCGAGGGTGTAGACGAAGACGTAGTAGAGGATCGCGGTGAGCGACAGCCCCGCGGACAGCGGGTTGACCAGGAGCGCGAACCAGACCGTGGAGACCACGGCGAGGGTGATGCCGAAGACCAGGCCCTCGCGCGGCGAGACGAGCCCGGTGACGAGCGGCCGCTGCTCCGTGCGGTGCATCATCGCGTCGATGTCGCGGTCGATGTACATGTTGAGCGCGTTGGCGCCGCCCGCGGAGAGGTAGCCGCCGATCATGGTGGCGACCACGAGCCACAGGTCGGGCACCCCGCCGGCGGCCAGGAACATGACCGGAACCGTCGTGATGAGCAGCAGCTCGATGATCCGCGGTTTCGTCAGTGCCACGAACCCCATGACACGGGCCGGAAGCGGCCGATGCACGGGGCCTGTCGCGATGACCCCCGCGGGTCGGGTTTCGACGGCCGTCACGAACACCCCAAGGAGATGAGTCCAGCAGGCCGGCGGACACCTGGCCCCGCCTGCTGCACCAGCGGGCCGGCCACGGTGCGGCCTGCGCGTACCACGCCACTCTAGACGTAGGGAATACCCCGTCTGCTTCCGGGGTCGGTCGTGTTGCCCGGGCGGGGCCGCGGTCGCGGATCGGCGCCCGTTATCGGGCGTTCCTCCCGGCTTCTCCGACGTTCGTACGTGGTTCCTACGCCGCCCAACCAGGGCATATGAACACTCACCGGTATTCGGGAGGCGAACGCGGGCGTACGGGGGCAGGATCGAAATGGTGAGCGCGCTCGGCGGTAGGCTCAGCGGCGTCGGGTAGGCACACGTCACCGGCGCGTTCGACATTGTTGAGAGGAGCCCTGACCCAGGGTGAGCAAGCAGCCGACCACCGCAGACCTTGACTGGACCGAACTGGACCGGCGGGCCGTTGACACCGCCCGAGTCCTGGCCGCCGACGCCGTGCAGAAGGTCGGCAACGGCCACCCCGGCACCGCGATGAGCCTGGCCCCGGCCGCGTACCTGCTCTTCCAGAAGGTGATGCGGCACGACCCCGCCGACGCCGACTGGACGGGCCGCGACCGCTTCGTGCTGTCCGCGGGCCACAGCAGCCTCACGCTCTACACCCAGCTCTACCTGGCCGGCTACGGCCTGGAGCTGGCGGACCTGGAGGCCTTCCGGACGTGGGGTTCGCGGACCCCCGGCCACCCGGAGTACGGCCACACCACCGGCGTGGAGACCACCACCGGGCCGCTGGGCCAGGGTGTCGCCAACGCGGTGGGCATGGCGATGGCCGCCCGCTACGAGCGCGGCCTGTTCGACCCGGACGCCGCCCCCGGCACCTCGCCGTTCGACCACACCATCTGGGCGATCGCCGGCGACGGCTGCCTCCAGGAGGGCATCTCCGCGGAGGCGTCCTCGCTGGCCGGGCACCAGAAGCTGGGCAACCTGGTGCTGCTGTGGGACGACAACCACATCTCGATCGAGGGCGACACCGAGACCGCGGTCTCCGAGGACACCCTCAAGCGCTACGAGGCGTACGGCTGGCACGTGCAGCGCGTCGCGCCGCTGGAGAACGGCGACCTCGACCCGGAGGGGCTGTACGCCGCGCTGCTGGCCGCCAAGGCGGAGACGGAGCGGCCGTCCTTCATCGCGATGCGCTCGATCATCGCCTGGCCCGCGCCGCACGCGCAGAACACCGAGGCCGCGCACGGCTCGGCGCTCGGCGAGGACGAGGTGCGCGCCACCAAGGAGGTGCTCGGCTTCGACCCCGACCGGCACTTCGCGGTCGAGGACGAGGTGATCGCCCACACCCGCGCGGTCGGTGAGCGCGGGCGCGAGGCCCGGGCCGAGTGGGAGAAGTCCTTCGCCGCCTGGCGCACCGCCAACCCGGAGCGCGCGGCGACCTTCGACCGGGTCGCGGCGGCCGAGCTGCCCGCGGGCTGGGAGGACCACCTGCCGGTGTTCGAGACCGGCACGTCGGTCGCCACCCGTGCGGCGTCCGGCAAGGTGCTGGAGGCGCTCGGCGCGGTCGTGCCCGAGCTGTGGGGCGGCTCGGCCGACCTCGCGGGCTCGAACAACACCACGATCGACAAGACCTCGTCGTTCCTGCCGGCCGGCAACCCGCTGCCGGAGGCCCAGCCGTACGGCCGCACGATCCACTTCGGCATCCGCGAGCACTCGATGGCCGCCGAGATGAACGGCATCACGCTGCACGGCAACACCCGCGTCTACGGCGGGACGTTCCTGGTCTTCTCCGACTACATGCGCAACGCGGTGCGGCTGTCGGCGCTCATGCACCTGCCGGTGACGTACGTGTGGACGCACGACTCGATCGGCCTCGGCGAGGACGGCCCGACGCACCAGCCGGTCGAGCACCTGGCCTCGCTGCGCGCCATCCCGGGCCTGAACGTGGTGCGCCCGGCGGACGCCAACGAGACGGTCGTGGCGTGGCGGGAGATCCAGAAGCGCTGGACGAAGGAGTTCGGCAAGGGCGCGCCGCACGGCCTGGCGCTCAGCCGGCAGGGCCTGCCGACGTACGACCGCAACGACGACGCGGCGCGCGGCGGCTACGTGCTCTTCGAGGCCGAGGGCGGCCCCGCGCAGGTGATCCTGATCGCCACCGGTTCCGAGGTGCAGCTCGCCGTGGGCGCGCGCGAGGAGCTCCAGGCGGCCGGCATCCCGACCCGTGTGGTGTCGATGCCGTGCGTGGAGTGGTTCGAGGAGCAGGACGAGGCGTACCGGGACGGCGTGCTGCCGCCCTCGGTGAAGGCCCGGGTCGCGGTCGAGGCCGGCATCGCGCTGACCTGGTACCGCTACGTGGGCGACGCGGGACGCGTGGTGAGCCTGGAGCACTTCGGTGCCTCGGCGAGCGCGGGCGTGCTCTTCCGCGAGTTCGGGTTCACCGCGGAGGCGGTGGCCGCAGCGGCCCGGGAATCTCTCGCCGCCGCAGATCGCTGACGCAGGTAACACGACACATCAGGAGATGCAATTCCCATGACAGACGCACTCAAGCGCCTCTCCGACGAAGGCGTCGCGATCTGGCTGGACGACATGTCCCGCAGGCGTATCACGACCGGCAACCTGAGCGAGCTGATCGACCAGTCGCACGTGGTCGGCGCCACCACCAACCCGGCCATCTTCCAGAAGGCCATCGTCGGTGACGCGCTCTACGACCCGCAGCTCACCGACCTCGCCGCGCGCCGGCTGACGCCGGACGAGGCGGTGCGCATGATCACCACCGCCGACGTGCGGGACGCGGCGGACGTCTTCCGCCCGATCTTCGACGCGACGAACGGCCGTGACGGCCGGGTGTCGATCGAGGTGGACCCGCGGCTGGCGCACGACACCCGGGCGACGATCGCCGAGGCCAAGCAGCTCGCGTGGCTGGTCGACCGGCCGAACACGCTCATCAAGATCCCGGCGACGAAGGCCGGCCTGCCGGCGATCGCGGACGTCACCGCCCGCGGCATCAGCGTCAACGTCACGCTGATCTTCTCGCTGGAGCGCTACCGCGAGGTCATGGACGCCTACCTGACCGGTCTGGAGAAGGCGAACGCCTCGGGTCTGGACCTGTCGAAGATCCACTCGGTGGCGTCCTTCTTCGTCTCGCGCGTCGACACCGAGATCGACAAGCGCCTGGAGAAGATCGGCACGGACGAGGCCAAGGCGCTCAAGGGCAAGGCCGCGGTGGCGAACGCCCGGCTGGCCTACGAGGCGTACGAGGAGGTCTTCGGCTCCGACCGCTGGGCCGCCCTGGAGAAGGCCGGCGCCAACCGGCAGCGCCCGCTGTGGGCCTCCACCGGCGTGAAGGACCCGAGCTACCCGGCGACGCTCTACGTCACCGAGCTGGTCGCGCCGAACACGGTCAACACCATGCCGGAGGCCACCCTGGAGGCGACCGCCGAGCAGGGCGAGGTCACCGGGAACACGATCGCGGGCACGTACGAGCAGTCGCGTGCCGAGCTGGCCGCGATCGCGGCGCTCGGCATCTCGTACGACGACGTGGTCCAGCTGCTGGAGGACGAGGGCGTCGAGAAGTTCGAGACGGCCTGGAACGAGCTGCTGGACTCCACCCGGTCGGAACTCGAACGGCTCGCTCCCTCGGAGGCCTGAGGTGACCTCTGCGACCGATGAGGCGGACGCGCGCGGCAACAACCCGCTGCGCGATCCGCTGGACCGGCGGCTGCCCCGCATCGCCGGTCCGTCCGGCCTGGTCATCTTCGGCGTGACGGGCGACCTGTCGCGCAAGAAGCTCATGCCGGCCGTGTACGACCTCGCCAACCGCGGGCTGCTGCCGCCGGGCTTCGCGCTCGTCGGCTTCGCCCGCCGGCAGTGGGAGAACGAGGACTTCGCGCAGGAGGTGCACGACGCCGTCAAGGAGCACGCGCGCACGCCCTTCCGCGAGGAGGTCTGGCAGCAGCTGGCCGAGGGCTGCCGCTTCGTGCAGGGCGACTTCGACGACGACACCGCCTTCGAGACGCTGAAGTCCACGATCGAGGAGCTGGACAAGGCACGCGGTACGGGCGGCAACTTCGCCTTCTACCTCTCCGTGCCGCCGAAGTTCTTCCCCAACGTGGTGCAGCAGCTCAAGAAGCACGGGCTGTCGCAGGGCACCGGCGACTCGTGGCGGCGCGCCGTCATCGAGAAGCCGTTCGGCCACGACCTGGCGAGCGCCCAGGAGCTCAACCGGATCGTGCACGACGTCTTCCCGCCCAACGAGGTCTTCCGGATCGACCACTACCTGGGCAAGGAGACGGTCCAGAACATCCTGGCGCTGCGCTTCGCCAACACCATGTACGAGCCGATCTGGAACCGGTCCTACGTCGACCACGTCCAGATCACGATGGCCGAGGACATCGGCATCGGCGGCCGTGCCGGGTACTACGACGGCATCGGCGCGGCCCGCGACGTGATCCAGAACCACCTGCTCCAGCTGCTGGCGCTCACGGCGATGGAGGAGCCCGGCTCCTTCCACCCCAAGGCGCTCACGGCGGAGAAGCTCAAGGTGCTGGGCGCGGTGCAGCTGCCCGACGACCTCGGCAAGCACACCGTGCGCGGGCAGTACGCGCACGCGTGGCAGGGCGGCGAGGAGGTGCTCGGCTACCTGGAGGAGGAGGGGATCGACCCCAAGTCCAAGACCGACACCTACGCGGCGGTCAAGCTGACCATCAACAACCGCCGCTGGGCCGGGGTGCCGTTCTACCTGCGCACCGGCAAGCGGCTGGGCCGCCGGGTCACCGAGATCGCGGTGATCTTCAAGCGCGCGCCGTACCTGCCGTTCGAGACCGGGGCGACGGAGGAGCTGGGGCAGAACGCCCTGGTCATCCGGGTCCAGCCGGACGAGGGCGTCACGGTGCGGTTCGGCTCGAAGGTGCCGGGCACCTCCACCGAGGTGCGGGACGTGACGATGGACTTCGCCTACGGCGAGTCCTTCACCGAGTCCAGCCCGGAGGCGTACGAGCGGCTCATCCTGGACGTGCTGCTCGGCGACGCCAACCTCTTCCCGCGGCACCAGGAAGTGGAGCTGTCCTGGAACATCCTCGACCCGATCGAGGCGTACTGGGACAAGCACGGCAAGCCCGCGCAGTACGCGGCGGGCACCTGGGGCCCGGCCGAGGCGGACGAGATGCTCGCACGAGACGGCAGGAGCTGGCGCCGGCCATGAAGATCGACCTCACGGACACCACGTCCGCACGCATCAACGCCGGGCTGATCGACGCCCGGCGTGCCAGCGGCACCCCCGCGGTGGGCATGGTGCTGACGCTGGTCATCGTCACCGACGAGGGCAGCGCCTACGACGCGCTGCGGGCGGCGCACGAGGCCTCGCGCGAGCACCCGTCGCGCATCCTCGCCGTCATCAAGCGCCCCGGCCGCTCCCCCCGGGAGCGGGCGGGCGCCCGGCTCGACGCCGAGGTGGTCGTGGGCGACGAGGCCGGCACCGGCGAGACGGTCGTGCTGCGCATGCACGGCGAGCTGGCCAACCACGCCGAGTCCGTCGTGCTGCCGCTGCTGCTGCCGGACGCCCCCGTGGTGTGCTGGTGGCCCGACCAGGCGCCGGAGAACCCCGGCAAGGACCCGCTCGGGCGGCTCGCCCAGCGCCGGATCACCGACGCGGCCTCCGCGGAGGACCCGGTCGGCTCGCTGGCGGTACGCGCCGAGGGCTACATGCCCGGCGACACCGACCTGGCGTGGACACGGGTCACGCCGTGGCGCTCCATGCTGGCGGCGGCACTGGACCAGAAGCACTCCCGGATCGTCTCGGCGGCCGTCGAGGGCGAGGCGTACAACGCGAGCACCGAGCTGCTCGCGCTGTGGCTCGCCGACCGGCTGGGCGTCGAGGTCGAGCGCAAGGTCTCGGACGGGCCCGGCATCACCGGGGTCCACCTGTTCACCGAGGCCGGCGACATCTGCCTGGACCGCGCCGACGGGCGGCTCGCCGAGCTGTCGGTGCCGGGCCAGCCGGACCGGCACGTGGCGCTCAAGCGGCGGGAGACCTCGGAGCTGATCGCCGAGGAGCTGCGCCGGCTCGACCCCGACGACATATACCGCGCGACGGTGGAGTTCGGCGTCAAGCACCTCGTGGGCGCCGGGGCCTCCGCCAAGTCCGGCAAGGAGGCCGGGACGGCCGCCAGGAGCGCGTCCGGGGCGACCCCGTCGCCGTCGAAGAAGGCGGCTCCGGCCGCCGGGTCCGGCAAGGCGGCGAATTCGAAGTGAGCGCTCCCCAGGTCGTCGTCCACCGCGACACGGAACTGATGGCCGAGGCCGCCGCGGCCCGGCTCGTCACCCGGATCGCGGACGCGCAGGCCGCCCGCGGCACCGCCTCGGTGGTGCTCACGGGCGGGCGCAACGGCAACGCGCTGCTCGCGGCCCTCGCCCGGTCCCCCGCGCGCGACGCGGTCGACTGGGCGCGGCTCGACGTGTGGTGGGGCGACGAGCGCTTCCTGCCGGACGGCGACCCGGAGCGCAACGTCACGCAGGCCGCGGCGCTGCTCGACGCCGTCCCGCTGGACCCCGCCAGGGTCCACCCGATGGCGCCCTCGGACGGCCCCCACGGCTCCGACCTCGACGCGGCGGCCGCGGCCTACGCGGCCGAACTGGCCGCCGCGGCGGGCCCGGAGGACCACGCGCGGGTGCCGGCCTTCGACGTGCTCGTGCTCGGCGTCGGGCCGGACGCCCACGTGGCGTCGCTCTTCCCGGAGCACCCCGCCGTCCGCGAGGACGTCCGCACGGTCGTCGGCGTCCACGGCTCGCCGAAACCGCCGCCGCTGCGCATCTCCCTGACGCTGCCGGCGATCCGCGCGGCCCACGAGGTCTGGCTCCTGGCCGCCGGTGAGGACAAGGCCGGGGCGGTCGCCCTCGCCCTGTCGGAGCCGGGCGCGCTCCAGGCCCCCGCCTCGGCCGCGCGCGGCCTGACCCGCACGCTGTGGCTGCTGGACCGCTCCGCGGCGGCGAAGCTGCCGAGGGAGCTGTACCCGCCCGTCTGAGCCGGGGCGCTCCGCACCGGGTGCGCGGGGGCCCGGGTACCAGCCGGCGGTCCGGCACGGACCGCACCGCCCCTCCGGGACGGTCACGACCCGCAGGCGGCGGGTACCCGGCCGCAGTACCCCCGCGCCCCCGGCCCGGCAGCCCGAGACTCAGCGCCCCCGCAGCTCGCGGTACCCGGCCACCACGTGGCCCGGGCACCCGCCGGCACGGACCGCACCGCCCCTCCGGGACGGTCACGACCCGCAGGCGGCGGGTACCCGGCCGCAGTACCCCCGCGCCGCGGGCCCGGCAGCCCGGAACTCAGCGCCCCCGCAGCTCGCGGTACCCGGCCACCAGGCGGCCCGGGCACCCGCCGGCACGGACCGCACCGCCCCTCCGGGACGGTCACGGCCCGCAGGCGGCGGGTACCCGGCCGCAGTACCCCCGCGCCCCCGGCCCGGCAGCCCGGGACTCAGCGCCCCCGCAGCTCCCGGTACCTGGCCACCAGGTGCGCGGTGCTCGGGTCCAGACCCGGCACCTCGGCTCCCTCGGCCAGCGCGGGCTCGATCCGCTTCGCGAGGACCTTGCCGAGTTCGACACCCCACTGGTCGAACGAGTCGATGTTCCAGATCGCGCCCTGCACGAACACCTTGTGCTCGTACAGCGCGACGAGCTGCCCCAGCACGGACGGCGTCAGCTCGGTCGCGAGGATCGTCGTCGTCGGGTGGTTGCCGCGGAAGGTCTTGTGCGGGACGAGCTCCTCGGGAACGCCCTCCGCACGGACCTCCTCGGGCGTCTTGCCGAAGGCGAGCGCCTGGGTCTGGGCGAAGAAGTTGGCCATCAGCAGGTCGTGCTGGCCGGTCAGCGGGCCGAGTTCGGCGACCGGGCGGGCGAAGCCGATGAAGTCCGCGGGGATGACCTTCGTGCCCTGGTGCAGCAGCTGGTAGTACGCGTGCTGGCCGTTGGTGCCGGGCGTGCCCCATACGACGGGTCCGGTCTGCCAGTCCACCGGGCGGCCCTCGCGGTCGACGGACTTGCCGTTGGACTCCATGTCGAGCTGCTGGAGGTAGGCGGTGAACCGCGCCAGGTAGTGGCTGTAGGGCAGCACGGCGTGCGACTGGGCGTCGTGGAAGCCGCCGTACCAGACGCCGAGCAGGCCCAGCAGCAGTGGCGCGTTGCGCTCCGGCGGGGCGGTCCTGAAGTGCTCGTCGACCAGGTGGAAGCCGGCCAGCATGTCGCGGAAGGCGTCGGGGCCGATCGCGACCATGAGGGAGAGCCCGATGGCCGAGTCGTAGGAGTAGCGGCCGCCGACCCAGTCCCAGAACTCGAACATGTTGTCGGGGTTGATGCCGAATTCGGTGACCTTCTCGGCGTTCGTCGACAGGGCGACGAAGTGCTTGGCCACCGCCTCGTCCCCGGCGCCGAGCCGGCCGAGCAGCCAGCTCCGGGCGGCCGTGGCGTTGGTGATGGTCTCGATGGTGGTGAAGGTCTTGGAGGCGATGACGAACAGCGTCTCGGCCGCGTCCAGGTCGCGTACCGCCTCGTGCAGGTCGGCGCCGTCGACGTTGGAGACGAAACGCACCGTCAGGTCGCGGTCGGTGTACGCGCGCAGCACCTCGTAGGCCATCGCCGGGCCGAGGTCGGAGCCGCCGATGCCGATGTTGACGATGTTGCGGATCCGCCGGCCGGTGTGGCCGGTCCACTCGCCGGAGCGGACGCGGTCGGCGAAGACGCCCATCTTGGTGAGGACCGCGTGCACGCCGGGGACGACGTTGTGGCCGTCGACCTCGATCGTCGCGGACTGCGGGGCGCGCAGCGCGGTGTGCAGCACCGCGCGGTCCTCGGTGGTGTTGATCTTCGCACCGCGGAACATCGCGTCCCGCAGCTCCTGCACCCCGGTCGCCGCGGCCAGTTCGCGCAGCAGCGCCAGCGTCTCGTCGGTGACCAG
This sequence comes from Streptomyces sp. NPDC020983, assembly GCF_044333485.1. Taxonomy (NCBI): domain Bacteria; kingdom Bacillati; phylum Actinomycetota; class Actinomycetes; order Kitasatosporales; family Streptomycetaceae; genus Streptomyces; species Streptomyces sp. NPDC020983. The sequence continues at coordinate 121,128 of NZ_JBIRRA010000012.1, read as the reverse complement.
GTGCTTGGAGTAGTCCAGGTGGAGGTCCCCGACCTGGAGGGTGTAGCGCTCGGCCCGGCCGGGGTCGGCGTCGAACAGGTCCCGCAGGTGGGTGCCCGCCGTCTCGTCGCGGTGCTTGGCGAGCGCGTGCCACTCCGGGCGCTGGTCGAGACGGATACGGCGGGCGCCGTCCTGCGCGTTGGTTTCGGACATCAGTCCACTTCTCCTCGTCCTCGCTGCGGGATCAACGCTAGTTGATGACGCGGCGGAACGCGGGCCCGGCACCCGGTGCGGCCTGCGGTGACCCGATGTCAGGCGGCTCAGAAGCCGCCGCGGTGGATGCGTCCGGCGTAGTGCTCCTCCAGCACCGCGTTGCGCTCGAAGCCGCCGGGCAGGTTCGCCGAGACGTACACGGGCGCGGTCACGCCCTCGGCGGTGAGCAGGCCCACCGCCTCGGCGACGACCATCTGCACCAGCAGCGCGGAGGTGATGGTGGACACCCCGCCCAGCGCGCCGCCACCGGGCAGCGGCAGCAGCGCGTCGCCGGCCGGGGCGCAGTTGTCGAGGACGGCGTCGGCGAGGTCGGCGAGCCTGCGGCCGGAGGGGTGCAGGGCGGGCACCGCCCGGGTGTGGGTGAGCGAGGTGAGCGCGACCAGCCGGTGGCCGGCCTCCTTCACGTGCAGCGCCATGTCGACGACGGAGTTGTTGACGCCCGAGTTGGAGACGATCACGAACAGGTCCTGCGGGCGCGGGGTGGCCAGCTCGTACAGCCGCTTGGCCAGGCCGGGCGAGCGCTCCAGCAGCGGGTCGGCGAGCACCGAGCGGTCGTCGCCGCCGCGCAGCACGAGGTCCGACAGTCCGATCCGGTTGGTGGGGATGAGGCCGCCCGCGCGGCCGACGATCTCCAGCACGGTGGCCTGCGAGTGGCCGGTGCCGAAGCCGTGGATCACGCCGTCCGCGGCGACGCAGTCGGCGAAGAGCCGCCCGGCGGCGGCGACCGCGTCCTTGTTGGCCTCGACGGCGCGCTCGACGGCGGCCCGGCCGGCGTCGGCGAACGCGGCGGCGCTGATCTGTGCTTCGGCCATGGCGGGACCCCTTTGCGTACGGAAGGCGTGCGGTGCTCGGGCGGCGCCCGGGCGGGGGACGCCACGACTGCGTGATCTTCGGTTCAGTGAACCGGGAACACGCCTTCATGATGGAACAGCCAACCGGCCGCGGCCGTCAAGGGTGCAGCAGCCGCGCCAGCGCCACCGCACCCGCCGCCCCGTCGGCGACCGGGTGGACCCGCACGCCGGTGCCGGCCAGCAACGCGCCCACCCGGTCCAGCAGCGGGCCGCCGGGGCCGAGCAGGCCGCCGCTGAGCACCAGCGGCTCCCCCGCCCGCGGCCGCAGCGCCCGCACGCTCCCGGCCAGCAGCTCCGCCGCCCGCCCCAGCAGCCCCGCGGCAACCGCGTCCCCCGCACCCGCCGCTGCCACCACCAGCGGGCTGAGCAGCGCCAGTTCGACCGGCGCCGCCGCGTGGACCCGTACGACGACGCCCTCCGCGGCCGCCTGCGCGGGCGGCCCCCCGGGGTCCCCCCACCCGGGCGCGTCCGGCGTCACGGGCACGCCGTAGTGCCCCAGCACCGCGGGGACCAGCGAGGTGGCCGGGCCGCGGCCGTCGAGGGCGGCCAGCGCGGCGCGGACGGCCTGGGCGCCGAGCCAGAAGCCGCTGCCCTCGTCGCCGAGCAGCCAGCCGTGGCCGTCCGCGACCAGCGTGCGCTCCCCCGCGGTGACCCGGGCCGCGACCGCGCCCGTGCCGGCGATGAGCACCAGCCCGTCGCGCGGGGCGCCCGGTGCGGCGGCGAGCGCGACCTCCGTGTCACCGCCGACCTCCACCGCCTCCGGCGCCATGCCGGTGGCCGCGAAGGCGTCGTCCAGGCACGCGAGCACCAGGTCGAGGCCGCGGTCGGGCCCGAGGCCGGGGGCCGCGCCCGCGAAGCCGCCGTGGACCGCGCCGACCCGGGCGCGCGCGGCGGGCGGCACGGCCTGCGTGAGGGCCGCGGTCAGGTGCGCCGTCAGCTCGGCCCGGCCGACACCGAGCGCGTTGCCGGGCCCGCCCGCGCCGCTGCCGAGGACGGCGCCGCCCGGTTCGGCGGCCGCGAGGACGGCCCGGGTGCGGGTGCCGCCCGCGTCGATCCCGACGACGAGCCGCCGGTTGTAGATTTCGTTCATCGCCACGCATGGTGGTTGACGGATTCACCGCGCACAAGCCCGCGCGGCGTACCGCGCGTCCGGGGACCGCCGCCGGCGGCCGGGAGGACCAGAAAGGCGCAGCCATGATCACCGCACTGATCCGCTCCGAGCTCCCCCGGATGTCCGACTCGCTGCGCAAGGTCGGCGAGGCGGTGCTCGCCGACCCGGCGGCGGCCGGCCGGGGCTCGGCGGCCGAGCTGGGGCGCCGCACCGGGACCTCGCAGGCGACCGTGACGCGCTTCTGCCGGGCGCTGGGCCTGGAGTCGTACCAGCAGCTGCTGATCGGCCTGGCGCAGGAGCAGGGCCGCAGCCAGGCGGCGCCCGAGGGGGCCGGGAGCGCCCGGCTGGCGGCGCTGGGCCCGAGGATCGGCCCGGAGGACGATCTGGAGCATGTGATAGCCGTGGTCGCACAGGCGGATCTGCGGGCCATGCAGCACACCGCCGACCGGTTGGACCGGCAGGGACTGGAAAGGGCCGCCCAGGCCCTCTCCAGGGCCCGCAGGATCGACGTCTACGGCGTCGGCGGCTCGGGGATCGTGGCGCGCGAGGCGCAGGCCCGGCTCTTCGGCATCGGCTGCGCGGCGCACGCGTGGACGGAGGTGCACACCGCGGAGACCTCCGCGGCCCTGCTGACGCCCGCCGACACCGCGCTCGCCGTCTCGCACTCGGGGACCACCCGCGAGGTGCTGGAGCCGCTGCGGCTGGCCGCCGACCGCGGTGCCTTCACCGTCGCGGTGACCGGCGACCCGCGCTCCCCCGTCGCGCAGGCGGCGGACGTCGCGCTGACGTCCTTCTCCGGCGAGACGAGCTTCCGGCGCGGCAACTTCGGCACCCGGCACTCGGTGCTGCTCATCGTGGACTGCCTGTACGCGCGCGTGGCACAGCTCACCTACGAGCGCGCGACGGCGTCCATCGCGCTGACGGCCCACATCGCCGACGCGCACACCGCGGGCCGGCCGCGGCGCCGCTGACGACGGCCGGCGGCGCGTGCCGTCGCCCGGCCGCCGGCGGTGTCAGATCTCGCCGCGCAGCTTCGCCAGCGCCTCGGCGAGGATCGCCTCCCCGTCCGCCGCCGAGCGCCGCTCGCGCACGTAGGCGAGGTGCGTCTTGTACGGCTCCGTCCGCGGAGGGGCCGGGGGGTTCTCCTCGTCCTGCCCGGCGGGGAAGCCGCACCGGGGGCAGTCCCACGTGTCGGGGATCTGAGCGTCGCTGGCGAAGCTCGGCTGGGTCTCGTGCCCGTTGGAGCACCAGAAGGAGATGCGGAGACGCGGCGCGGACTCGCCGCGCTCGGCCTCTCCCATCGGCCCCGCTCCGACCCGACTGCCACGGATCGCGTTGCCACTTGCCACGGTCGTAACTCCCTGCGTGATGGTGCTGCGAGGTTCGCCAGTTTACGGGGACCTTACGTGCCGTCCAGTGGCAGGCACACGACCGCCCCCCGGAGGCGTTCCCTCATAGTAAGCCGCAGGGGCGACGAGGCGTCAGTTCCCTGTGGACGGGCGGGAGTCGCCGCGGGGGGCGTCGGGTGCCGCGGTGAGAAGGCCGGTTCCTACTTGTACTTCATCACCAGACCGAGAACGACGATGCACGCGAACCACAGCAGGCCGATGACGACGGTGATCCGGTCGAGGTTGCGCTCGGCCACGGACGAGCCACCGACGGAGGACTGCATGCCGCCGCCGAACATGTCCGACAGGCCGCCGCCCTTCCCCTTGTGCATCAGCACCAGCAGCAGAAGCAGCAGGCTGAGGATGATGAGGGCGATGGAGAACCCGATTTCCACGGCTGGACCAACTCTCTCGACTACAGGACAACGGCACGGGGCCGAGCCGTGTGGATTCCCGGTTCGGCCCCGCCAGGGTACTTCACAGTGCCGCGGACCTCACTGGTCCCGGAAGCGGACGATCCTCACGAACTCCTCCGCGTCCAGCGCGGCACCGCCGACGAGCGCGCCGTCCACGTCCGGCTTCGCCATGATCGCGGCGACGTTGCCGGCCTTGACCGAGCCGCCGTACTGGATGCGGATCGCGTCCGCGGTCGGCTGGTCGTACAGCTCCGCCAGCCGTGCCCGGATCGCGCCGCAGACCTCCTGGGCGTCCTCGGGGGTCGCGACCTCGCCCGTGCCGATCGCCCAGACCGGCTCGTAGGCGACCACGATGGACGCCGCCTGCTCCGCGGTGACGCCCTTGAGGGCGCCGTCGAGCTGCGCCAGGGTGTGCGGCACCTGCTCGCCCGCCTTGCGGACGTCCAGGCCCTCACCGACGCACAGGATCGGCGTGAGGCCGTTCCGGTAGGCGGCCTTCACCTTGGCGTTGACGATCTCCTCGTCCTCGCCGTGGTACTGCCGCCGCTCGGAGTGGCCGATGACCACGTAGGCGCACTTGAGCTTGGACAGCATCGGCCCGGAGACCTCGCCGGTGTAGGCGCCGGAGTCGTGCGCCGACAGGTCCTGCGCGCCGTACTTGATCCGCAGCCTGTCGCCCTCGGCCAGCGTCTGCACCGAGCGCAGGTCGGTGAAGGGGACGAGCACGGCGACCTCGACGGCGTCGAGGTCCTTGTCGGTCAGTGCGAAGGCGAGCTTCTGGACGTGCGCGATGGCCTCGAGGTGGTTGAGGTTCATCTTCCAGTTGCCCGCCATCAGCGGGGTGCGGCTCTGCTCGGTCACGTGGTCAGTCCTCCAGTGCCGCAAGACCCGGCAGGGTCTTGCCTTCCAAATACTCCAGGCTCGCGCCGCCGCCGGTGGAAATGTGGCCGAAAGCCTTCTCGTCGAAGCCCAGGATGCGGACGGCCGCGGCCGAGTCGCCGCCGCCGACCACGGTGAAGGCCGGGGAGTCGATGAGCGCCTGGGCCACCGCGCGGGTGCCCTCGGCGTAGTCCGGGTGCTCGAAGACGCCCATCGGGCCGTTCCAGAACACGGTCGCGGTGTCCGCGAGCTTGGCCGCGAAGAGCTTGCGCGACTCCGGGCCGATGTCCAGGCCGATCAGGTCGGCCGGGATGCCGTCCACCGGCACGGTGGCCGGGGAGGTCGGCGCCTTGGCCTTCAGGTCGGGGAACGCGGTGCTGCCGACGACGTCGACGGGCAGCACGAACTCCACGCCCTTGGCCTTGGCGCGCTCCAGGTAGTCCTGCACCGCGGGGATCTGGTCCTCCTGCAGCAGGCTGCTGCCGACCTCGTGGCCCTGGGCCTTGAGGAAGGTGAAGACCATGCCGCCGCCGACCAGGATGCGGTCGGCCTTCTCCAGCAGGTGGTCGATGACCCCGAGCTTGTCGGAGACCTTGGAGCCGCCCAGTACGACCGCGTACGGCCGCGCGACCTCCTCGGTGAGCTTCCTGAGCACGCCGACCTCGGTCGCGATGAGCCCGCCGGCGGCGTGCGGCAGCCGGGCCGGCAGGTCGTAGACCGAGGCGTGCTTGCGGTGCACGGCACCGAAGCCGTCGCCGACGTACGTGTCGGCGAGCGCCGCGAGCTGGTCGGCGAACGCGCCGCGCTCGGCGTCGTCCTTGCTGGTCTCGCCGGCGTTGAAGCGCAGGTTCTCCAGCAGCGCGACCTGGCCGTCGGCCAGGCCGTCCACGGTGGCGGCCGCGCTGTCACCGACGGTGTCGGCCGCGAACGCGACATCCCTGCCCAGCAGCTCGCCCAGCCGCTTCGCCACGGGCGCGAGCGAGAACTGCGGGTCGGGCGCGCCCTTGGGGCGGCCCAGGTGGGAGGCGACGATCACCCGCGCGCCGGCCTCGGCGAGCTTGGTGACGGTCGGTACGGCGGCGCGGATCCGGCCGTCGTCGGTGATGGTCTCCCCGTCGAGCGGCACGTTCAGGTCGGCGCGGACGAAGACCCGCTTGCCCGCCACCTGCCCCTCGCCGATGAGGTCGTCGATCGTCTTCATCTTCTGCGGTCACTCCGGTCTGCCGGCCCGGCCGTTCGGCCGGGTCTGCCTGGGTCTGCCTGGGTCTGCACTGTCTGCGTGCGGGGGCACCGGCACGGCGACAGGGCCCGGCGCGGGCGCTCCGTCGCGCCCGGCCGGACCCTGTCGCTCATCTCCGCGGTGCCGTGTCGGCTGTGCCGTCTGCTGCTGCCGTCCGGCAGGTCAGAGCTGGCCGCCGACGAAGACCGTCAGGTCCACCAGGCGGTTGGAGTAGCCCCACTCGTTGTCGTACCAGCCGATGACCTTGACCGTCTTGCCCTGCGCCATGGTCAGGGACGAGTCGAAGGTGCAGGAGGCCGGCCAGTTCACGATGTCCGAGGACACGATCGCGTCCTCGGTGTACTCCAGGATGCCCTTGAGCTGGCCCTCGGCGGCCTTCTGGAAGGCGGCGTTGACCTCGTCCTTGGTGACCTCGCGGTCGAGGTCGACGACCAGGTCGGTGACCGAGCCGGTCGGGACCGGCACGCGCATGGCGATGCCGTCCAGCTTGCCCTTGAGCTGCGGGATGACCAGCGCGGTGGCCTTCGCGGCACCCGTGGTGGTCGGGATGATGTTCTCCGCCGCCGCGCGGGCGCGCCGCAGGTCCTTGTGCGGGAAGTCCAGGATCCGCTGGTCGTTGGTGTACGCGTGGACCGTGGTCATCAGGCCCTTGACGATCCCGAAGTTCTCCAGCAGCACCTTCGCCATCGGCGCCACACAGTTCGTCGTGCAGGACGCGTTGGAGATGATGTGGTGGTTGGCGGCGTCGTACTTGTCCTGGTTGACGCCCATCACGATGGTGATGTCCTCGTCGGTGGCGGGCGCCGAGATGATGACCTTCTTGGCGCCGCCGGCCAGGTGCTTGCCCGCGTCCGCGGCCTTGGTGAAGATGCCGGTCGACTCGACGACGATGTCGACGCCCAGCTCGCCCCACTTCAGCGCCGCCGGGTCGCGCTCGGCGAGCACCTTGATGGTCTTGCCGTCCACCGTGATGGAGTCGGCGGTGTGGGTCACCTCGGCCTTGAGGCGGCCCAGGATGGTGTCGTACTTCAGCAGGTGTGCCGTGGTCGCGGTGTCACCCAGGTCGTTGACAGCCACGATCTCGATGTCCGCGCCCTGCTCCAGGGCGGCGCGGAAGAAGTTACGACCGATGCGGCCAAAGCCGTTGATGCCTACCCGGATCGTCACGAACCGATCTCCTCGCTCAGTCGCCGGAATCCGTTCCGGCTGCGAAATATGGGATGTCCCCGACCACGTCCGACCCTACCTCGCCCGTGTCGCCGGAGTGACATTGCCCATCCCTGGCCGAGCGTTTTCCGCTCCCGCGGGGGTCGCGCGCCCTCCCGCCGCGCGCCGGAGGGCGTCCGCCGCCGCGCGCGGGACGCCCCCGGAACACCCGCCGCCCTGCGCGGGGGCCGCTCAGCCCACCATCTCGTCGGTGAGACTGGCCTCGGTGCCCGGGAGACCGAGGTCGGACGCCCGCTTGTCGGCCATCGCCAGGAGCCGGCGGATACGGCCGGCGACCGCGTCCTTGGTGAGCGGCGGCTCCGCGAGGGAGCCCAGCTCCTCCAGAGAGGCCTGCTTGTGGTCCATGCGGAGCCGGCCCGCGGCCGCGAGATGCTCGGGCACCTCGTCGCCGAGGATCTCCAGGGCCCGCGCGACCCGCGCGCCCGCCGCCACCGCCGCGCGGGCGGACCTGCGCAGGTTCGCGTCGTCGAAGTTGGCGAGCCGGTTCGCGGTGGCCCGCACCTCGCGCCGCATGCGGCGCTCCTCCCAGGCCAGGACGGAGTCGTGCGCGCCCAGCCGGGTCAGCAGCGCGCCGATCGCGTCGCCGTCGCGCACGACGACGCGGTCGACGTTGCGCACCTCGCGGGCCTTCGCCGGGATCTGCAGCCGGCGGGCGGCGCCGACCAGGGCGAGCGCGGCCTCCGGTCCGGGGCAGGTGACCTCCAGCGAGGAGGAGCGGCCGGGCTCGGTGAGCGAGCCGTGCGCCAGGAAGGCGCCGCGCCACGCGGCCTCGGCGTCGCAGGTGGCGCCGGAGACGACCTGCGGGGGCAGCCCGCGGATGGGGCGCCCGCGGCCGTCGACCAGGCCCGTCTGGCGGGCGAGCTGGTCACCGCCCGCGACGACCCGGACGACGTACCGGCTGCCGCGGCGCAGCCCGCCGGGGGCCATCACGACCAGGTCGGAGGAGTGGCCGAAGATCTCCAGGATGTCCTTGCGCAGCCGCCGCGCGGCGATGCCGGTGTCGAGTTCGGCCTCGATCACGATCCGGCCGCTCACCAGGTGGAGCCCCCCGGCGAAGCGCAGGATCGACGACACCTCCGCCTTGCGGCAGCAGGTCCGGGTGACGGGAAGCCGGGAGATCTCGTCCTTCACCGCTGCCGTCATCGCCATGGGCCGATCCTTCCACGCATACGAAAAATCCGGTCATACGCGGCGGCCAACAACTCCGGGTCGTGCCGCGGCCCGTCGGGGGCGGCGACCGGGGCCAGCTCGACCGTGCCGCCCAACCGCAGGGCGGCCTCGTCGAGGCTTTCACGGTCGGGCACGGCGGCCTCGTCGGCGAGAACCACGTCGATGGTGAGTTTAGGGGCGTGTCGCCCCAAAACCTCCAAGTGACGCTGCGGAGAAAATCCGGCGGTCTCGCCGGGCTGCGGCGCCAGGTTGAGCGTGAGCACCCGCCGCGCCCTGGTCGTCATCAGCGCGTCGGCCAGTTCGGGCACGAGCAGGTGCGGGATGACCGAGGAGAACCACGAGCCGGGCCCGAGCACCACCCAGTCGGCGTCGAGTACCGCCTGCACGGCCTCCGGTACGGCCGGCGGGTCGGCCGGCACCACCATGACCTCCTGCACCTCGCCGGGGGTCAGGGCCACGGTGGCCTGCCCGCGGACGGTGCTGACGGCGTCGGGCGCGGCCGGGTCGTGGCCGCGTACGGTCGCGTGCAGGTCGAGCGGGACGGCGGACATCGGCAGCACCCTGCCGTGCGCGCCCAGCAGCCGGCCGACCCACTCCAGCGCGGCGACCTCGTCGTCGAGCTGCTCCCACAGGGCGACGATGAGCAGGTTGCCCACCGCGTGGCCGTGCAGTTCGCCGCCGCTGGCGAAGCGGTGCTGCACGACCTGCGACCAGGTCCTCCCCCACTCGTCGTCGCCGCACAGGGCGGCCAGCGCCTTGCGCAGGTCGCCGGGCGGCAGCACGCCCATCTCGGTGCGCAGCCGCCCGCTGGAGCCGCCGTCGTCGGCGACCGTGACGACGGCGGTCAGATCGCCGGTGATCCGGCGCAGGGCGGCGAGCGAGGCCGCCAGCCCGTGGCCGCCGCCGAGGGCCACCACCTTGGGCGGCACGCCGCGCCCGCGGCCGGCCGCGTTACGACCGGTGCGGCGGCCGTGACGCCGCCCCGCCATGATCACTCGCGCCCCATGTCCCGATGCACCGTCACCGTCTCCACTCCGTCCGCCGCCAGCCGCTGGGCCAGCCGTTCCGACATCGCCACGCTGCGGTGCTTGCCGCCCGTGCAGCCCACCGCGATCGTCACGTACCGCTTGCCCTCACGCCGGTAGCCGGAGGCGATGATGTGCAGCAGCTCGGCGTAGCGGTCGAGGAACTCCTTGGCGCCCGGCTGGTTGAACACATACGTCGCCACCTCGTCGTTGAGCCCGGTGAAGGGCCGCAGCTCCGGCACCCAGTGCGGGTTGGGCAGGAAGCGGCAGTCCACCACCAGGTCGGCGTCCACGGGCAGGCCGTACTTGAATCCGAACGACATCACGGTGGCCCTGAGTTCCTGCTCCTCCTCGCCGGCGAACTGTGCGTCGAGCTTCGCGCGCAGTTCGTGCACGTTGAGGCTGGAGGTGTCGACCACCAGGTCGGCGTCGCCGCGCAGCTCGCGCAGCAGGTCGCGCTCGGCGTTGATGCCGTCCACGATGCGGCCCTGGCCCTGCAGCGGGTGCGGGCGGCGCACCGACTCGAAGCGCCGCACGAGCGCCTCGTCGGAGGCCTCCAGGAAGATCACCCGGCGCTTGACGTGCTTGGCCTCCAGATCGGCCAGCGACTCGCGGAGGTTGTCGAAGAACTGCCGTCCCCGGACGTCCACGACGACCGCGATGCGCGCCACGTTGCCCTGTGAGCGCGCGCCGAGGTCGACCATGGTGGGGATGAGGGCGGGTGGCAGGTTGTCCACCACGAACCACCCGAGGTCCTCCAGGCACTTTGCCGCGGTGCTGCGGCCGGCTCCGGACATCCCGGAGATGATCACCAGTTCGGGGATCGCCTGGGCCGGCTGGCCGGTCTCGCCCGGTACGGCGCTGGTCATACGCACAGTGTCCTTCTCGGGGACCCGCTCGGGGCCCTTCTCGGTTTCCTGCTCACTCATGTGCTCTTCCCCCGTGGGTCGCGCCCGGACGGCACCGGCTCGGCGCCGGCGGCCGGGCGGCCGTCGTCTTCGATGATCTCCCCGGTCGCGGTGTTCACCGCGGGTGCGGCCGGGGCCGCCGACGCCAGGGCCCCCGCGACCGTCTCCGCCGTGCGGCGGCCGATCCCCGGGACCTGGCAGATCTCCTCCACCGTCGCCGCCCGCAGCCGCTTGAGCGAACCGAAGTGCTTCAGCAGCGCCTGCTTGCGGGTCTCGCCGAGACCGGGCACCTGGTCGAGGGCGCCGGCCTTGAGCGTCTTGGTGCGCTTGCTGCGCTGGTAGGCGATCGCGAAGCGGTGGGCCTCGTCACGGACCCGCTGGAGCAGGTAGAGGCCCTCACTGCTGCGCGGCAGGATGACCGGGTCCTCGTCGTCCGGGACCCAGACCTCCTCCAGGCGCTTGGCCAGGCCGCACACGAAGACGTCGGCTATGCCCAGCTCGTCCAGCGCCCGGCGGGCGGCGGCGACCTGCGGCCTGCCGCCGTCCACGACGACGAGCTGCGGCGGGTACGCGAACTTGCGCGGGCGGCCGGTGTCCGGGTCGATGGGCCCGGCGGCCTGCTCGGCGCCGCTCCCGGTGTGCCCGCCGTCCGCGGCGGGCTCGCCGTCCGCCGCCGCGTCCGCGTCCTGCGGCTGCTCGGGCTCCCACTCGCCGGTCTTCTGCCGCTCCTGGAGGTAGCGGCGGAAGCGCCGGGAGATCACCTCGTGCATGGAGCGGACGTCGTCCTGTCCCGCGAAGGACTTGATCTGGAAGCGGCGGTACTCGCTCTTGCGGGCCAGCCCGTCCTCGAAGACCACCATCGAGGCCACCACGTCGTCGCCCTGGAGGTGGCTGATGTCGTAGCACTCGATGCGCAGCGGCGCGGTGTCCAGGTCGAGCGCGGCGGCGATCTCCTCCAGGGCGCGCGAGCGGGTCGTCAGGTCCGAGGCGCGCCGGGTCTTGTGCAGGGCCAGCGCCTGCTGCGCGTTGCGCTGCACGGTGGCCATCAGGTCCTTCTTGTCGCCGCGCTGCGGGATGCGCAGGCTCACGTGCGAGCCGCGGCGGTCCGCCAGCCACTGCGCCAGCGGCTCCACGGGGCTCGGCAGCGCCGGGACCAGCACCTCCTTGGGCACGCCGCCGCTGCCGCCGGACTGACCGGCGTCGCCGCTCTCGTCGCCGTAGAGCTGCTGCAGGGCGTGCTCGACCAGATCCGCGGTGTCGACCGCCTCGACCTTGTCGGTGACCCAGCCGCGCTGGCCGCGCACCCGGCCGCCGCGGACGTGGAAGATCTGCACGGCGGCTTCGAGGTCGTCCTCGGCGACGGCGATCAGGTCGGCGTCGGTGGCGTCGGCGAGCACCACCGCGTTCTTCTCCATGGCGCGGCGCAGCGCCTCCAGGTCGTCGCGCAGCCGGGCCGCCTGCTCGTACTCCATGGCCGCGGCGGCGTCCTTCATCCGCTGCTCCAGCCGCCGGGTGTACGTGCCGGTGTGGCCGGCCATGAAGTCGCAGAACTCCTCGGCCAGTTCGCGGTGGTCGGCGGGGCTGATCCGGCCGACGCAGGGTGCGGAGCACTTGTCGATGTAGCCGAGCAGGCAGGGCCGGCCGATCTGCGCCGAGCGCTTGAACACCCCGGCGGAGCAGGTGCGGACGGGGAAGACCCGCAGCAGCAGGTCGACGGTCTCGCGGATCGCCCACGCGTGCGCGTACGGGCCGAAGTAGCGCACGCCCTTGCGCTTGGGGCCGCGCATGACCTGGACGCGCGGGAACTCCTCGTTCATGGTGACGGCGAGCGACGGATAGCTCTTGTCGTCGCGGTACTTGACGTTGAAGCGCGGGTCGAACTCCTTGATCCAGGAGTACTCGAGCTGGAGCGCCTCCACCTCGGTGGCGACCACCGTCCACTCCACCGACGCCGCCGTCGTCACCATGGTGGCGGTGCGCTGGTGCAGGTTGGTGATGTCCTGGAAGTACGAGGACAGCCGCTGGCGCAGGCTCTTCGCCTTGCCGACGTAGATCACCCGGCCGTGCTCGTCCCGGAATTTGTAGACCCCGGGAGAGTCGGGGATCTGGCCCGGCTTCGGTCGGTAACTGCTGGGGTCTGCCATGCCTCCCACCCTACTGGCGGGATGCTGCCCACCGGGGTCAGGCTCGGGCTCCCGGAACCGGGCGATCCGGATTCCGGGAGCGGGCCGGACCGCCGGTCAGCCCGCGGGTCCCGCCGTGATCGTGCCGCCCGCCACCGTGACGTGGACGGCGGGCAGCGGCCTGGTCGCCGGTCCCTGGACCACGGCCCCGGTCTCGGCGTCGAACTGGCTGCCGTGGCAGGGGCAGGACACCGTGGTGCCCTCCACCTGGTCGACCACGCAGCCCCGGTGGGTGCACACCGCGCTGAAGGCCCTGAAGCTGCCCTGCCGCGGCTGCGAGACCACCACCTTGTCCTCGCGGTAGAGCCTGGCACCGCCGACCGGCACGTCACCGGACGGGCCGAGCGCGACGGGCGTGGTGGGCCCGGACGCCCGGCCGGTCCTGCCGTCGCACGCCGCGAGGCCGGCCCCGGCCGCGCCGGCGGCCCCGGCGAGGGCCGCCCCGCGCAGGACCGTACGGCGGCGGGGCGGCAGCGGCCCGGCGGCCTCTTCCGTGCCCGCGGGGTGGCCCGTGCCCTGCTCCGTGCCCATCAGGCCTTGGCCGCCTTCTTGCGGGCCGCGGTGGTCTTCCTGGCCGCCGCGCTCTTGGCCGCCGCCCGCTTCCTGGGCTGGGGCACGGCCGCGTCGCTGACCCGGTCGGCACCCAGCACGTCCCGCAGGAACTTGCCGGTGTGGCTGGCCGGGACGCCGGCGACCTCCTCCGGGGTGCCCTCGGCGATGACCAGGCCGCCGCCGCTGCCGCCCTCGGGGCCCATGTCGATGACCCAGTCGGCCGTCTTGATGACGTCGAGGTTGTGCTCGATGACGATCACCGAGTTGCCCTTGTCGACGAGGCCGGAGAGCACCTTGATGAGCTTGCTGATGTCCTCGAAGTGCAGACCGGTCGTGGGCTCGTCCAGGACGTAGACCGTACGGCCGGTGGAGCGCTTCTGCAGCTCGGAGGCGAGCTTGACGCGCTGCGCCTCGCCGCCGGAGAGCGTCGGCGCGGACTGGCCGAGCCGGACGTAGCCGAGGCCCACGTCGTTGAGGGTGCGCAGGTGGCGGGCGATGGCCGGCACCGCCTCGAAGAAGTCCAGCGCCTCCTCGATGGGCATGTCCAGCACCTCGGCGATGGACTTGCCCTTGTAGTGCACCTCCAGGGTCTCCCGGTTGTAGCGCGCACCGTGGCAGACCTCGCACGGCACGTACACGTCCGGCAGGAAGTTCATCTCGATCTTGATGGTGCCGTCGCCCGCGCAGTTCTCGCAGCGGCCGCCCTTGACGTTGAAGGAGAAGCGGCCCGGCAGGTAGCCGCGCACCTTCGCCTCCATCGTCTCTGCGAACAGCCGCCTGACGTGGTCGAACACCCCGGTGTACGTCGCCGGGTTGGACCGCGGGGTGCGGCCGATGGGCGACTGGTCGACGTGCACGACCTTGTCCACCTGGTCGTCGCCGTCGACCCGGGTGTGCCGGCCGGGGACGCTGCGCGCGCCGTTCAGCTCGCGTGCCAGGTGGGTGTAGAGGATGTCGTTGACCAGCGTGGACTTGCCGGAACCGGACACGCCCGTGACGGCGGTGAGCACGCCGAGCGGGAAGGACACGTCGATGTCCTGCAGGTTGTGCTCGCGCGCGCCGTGCACCGTCAGCCGCCGCTTGCGGTCGATCGGGCGCCGCACCTCGGGCGTGGGGATGACCCGCTTGCCCGCCAGGTACTGCCCCGTCAGCGACTCGTCGTTGACCAGCAGCTCCTTGAGGGAGCCGGAGTGGACGACCTTGCCGCCGTGCTCGCCCGCGCCGGGGCCGATGTCGACGACCCAGTCGGCGGTCTTGATGGTGTCCTCGTCGTGCTCCACGACGATCAGCGTGTTGCCCAGGTCGCGCAGCCGCACCAGGGTCTCGATCAGCCGGTGGTTGTCGCGCTGGTGCAGGCCGATGGACGGCTCGTCCAGCACGTAGAGCACGCCGACCAGGCCGGAGCCGATCTGGGTGGCGAGCCGGATGCGCTGCGCCTCGCCGCCGGACAGGGTGCCGGCCGCGCGGTTGAGCGACAGGTAGTCCAGGCCGACGTCGACCAGGAAGCGCAGCCGCTCGTTGACCTCCTTAAGCACCCGCTCGGCGATCTTGCGGTCCCGCGCGTCGAGCGTCATCGCGCCGAGGAACTCCGCGCAGTCGCTGATCGACATCGCCGCGACGTCGGCGATGGAGCGGCCCTGCACCGTGACGGCGAGCACGATCGGCTTGAGCCTGCTGCCCTCACAGGTCGGGCAGGGCACCTCGCGCATGTAGCCCTCGAAGCGCTCGCGGCTGGAGTCGCTCTCGGAGTCCTGGTGGCGGCGCTTGACGAACGGGATCGCACCCTCGAAATGCGCGTTGTAGGCACGCTCGCGGCCGTAGCGGTTCTTGTACGCGACGCGGATCTCGGACTTGTGCCCGTAGAGCAGCGCCTTCCTGGCGCGCGCGGGCAGGCCGGCGAACGGGATGTCGGTGCGGAAGCCCAGCTCGGACGCCAGGCCGTCGACCAGCCGCTCGAAGTAGCCCTTGGACATGCCGCCCGTCCACGGCGCGATGGCGCCCTCCTGGAGCGTCTTCTGGTCGTCGGGGACGACGAGCTCCGGGTCGACCTCCATGCGCGAGCCGATGCCGGTGCAGTCGGGGCAGGCGCCGAAGGGCGAGTTGAAGGAGAAGGAGCGGGGCTCCAGCTCCTCGAAGGACAGGTCGTCGTACGGGCAGTACAGGTGCTCGGAGAACATCCGCTCGCGCTGCGGGTCGTCCTCCGGCAGGTCGACGAAGTCCAGGATGACCATGCCGCCGGACAGGCCGAGGGCGGTCTCGACGGAGTCGGTGAGCCGGCGCTTGGCGGAGTCCTTGACCGTGAGGCGGTCGACGACCACCTCGATGGTGTGCTTCTCCTGCTTCTTCAGCTTCGGCGGATCGGTGAGCTGGATCGTCGTGCCGTCCACCCGGGCCCGGCTGTAGCCCTTGGTCTGGAGATCACCGAAGAGGTCGACGAACTCGCCCTTGCGCTCGCGCACCAGCGGGGAGAGCACCTGGAAGCGGCTGCCCTCCTCCAGCTCCAGCACCTTGTCGACGATCGCCTGCGGCGACTGCCGGGAGATCGGGCGCCCGCACTCGGGGCAGTGCGGCTTGCCGATCCGGGCGAAGAGCAGCCGGAGGTAGTCGTAGACCTCGGTGATGGTGCCGACGGTGGAGCGCGGGTTGCGGGACGTCGACTTCTGGTCGATCGAGACGGCCGGCGACAGGCCCTCGATGAAGTCGACGTCCGGCTTGTCCATCTGGCCGAGGAACTGCCGGGCGTAGGAGGACAGTGACTCCACGTAGCGGCGCTGGCCCTCGGCGAAGATCGTGTCGAAGGCCAGCGAGGACTTGCCGGAGCCGGACAGCCCGGTGAACACGATGAGCGAGTCCCGGGGCAGCTCCAGCGAGACGTTCTTCAGGTTGTGCTCGCGAGCGCCACGGACGATGAGTCGATCGGCCACGCCAGTGCGCACCTTTCCTAGAAATCGGGGGAGAGTCGTCACCCCCCAATCAGCCTAAACGGGGAGCCCACGGCATTTCTTCCTGTCGCGGAGGTTGCGACACACCGACCATATAGCACGTGCATTCGATTTACGGGACGGTGCCGCCAGGTTCACCCGATCGTGTGGCGGGCGTCGTGGCCCCCGCCCGCGGGCATACGGAAACCTGATGCCGTACCCGAAGCCTGCCCGACACCACTGACAACGCCGAGTCCCCGGGAGTGCCCGTGACCGTCCAACGACCCGATCCCGAGCGCGATGCGGCCGAGGTCGCGGAGGCCACGTCCGAGCTGCTCGGCACCGCCGCGACGCTCTCGTCGGCGGATCTCGCGGAGCCCTCGCTGCTGCCGGGCTGGACCCGCGGCCACGTGCTCGCGCACGTCGCCCGCAACGCCGACGCGCTGGTGAATCTGCTCACGTGGGCCCGGACGGGCGAGGAGACCCCGATGTACGCCGACGCGGCCGGCCGCGACCGCGACATCGAGGCGGGCGCCGGCAGGACCCCGGAGGAGCAGCTCGCCGACCTGCGGGAGTCGGCGGACCGCTTCACCGCGGCCTGCGCCGCCCTCCCCCCGGCCGGCTGGGCGGCGCAGGTCGCGATGCGCTCGGGCCGGGTCGTCGCGGCGGCCGAGATCCCCTGGCGGCGGCTGGTCGAGGTGCGGCTGCACCACGTCGACCTGGACGCCGGGCACGGCACGGAGGACCTGCCCGACGGCTTCACCGTCCGCGGGCTGGCCTGGGCCGTCGACGGGCTCGCGGCGCACGAGGGGGTGGCCGCGGTGCGGCTGCGCGACACCGGCTCCGGCGCCGAGTGGGACCTGGGCGCCGCCGGGGAACCCGAACGGACGGTGGCGGGCCCGGCCAGGGCGCTGCTGGCCTGGGTCAGCGGGCGCGGCACCGGCGACGGGCTCGACGTGGATCCCGCCGGAGCCGCCCTGCCGGTGCTCCCACCGCTAGGCTGACGCCATGGCCTACAGCGGACAGGTGACGGTGGGCGGGCCCGCCGACGTGCACGAGCTGACCGACCTCATCATCAGCAAGGTCGCGGTCGGCGCGATGGAGAACAACGCGTATCTGCTGCGCTGCCGGGCGACCGGCGAGCAGCTGCTGATCGACGCGGCCGCGGAACCCGCGACGCTGCTGAGCCTGGTCGGCGACGACGGTCTCGCCTCGGTGGTCACCACCCACCGGCACCAGGACCACTGGCAGGCGCTGCGCGAGGTCGTGGACGCCACCGGGGCGCGTACGTACGCCGGCCGGGCGGACGCGGACGGCATCCCCGTCCCGACCGACGTGCTCGTGGACGACGGCGACACGGTGACGGTCGGCAGCGTGACGCTGACCGCCCGCCACATCGTCGGCCACACCCCGGGCAGCATCGCGCTCGTCTACGACGACCCGCACGGCCACCCGCACGTCTTCACCGGCGACTGCCTCTTCCCCGGCGGCGTCGGCAACACCTTCGGGGACGCGGTGGCCTTCACCTCGCTCCTGGACGACGTGACGGAGAAGGTCTTCGGCGCGCTGCCGGACGAGGCCTGGGTCTACCCCGGCCACGGCAACGACACGACGCTGGGCGCCGAGCGCCCGCACCTGGCGGAGTGGCGCGAGCGCGGCTGGTGAGCCGCCCGCGCCGTCCCCGCCGCCCGGGGGCACGCGCGCGGCGGTAACGGCCGCGGGCCGCGCGCGCCCCGCCGTCCGCCACGGGCGGCGGCTCACCCTCCGGCGGCCGCCCGTCGGGTGCCGCGGGCCGGCGTCAGCGGCGGCGGCGCATCCGCTCACCGACCTCGCCCTGGTCGGTCTCCCACCAGGGCCTGGTCATCTCGGGTATGGCCGCGGGCGCGGCGGCGGGAGCAGCCGGGCCCGCCGGGGCGGGGGCAGGGGCCGGGGCGGCCGCCGCGGCGAGGGCCTCGCGGTCGAGGCGCGCGTCCAGTTCGGCGGTCCTGAGGCGTTCCGCCCGCCACCATTCCAGGAAGACCAGCAGGATGAAGGGCAGCCCGACGAGTTCGGCGAGCGTCAGCATCAGCCCGCCGCCGAGCATCTGGTCGTGCTCCGGGCTGGGCCCCCAGGTGCGCGGGTGGGCGGTGTACCAGTGCCCGGCGATCACGCTGCCGCTGGTCATCACGACGATGCCGGGCACCGAGTCGAAGAGCCCGTCGAGGAAGACGAGCGCGGCCCGCACCGGGTGCGTGCACCAGCGCGGCAGGAGTTCCTGACGGCTGAGCATGGGCAGCACGAACAGGCTGCCGGTGAGCAGCAGCTGCAGGTGCATGAGCTGCCGCACCGCCGGGTTCCCCAGGGCGGTGGCGAAGTAGGGCGTGAAGTAGATGGTCAGCTCGGAGGCGAGCACCAGCAGCGAGCTGACCAGCGGGTAGGTGAGCGCGCGCACCGGACGGGAGGAGAAGGCCCGGTGCAGCCGCCCGCGCGGGTCGGCGAGGCCGAGGGGGTCGCCGAGCGCGAGGCCCAGCGGCGCGAAGAGGTCCAGCAGGATGTTCTGCACCGCGGCGGGCCAGAAGAGCACCCGGTCGTAGACGGCGAGCGAGGACATGGTCGCGACCACCAGGGTGCCCAGCCCCAGGACACAGAAGGCGGCGGTCCGCCACAGCGGCCACCGCTCCCCCGCGCGCAGCCGGCGGCGCACCCCGTAGGCGTAGCCGGCGCCGAGCAGCAGGACGAAGGCCAGCGCGATGCCGTCGAGCTGCCAGGCTTCCAGGTACCGCGCCCCGGTCAGCGCCGGGAGCGCCTGGGAGTCCGCCACATCCGCACCTTTCCGCCGTTCGCTACGGGGTCACGGTAGACCCCGGCGGACGGCGGGCGGTGCGCAGGCCGGCCGTCAGGCGTCGACGCGCTGGTCGGGGGCGGGTGCGGGCGTGTCGCCGCGCCCCTCCTCCGGCCCGGCCCCCGGTGCCGCGGCGGCGTCGCGGGCGGCGCGGCGTGAGGCCAGCAGGCTGGTGGCGGTGGTGGCGGCCAGGACGGCGACGATGACGCCCAGCGAGACCGGCACCGAGATCTCCGGGACGTGCACGCCCTGCTCGTGGAGCGCGTGCAGCAGCAGCTTCACGCCGATGAAGCCGAGGATCACCGACAGCCCGTAGGACAGGTGCACGAGCTTCTTGAGCAGCCCGCCGATCAGGAAGTACAGCTGGCGCAGGCCCATCAGCGCGAAGGCGTTGGCGGTGAAGACGATGTACGGGTCCTGGGTCAGACCGAAGATCGCCGGGATCGAGTCCAGGGCGAAGAGCACGTCGGTGGTGCCGATCGCGAGCATCACGACGAGCATCGGGGTGATCAGCCGCCTGCCGCCCTCGGTGACCACCAGGCGGGTGCCGTGGTAGCGGTCGGTCGCGGGGACGCGCTTCTCGACGGCCTTCAGCAGCCGGTTCTCCTCGAACTCCTCCTCCCCGGAGCCGGAGCCGGAGCCGCCGCGGGCCTCGGCGATCAGCTTCCACGCCGTCCAGATCAGGAAGGCGCCGAAGAGGAAGAAGATCCACGAGAAGCTCGCCAGGAGCGTGGCGCCGGCGGCGATGAATCCCGCGCGCAGCACCAGTGCGACGAGCACGCCGATCAGCAGCACCCGCTGCTGGTAGCGCGAGGGCACCGCGAATTTGCCCATGATCAGGACGAAGACGAAGAGGTTGTCGACACTGAGCGACTTCTCGGTGATGTAGCCGGCGAAGAACTCCCCGGCCGGTTTCCCGCCGCCGAAGAGCAGCAGGCCGAGGCCGAAGAGCCCGGCGAGGACGACCCACACGGCGGTCCACAGGCCCGCCTCGCGGATGGTCACGTCATGGGGTTTGCGGCCGATCAGGAAGTCCGCGCCGATGAGCGCGCACAGGCCGGCGATGGTCAGCACCCAGAGGGCGAGGGAGACGTCCACAGGTCCTCCGACGGGATGGATTGCCGCGCGGTACGCGCGGCGTCCGGGGACACCGCGGGTACCACGAACAGCGGCACGTCAAAGAACCGTACACGAATACCCAAGAAATGGTAAACAGATCACCAAGTGCCCAGGTCAGGGGCCATACGCCGGGCGGGCAGCGGCAACCCTCCCCAGCACGTCCGTGAGCACCCGGCTGCCCGGCGGCACCATCGCCGGCTCGTACGTCCAGGCGTGCCCCACCCAGGGGTCGCACAGGTGGTCGCTGGGCAGCGGGGTCAGCCGCAGCAGCGAGCGCCACAGCGGGTCGAGCACCGGGCCGTACGCCGCCGCGTCCTCCCGGTCGGCCACCACCAGCAGGTGCACGCCCGCCGAGGGGCCCTCGTCGGCGAGGTAGCGCAGCTGGTTGACCGACCGGTCGTCGAAGCCGTACGGGAACTCGTTGACGATCAGCAGCTGCTCGGCGGTGTCGAAGCCGGGCGGCAGCTCGTCGGCGACCCCGCCCCGCCGGGCCATCTGGATCAGGTCGACCCGCTCCGTCAGCCGGGTCAGCAGCCCGCTCACCCCCGCCACGCCCCCGGCGGGCGGCGGCAGCACCAGCGCCCCGCCCGCGTACAGCGGGGCGAAGGCGGCGGCTCCGGAGCCGGCCGGGTCCAGGGCGTGCACGGCGAAACTGCCGACCGGGTGCGACGCGAGCAGCCGGGCCGCGATCGACACCGCGGTGTCCATCGCCGCCCTGCGGTGCTCGGCGCTGTCGATCCACAGCCCCCGCTCCAGCGGCAGCCGGGACAGCAGCGGGATGCGCAGGTCCGGCACCTCGGGCAGGCTCAGGCTGCCCAGCCGCACGGCGAGCGGCAGCTGGGCGGGCACCCGGTAGGCGTGCCAGGCCGGATTCTCCCAGCCGGCGAACTCCGGCGGCAGCGCCGGATCGACCACCTCGGCCTCCGCCGCGAGCTGCGCCAGGTCGCGGTCCAGCACCTGCCGGGCCTGGTCGACCAGCGCGGCCTGCCGGGCCTGCGCCTCCTCGCGGGCCGCCTCGGCCGCGGGGCCGCCGCGGGTGCGCGGGTCGGCGAGCAGCCGGTCGAGCTCCTGCTCGAAGCGGGACTGCGCGAAGTCGGTGGCGCTGCGGTAGGCGGCCACGGAGCGTGCCAGGTCCTCGAACATGCCCCAGACCTGGTTGTAGAGCCGCTCCTCCATCGAGCGCCCCGGCGCGTCCCCGGCCACCGGCACGTGGGGCGCCCCGGCGGGCGGTGCGGGCGGGGGCGGCGGCACCTGGCCGCCGTTCCGCGGCGGGGCGGCGGGCGGCTGCTGCGGGGCGCGGCGCCGCGGGTGGCTGTAGTCGACCTTGCCACCGGACGGGCCCGGCGAGGTGCCGGAGGCGCCGGACGCCGGACCGCCCGCGGGCGCCCCTCCGCGCTGGCCGGCGGCGGGCGGCGGCGGGGCGACGGAGCGGGCCTGCTCGCGGTCCACCGCGGCGTGGACGGCGCCCGCGACACCGGCCGCGTCCGGCACCCCCTGGTCCAGCAGCAGCGCGGGCAGGCCGCCCTGGTAGCCCTGGCCCACCGCCCGGACCTTCCACGCCGCCTGCCGCCGGTAGAGCTCGACGGCCAGCAGCGCGGTCTCCGGGCCGAGCCCGGTGATGCTGAAGCCGGCGACGGCCGTGCCGTCCGGCAGGGTGACCGCGAGCCGCGGGGTGGGCGCGGCGCCGAAGTCGGCGGGCGCTCCCGGGCGGGCGGCGGCGCCGGGCAGCGCGAGGAGCACGTGCACCACGTGCACGGACGGCGGCATCGCGCCGAGGTCGACGGCGAGGCGGTGCTCCGCGGCGGCCTGCCGCGGCACCTCGACTCCCTCCAGATGCGGCTCGCCGGGGTGGGCGAGCCACGGCCGGTCGGCGATGACGCGCCCGGCCTCGTCCCCGAGGGTGACGGCGGCCACCACGGGGGTGCCTGCCGTGACCCGGATCTCCAGCCGGTTGTCGGGCAGCGGATGGTTCTGCCCGCGGACCAGTTCGGCCGTCATGACCGCCGCCCCCGTCTTCCTGTGTAGTGAACTGCCCGGGCCCGCAGGCCGCGGGCGGTGA
Source organism: Streptomyces sp. NPDC020983 (assembly GCF_044333485.1). Lineage (NCBI taxonomy): Bacteria > Bacillati > Actinomycetota > Actinomycetes > Kitasatosporales > Streptomycetaceae > Streptomyces > Streptomyces sp. NPDC020983. The sequence continues at coordinate 99,006 of NZ_JBIRRA010000012.1, read as the reverse complement.
CCTCGTCCGCCGCCGGCCCCCCGGCCGGCCGGTGCGGCATGTCCGGGCACCCCCGTACGGGGACCCGGACGTGCCGTCAGAGCGCGGGAAGGATGGCCGGGATGAGGTCCTGGAACGTACGCCCGTTGGCCGGGGTGCCGATCGCGGTCATCGACCAGCCGCCCTGCCCGCGCTGCACCTTCGCCATGATCTGCGCGGTGTAGGCGCCGCCGCCGGTCAGCGTGTAACGGGCCAGCTCCTGGCCGTTGGTCTCGTCCACCAGGCGGCAGAAGGCGTTCTGCACCTCGGCGAAGGTCTGGCCGGTGAAGGAGTTCACGGTGAAGACGATCTGGTCGACGTGCACGGGCACCCGCGCGAGGTCGACGATGATCGACTCGTCGTCGCCGCCCTGGCCGGCGCCGCCGACCAGGTTGTCACCGGTGTGCCGGACCGAGCCGTCGTCGCTGGTCAGGTGACGGAAGAACACCACGTCGACCGGCTGCTTGTCGGCGAAGAGCACCGCGGAGGCGTCGAGATCGATCTCCCGGGTGCGGCTGCCGAACAGTCCGCGACGCGGCGCCGCCTGCCAGCCCAGCCCCATCCTGACCGCCGTCAGCAAGCCCCCGTCGGACTTGCTCAGGCTGATCTTCTGGCCCTTGGTCATGTTGACCGTCACGGTCCTGCCCCTCTCACCCGTCACCTGACTGTGCGGTTGTTGCCCCGCACCCTAACAAGACGCCGCCCGACCGTATCCCGGTTCGTCCGAGCCCTCCCAGCGCGGCGATTCCCACCCCACTCAGGCCATTCCGGCATCCCGCATCTGGCGCAGTTCCTTCTTCAGATCGCCCAGTTCGTCCCGGATCCGGGCGGCGACCTCGAACTGCAGCTCCGCGGCCGCGGCATGCATCTGGTCGGTCAGCTGCGCGATGAGGTCGGCCAGCTCCTCGGCGGGCATCGCGCCCTTGGCGTGCTTCCCGCCGCCCTTGCCGGACAGGCCCGGCACGGGCGCCTTGCCGCGCGAGCGCTGCCGTCCGGAGCCGAGCAGCTCCTCGGTGTCGGCGTCCTCCCGGGCGAAGGAGTCGAGGATGCCGGCGATCTTCTTGCGCAGCGGCTGCGGGTCCACCCCGCGCTCGGTGTTGTACGCGATCTGCTTGGCGCGGCGGCGGTTGGTCTCGTCGATCGCCCGCTCCATGCCCGGCGTGATGCGGTCGGCGTACATGTGCACCTGGCCGGACACGTTACGGGCGGCGCGGCCGATGGTCTGGATCAGCGAGGTGCCCGACCGCAGGAAACCCTCCTTGTCGGCGTCCAGGATCGCCACGAGGGACACCTCGGGCAGGTCCAGGCCCTCGCGCAGCAGGTTGATGCCGACCAGCACGTCGTACTCGCCGGCCCGCAGCTCCTGGAGCAGCTCGACGCGGCGCAGCGTGTCGATGTCGCTGTGCAGGTAGCGCACCTGGATGCCCAGCTCCAGCAGGTAGTCCGTGAGGTCCTCGGCCATCTTCTTGGTGAGCGTGGTGACCAGGACCCGCTCGTCGCGCTCGGTGCGCAGCCGGATCTCGTGGACGAGGTCGTCGATCTGGCCCTCGGTGGGCTTGACGATGACCTCGGGGTCGACCAGGCCCGTCGGCCGGATGATCTGCTCGACCACGCCGTCCGTGGCGCGGGACATCTCGTACGTCCCCGGGGTCGCCGACAGGTAGACCGTCTGGCCGACCCGGGTCAGGAACTCCTCCCACTTCAGCGGGCGGTTGTCCAGCGCGGACGGCAGCCGGAAGCCGTGGTCGACGAGGGTGCGCTTGCGCGACGCGTCGCCCTCGTACATCGCGCCGATCTGCGGCACGGTGACGTGCGACTCGTCGATGACCAGGAGGAAGTCCTCCGGGAAGTAGTCGATGAGGGTGTCGGGGGCGCTGCCCGCCTCGCGGCCGTCGATGTGCCGCGAGTAGTTCTCGATGCCGGAGCAGGTGCCGATCTGCCGCATCATCTCGATGTCGTACGTGGTGCGCATCCTCAGCCGCTGGGCCTCCAGCAGCTTGCCCTGCTTCTCCATCTGCGCGAGCTGCCCCTCCAGCTCCTTCTCGATGCCGGCGATGGCGCGCTCCATGCGCTCGGGACCGGCCACGTAGTGCGTGGCGGGGAAGACGTAGATCTCCTGGTCCTCGGTGATGACCTCGCCGGTGAGCGGGTGCAGCGTGTAGAGGGCCTCGATCTCGTCGCCGAACATCTCGATCCGCACGGCGAGCTGCTCGTAGACGGGGAAGATCTCGACCGTGTCGCCGCGCACCCGGAAGGTGCCGCGGGTGAACGCCAGGTCGTTGCGCGTGTACTGCACGTCGACGAAGCGGCGCAGCAGCTGGTCGCGGTCCACCACGTCCCCGACGCGCAGCCGCACCATCCGGTCGACGTACTCCTGCGGGGTGCCGAGGCCGTAGATGCAGGAGACGGAGGCGACCACGACGACGTCCCGTCGTGTCAGCAGGGAGCTGGTGGCGGAGTGCCGGAGCCTTTCGACCTCCTCGTTGATCGAGGAGTCCTTCTCGATGTAGGTGTCCGTCTGCGGGACGTAGGCCTCGGGCTGGTAGTAGTCGTAGTACGACACGAAGTACTCGACCGCGTTGTTCGGCAGCAGCTCGCGGAACTCGTTCGCGAGCTGGGCCGCGAGGGTCTTGTTCGGCGCCATCACCAGGGTGGGGCGCTGGAGCCGCTCGATCATCCAGGCAGTCGTGGCGGACTTTCCCGTGCCCGTCGCGCCGAGGAGCACCACGTCCTGCTCGCCGGCCCGGATCCGGCGCTCCAGGTCGTCGATGGCCGCCGGCTGGTCGCCGCTGGGCTGGTAGGGGCTGACGACCTCGAAGGGCGCCACACTGCGTTCGATGTCTGAAACGGGCCGCATGGGTCCACGGTACGACCCGCCACCGACAATCGGCCGCGGGCGCGGGGCGGCGCCCCCTGCGGCGGGGCGCGGCGGGTCCGGGCGCGCACGGTGCCGGGGCCCGCTGTCGTACCCCGCCCCTAGGGCGTGTCCGCAAAGTCCCGCCTGGCACACGGCGCCTGGCACGCACGCTCGCCACGTTGTCGGGCTCGTCCGAGTAGGCCCACTACGAGGACGACCCTCCGCCTTGCGATCGCACGCACCAGACACCGTCTGCCCCGCCCTCCGGGCGGACGACGGGACTTTGCGGACACGCCCTAGGCTTGCGGGCATGACGAGCGCTGCGTGGACGGTGTACGACGCCCCCATCGGGCCGCTGCTGCTGATGGCGACCGGGGAGGGCCTGGTCCTGGTCGTCTTCCGGGCCGACGCCGCGACGGCCGCGCGGGCCGTCGAGGCGGCCGGGCGGCGGCTGGGCTGCGAGCCCGTCGAGGACGCGGAGCGGCTCGCGCCCGTCGCCGCGCAGCTCGACGACTACTTCGCCGGGCGGCGCACGGGCTTCGACCTGCCGCTGGACTGGTCGCTGGTCACCGGCTTCCAGCGGCGGGTGCTGCGCGAGCTGGCCACCGGGGTGCCCTACGGCGCGGTGGTCGGCTACGGGGAGCTGGCCGACCGGGTCGGCGAGCCGGACGCCGCCCGCGCGGTCGGCGCCGCGATGGGGGCCAATCCGCTGCCGGTCGTCGTGCCCTGCCACCGGGTGGTCGAGAGCGGCGGCGGCATAGGCGGCTTCGGCGGCGGCCTGGAGATCAAGCGCTCGCTGCTGGCCCTGGAGGGGGTCCTGCCCGCGCCGCTGTTCTGACGCCGCGGGCGCGGGAGCGCCCCGCCCGCGTAGCCCCCGCGCACGCGCGGGCTACTGGACGCGGCCCGGGGCCCGCAGCTCCGGGGCCTGGCGGAGGATCTCCAGCTCCAGGTTCTGGAGCGCGGGGCTCGGGGAGATGCCCAGGTCCTCCACCATGCGCTGCTGGTGGGCCCGCAGCACCGACAGCGCGTCGGCCTGCCGTCCGGCGCGGTAGAGCGCGAGGCTCAGCAGCTCGCAGCCGTACTCCCGCAGCGGGTGGGCCTGGGTGAAGGCCACCAGCTCGGGCACCGCCAGCTCGTGGTTGCCGATCGCGATCAGGGTCGCGCAGCGGCCCTCGACCATCGACAGCCGCACCTCCTCCAGGCGTACGGCCTCGGGCGTGACGGGCGCGGCCGTGGCGACCTCCGCGTAGGCGTCGCCCCGCCACAGCGCGAGTCCCGTCTCGAACTCGCGCAGCGCCCGCTGCGTGTCGCCCCGGTCCAGGGCCTGCCACCCGGCGGTGGCGCACTCCCCGAAGCGGTGGGCGTCGACCTCGACGGCCCGCAGGTCGAGCAGGTAGCTGCGGCCGCGGGTGCACAGCACGGTGGCGGGGGTGCGCGGCGCCCGGTGCGGTTCCAGGGCGCGGCGCAGGTTGGCGATGTAGGCGTGCAGGGAGGTGATCGCGGACTGCGGCGGGCGGCCCGCCCACAGCGACTCCACCATGACGTCGACCGAGACGGGCTGGCCCACCTGGCTCACCAGCAGCGCGAGGGCGGCGCGCTGCTTGGGCGCTCCCAGGTCCACCCAGCGACCGCCGACGGCCGCCTCGATGGGGCCGAGCACCCGGAACTCGACCTTGCCCGCGGCGCCGGCCGCGGGGCCCGCGCCGCCGTCCCCGGCGACCGGTCCCGTCCCGGGCCGCCCGGCGGGTACCGGCAGGCCGGCCGGGCCGGGGAACCCGGCGGGCCCGCGGGCGCCGGGGACGGCGGGCGCACCGGGGCCGCCCTGGCCGGGAGACGTGTCGTCGGGCCCCGCCGTCCCGCCCCGGAAGGCCGTGGCCGTCCCCGCGGCGCCCCCCCGGCCGTCCCGCTGCCGCGGCAGGATGTCCAGCTCCAGCGCCCTGCTGACGTAGCCCTTCAGCGTCTCGTTGGCGCGGCGGAGCTCCCGGACCTCGCGTTCGAGTTCCGCGATGCGCTGCGCGCTGCCCGCCGCCGCCTCGGCGGCGGTGTCGCGGCGGATCTCTTCGTCCATCGTCTCTGCACGCATGGAATCAGCCCCCGTAAGTCCGTGTCCGGGCATGCCCCGGACGGCGCATGCGGATGCCCCCGCCCCCGGTCCCGGCGGCGCGGGGCGCGCGCCGGGACCGGGGCGGAGGGGTCGCTCACCGGCCGCTGAGCGAGGGAACCGTGCCGACGCCGCCCTCGGCGGGCTGGGCGTCGTCGCGGCGGTGGAAGAGCGCGCTGGGCCACCACATCCACCGGCCGGTGTCCAGGGTGAGCGCGGTGACCAGCACGGAGCGGACCACGATGGTGTCCAGCAGCACCCCGAAGGCCACCGTGAAGCCCAGTTCGGCGGCGAAGACCAGCGGCAGCGAGCCCATCGCCCCGAAGGTGCCGGCCAGCACCACACCGGCCGAGGTGATGACGCCGCCGGTGGTGGACAGGGCGCTCAGCGCGGCACGCCGGGTGCCCAGCGCCGCCGTGTCCTCGCGGATGCGGGTGACGAGGAAGATGTTGTAGTCGATGCCGAGCGCCACCAGGAACACGAACGCCAGCAGCGGGAAGGACGCGTCCGCCCCGGCGAAGTGGAAGAGGTGGTTGAACACCAGGCTGCTCACGCCGAGGGTCGCGCCGAACGACAGCAGCACGGTGGCCATCAGCAGCAGCGGGGCGACGAGCGCGCGCAGCAGCACGCACAGGATGAGCAGCACCACGGCCAGGACGAGCGGGATGACGACCTTGTCGTCGCGGGTCGCGGCGTCCTCGGTGTCGACCATGATCGCGGTGCTGCCGCCGACCTGCGCGTCGGCGCCGTCGATGGCGTGGACGGTGCTGCGGATCCGGTCGACGGTGGACAGCGCGGCGTCGCTGCTCGCCTCGTCCTTCAGCTGCGCGAGCACCACCGCCTCGTCGCCCTTGGCGATCGGGGCGCCGACGCGGGCGACCCCGGAGACCGCGCCGACCGCCTCCTTGACCCGGTCGGCCGCCGCGGCCGAGGCGGCGATGTAGACGGGGTCGCCGTCGCCCGCCGGGAAGTGCTGGGCGCGCAGCTGCTCGCCCACCGCCATCTGCGGCTTGCTCGTGAACTGGTCCTTGTTGGCCAGGCCCGAGGCCCGGAGTCCGAAGACTCCGGCGCACAGCGCGAGGAGCACCACGACGGTGCCGGTCCACACCAGCCGCGGGCGGCCGGAGATGCCCGCGCCGACGCGGGCCCAGACACCGTCCCTGTGCACGGCCGCGGCGCCGAGGACGGGCTTCTTCGGCCAGAAGACCCAGCGTCCGCACGCGACCAGCAGCGCGGGCATGAGGGTGGTCATGGCGAGCAGTCCCACGGCGACGCCGATGGCGCAGGCCGGGCCCATCCCCGCGGTGGAGTTGAGCCGGGCGAGCATCAGCAGCAGCAGGCTGACGGACACGGTGGCGGCGCTCGCGACGATCGCCGGACCCGAGCGGTAGAGCGCCTCGGCCATGGCCTTGTGCCGGTCCTCCTCGCGCAGCAGCTCCTCCCGGTAGCGGGATATGAGCAGCAGCGCGTAGTCGGTGCCCGCGCCGAAGATGAGCACCACGAGGATGAAGCCGGTCTGTTTGTTGATGACCAGTCCGGCATGCTGCGCGAGCAGGTAGATGAGGCCCTCGGCGGCCACGAGGGCGACGCCGACGGTGATCAGCGGCAGCAGCGGCAGCCAGGGGCTGCGGTAGGTGAGCAGCAGGATCGCGACGACGACGAGCGCGGTGATGGTGGTGAGCACGCCGCTGCCGCCGAAGGCCTTGATCGAGTCGGCGCCGTAGCCGACCGGTCCGGCGACGTGGAAGCCCAGGCCGGCGGGGTTCTTGTCACCGATGTCCTGCATCGCGTCGACGACCTTGCCGAGGCCGTCCCAGCCGGACTTGTCCTTGTGCACCTGGACGACGGTCTGGATGGCCTTGCCGTCGTCGGACCTCACGGGCTCCTGGAGCGGGCCCTCCACGTTGTGGATGTGCTGGAAGGCCCGGGCGTCCGCCTGCGCCTTGGCCATGTCGGCGTCCGTGACGCCGCCCGCGCGGTCGTAGAGGACGATCGCGGGGACGGCGTCGGCGGGCATCAGTTTCTCCACCCGGTCGACGACCGCGGTGGACTCCGCGTTGCCGGGCAGCCAGGCGGAGTTGTCGTTCTGCTCGGCGTCGGAGAGCTTGCCGGCCAGCATCATCGCGGGAACCAGCAGGACGACCCAGATGGCGATGACTACCCACTTGCCCACCCTTCCGCTGGGCAAGGCGGCCAGTTTTCGCATCATGCCGGTTCCTCCGTGTTCTGTGGGGGCGTGGGGATTCTCAGGGTGCCGGGCGGCCCTGACAGGGTGTCAGGATCCCGGACGGGGCTCGGCCCGTCACCGCACTTCCTGGAGCGCGCTTCGCGGGTCCAGTACCCGCGCGCGGAAGTGCCCATAGGCGAGCAGCACGGGAATGTCGGTGAGCAGCGGGAAGTGGTAGGCGAAGGGGCGCGGGCCGACCATGTCGGGCGGTCCGCCGTAGCCGCCGTCCGCCTCCTGCCGGGCCAGCAGCCAGCGCATGCCGCGGCCGACCGGGCGGGGGTCGTCGGCGTAGCACAGGGTGATGAGGCCGTAGGCGGTGCTGATGTCGTCGCTGGGGTCGCCGGGCTGCATGCCCCAGCCGCCGTCCGCGTTCTGCGTGGCGCGGACGGTCTGCTCGACACGGGCGGCCATGGCGGCGGCGCGGATGTCGTCGGGCCCGGCGGTGCAGGCCGCGAGGCGGACCCGGAAGAGGCTGTGCAGGCGGCTGCGGCTCCAGCCGGGTTCGAAGCCGCCGTCCGCGTCCTGGACGCCGGCGAGGTAGGCCAGCGCCCGGGTGCGCGCCGCCTCGGTCGCCGGGTGCGGGGAGAGCGCGCAGACCGCGGCGGCGGTCATGCACGGCTCGGAGGAGGCGCCGCCGACGTACGTCGGGAAGCCGCCGTCCGCGTTCTGGACGGCCAGCAGCGCGTCCACGCCGCGGCGGATCGAGCCGGCGTGCGTGACGGGGTCGACGGCCTGGAGGAACTCCAGGGCGCAGGAGGTGTCGTCGACGTCGTTCTGCGCGACGATCGGGGACATCGACCAGCCGCCGGAGAGCGTGTTGCCGCGGGCGAGCGCGGCGGGCGCGGCGCCGCCCTGGTGGACGGCGAGCATGCCGGCCATCCGGCGCAGCAGGGCGGGGTCGGCGCCGGCCGCGTGCAGGGCCAGGCCGCCGGTGGAGGTGCACCAGTTGTGCATCTCCAGTACGAACGGGAAGCCGCCGTCCGGGCGCTGGTGGAGCAGCAGCGTGTCCAGGCCGCGCCGCACGGTCTCCTCGTGGCCGGGCTCCCCGGCGAGCGCGTTGAGCACCAGCAGGTGCATCAGGGCGTAGCCCTCCCACACCGCGGCGCCGGGGTCGGTGGCCAGCAGCGTCTGCAGGGCGGCCTCGGTGCTGCGGTCGCGCACACCCATGGCGTGGGCGATGACCAGCGTGATGGACGCCTGCTGGACGGCGGCCCAGGAGTGCAGCGGGTCGGTGGGGACCGCGCCGCCGCCGGGGAGTTCGGCGTCGGCCGGCAGCGGGCAGCCGAGCACGGACAGCACGGCGTAGACCATGAGCCGGCGGCGGACGGAGATGAAACCGGGCGCGGCGGCGAGGACGCCGGCCGCGAGGGTGTCGACGAGGGTGCTGTCGCCCCCGGCGTCCCGGCCGGCGGCGCGGGCGACGGCCAGCGAGGCGAGCACCTTCTCCAGCCGGTCCGGCGACTCCTGGTGGGCGCGCAGGTAGCCGAGCAGGCGGTCGCGGGCGGGCGAGGTGTGGCCGGTGCGGGTCATGAGGGACAGCGCGAGGGCCGATTCGAGGACTCTGCTCTCGCAGTGCTCGCGTATCGCGCCGTCGGCGTCGGTCCTGCTGCTGATGTACGCGGTGAGCCGGGTGGTGGCCCGGCGCACCTCGTCCGCGTCGATCCCGTCCGGCAGTTGCAGCGGGGCCGGGCGCGCGAGGTCGGCAATCTTCATGGAGTGCTCCTGTCTGGGCCGGACCGGGCCGGTGGATGGGCTGGGGGCGTGGGAAGGGCCCGGCCCCGCCGGAGGGTCCTGGCGTGGCGGAGCCGGGAGCCGGTCAGCGCACGCTCTGCGCGAACCGGAAGACCTGGTGGGGGTCGTACTTCCGCTTGACCTGCGCCAGCCGGGAGTAGTTCTCGGCGTAGTAGGAGCTCTGCCAGTCGGGCAGCCGGGGGTCGATGAAGTTCTGGTACGTCTCCCCGGTCGAGTACGGGTCGATCGTCGCGAAGCCGCCGTCGACGAAGGTGTACGCGGCGGCCTTTGACTCCTCGGAGACCGGCGCGACGGCGTTGGAGGTGAGGTAGCTGACGGAGAAGAGCGCGTCGCGGTGGACGTACGCGGTGGCGTCGCGGGCGACGGTGTTGGCCTTGCCGCCCAGCGCGGAGATCTGGAGCTGGCGCATCTGGCCGGCGTAGCGGTGGTCGTCGAAGGCGGCCAGGGCCTCGGCCCAGCCGTCGCGCGGCATGTCGCCCGCCTCGAACAGCCGGCTGCGCCAGGCGCCGAAGGCGGGGCGCTGGATCTGCCCGCCGCCGGTGTCGGCGCGGTGGCACTGCTGCACCGTCAGCTCGGTGCAGGAGTACAGCTGCATGAGCACCTGCCGGTAGGGCGCGGTGAACTGCTGCCGGAAGACGGTGGGGGTGCCGACGAGCGAGACGAGCCGGGCGATCTCGGCGTCGAAGGCGGCGCCGGTGTCGACCGAGGCGAGGAAGACCGAGGCCGTCGGCACGGTGCCGGGGCCGGCGTCGGTGAGGGTGACGTTGACGCCGCTGCCGATCGACCAGGGCGCGTCGGGCAGCCACCGGGCCCAGCCGTCGAGCATGTCCAGCGCGTGGTCGAAGGTCCACACCAGGTTGATCGCGGCCACGTCGGTGAGCGGCGAGGGCGTGACGTCGTAGCCGGTCACGATGCCGAAGTTGCCGCCGCCACCGCCGCGCAGCGCCCAGAAGAGGTCGGGGTTGCAGTGCGGGGAGGCGGTGACGGTGCTGCCGTCGGCCAGCACGACCTGCGCGGAGTTCACCTTGTCGGCGGCGATGCCGATGCTGCGGGTGAACAGGCCCATGCCGCCGCCCTGGAAGAACCCGCCCGCGGCGACGGTGGGGCAGTAGCCGCCGGAGATGCCGAGGCCCTGCGGGGCGAGGGTGTCCATGATGTCGACGAGCTGGGCGCCGGGGCCGATGTGGACGGAGTCCTTGCCGAGCGCGACGGTGTTGAGGCCGGCGACGTCGATGACGAGCCCGGGCGTGGTGGAGTAGCCGCCCGCGCTGTGGCCGCCGCTGCGCGCGGCGACCTGGATGCCGTTCACCTGGGCGAAGGACAGGCACGCGGCGACGTCGGCGGCCGAGACGCAGTACGCGACGGCCTGCGGGCTGGTGGCGTCGAACTGCACCTGGTAGAGCTGCTTGGCGCGCTGGTAGTCGGCGTCGCCCGGGAGCACGAGGTGCCCGCGCAGCCGGTCGGCGAGCCGGCTCCACGGGGTGCCGCCGGTGCGGGCGCCGGCCGTGGACCGGGGACGGGCCTGGGCCTGGGTGGCTCCGGCGACGGCCGTGGCGGCCACCGCGGCACCGCCGGTCCCGGCGAGGAACGATCGTCTGTTGATCATGGTGCTTCTTCCGTGGTCGTCAAGCGTGGTCGTGGGACGACGGCCGGTCGTACGGCTGGGCGTGCCGCCCGCCGTGCGGCCGGGTGCGGGTCCGGCAGGACGCCCGCGGGGGGCGTCCTGCCGGACCGTGCGGCGCGGGGTCCGGGCGCCGCCGGCGTGCTCAGGCCTGGTGGCCGAGAACGGTGGTGAGTGCCTCGGTCAGGGCGCCCGCCGGGTCCTCCGCGGCGCCGGCGGCGCGCCAGGCCACGTGCTGGTCGGGACGGACGAGGACGGCGCCCGCGGGGTCCGTCTCACGCAGCCGCTGCCAGGTGCCGTCCGCGTCGGCGGCGTCGGCGCCCTCGCCGATCCCGACGACCGTCACCGGGACCGAGAGCTTGTCGGCCACCAGCGCGGCCGCCTCCGCCCACGCCGCGCCGTCCGGGCCGGTGAGCAGCAGGAAGCCGTTGCCGGTGCCGACCAGGTCCTGCGTGGACACGCGCGCGCCGTCCTGCTCGACCCAGGCGTGCGGCAGCAGGTGCCCGGGGCGGGTGGTGGGCGTGTACGTGTCGCCGAGCGGCGCCGGCAGCGGCGGCCGGGTGCCGTCCGGGACGACCGCGCCCTGCAGGTAGGCGAAGCCGTTCTCGACACCGATCGCCTGGCACTCGCCGCGGTGCGTCGCGAAGATCTCCGCGGCCCGTGCGCGCTGGGCGGCACCCATGGGGCTGGGCGCGAAGTAGCCGAAGAAGACCGGCGTACGGCGCTCCGGCGGCACGTGCGGGCCGATGCCCACGGCGGCGTCGATGACGACCTGGTGGTGCGCGGCGGCGGACATCGCCCAGCCCAGGTTGAACTGGCCGACCGGGCGGCGCTCGGCCTCGTAGGTGTCGAGCAGCGTGTCGGGGGCGCTGCCGGACAGGACGGCGGCGAGCTTCCAGGCCAGGTTGTGCACGTCCTGGATACCGGTGTTGAGGCCCAGGCCCACGGCGGGCGGCTGGCGGTGCGCGGCGTCGCCGGCCAGGAAGACCCGGCCCTTGCGGTAGGTCTCGGCGATGACGGCCTCGACCGTCCAGCTGGTGACCTCGTGCAGCGTCAGCTCCAGCTCGGGCAGGCCCAGGATCTCCCGGATGCGGGCGGTGACCGCCTGCTCGTCGTTCCGGTCCAGTCCCATGAGGGGCAGGTGCAGGCCCCACTCCTCGCAGTTCCTGCCCCAGGTCGGGCCCATCTCGATGAGCGCGCTGGACAGGTCGGCGCGGTAGGGGTTGAGGAACCAGGTGATGACGGTCCCCTCGTTCCAGTACTGCGACAGGTCCGCGGAGAAGTACGCCGTCGTCGCGTCGAAGAGCGCCGGCAGGCCCTCCATCTTCACGCCGAGGGCGGGGCCGACGGTGCGGCCGGCGTCGGCGGCGATGACGTAGCCCGCCTTGACGGTCGTGGTCTCCCCGCTGTCGGCGGAGCGGATCTCGGCGGTGACGCCGTTGCCGTCCTCGTCCTGCGCGAGCGAGACCAGCTCGTGGCCGAACAGGATGCGGTCGGGGTTGCGGGCCTCGGCGTGCCGGCGCAGGATCGGCTCCAGGCGCAGCTGCGGCAGCTTGGCCGGCAGCACCGGGCCCGCGGCCTCGTACGACTCGCGCAGCGCGCCGCCGCCGAAGGCGTCCATCTCGTGGATGACCTTGCCGTCCAGCGGGCCCTGGCCGGTCAGTGTGGTCTGCCAGCGGACCTTGCCGAACTGCTCGGGCGAGGCGCCGATCTCCAGGACGTCGTCCGCCAGGCCGTGCTGCCGGAAGATCTCCATGGTGCGCTGGTTGACGTAGTGCGCCTTCGGCAGGCGCGAGGTGTCGGCGCGGCGCTCCACCAGCAGATGGCCCACGCCGTGGTCGGACAGGAAGACGGAGGCGGACAGGCCGGAGCCGCCGCCACCCACGATCAGTACGGGAACTTCTACGGTGGCCAAGGGATTTCGTCCTTCCGGAGGCACGGCCCGGGGCGGGCGGAGGCGTGCGGCGCCCGCCGGGCCGTGGGAGGTGCGGGGATAACGGGAGGCACCGGGGAGCGGTGCGGAGCACCCCTCGGGGGTGCGGGGAGCGGGACCGGACGTCCCACCGGGTCCTGACCGGGTGTCACGCCCGGTCCTGACCGGGTGTCACACCGGGTCCGGGAGGGCCCCCTCGGACAGCTGCATGATCTCCGGCACGCCGGAGCCCCAGCGGTAGTAGGACTGGAGCTTGTAGTACTCGCCGTCCGGCTGCGAGGCGACCGCGTAGACGAACTTCGTGGTCGGGTCCGCGGCCCGCACGTGCTGGACGAACAGCGCGATCCGCTCGTCGAGTTCGACCGGCAGGGAGGCGGGGTCGGTGGTCGCCACGGCGAAGCTGATCCGCTCGATCCGCGGGTTGTCCCAGCTGAGCGTGACGTAGACGCCGAAGATCTCGCGGCCGAGGCGGAGCATCTGCTCGCTGGGTTCGGCCTGGTCGATCTCGCGCAGCATCGCCTGGAGGGCCTCGGGGGCGATACCGCCCTCCGGGGGCTCGCCGAAGTAGATGTTGACGGTCCGGTGCCGGTAGTCGATGCCGAGCAGGCCCACGGTGTCGCCGAGGCCGTGCCGCTCGATGAAGTCCAGGCTCTTGCCGAGGCTGGGCGGCATCGAGGGGATGGCGGCGAGCTTCGCGACCTCCTGGAGGCCGGTGCGCGGCAGCACGATCCAGATCTTCTTGAACCCGCCGACGACGCCGAAGTCGATGCCGTAGCCGTCGATCGGGCACGTGCCGCGGATGTCCCCGAGCAGCCGGGAGACGGGGTGGTCCGTCTTCTCCAGCAGCCCGCTGCCGACGGCGAGGTCGTACGGGTCGGTGTCCTGCGGCACGGTGAACCGGCAGTCCAGCTCGCCGGCCCGGCCCGCGCCCGTCGACACCCGGAACGCGACGACGGCCTGGGCGAGGTCCCCGCCGTACAGGTCGAGGATGCGCTGCACCCGGTCGTGCGGGTAGTCCACTTCCAGGATCCCGGCCGCTTCCTCGATGGCCGAGTGCAGCGCCTGCGCGGCGCTCTCCTGACTCTTCACAGCCGCCTCACTCATGGCGGTCACCATCCATGGGCTTCATGGCCGTCAGCCTCTGCCATGCTTCTTGATCAGGGCTCTTGCGGGACTTGCCGCCGGCTTGGCGAGGGTGGGGATACCGGTTCGGGCGCGGTGTCATCGGGGAAGTTCCTTCCGGGGCAGTGCGGCGGCGTGCAGAAGGACCAGCGGGTGGAAGCGGTAGCGGTCCTCGCCGAGGGCGGGGCCGCCGGGCTCGGAGGTGAGCAGGCACGCGTCGACCAGCTCCTCCAGGGCGTCCTCGGGTTCGTCCAGGCCGATGACCTCGCCGGCCAGCCGGGCGGTGAAGGGGCCGGAGCCGACGGCCGCGAGCCACGGCAGCACGGCCGCGGTGCCGGGGCTCAGCCGGGACAGCGCCCGGTTGAGGGAGCGGGTGAGTTCGAGGTCGCCGTAGGAGAGCGCGGCGAGCCGGGTGCGGGGGTCGGCGAGCTGCGCGGCGAGCCGGGCGACGGGCCAGTGCGGGCGGGCGGCGAGCCGGGTGCCGGCGATGCGCACCGCGAGCGGCAGTCCGGCGCAGTAGCGCACCAGGTCGCGGGCGGCGGGCAGTTCGGCGCGGATGCGCTGCTCGCCGACGGTCTCGGCGAGCAGCGCGACGGCGTCCTCGTCGGCGAGCGGCTCCAGCGAGACGGTGGCGGTGGCGGGCACGGTGACCAGCCGGCGGCGGCTGGTGACGAGCAGCGCGGTGTCCGGGCTGGCCGGCAGCAGCGGGGTGAGCTGGGCGTCGCTGTGGGCGTCGTCCAGCACGACGAGCAGCCGGGAGGACGCGGTACGGGCGCGGTAGCGGCGCACCAGGTCGCTGAGGTCGCGGCCGGGGCCCTGTCCCGTCTCGCCGAGCGCGGACAGCAGCTCGGCGAGGACGTCGGCGGGCGGCCGGGCGGCTCCTTCGGCGTCCTGGAGGTCGGCGTGCACCACGCCGTCCGGGAAGGCCCGGGCGCAGGAGTACGCGACCTCGGCGGCCAGCGCGCTCTTGCCGCTGCCCGGCATGCCGGTGACGAGCGCGGCGCGCAGCCGGGCGGTGGGCCCGGCGGAGCGGCGCAGCAGCAGGGACCTGAGGCGGGCGGCCTCGGTGGTGCGGCCGGTCACGGCGCCGTCCCGGACCGGCAGCACCACCAGCGGCCGGCGCTGCGCGGTGCTGCTGCCGCCCTCGCCGCGCAGGATGCGCAGGTAGGCGCGGCTGAGCTGCTGGCCGGGCACCACGCCGAGCTGCTCGTCGAGGATGCGGCGGCCCTCGCCGTAGACCTGGACGGCCTCGGCCTGCCGGTCGGAGCGGTGCAGTGCGGTGATCAGGTGGGCGCGGAGGTTCTCCTCCATGGGGAAGCGGGCCACCAGGGAGAGCAGTTCGGGCACCAGCGCGCGGTGCCGGCCGAGGGCCAGATCGGCCTGGATGCGGCGTTCCAGTGCCTCGGCGCGCAGGAATTCCAGCCGCGGCCGCTCGGACTGGAGCAGGTGCTCGGTGACGTTGTCCAGGGCGTGCCCGCTCCAGCAGTCGAGCGCGCTGCCGAGCAGCCGGCCCGCCTCCTCGTAGCGGCTCTCCTTCAGCGCCCGGCGGCCCATGCGGTCGAGCCGTTCGAAGGAGAAGAGGTCGACTTCGGCGTCGCGGACGTCGAGGACGTATCCGGGGCCTTTACGCGAGATCTGCACCGGCTGCCCGAGGACTTTCCGCAGCCGTGACACGTAGGTGTAGATCTGGGAGTTCGAGGTGGGCGGCGGCGTGTCCCCCCACAATGCGGTGCTCAGCCGGCCGTCGGCGACCAGCGTGCCGCGGGCGAGCAGGAGCACGGCGAGTACGGTGTGGATTTTCGTTCCGGGCAGCGGGACCGCCCGGCCCCCCCTGCACACGGAGACCGGGCCCAGCAAGCGGAATTCGAGTGACCCGTTCGTTCCGCCGCGGTCGGCCTCCGTGATCCCCTCGGCGGGCGCCTCGGCCACGCCGGCGATGTTCGGCACAGTGCATTCCCCATCCCATGGATGTCCCCGTACGAAATTGCCTCCGCAACCTATCCAGCCGCCCTATTACCGCATTATCGAGTCGATTTCGAGTGGCCGAAATCGCCGGGAAATCATGCCAAAAGCGACCCGCCCTAAGGTGATCCCAGAAATGCTGCACAAGGAAACTGTCGGACAAAACGGGGAGTCAGACATGCGCAAGTTCCGTACCGTCGCAGCCGCGTTCACCAGCTCCGCACTGCTGTTTCTGTCACTACTCGTCGCCCTGAACGTCCTGAGTGCCGGCACGGGCACCAACGATCTGCCGTGGACGTGACCGGACGGCGGTAGCAGCAAAATCCGGCGGAATATGCCCCGGCGGCAGGCGCAGGAAATTCAGCAGCCGCTGAGCAGGCGGGCGAGCTCCAGCCCCTCGATGGGGCTGTCGGCGCCGTGGGACTCCAGGACCTCGCGCAGCCGGCCCGCACGCCGCACCCACACCGGTGCGTTGAGCGAGCGGAACTCCTGCTGGGCCCACGCCAGGGGCGCATCGGCGCCCGTTCCGCCGCAGAGGGCCTCCGCGCAGGCGAGGTTGGTGGTGATCCGGGCCTGGAGGAAGCGGTCGTTGACCTCTTCGGCGGCCCGCAGGGCGCGCAGCAGGCTGGCGCGCGCCTTGTGCGGCTCGTTCTGACGCCACTGCGCCTCGCCGAGCACGCACAGCGCGTGGGCCTCCCCCAGCCGGTCACGCTGGCCGCGGGTGAGGCCCACGACGTCGTGGCACACCCTTTCCGCCTGGGCCGACTGCCCGGCGCTGAGCAGCGCCTCGGCGAGCCGGTAGAGGTTCTGGGTGCGGCTGCGCAGCGACCCGGCCTCGTAACTCACCTCGATCGCCTGGTTGCTCAGCTCCACCCCGCGCTCGGGGTTGCCCTGCTCGATCTCGATCTGCGCGAGCAGGCCGAGCGCGTGCGAGAGGCCCGAGGAGTCGCCGGCCTGCCGGAAGAGCACGAGCGACGCCTCGCAGTAGCGGGCGGCCTCGGCCAGCTCGCCGCGGAAGCGGGCGCACACCGCGAGGTTGCGCCGCACGATGGCGCGGCCCTGCGTGTCGTCGGTCCCCTCCAGCAGGTCCAGGGCGGTCAGCAGCCGCTCGCGCGCCTCGTCGTAGCGGCGCTGGTAGATCGCCAGGGTGCCCAGCGAGCGCAGCATGGTGCCGGCCCCGTGGGTGTCGCCGGCGCGCTGCGCGCCCTCCAGGGCGCTGTCGGCGACGCGGCGCCAGTCCTCCAGGTAGTTGCGGGTCTCGAAGAAGGGCACCGAGCCGATGGCGAGCACCCACGCGCGGCCCTCCTGGCCGTCCCGCGCGGCCTGCGCCACCAGCGCGCCGAGCGCCTCCCGCTCTCCCTCGAACCACTCGATGGGGTCGGACACCAGCTCGCTCACCGCGGCGCCCGGCAGCTCCTGGAGGTGCGCCGGGACGTGCGGGGCGACCTCGCCCTTGCCGTACAGCTGCTCCTGGGCGGCGTAGACGAGCGTGAGCATGGCGGACAGCACCCGGTCGAGGGTCTGCCCGCGCTCCTGCGCGCCGTCCTCGGCCAGGCAGCGCTCCTGCGCGAACAGCCGCATGAGCTCCGGGATGCGGAAGCGCGTGCCGCCGCCGCGCGCCGGGCAGCGCTCCAGCAGCTGCGCGCCGGCCAGCTGGTGCAGCAGCTCCTCCGACGCCCCCGGGGTGACACCGAGGACGGGCGCGCCGATCCACGGCGGGAAGTCGGGCACGTCGAGCACGCTCAGCTGCCGGTAGAGGCGCGCGGCCTGCACCGACAGCGCGCGGTAGCTGAGCCACAGGCTGGAGCGCACCCCGCTCTCGCCGGGGCTGACGACGTCCAGCCGCTCCCGGCGGTCCTCCATGCGCGCGACCATCCGGCGCAGCGACCACTGGTGGTCGGACAGCAGCCGGGTGGCGACGATGCGCAGCGCCAGCGGTAACCGGTCGCACAGGTCCACCAGGCGCCGCGCGGCCGCGGGTTCGGCCGCCACCCGCTGGTCGCCGATGGTGGCGGCGAGCAGGTTGAGGGACTCGGTCGTGCTCATCCCGTGCAGCTCGATACGGACGGCGGCCACCGCGCCGGCCAGGCCGTTGAAGGGGTCCCGGCTGGTGAAGAGGGCGCGGGCGGGGCCGCGGCCGGGCAGCAGCGGGCGGATCTGCTCCAGCGAGCCGGCGTTGTCCAGGACGATCAGCAGCCGCTTGCCGTCCAGGGTGCTGCGGTAGAGCGCCGCCCGGTCCTGGAGGCCCTCGGGGACCGACGTGCCGGGGACGCCGAGCGCGCGCAGCGCCCGGTCGAGGGCGGCTTCGGGGGTGACCCCGCCCTGCGCCCGCAGGCCCTGCAGGTCCAGATAGATCTGGCCGTCCGGGAAGCGCTGGGCGACGCGGTCGGCCCAGTGCTGGGCGAGCGCGCTCTTGCCGACGCCGGCGGCCCCGCAGATCGCCGCGATGCGCACCGGCAGGCCGCCGCCGGGTCCGAGCGCGGGCTGCACGAGCCGGCCCAGCAGTTCGAGTTCGGCCTCCCGGCCGACGAACGGCTCGGGCGGCAGCGGCAGCTGCCGCGGTACGGAGGGGGCGGCGGCGGGTGCCGGGGCGGGCTCGGGCGGCGCGCTCACGGCGGGCGGCGCGGGCGCGGCCACGGCGGCGGGCGCCGGGGCGGGGGGCCGCACCGGCGCGGGGCCGTCGCCCTCCAGCACGGTGCGGTGCAGCTCCTGGAGTTCGGCGCCGGGCTCGACGCCCAGCTCGGCGATGAGGACGCGGCGCCCCTCGCGGTAGCAGCCGAGCGCCTCGGAGCGGCGGCCGGACAGGTGGTAGGCCTGCATGAGGACGGCCCGGGCGTGCTCGCGCAGGGGGTGCTCGGCGACCAGCGGTGCCAGGCTCTCAACGACCGCGCGGTAGCGGCCCTGCCGGAGCTGGACGGCCGCGTACTCCTCGGCGAGGTCGGCCTTCAGCTCCGTCAGCCGGCGCACCACCTCGGTGAGGGAGCCGCCGTCCATGCCGTCGAGCACCGGGCCGTCCCACAGCGCGAGCGCGTTCTCGAACCGGTCCGCGGCCGCGTCCGGGTCGCCCGCCTCGGCTGCCGCCCCCGCGGCGGCAGCCGATTCGTACAGGTCGACCACGTCGACGTAGTGGCCCTCGGTGTGCAGCACGTAGCCCGGCGGCACGGTCTCGATGAGGCCGTCGACGCGGGCCTCGTCACGGAAGGTCTTGCGCAGCGCGGAGACGCAGATGGCGATCTGGTTGCGGGCGGTGGCCGGGGGATCGCTGTGCCAGACGGCCTCGGCCAGGGAGTCGACGGAGACCACACGCCCCGGGGTGAGCAGCAGCACGGCCAGAATCGTTCGCTGCCGCGCGCTGCGCAGTTGCAGCGACCTGCCGTCCGCGCTCACTTTGAGCGGGCCCAGCACCTGAAACGATAGCCGGGTCGTCACACCGTCCCCTTCCCGGGGCGCACGCGCACCCCGTCCCCCACGGGAGACATTGCAGAGCCATTCTGCGTACAACTTTTCGTCTCGACAACACAATTGGGCCACTTCACGCTACGTGCCGGTCAGCCAACCCGCTCCCTGCGCATCTTCCAGGAACCATAACTTCCCGTCACCCGATGGCCGGGACCTTTCGGTCATCCGGCGTCCCGCCCGCAGCCGGGCGGCGATCTCCCTGCGCAGCCGCTCCCCCGCGCTGCCGTTCGCCAGGACGACCAGACCGCTGCCGGCGCGCAGCCGCAGCGTCGAGACCGCGTAGTGGCCGGGCGGCGCGCCCTCGTGGCCGAACTCCGTGTCGGAGGCCAGGACGTCGACCATCGTGCCGAGCCCGTAGAGATCGTCCGGGCTCGGGGTGAGCATGCGGGCGGCGGTGTCCGCGGCGAGCAGCGCGAGGGGGGCGCCCTGGGCGGAGCGGCGCACCTCCAGCGCCACCTTGGCCAGGTCGGCGGCGGTCGTCCACAGGTCGGCGGCGCCCGCGCCGCCGCCGGCCGGCAGCGGGCGGCCCTCCGCGTCGTGGCCGGCGCGCGCGGCAGGGGCACCGGTCCGGCCGGCGCTGCGCGGCGGCGGGCCGCCGAAGCAGCTGTCGTCCAGGCCCAGCGGCCCCAGCACCAGCCGCCGCATCAGCATGCCGAACGGCTCGCCCGTGATCTCCTCCAGCAGCGCCGCGAGCAGGCCCGCGCCCGCCTCGCCGAAGCGGTTGCCGAGCAGGTCCGCGGGCGTGGGCCGGCGCGCGGCGCCGCGCCGGCCGCCGGCGGCGGGCGCGGTGTCCGAAGCGGTGTCCAGGGCAGCTTTCAGGGCAGCGTTCAGGGCGGTGTCGAGGGCGGAGTCCAGGGGCGCGTCCAGGTCGAGCAGTTCCTCGTCCACCAGCCGCAGCACCCCCAGCGCCGTGACGTGCCGGCTCAGGCCCCCCGCCGGGAAGGCGGTGCGCGGGGTGACCGGCCGGCCCTCCCCGTCGCTGCCCGCGGCCTCGACGGCGACCAGGCCGCCCGCGTCGAGCACGGCCACGGAGGCGCCCGGCACCCGGCACTCCGCGAGCAGCTCGGCGAGCGGCCGGCCGCCGAAGGCGATGTGCCGCCCGCTCCGCGCCGCCCTGCGCGGGGCGTCCAGCAGCGGGCCGCCGGGCCGCGGCAGCGCCGCGACGTCCACCCGCCCGTCGGCGGCCCGCGGCACCTCGCCCAGCAGCGCGAGGCTCGCGGGCACCAGGTGGTCCGGCAGCAGCCGCCGGCAGTGCGCGGCCAGCGCGGCCGCGTCCAGCCCCTGCGCCCCGGACCGCGGCACCACGTAGGCGGCGAGCCGGACGTCACCGGAGGCCGCCCGCACCCCGACGACGACCGCCTCGTCGACGCACGGGTGGTCGTACAGCGCCTCCTCGGCCTCCGCCGGGTCGGCCCGGTGGCCGCCGATCCACACCTGCCGGTCGGTGCGGCCGAGCGGCTCGGCCGCCCCCGCCGCGGTGCGCCGCACCAGCTGCCCGGTACGGAACATCCGGGCGCCGGGCGGGCCGTACGGGTCGGGCAGGAAGCGCTCGGCGGTGAGCGCCGCGCGCCCGACGTAGCCCAGGGCCACCCCGGGACCGGCCACGTACAGTTCGCCGATCTCGCCGGCCGGGACCTGCCGCCCGTCGCCGTCGAGCACCCGGATGCGGCTGTCCGCGCCCGAACGCACGGGATCCGGGCAGCTGCCGTACGACGTCTCGGCCGAGCCGTACGCGGGGAGCA
Organism: Streptomyces sp. NPDC020983; assembly: GCF_044333485.1. Taxonomy (NCBI): domain Bacteria; kingdom Bacillati; phylum Actinomycetota; class Actinomycetes; order Kitasatosporales; family Streptomycetaceae; genus Streptomyces; species Streptomyces sp. NPDC020983. Next base: position 78,212 of record NZ_JBIRRA010000012.1, on the reverse strand, counting down.
GCCGCCCGCTGCCCAGGAATTCGGCGAGCCGCGCGGTGGCGGGCCCCGGCGGGCTGCCGCCGGCGACGACGAAGGTGCCCGCGAGGGCCGCGACCGCGGCGGCGCCCGACTGCCGGACCAGCAGGTCGAGATGGCCCGGCGTCAGGTGCAGGAAGGCGAACGGGCCGGCCGCCGCGAGCCACTCCCCCAGCTGCGCGAGGTCCAGGGCCTGCGGGGCGAGCACCACCCGCTGGCCGGCCGCGAGCGGCGCCCACAGACCGGTGGCGGTCATCTCGGAGGCGACCGAGCAGAAGACGGCCGTGCCGCCCGTGCCCCCGCCGGCCAGCTCCCGCTCCGCCCAGGCCACGTGGTCCGCGAGCCCGCGGTGCGTGACGGCCACGGCGTAGGGGCGGCCGGCGACCGTGGGGGCGTGGGCCACCAGCGCGACGTCGTCCGGCTCCGGCGGCTCCGCGGCGCAGGCGCCCGAGGTGTACGCGGCGAGCGCGGCCACGACCTCCGGGTCGTCGGCGTACAGCACGGTGCCGTCGAAGCCGTCCAGCCCGTCCGCCCCGTGGGCGAGTTCGGTGACCAGCACACGCGCCCCGGCGTCGGAGAGCAGCAGCCGCAGCCGCGCGGCGGGGAAGTCCGGGTCCAGCGGTACGCAGCCGGCGCGGGCCCTCCACGCGCCCAGCGTCACCGCGTGCAGGTCGGCGCCCCGGCCGAGGAGCACCCCGACCAGGGCGCCGCGCCCCACGCCGCGCGAGCGCAGTAAGCGGGCCCAGCGGTCGGCGGCGGCGTCCAGGCCGCCGAAGGTGAGGGTGAAACCGTCGCCCTCCACGGCGACCGCCCCGGGCTCGCGCCGCGCCCGCAGCGCGAACCGTACGGGAAGCGGCTGCCTACCGCTCCCGGCGGGCGCGGCGGACCCGGGCGCCGCGGCACCGCCGGGCGCGGGAGAACCGGGCGCGGAAGAACCGGGCGCCCCGGGGGCGGCGGGCCCCTCAGGACCCGGCACCACCGGGCCGGCGGGCTCCGGGGGGACCGGCGCCCCGGGAGCGGCGGGCGGTGGCGGCCCGCCGTGCGCCGGGGGCCGGGTGTGCGGCGGGCGCTCCGGCGCCGTGCGCAGGCTCAGCGGGCGCAGGTCCTTCCACACCTCCTGGATGTGCGCCAGGCACCGCTCCCGTGGTCCGGTGGTCCCCTCCGCGTGCCAGCCGGCGGGCAGTTCACGGTCGATCCACCAGATCGAGTGCTGCCCCTCGCCGTTGAGCACGACGCGCCGGTCCGCGGGGTCGGCGGTCTGCTGTTCTGACAAGGTCACTCCTGTCGGATCCATGGACGCCCGCCGGCCCGGCGGCCGGCGGGTGGGTCGGGGGTGGGGCGGCGGGTACGGGGCACGCGCGTGCGGCCGGACCGGGATCCGGCCCGGTCCGGCCGCGGGGGAAGGCGCCCGGCGTCGGACGGTCAGGGGCGTCCCGGCAGTTCCTCCTCCAGCCGGCGGGACAGTTCGACGCGCCGGGTCTTGAGCGTCGCGGTGCGCGGCAGTTCGGCCAGCGGGATCTGCACCGGTTCGGCGAGCTGCGGGTAGGCGGCGGTGGCGGCCCGCCAGCGGTCCCTGTCGAGCGGCTCGTCGCGGTGGGTGCACACCACCGGGACGGCCTGGGAGTCGGGGCCGGGCACGACGACGAGTTCGGCCAGCTCCTCCAGCCTGTCGAGGATGTCGTCCTCGACCTCCAGGTTGCTGCCGACGCCCTCGATCGTGTCGAACTCCCGGTCCAGCATGTGCAGGCAGCCGAAGCGGGTGCGGTAGCCGACGTCCCCGGTGCGCCACCAGCCGTCGTGCACGTTCTCGTCGTAGCGGTCCTGCTCGCCGTGGTAGGTCTTGGCGATGCCGTCCCAGCGGACGTCGATCCAGCCCGGGTTGGCCTGCGAGGGGCGCTTCCCGTCCCGGCCGACCACCCGGACCTTCGCGCTGCCGGGCAGCGCGAAGCCCATGCAGCGGCCGTCCATCCGGTGCGCGAACCTGCGGAAGTACGGGCGGCCGGCGGCCGGGCCGACCTCGCTCTGGCCGTAGATCTGGAAGAACTGGGCGCGCTGCGCGGAGGAGTGCAGCAGCCGCCGCACGGTCCGCGGGTGGATCGCGTCGAAGGTGCTGCTGAAGTACTTGACCGAGGCGAAGGGCCTGCGGCTGTCCCCGGTCAGCTCCTCCCAGGCCAGGAAGGAGTTGGGCAGCGCCTCGACGAGCCAGGGGCGGTGCCGGAGGAAGAAGTCCGCGACGGCGTCCGGCCTGCCGTCGTTCACCGCGAGCACCGGCATCCCCTTGAGGAAGCACAGCGACAGCGCCGCGAAGGTCCGGGAGTGGCCGAAGGGGATGTGGACGGCGACGGTACCGCGCTTGCGCATCATCCCGAGCAGGAAGAGCTGCGGGCGCAGCCGGGTGCGCATGGTGCGCGGGGTGTGCACGACGAGCTTGGGCAGGCCGGTGGTGCCCGAGGTGTGGGTGATCATCGCGGGCTCGTCCAGGCCGCGCAGCACCGGCTTGAGCGGGATGCCGCCGTCGAGGTCGGCGAGCCGGGTCGCTTCCGAGCCGGTGTCGCCGATGCCGATGACGCCCCGGGTCAGCCCGGCGAGGTCGACGCCGTCCTCGGTCAGGGAGCGCAGCTTGGGCGCGTCGGTGATCAGGTGCGGCCGGTCCAGCCGGGCCATCAGGGCGGACAGCGCCGGGGAGTCCAGGTGGTGCGAGAGCATGACGGGCACCGCGCCGGTGCGCTCCACCGCGGTCGCGAGAAGCCACAGGTCGAAGTTGGGTGCCTTGCAGACCACCACGTGGCCGCCGGGCCGCACGCCGGCCGCGGCGAGCCGGTTGGCGAGGTCGGCCGCGTGGCCGGCGAGCTCCGCGACCGTCAGCCGGCGGCCGGCGCCGGGCAGCGCGTCGAGGTCGTGGTCGAGCGTGACCGGCGTGCCGCCGCGGACGAGTGCGGCCCGCTCCGGCACGACGCCGAGGTAGAGGCCGGTCCTGTGCAGCGACTCCTGGTCCGGTGCGCTGCGCGTTCCGGAGTCCAGCTTGTCCAGCAACGTGCTTCCCATCAGATCTCCCTCCGGGCCCGCTTCGTTCCGGTCGGCAGCGGACGGCGGTTCGGTGTTCTCGGGTGCCGGTGAAGCACAGCGTCCTGCACCGGACTTGGTGCCGAATGTGCGCCCGCGCAGTTCCGGGCGGCGCTGCGGCCGGGCGGCTGTGCGGAAGCGGGCGGGGGGCGGCGTACGGCGCTGTACGGCACCCGGTCAGCGGTCGCGGTAGGCGACCATGTCGGCGAGCTCCTCCAGTCGCAGCCGCCAGCCGGGGGGCAGCGGGGAGTCGGCGAGGGCCCCGTAGGCGTCGGCGACGAGCGCGTCGATGTGCTCCTCGACGTCCGCGCGGACACCGGAGGCGAGCAGCGCGGCGCGCAGCTCGGCCGGATTCCAGTCACTGTGCCGGCTGTCCTCGACGAGCCGTGCGACCTGCGGGTCCTTGGCCGCCGCCAGGGCGGTCAGCAGCGTCATCTTGTGCTCGTCGAGATCGAGCCCGGTCGGCTTGCCGGTCGCCGCCGACTCGCCGAAGGCGTCGAGCAGGTCGTCGCGCAGCTGGAAGGCCTCGCCGGCGGCGACGCCGTACGCCTCGAAGACCGCGTCGAGTCCGGGGCGGCCGGCGACGGCCGCGCCGAGCGCGAGCGGCCGGTGGATGGTGTAGCGGCCGGACTTGCACACGGCGACCCAGCGGGCCAGCCGGGTGTCGGGCTTGACCTCGGCGGCCAGCGCGATGTCCAGCTGCTGGCCGACGATCATCTCGGCGACCAGTTCGTGCCACACCCCGGCGGCGGCGCCGGTCAGGGTGCCCGCGAGCCGGTTGGCGTAGGCGAGCGCCAGGTCCCCGGCGAGCATCGCGACGCCCTCGCCGTACCGGCGGGACTCCCCCGCCCAGCCGCGCAGCGCGTGCACGTCGGTGTACCGGGCGTGGACGGTCGGCACGCCGCGCCTGCTGGGCGAGTTGTCCATGATGTCGTCGTGGATGAGCGCGAAGGCGTGCAGCAGCTCCAGGGCCGCGGCCGCGTCGACGACGGTGTCCTCGGAGCCGCCGGACGAGCCGCCGCCCGCCGCGAGGTAGCCGGTGACGCAGAACAGCGGGCGCAGCCTCTTGCCGCCCGCCGCGACCAGCTCCGCCACGGCCCCCACCGGTACGGCGACGCGCGCGTCCACCTCGCTCCAGCGGGCCGCCTCGGCGCTCAGCAGTTCCTCGACCCGCCGGTCGACACGGGCCAGCAGCTTCTCGCAGGTCTCCTGCTCGCCGGCGTCCCGCTGCGCGGTCGCCGCTTCCGTCAGGACTCGTCCCAGGGCGGACGGCATGGTTTCCCCCTCATCCCACCACGTGCTGGATTCCGTTCGGGTGCAGTCGTCCGGACGTGCTCGGCGGACCGCTGAGTCGGATTCTCGGCAGGCCCGCTTGCAGCGGTCTTCGTGGCGGGTTGGCCCCGGCTTGGCGGCCGCGGCGCCAATCGCGCGACCAGTGGCCGACAAGCTGCCGCCGGGAGGGTCGGCCAGGGCGCGGCTGCGCACGCGGAGCGCTCCGCCGCCCTTTCTCCGCGCGGGCCCGCCCGCATCGAACCCGAGGGAAGCGACATCACATGAGCGGTCTCATCCTTCCGCCCGGCCACGGCCGCAGGCTCGTCACCAAGGCGCAGGACGTCACCTTCAAGGCCACCGCCGCGGACGGTTCCGTCGTCTCCGTCTTCGAGGTCGTCGTGCCGCCGGGGTTCGACGTCGGCGCGCACGTGCACGCCAACTCGCAGGAGTTCTTCTACGTCCTGGAGGGCGAGCTGCAGCTGCTCGCCTTCGAACCCACCCAGCGGACCGGGGACACCTGGCACGACTGGACGTCCGAGGACGGCGACACCGCCGTCCGCGCGGCCGAGGGCGCCTGCATGTTCGTGCCGCCGAACACCCCGCACGCGTTCCGCAACGCCTCGGACCGGCCCGCCCGGATGCTCTTCCACAACTACCCCTCGCCCGACCACGAGCTGTACTTCGAGGAGATCGTCGAGATCTTCGCGGCGGGCAGGACGGTCGACTCCGGCGCGGTGGAGGACATGCGCAAGCGCTACGACGTCCAGCAGATCACCCCGCTCCGCTACACCCCGCCCACGGCGTGACGCCACACGAAAGGTCGGCACTGATGAGCAAGGACAGCATCCCGCTGGTGCACCCGAGTCTCGGCGAGCGGGAACTCGCCGCCGTCGCCGAGGTGTTCGCCTCCGGCTGGCCGGCCGGCCAGGGCCCGCGCGGCAAGGCCCTGGAGGCCCTGCTCGCCGAGCGGTACGGCGTCGGCGACGCCGTCGCGGTGAGCAACTGCGGGGCCGCGCTCCACCTGGCCATGCTGGCGCTCGGCGTGGAGCCCGGCGACGAGGTGATCGTCGCCGACTACACCTTCCCCGCCCCCGCCCACGCCGTGCGCTACGTCGGCGCGACCCCGGTCTTCGCGGACGTGCGCCCCGACACCGGCACCGTGGACCCGGCCGCCGTCGAGGCCCTCATCGGGCCGCGCACCGTCGGCATCATCGCGGTGGACACCCTCGGGATGCCCGCCGACTACACCGAGCTGATGGCGCTGGCCGGCGCGCACGGCCTGTTCGTCGTGGAGGACGCGGCCTGCGCGGTCGGCGCGACCTACCAGGGCCGCCCGGCGGGCTCGCTCGCCCCCGTCGCGTGCCTGTCCTTCCACGGCCGCAAGGGCGCCACCAGCGGCGAGGGCGGCGCGCTGCTCGCCGCCGACCCGGTGATCGGCGCGGACGCCCGGCTGCGGTCGTCGTTCGGCATCGGCAGCATCTACGACCAGGCGCAGGTCGTCGGCCTGCCGATCCCGGTCTTCACCGACATCGGCTACAACTACAAGCTGTCCGACATCGCCGCCGCCATCCTCCAGGTGCAGCTGGACCGGGTCGACGAGCTGCTCGGGCGGCGCAACCGGGCGGCCGCCGCGTACGCCGAACTGCTGGGCGGCGAGGAGCTGCTGACGCTGCCGCACGTGCCGGCGGACCGCACCCACGCCTGGCAGTCCTACCTGGTGACCCTCGACCCGCGGGTGGACCGCGCCGGGGTCGCGGCCGCGCTGCGCGCCCAGGGCATCGGCTGCGGCCAGGGCGCCTGGGCCACCCATCTGCAGCCGGTCTACAGCTCGGACCGCAGCTGCCCGGTCTCCGCCGACCTCTTCGCGCGCAACCTGGCCATCCCGATGCACGCCGAGCTGACCGAGGACCAGGTCGAGCAGGTCGCGCACACGCTGCGGGCGGAGCTGAAGAACAACCTGCGCGCGAGCTGACGCGCACACCACGGCGAAGCCCGGCCGGAGGAATCCTCCGGCCGGGCTTCGGCGTGCGCGCGGCCGCGGTCAGCGGGCGAGCACCAGGACCGTCGGGGAGGCGGTCTCCACGAAGCGGACGTCCTCGAAGCCCGCGGCGGTCAGCCACGCGCGGTAGTCGCTGCGCCGCCAGGTGCTGCCGTGCCGGGACTTGATGAGCATCTCCCCGGCGAAGGTCAGCGCGAAGGGCGGGCCGCTGCGGTCGTCGTCCACCACGTAGTCGGAGACCACGAGCGTCCCGCCGGGCCGCAGCGCCCTGCGGATCCGGGTGAAGACCTCCTGGTTGTCCTCGGGGCCCTCCTGGTGGGCGATGTTGGAGTACACCACCACGTCGTGCTCGCCGTTGCCGAAGTCGACGGTGTGGAAGTCGCCGTCGACGTGCTCGACCCGGTCGCCCACGCCCTTCTCGGCCAGCAGCCGGCGGGCGATCGCGTTGATCGGCGCCCAGTCGATCTGGGTGGAGCGGGCGTCGGGGTTGAGCGCGAGCCAGATCGCCGAGCAGATGCCCGAGCCGCCGCCGATGTCGAGGATCGACAGCTTGCCGGCGTCGGCGAGGGCGAGCTCCTCGGCGGCGATGTGCGCGACGGGCACGGACTGCGCCGCGATGGCCTGCACCAGGTTCTCCCAGTGCGGGTTGTCGGCGACCTCGACGACGGCGTTCGACGTCGGGCCGCCGGCGCGTACGGCGTCGGGCAGCGTCGCCATCGAGCCGATGTGGCCCAGCTTCAGCTCGGCGAAGCCGGTGAGCGACGCGGGCCTGCCCTCCACCAGGAACGCCGATGCCTCCGGGGTGTTGCGGTAGCGCCCGCCCTCCACCACGACCACGTCGAGCGCGACCAGGCCGTCCAGCAGCGCCTGCGCGCCGCGCGGCGCGATCCCGGCCCGCTCGGCGAGCTGCCCGGCGGTGCCGGCGCCCTCCTCCAGGTGCGTGAAGACCCGGTACCGCGCCGCGGTGCCCATGATCCCGGTGGCCCAGTAGCCGTTGATCAGCCGCATGATGCGCTGCGAGTCGGGGCCGCCGTGTGCCGCGCCGCTCATGAGATCCTCCCCGCGTACGGGAGCGACGCGGCCACGCCGGCCAGCTCCGCGGTGTCGTCGATTGCCGTGCCGTCGTGCACGGTGCCGTCCGTCCAGGTGCCCAGGGACATCTCGGCGGTGATGCCGGGGCCGAAGCCGGCGATGACGCCGGTGGCACCGGTGGCCAGCGGCCGGTCCTCCTCGAACCGGCGGCGCAGCGCGTCGAGGACGACGGCGCTGGCGATGTTGCCGTACTCGGTCAGGGTGGTCCAGCTGTGCCGGAAGACCGTGCGGTCGACCTCCAGGAACTTGGCGAGGTCGTCCAGGATGCGCGGACCGCCGGCGTGGATGATGTAGAAGTCCAGGTCGGAGGCGTTCCAGCCGTGCCCGGCGGCGAGCTGGCGCAGCACCGGGGCGAGCGGCTCCATGGTGCCCGGCACGCGCTTGTCGAGCTGGAAGTGGAAGCCGGTGTCCCGCACCGCGTAGGAGATCCAGTCCTCGGTGTTCGGGATGAGGTACGACGCGTTGCGCTCCAGCCGCACCCCGCTGACGCCCGCGTCACCGTGCCCCCGCACCACGGCGGCCGCGACCGCGTCGCCGAACAGCCCGTCCGACAGCAGCGAGCCGACGTCGTCGGCGGACGGCTGGTAGCACAGCGAGCACAGTTCGCACGAGACGATCAGCACATTGCTGTCGGGGTGCGCCACACAGAAGTCGTGGGCGCGGTTGATGGCCGCGCCGCCCGCCGCGCAGCCGAGCTGGGCCATGGGAATCTGCCGGGTGTCGAAACGGAAGCCCATGGTGTTGATGAGCCACGCGGTGAGCGAGGGCATCATGAATCCGGTGCACGACACGTAGACGATCGCGTCGATGTCCTCGGCCCGCAGGCGCGCGTTGGCGAGCGCCTCCTCGACGACCTCGGGGCACCGCTTCTTCGACTCGGCCTCGTAGATCTTGTTGCGTTCCTCGAAACCCGGGTGCTCCAAGGTCTTCTCGATGGGCTGCACGATGTGCCGCTTGCGCACGCCGGTGTTCTGTATCAGCCGGAGCGCAAGCGGAAGCTGCGGCTTTCCCGCATGGGCTTTCCTGGCGAATTCCAGGGTCTGCTCCATGGTGATGGTGTATTCCGGTACGCGCACCGCTGGCTTGCACAAGATCGGCATGTCCGGCGCCTGCCTCTCAGAAATGGAAGACATTCCCCTGCCTCTGGCCTCTGCCCTCAGACCCCTGCCCTCTGTTTTTGGCCGTGTCAATGTCGTACGGCCGGCTAGCCCGCGCCTTGGCGCCGACTTGCCGTCGCCGGCCGGTATCCCGTGTCCGGCGGGGGCGGAGGGAGGAGGGAGGGGAGGGCAGCACGACGCGGCGCCCGCCGGATCTCTCCGGCGGGCGCCGCGTCGTGACGGGGTACGGCCTGCGGGCTACTCCTCGAAGCGGGCCGCGGCCAGGTAGTCCGGCCGCGGGTCGAGGGCCGCGGCCAGCCGGAAGTGCCGCTGGGCCTCGGCGGCGCGGTCGGCCCGTTGCAGGGTGCGGCCGAGCGCGAAGTGCGCGAAGGCGTTGTCCGGCTCGCGCTCCAGGACGACCTGGAATTCCAGCTCCGCGGGCCGCAGCTGCGCGGCCAGGAAGAAGGCGCGGGCCCGCAGCAGCCGGGCCGCGGTGTTCTCCGGGTGGGCGGCGATGACCGGGTCCAGGAGCTTCACCGCGCCGCGCGGGTCGCGCGCCGCGAGGAGCTGCTCGGCGGCGCGGAAGTCGATCACATGGGTTTCCGGGGTGCGCTCGGGCACAGTCCGCCTCCCTGACATCGGGCACGGGGACGAATGATCGTCGGGACAGACATACCCAACACGCCGACCGGCAACCGCATTCCCGGCGCCCGCGCCGCGCTCCGTGGCGGTCCCACGGCGGGCTCAGGGGTGCTGCGCGTCCTCACCGCCGCGCCCGGCGGCCAGCCGCGCCCGCAGCTGCGCCCACACCGCCGCGACCTGCGGCTCCAGCGCCTCCAGCGGGCCGTTGTTGTCGATCACCAGATCGGCCACGGCCAGCCGGTCCTCCCGCCGGGCCTGCGCCGCCATCCGCGCGCGCGCCTCGTCCCGCGTCATCCCGCGCAGCCGCACCAGCCGCTCCACCTGCGTGTCCGGCTCCGCGTCCACCACGACGACCAGGTCGTAGAGCGGGGCGAGGCCGTTCTCGGTGAGCAGCGGGACGTCGTGGAGCACGATGTCGTCGGGCCCGGCGGCCCGCTGGAGTTCGGCGGAGCGGGCGCCCACGAGCGGGTGCACGATCGCGTTGAGCGCCTTGCGGCGCTCCTCGTCGGCGAAGACGATCGCGCCGAGCCGCGGCCGGTCGAGCGAGCCGTCCGGCGCCAGCACCCCGGTCCCGAACTCCTCGACGACGGCGGCGAGACCCGGCGTGCCCGGCTCGACGACCTCGCGGGCGATCCGGTCGGCGTCCACCAGGATCGCCCCGTAGGACGCCAGCAGCCGCGCGACCTCGCTCTTGCCGGCGCCGATCCCGCCGGTCAGCCCCACTGTCAGCATGCCGGCCAGCCTATCCGGCCCCTCCCGCGGGGTGTCAGCGCCCGCCGTCGTCCTCGCGGTCGGCGAGGAAGCGCTCGAACTCCGCGGCCAGGTCGTCGGCCGAGGGCAGGTCGACGGGCTCGGCGATGAGGTTCTCCCGGCTGTCCATGCCGGCCACCGCGTCGTACTGGCTCTCCAGACCGCGCACCACCGAGACCAGCTCGCCGTCGCCCTCCGCGACCTGCCGGTCGATCTCGACGCGTACGGTGTGCGCCTCGTTCCGCAGCGCGTGCGCGATCTCCGGCAGCACCAGGCCGGTGGCCGCGGTGACCGCCTCCAGCACGGCGAGCGCCGCGTCCGGGTACGGCGAGCGCGCCAGGTAGTGGGGCACGTGCGCGGCGACGCCCAGCACGTCCCGCCCGGCCTCGGCGAGCCGCAGCTCGATCAGCGCGGCCGCGCTGCCGGGGACCTGTGCCTCGTCGAACCACGCGCGGTGGCCGGGCACCAGGTCGACCCGGTTGCCGTGCGGAGTCAGGCCGACCGGCCGGGTGTGCGGCACGCCCATCGGGATGCCGTGGAAGTTGATGGCGATACGGACGCCGAGCCGCTCGATGACCTGGAGCACCGCGGATGCGAAGCGCTCCCACTCCACGTCCGGCTCGGAGCCGGTGAGCAGCAGGAAGGGGGTGCCGGTGGTGTCGCGCACCAGGTGGAGGTCGATCGTCGGCGGTTCGTAGGACGACCAGTGGTCGCGCTCGAACGTCATGAGCGGGCGGCGGGCCCGGTAGTCGACCAGCCGGTCCGCGTCGAAGCGGGCGACGAGCTGGTTGTCGAGCCGGTCGAGCAACTGCTCGCTGATCTGCTGTCCGGCCTCCCCGGCGTCCATGAACCCCTCGAAGTGGTAGAGCAGCACCGGTCCGGTGTCCCCGACCGCCTCGTCGACGGCCTCGGCCCCGCCCGGCACGTACTCGTACAGCCCTTGCGGATCCAGCACGATGATCGTCCTCCTCGTTATCTGTCACCACAACGAACAACTCCGGTCCGCCATTCCCGCCGCGCCCGGGGCGGCGGCCGGTGAACGCGGTGCGGCCCCGCACCCCCCGGGAGGGGTGCGGGGCCGCGGTGGCCTGGGGCGTCAGCCCTGGGCCGCGGTCAGCTCTGGCCGCCGGCCAGCTTCTCGCGGAGCGCGGCGAGCGCCTCGTCGGAGGCGAGGGCACCGGAGTTGTCGTCCGACTCCGAGGAGTACGAACCGCCGGAGCCCGCACCGCCGGCCGCCGGAGCGGCGCTGCCGGCCTCGGCAGCGGCCTGCTCGTCGGCCTCGCGGGACTTGATGACCTGGGCCTGGTGCTGCTCGAAGCGGGCCTGGGCCGTGGCGTACTGGGCCTCCCACTCCTCGCGCTGCTTCTCGTAGCCCTCGAGCCAGTCGTTGGTCTCGGGGTCGAAGCCCTCGGGGTAGATGTAGTTGCCCTGCTCGTCGTACGACGCGGCCATGCCGTAGAGCGTCGGGTCGAAGTCGACCGAGGCCGGGTCGGCGCCGAAGGACTCGTTGGCCTGCTTGAGGGACAGCGAGATGCGGCGGCGCTCCAGGTCGATGTCGATGACCTTGACGAAGATCTCGTCGTTGACCTGGACGACCTGCTCCGGGATCTCCACGTGGCGCTCGGCCAGCTCGGAGATGTGGACCAGGCCCTCGATGCCCTCGTCCACGCGGACGAACGCACCGAACGGGACGAGCTTGGTGACCTTGCCGGGCACGACCTGCCCGATCTGGTGCGTACGGGCGAACTGCTGCCACGGGTCTTCCTGCGTCGCCTTCAGCGACAGGGAGACGCGCTCGCGGTCCATGTCGACGTCCAGGACCTCGACCGTGACCTCCTGGCCGACCTCGACGACCTCGGAGGGGTGGTCGATGTGCTTCCAGGACAGCTCCGAGACGTGCACCAGACCGTCGACACCGCCGAGGTCCACGAACGCACCGAAGTTGACGATGGAGGAGACGACGCCGGAGCGCACCTGGCCCTTCTGCAGGGTGGTGAGGAAGGTCTGGCGGACCTCGCTCTGGGTCTGCTCCAGCCAGGCACGGCGGGACAGGACCACGTTGTTGCGGTTCTTGTCCAGCTCGATGATCTTGGCCTCGAGCTCCTTGCCCACGTAGGGCTGGAGGTCGCGCACGCGGCGCATCTCGACCAGGGACGCCGGGAGGAAGCCGCGCAGGCCGATGTCGAGGATGAGACCACCCTTGACGACCTCGATGACGGTACCGGTGACGATCCCGTCCTCTTCCTTGATCTTCTCGATGGTGCCCCAGGCGCGCTCGTACTGGGCGCGCTTCTTCGAGAGGATCAGGCGGCCTTCCTTGTCCTCCTTCTGGAGGACGAGGGCCTCGATCTCATCGCCCACGGCGACGACCTCGTTGGGGTCGACGTCGTGCTTGATGGACAGCTCGCGGGAGGGGATGACACCTTCGGTCTTGTAACCGATGTCGAGCAGGACCTCGTCCCGGTCGACCTTCACGATGACGCCGTCGACGATGTCGCCGTCATTGAAGTACTTGATCGTCTCGTCGATCGCCGCGAGGAAGGCTTCCTCGTTGCCGATGTCGTTGACCGCCACCTGCGGGGTGGTACGAGGGGCCTCGGTGCTGCTCGTCATTAGGGAAAGGACTCCGGTACGGACAGTAAGTCGTAGGTACTGCTACGCCGAAGCCTTTTTCGGTCCCACCACGGCTCCGGCCGGCCCAAGGGGGCCAGAAGGATCTGCGGCGGTGTCGAGCGTGGCCTGCTCCGTCTGAGGCGCGCAGGCTAGCAGCGCAACTTGTAGCATACGGGGGCAGCCGGGCACGGTCAATGCACGAAGAGCCCACCGGGCGCGTAACGAACCAAACCGGCGTAAGCCACCCGTCCGCAGGTCTTTTCAGAGAGTACGACGACTGCCGCCATGATCCAAGGACCCGAACCCGAAGCGACCCGGCGCAGCGCGGGGACCACGGAGAGCAGCCGGGCCAGCCGCGGCTGGTGGGACAGCAACGCCGACGACTACCAGCGCGAGCACGGGGACTTCCTCGGCGACGCCCGCTTCGTCTGGGGCCCCGAGGGGCTCGACGAGGCGGAGGCCGGCCTCCTCGGCCCCGCCGCCGGACTGCACGGCAAGGCGGTCCTGGAGATCGGCGCGGGCGCCGCCCAGTGCTCACGCTGGCTGGCCGCGCAGGGCGCGCGGCCCGTCGCGCTCGACCTCTCCCACCGCCAGCTCCAGCACGCCCTGCGCCTCGCCGGGGACGCCCCCGCGACCGCGGCGGTGCCCCTCGTCGAGGCCGACGCCGGCTTCCTGCCCTTCGCCGCCGCCTCCTTCGACCTTGCGTGCTCGGCGTACGGGGCGCTGCCCTTCGTCGCCGACGTCGCCCGCGTGCACCGCGAGGTCCGCCGGGTGCTGCGCCCGGGCGGCCGCTGGGTCTTCTCCGTCACCCACCCCGTGCGCTGGGCCTTCCCCGACGAGCCGGACGAGGAGGGCCTGACGGTCTCCGGCTCCTACTTCGACCGCCGCCCCTACGTCGAGCAGGACGAGCGCGGCATCGCCGTCTACGTCGAGCACCACCGCACCCTCGGCGACCACGTCCGCGCGATCACCGCCTCGGGCCTGCGCCTGGTCGACCTGGTGGAGCCGGAGTGGCCCGACTGGAACACCGGGGAGTGGGGCGGCTGGTCCCCGCTCCGCGGCCGCCTGCTGCCCGGCACGGCCGTCTTCGTGTGCGAGGCGGAGTGAGCGGGGCCGCGGCGTGAGCGGGGGCCTGCCGGGCGCGGGCTTCGCCGTACGCGCCGAGGGGCGGGGACTGCCGGTCGCCGCGGTCGTGCCCGAGCTGCTGGAGGCGCTCGGCCGGGAGGGCCGCGCGGTGCTGGCCGCGCCGCCGGGGACGGGCAAGACGACGCTGGTGCCGCTGGAGCTCGCCGCGGCGGGCGGCGGTCGGGTGGTCGTCGCCGAGCCGCGGCGGATGGCGGCGCGGGCGGCCGCGCTGCGGATGGCGTGGCTGCTGGGCGAGCGGGTCGGCGGCAGCGTCGGCTACACCGTGCGCGGCGAGCGGAGGGTCTCGGCGGCGACCGCGGTCGAGGTGGTCACCACGGGTGTGCTGCTCCAGCGGCTGCAGCGCGACCCGGAGCTGGCGGGTGTCGGCACCGTCGTCCTCGACGAGTGCCACGAGCGGCACCTCGACGCGGACACCGCGATGGCCTTCCTGCTCGACGTGCGCGCCACGCTGCGCCCCGAGCTGCGGCTCGTCGCCGCGTCCGCGACGACCGACACCGCGGCGTGGTCCGCGCTGCTCGGCGGGGCACCCGTCGTCGAGGCGGCGGGCGTCCTGCACCCGGTCGCCGTACGGTGGGCGCCGCCGCCGCGCCCGGTACGGCCGCCGCACGGCATGAGCGTGGACCCCGCGCTGCTCGCCCACGTCGCCGCGGTCGTCCGCACCGCCCTCGCGGAGACGGAGGGCGACGTGCTGTGCTTCCTCCCCGGCACCGGGGAGATCGCCCGGGTCGCCGGGATGCTCGGCGGGCTCGGCGCCGACGTGCTCCAGCTGCACGGGCGGGCGCCGGCCGCCGTGCAGGACGCCGCCCTCGCCCCGGGCGGGCGGCGCCGGGTGCTGCTCGCCACGTCGGTGGCCGAGTCCAGCCTGACCGTGCCGGGTGTGCGGGCGGTCGTCGACAGCGGCCTGGCGCGCGAGCCGCGTACGGACCACGCCCGCGGGCTGGGCGCGCTCACCACGGTGCGGGTGTCGCGGGCCGCCGCCCGGCAGCGCGCCGGACGCGCCGGGCGGGAGGCGCCCGGCACGGTCTTCCGCTGCTGGTCGCAGGCCGAGCACGACCGCCTGGCCCGGCAGCCCGAGCCGGAGATCGCCCTCGCCGACCTCACCGGCTTCGCACTCCAGGCCGCCTGCTGGGGTGAGCCCGACGCGACGGGCCTGGCCCTGCTGGACCCGCCGCCGCCCGGGGCGCTGGCCGCCGCCCGCGCCACGCTGCGCACGCTGGACGCCGTCGACGCCGCGGGCCGCGCCACCCCCCGCGGCCACCGCCTGGCCCGCCTCGGCCTCCACCCCCGGCTGGCCCGCGCCCTCCTCGACGCCGCCCCCGAGATCGGGCCCGCCCGCGCCGCCGAGATCACCGCCCTCCTCTCGGAAGAGGTCCCCGCCGCCTACGGTCCCGACCTGACCGCCGCCTGGCACACCGCCCGCCGCTCGGCCGACCCCTACGCCCCCCGCTGGCGCGCCGAGACCCGCCGCCTGGAGGCGGCCCTCCGCGCCGAGGGCGCACCCCCCGGCGGCGAGCCGCCGGCGGCTGCCCCGGGCGGCGCCGCGAGGACCGCACCCGCCGCGCGGGGCGCGAGCGGGCCCGCGGCGCCGGGACGCACCACGGAGGCCGGCGGCCGGGGACTCGGGGACGACGCCGCCGCGGGGCTCGTCGTCGCGCTGGCGTTCCCCGAGCGGCTGGCGCGGCGGCGCCCGGGGGGCGGGTACCTGATGGTGTCCGGGACCGCCGCGGACGTCGGGGACGCGCTCGGCGGCGCCGAGTGGGTGGCCGTCGCGGTGGCCGACCGGGCGGCGGGGCGGGCCGCGGCGCGGGTGCGGCTCGCCGCGGTGGCCGACCGGGCGACGGCCCGGGACGCCGCGCGGTGGGCCCTGGAGGCGTACGAGGAGGTGCGCTGGGCCCAGGGCGACGTGGTGGCCCGGCGGGTGGAGCGGCTCGGCGCGGTGGAGCTGGAGTCGGCGCCGCTGCGCTCCCCCGACCCCGCCGCCGTGCGCGCCGCCCTCCTCGACGGGCTCGCCGCCGAGGGCACGGCGCTGCTGCGCTGGTCCCGGGAGGCCGTGGAACTGCGGCAGCGGATGGCCTTCCTGCACCGCGTGCTGGGCGGGCCGTGGCCGGACGTCGCCGAGCAGGCCCTGCTGGAGCGCGCCCCCGAGTGGCTCGGCCCCGAGCTGGCGACCGCCCGCCGCCGCGCCGACCTGGAGCGTACGGACGCGGGCCGGGCCCTCCCGCGGCTGCTGCCCTGGGCCTCGGGCGAGGCGGCGCGCTTCGCGGAGCTGGCGCCCGAACGCCTGGAGGTGCCGAGCGGCTCACGTGTCCGCGTCGACTACACGGGCGAGCAGCCCGTCCTCGCGGTGAAGCTCCAGGAGATGTTCGGCCTCGCGGACACCCCGCGCGTCGCGGGCGTCCCCGTCCTGGTCCACCTGCTCTCCCCCGCGGGCCGCCCCGCCGCGGTGACCGCCGACCTCGCGTCCTTCTGGCGCACCGGCTACCCCGCCGTCCGCTCCGAACTCCGCGGCCGCTACCCCCGCCACCCCTGGCCCGAGGACCCCGCGACCACACCCCCCACCCGCCGCGCCAACCCCCGCCGCGCCTGAGAGCCGTGGGCCCGGTGCGCGGCGGCCCGCCCCGCCGGGCCGCTCAGGGGCCCTCCCGGGGCGGCGGCGCGGTCCCCCGCGCGCCGAGGCGGGCGGGCGAGGGCTCGCCGGTCCCCGGGGAGAGCCGGCCGCGTCTCCTCCGTCCTGTCCACGCGCGGGTGACGTGGTCCCGGGCGGGGGACGACAGCGCTCGCACAGCCGGTGCCCGCCCGCGGTGAGGTGCGCACCTGCCTGCTCCGGAACGCCGTGCCCCCTGTCGGGGTAACCCGCCTCCCAGCGGGCCGGGGGGTGCAGTCCGCCGCGGGGCCGGTGGGCGGCCCTGCGCGTCTGCGCACGCTCCTGACCGGCGGCGCTCCTCCCGCGCGGGACCGCCCCGCCGGCGGGGCAGGCGCTGCCGGGGCGCGGGGGAAACGGCGCGGGGGCCCCGCGCGCCTGCGCCCGGCTCCGGCGGGGACGCCCGCAGTCCTCCGCGCCCTCAGTCCTCCGAGGACCCCGCCGTCCCGGTGGTGGCCGTCCCGGCGGCGGAGGGAGAGGGAGAGGCCGAGCCGGACGGCGTCTCCTCCGGTGTCGGCGTCGCCGTGCCGCACGGGTCGTCCGCCGGAGCCTCGCTGCCCGAGGGCTCCGGGGTCGGCGTCCCGGAATCGGTCGGCGTGGGCGTCGGCGACTCGCACACCGGCGGCGTCGTCGGGTCACCCGGATCCGTCGGGTCGCCGCTCGGCGGGGTCGTCGGGTCACCCGTGCCGTCGCCCGGCGGCGGGGTCGTCGTCCCGCCGTCGGTGGGCGGCGGCGTGGTGGTCCCGCCGTCGGTGGGCGGCGGGGTCGTCGTTCCCCCGTCCGTGGGCGGCGGCGTCGTGGCTCCGCCCCCGGGCTCGACCGGCTTGGTCGACTCGCCGCCGCTCCCCGCCGCGGGCGGCGTGGTGCCCGGCTTGCCCGGCGTGCCGGGCTTCCCGGGTGCGGCCGGTGCCTGCGGCGTACCGGGGCTGTCGGGTACGGAGACGGCCCCGCCCCGCCGGAAGTGGTCGTACCAGGCGCGGACCAGCGTGAGATAGGCCTGCGAGTGGTTGTAGCCGAGGATCGCCCGGTCCATCTGGGCCGGCACCGCGAGATCCCGCCCGTCGGCGCACAGGTAGTGCGCGGCGGCGAGCGCGGCGTCGTAGATGTTGTCGGGGTCGTCCACGCCGTCGCCGTTGCCGTCCGCGCCCCAGCGCTCCCACGTCGAGGGGATGAACTGCATGGGCCCGACCGCCCGGTCGTGCACCGGGTCCCCGTCGTAGCGCCCGCCGTCCGTGTCGCTGATGTTCGCGAAGCCGTTGCCGTTGAGGACGGGGCCGAGGATCGGCTTCCAGGTGGTGCCGTTGGCGTCGACGGCGCCGTGCCGGGCCTGGTTGGACTCGACCTGGCCGATGGCGGCGAGGAGTTCCCACGGCAGGTGGCAGCCGGGGTTGCTCTCGGCGACGGAGGCCTCGGCGCGCCGGTACGCGGCGAGCACGGTCGCGGGCAGGCCGGAGCCGTCGGTGGGGACGTTCACCGAGGGACCGCCGGGGACTCCCGGCGTCGGGGAGACCAGCGGCGGCCCGGTGGGGGTGTTCAGCGGCGGCATGTCGGTGATGTAGGGCGTGTCACCGTCGATGGCCGGCCCGGACGGTGGGGCGACGGCCGTCTGCTGCTCGGTGTGCGCGGGGGCGGCGTGGGCGACGGGGAGGAACCCCGGTGCCTGTGACGCGCTGAGCGCCGCCATCGCCGCGGCGGCAACCGCTGTGCCCGCCGCTCCCCTGCGTAGCCTTCGGCCGTAACGCCGCGCTGCCATAGGGTGCTTCCCCTCCCAGGTGCGGAGTGCGCCGTCTCCGGCGCCACAACTCCGCCGACCCTACGGCAACTTGCGACACGTGACCACCGTGCGGACGTACTCAAAATGTGCGCAATCGGGCGCGGCCGGTTTGTCACCACCAGCCGTTCTCCCCCCGGCCACCCCGTGGTCGCCGGCCGGGTGGGGTCGCGCGCCGGCGCGCGGCCCCACCCGGCCGCGGCCTCAGTGGGCGGCGGACTCCCAGTCCGGCCCGACCCCCACCGACACGTCCAGCGGCGCGCGCAGCGGATAGGCCCCGGCCATCTCGCGGCGTACCAGTTCCTCGACCGCGGCCCGCTCGCCGGGGGCGATCTCCAGCACGATCTCGTCGTGCACCTGGAGCAGCATGCGGGACGCGAGCTGCTCCTTGGCGAGCGCCTCGTCGACGCGCAGCATCGCGAGCTTGACGATGTCCGCGGCCGAGCCCTGGATCGGCGCGTTGAGCGCCATGCGCTCGGCCATCTCGCGGCGCTGCCGGTTGTCGCTGTTGAGGTCGGGCAGGTAGCGGCGGCGGCCGAGCAGCGTCTCGGTGTAACCGGTGCCGCGGGCCTCCTCGACGACCCGGTGCAGGTAGTCGCGCACGCCGCCGAAGCGCTCGAAGTACGTCTCCATCAGGGCACGTGCCTCGCCGGCCTCGATGCCGAGCTGCTGCGACAGGCCGAAGGCCGACAGCCCGTACGCCAGGCCGTACGACATGGCCTTGATCTTGCGGCGCATCTCCGCGTCGACCGCGTCCCGCCCGACGCCGAAGACCTGGGAGCCGACGGTGGTGTGCAGGTCCTCGCCGGAGGTGAAGGCGGCGACGAGGCCCTCGTCCTCGGACAGGTGGGCCATGACGCGCAGTTCGATCTGGCTGTAGTCGGCCGTCAGCAGCGACTCGTAGCCCTCGCCGACGACGAAGCCGCGGCGGATGGCCCGGCCCTCGTCGGTGCGGACCGGCACGTTCTGCAGGTTGGGGTCGGTGGACGACAGCCGGCCGGTGGCGGCGACGATCTGGCTGAAGGTGGTGTGGATCCGCCCGTCCGGGGCGACGGTCTTGACCAGGCCCTCGACGGTGACGCGCAGCTTGGCCTGCTCGCGGTGCCGCAGCATGATGGCCGGCAGGTCGTGCTCGGTCTGCCCGGCCAGCCACAGGAGCGCGTCGGCGTCGGTGGTGTAGCCGGTCTTGGTCTTCTTGGTCCGGGGCAGGCCCAGCTCGCCGAACAGCACCTCCTGGAGCTGCTTGGGCGAGCCGAGGTTGAACTCGTGCCCCACCGAGGCGTGCGCCTCGCCCACCGCGTGCTGCACGGCCGCCGCGAACTGCTGCTCCAGGCCCTCCAGATGGGCCCGGTCGGCGGCGATACCGGCCCGTTCCATCCTGGCCAGCAGCGCGGACGTCGGCAGTTCGAGGTCGTGCAGCAGCTCGGCGGCGCCCACCTCGGGCAGCCGGGCGCCGAAGACCTCGCCGAGGTCGAGCACGGTGCGGGCCTGGACCATGAGGGCGCTCGCGGCGGCCGCGCCCTCCTCGTCCCCCTCCTCACCGAAGGCGAGCTGGCCGCTGCCGGTGTCGACCGGGGCCAGCTCGCGGCCCAGGTACTCCACCGACAGCACGTCGAGCGCGAAGGAGCGGCGGCCCGGCTTGATCAGGTAGGCGGCGAGCGCGGTGTCCATGGACACCCCGTCGATCGTCCAGCCGTGCTCGGCGAAGACGCGGGCGGTGTTCTTGGCGTTGTGCAGCACCTTGGGGCGGGCGGGGTCGGCGAGCCAGCCGGCGAAGGCCCGCTCGTCGGTCTCGTCGAGCTGCGCCGGATCGAACCAGGCGGCGTCCTCCGCGGTCGCCAGCGCGATCTGGGTGACGCTGCCGGCGCCCAGCGCCCAGGTGTCGACGCTGGCGAGGCCGACCGGCACCCCGCTGTGGGCGGCGAGCCAGTCCGGCAGGTCGCCGGCGGCCAGCACCGTGCCCTCGACGGCGACGCCCTCGGCGATCTCGGCCTCCTCCTCCTGCGCGCCGGGGTCGGCGGCGAAGAGCCGCTCGCGGAAGTTGGCGTGGCGGAACTCCAGCACGTCGAGCACGCCGGTGACCGCGTCGCGGTCGTACGGCACCCGCTCCAGGCCCTCGGGGCCCACGGGCAGTGCGACGTCCTTGACCATCTCCGTCAGCCGCCGGTTGAGCTTGACGGCCTCCAGGTGCGCCCGCAGGGCCTCCCCGGCCTTGCCCTTGACCTCGTCGACCCGCTCGACCAGCGCGTCGAAGGAGCCGAACTCACTGATCCACTTCGTCGCCGTCTTCGGCCCCACGCCGGGGATGCCGGGCAGGTTGTCGGACGGGTCGCCGCGCAGCGCCGCGAAGTCCGGGTACTGGGCCGGGGTCAGGCCGTACTTCTCCTCGACCTTCGCCGGGGTGTAACGCGTGAGCTCCGACACGCCCTTGGTCGGGTAGAGCACGGTGACGTGGTCGCTGACGAGCTGGAAGGAATCCCGGTCGCCGGTGACGATGAGGACCTCGTAGCCCAGCTGCTCGGCCTGGGTGGCGAGGGTGGCGATCACGTCGTCCGCCTCGAAGCCGTCGACGGCGAAGCGCCTCACTCCCATGGCGTCCAGCAGCTCGCCGATCAGCTCCACCTGGCTGCGGAACTCGTCGGGCGTCTTGGTGCGCGTCGCCTTGTACTCCGGATACTCGTCGAAGCGCCAGGTCTTGCGGGAGACGTCGAAGGCGACCGCCAGGTGCGTCGGCTGCTCGTCACGCAGCGTGTTCGACAGCATGGACGTGAAGCCGTAGATCGCGTTCGTCGGCTGCCCCGTGGCGGTGCTGAAGTTCTCCACGGGCAGCGCGTAGAACGCCCGGTACGCCAGCGAGTGCCCGTCCAGCAGCATCAGGCGGGGGCGGTCGGTCGTCGTCTTCGATGCTTTCGTTGCCACGTGAGCGATCCTCCCACGCGCCACCGACAATCCCGGATTCCCCCGGAGCCGGCCGCGCGATCCGTGCCGCCCGGCGCCGAACGGTGGGAGGATCGCCCGTATGGCGAAGAAGGCTCCGCAGGGTGATCCCGTCCAGGACGCGCCGCACGTCGGCGCGCCGAAGAAGGCCGCCGCCGGGTTGCCGGCGGTCGGGCACACGGTGAAGGTGGCCGGGGCGCAGATGGGCGCCCGGCGGGCGGCGCTCACCCTGCTCAAGGTCAACCAGAAGGACGGCTTCGACTGCCCGGGGTGCGCGTGGCCGGAGCCCGACCACCGGCACACCTTCGAGTTCTGCGAGAACGGCGCCAAGGCCGTCGCGGAGGAGGCGACGCTGCGCCGCGTCACGCCCGACTTCTTCGCCGCCCACCCCGTCGCCGACCTCGCCCGGCGCAGCGGCTACTGGCTCGGCCAGCAGGGCCGCATCACCCAGCCGATGTACCTCGCGGACGGCGCCGGGACGTACGAGGCGGTGCCGTGGGAACGGGCCTTCGAGCTGATCGCCGAGGAGCTGCACGCGCTGGACTCGCCGGACGAGGCCGTCTTCTACACCTCCGGGCGCACGAGCAACGAGGCCGCCTTCCTCTTCCAGCTCTTCGCCCGCGAATTCGGCACCAACAACCTCCCGGACTGCTCCAACATGTGCCACGAGTCGTCCGGCTCGGCCCTGACCGAGACGCTCGGCGTCGGCAAGGGCAGCGTGCTGCTCGACGACCTGCACCGCGCCGGGCTGATCATCGTCGCGGGCCAGAACCCGGGCACGAACCACCCGCGGATGCTGTCGGCCCTGGAGAAGGCCAAGCGCGGCGGCGCGAAGATCGTCACCGTCAACCCGCTGCCCGAAGCCGGCATGGAGCGCTTCCGCAACCCGCAGACCGCCGGCGGCCTCGCCGGGCCCGGCACCAGGCTCACCGACCTCTTCCTGCCCGTGCGGCTGGGCGGCGACCAGGCGCTCTTCCGGGCCCTGGGACGGCTGCTGATCGAGGCGGACGCGCTGGACCGCGCCTTCATCGCCGAGCACACCCACGGCTTCGCCGACTACGAGGCGGCGGCCCTCGCCGCGGACTGGGCGGAGGTCGAGCGCGCCACCGGGCTCGGGCGGGACGAGATCGAGAAGCTGCACGCGATGGTGCTCGACGCGTCGAGTGTCGTGGTGTGCTGGGCGATGGGCCTGACCCAGCACCGGCACGCGGTGCCGACCATCCGCGAGGTGGTCAACTTCCTGCTGCTGCGCGGCAACGTGGGCCGCCCCGGCGCCGGGGTGTGCCCGGTGCGCGGGCACAGCAACGTGCAGGGCGACCGCACGATGGGCATCTTCGAGCGGCCCGCCCCGGCCTTCCTGGACGCCCTGGAGAAGGAGTTCGGCTTCGCGCCGCCGCGCGAGCACGGCCTCGACGTGGTGCGGGCGATCCGCGCGCTGCGTGACGGGCAGGCGAAGGTGTTCTTCGCCATGGGCGGCAACTTCGTCGCGGCCTCCCCCGACACCGACGTCACGGAGGCGGCGATGCGCCGTGCCCGGCTGACGGTGCACGTCTCCACGAAGCTCAACCGCTCGCACGTGGTGACCGGCGCCCGCGCCCTGATCCTGCCGACGCTGGGCCGCACGGAGAAGGACGTGCAGGCGGCCGGGCCGCAGTTCGTGAGCGTCGAGGACTCCATGGGCATGGTGCACGCCTCGCACGGCGGGCTGCCGCCGGCCTCCCCGCACCTGCTGTCGGAGCCCGCGATCGTCTCGCGGCTGGCCCGCGCGGTGTTCGGCGACCGCAGCCGCGTGCCGTGGGCGGATTTCGAGCGCGACTACGACCTGATCCGCGACCGCGTGGCCCGCGTGGTGCCGGGCTTCGACGACTTCAACGCCAGGGTGCGCCGCCCCGGCGGCTTCACGCTGCCGCACGGGCCGCGCGACTCGCGCACCTTCCCCACCGCCACCGGCAGGGCCAACTTCACGGCCGCGCCGCTGGAGTACCCCGAGGTGCCCGAGGGCCGGCTGCTGCTCCAGACGCTGCGCTCGCACGACCAGTACAACACCACCGTCTACGGCCTCGACGACCGCTACCGCGGTATCAGGGGCGGGCGCCGGGTCGTGCTGGTGCACGCCGACGACGCGGCGGCCGCGGGGCTGGCCGACGGGGAGTACGCCGACCTGGTGAGCGAGTGGAAGGACGGCTCCGAGCGGCGGGCGGAGGGCTTCCGGATCGTCCACTACCCGACGCCGCGCGGCTGCGCCGCCGCCTACTTCCCGGAGACCAACGTGCTGATCCCGCTGGACCACACGGCCGAGACCAGCAACACGCCCGCCGCCAAGTCCGTCGTCATCCGGCTGGAGAAAGCGCGGGGCGGCGCCCCGGCCGACCCGGCGCGCCCGTGACCGCGCCCGTGCGGTAGAAAACGGTGGAAGGCTGTCCGGTACACCCACCACGACAGCGAGGCAGAGGCCGATCGGAGCCGAGCGCATGGGCGAGCAGACCGTCACCCGTTTCCCCCAGGAGATCCTGGAGCAGTACGCCGGGCTCGGCATCGACCTGCAGGCGCTCTTCTCGGCCGGCCACCTCGGCGAGCGGATGAACATCCGGATCCTGGAGGCGTCGCCGGAGCAGGTGGTCGGCACGATGCCGGTGGAGGGCAACACCCAGCCGTACGGGCTGCTGCACGGCGGCGCCTCCGCGGTGCTGGCGGAGACGCTGGGATCGGTCGGCGCGATGCTGCACGGCGGCCCCAGCAAGATCGCGGTGGGCGTCGACCTCAACGCGACCCACCACCGCGGTATGCGGCAGGGCCAGGTCACGGGCACCGCGACCCCGGTCCACCGGGGGCGCTCCTCGGCCACCTACGAGATCGTGATCACCGACGACGACTCCGGCAAGCGGGTCTGCACCGCCCGGCTCACGTGCATGCTGCGCCCGGCCGCTCCGGCGGCGACGGCGTGACGGGGGCCTGACGGCCGGTACAGCAGGGGCCCGCGCGGTGCTCCGCGGCGGGCCCGACGTACCCCGGGTGGGATTCGAACCCACGCTGGATGCTGTTTGAGAGCACTGCCTCTTCCGCTGGGCTACCGGGGCGCCGTGCGAAACGCAGGGCCCTCGGCGGTCCTGCGTGGTCCTACCTTAGCGGAGCTGGGTAGGCTCTAGTAGCAGCACCCCGCCTGAACCGAGGAGCACCGTGAGCGCCCCCGACGAGCCCGCCGCGCAGTCCGGCGAGCAGACCGACCAGCCCGCCGACCAGCCTGCGGCGCAGTCGCACGTCCCGCCGCAGACCACCCGCGTGGTGATCGCGGAGGACGAGGCGCTGATCCGGCTGGACCTCAAGGAGATGCTGGAGGAGGAGGGCTACGCGGTCGTCGGGGAGGCGGGCGACGGGGAGGCGGCGGTCAAGCTCGCCGAGGAGCACCGGCCCGACCTGGTGATCCTGGACGTGAAGATGCCGGTGCTGGACGGGATCTCGGCGGCCGAGCGCATCGCGGGCGAGAAGCTCGCGCCGGTGCTGATGCTCACCGCCTTCTCGCAGCGCGAGCTGGTGGAGCGCGCGCGGGACGCGGGCGCGATGGCGTACCTGGTCAAGCCGTTCAGCAAGAGCGACCTGGTGCCGGCGATCGAGATGGCGGTCAGCCGCTTCCAGGAGCTGCGGGCGCTGGAGTCGGAGGTCGCCGACCTCGCGCAGCGGCTGGAGACGCGCAAGCTGGTGGACCGCGCCAAGAGCGTGCTGCAGACGAAGTACGGCCTGACGGAGCCGGCGGCCTTCCGCTGGATCCAGAAGACGTCGATGGACCGCCGGATGTCGATGCAGGCGGTCGCGCAGGCCGTGATCGAGGAGGTCGCGGGCGAGTAGCCGGCGGCGACGGTACGTACGCGGTGGGGCCGCACCCGGCAATCCGGGTGCGGCCCCACCGCGTACGGGCGCCGGCTCAGTCCTCGCCGAGGTAGGTCTTGCGGACACCGTCGTCGTTCAGCAGCTCCGCGCCGGTGCCGGAGAGCTTGATGGTGCCGACCTCCATGACGTGCGCCTGGTCGGCGAGCGACAGCGCGGCCTGCGCGTTCTGCTCGACGAGCAGGATGGTGGTGCCCTGCTCCCTGAGTTCCTTGATGGTCGCCATGATCTTCTGCATCATGATCGGCGACAGGCCCATCGACGGCTCGTCCAGCATCAGCAGCTTCGGCCGGCACATCAGCGCCCTGCCCATGGCGAGCATCTGCTGCTCGCCGCCGGACAGGGTGCCCGCGGCCTGCCGGCGGCGCTCGCCGAGGATCGGGAAGAGCGTGTAGGCGCGCTCGATGTCCTGGGCGATCCCCGCCTGGTCCTTGCGGAGGTAGGCGCCGAGCTGGAGGTTCTGCTCGATGGTCAGGTTGGGGAAGATGTGCCGGCCCTCGGGCGAGTGGGCCAGGCCCAGTGCCACGATCCGGTGGGCCGGTTCCCGGTGCAGCGGCCGCCCGTCGAAGACGATCCGTCCGCCGACCGGGCGGAGCAGCCCGCTCAGCGTGCGCAGGGTGGTGGTCTTGCCGGCGCCGTTGGTGCCGATGAGCGTGACGACCTGGCCGGCCTCGACGGAGAACGAGATGCCCTTGACGGCCTCGATCTTGCCGTACGCGACGCGCAGGTTGTCCACTTCGAGCAGTGCGGTCATTTGTCGTTCTCCTGCTGCTCGTCCTGCCCCGGTTCCGGTTCCGGCGCGGGCTCCGGCTGCTCCTGCTCCCCGGCCGCCTCGAAGGGCTCGCCGAGGTACGCGGCGATGACCCGCTCGTCCTGCTGGACGACCTCGGAGGTGCCCTCCACCAGCTTCTCGCCCTGGACGAGCACGGCGACGCGGTCGCACAGGTTGAAGATGAAGCGCATGTCGTGCTCGATGACGAGCACGGCGGTGCCCTGGTCGCGGACGGCGAAGACCAGTTCCTCGGTGGCCCGGGTCTCCTGCGGGTTCATGCCCGCGGTCGGCTCGTCGAGCAGCAGCAGGCCGGGCTCGCTGGCGAGCGCCCGGGCGATCTCCAGCTTGCGCTGCTCGCCGTAGGGCAGGTTGCGGGCGAGGTGGTCGGCCTTGGCGGCCAGCCCGGTGAACTCCAGCAGCTCCATCGCGCGGGCCCGCGAGGCGGCCTCCGCACGGTGGTAGCCGGGGCCGCGGACGATCGCCGAGAGCAGCCCCTCCTTGGTCCTGGTGTGCCGCCCGACGAGGACGTTCTCCAGCACCGTCATGTTGGCGAAGAGCCGGATGTTCTGGAAGGTGCGGGCGACACCGGCCTTGGTGACCAGGTGCGGCTTGGGCGGCAGCACCGTCCCGCGGTAGCTGACGGTGCCCTCGGTCGGCACGTACAGCCCGGTCAGGCAGTTGAAGAAGGTGGTCTTGCCCGCGCCGTTGGGGCCGATGAGGCCGACGATCTCCCCGGGGTTGACGGTGAGGTCGACGTTGCGGACGGCGGTCAGGCCGCCGAACCGCATGACGACGCCGCTGGCCTGGAGCAGCGGCCCGCCGGCCGGTTCGTCGCGCGGGGCGGACTGGTGCGGAATGGTGGTGGTCATGGTGTCCTCACACCCCCGCCGGGCCGACGGCCACGGTGTCGTCGCCGAGCGGGCGCTTGCCCGGCGTGGTGGTCTCGTCCTCGTGGAACTCCAGCTGCCGGCGCCGGTTGGCGATGATGCCCTCCGGCCGCAGCCGCATGATCAGGACCAGTGCGAGACCGAAGGCGAACAGCTCGTACTTGGCGAGGAAGTCCAGCTTCTCGGGGATCAGGTAGAGCAGTGCCGCGCCCAGGATCGGGCCGCTGACCGTTCCCATGCCGCCGAGGACGACGGCGGCGAGCAGGAAGGCGGAGTTCGGCGGCGTCGAGCCGGAGAAGACGTACGGCGTGGGCACGACGGAGTTGGTGACGTGCGCGCTGACGGTGCCGGCCAGGCCCGCGAGGCAGGCGCCGAGGGCGAAGGCGATGAGCTTGACCCGGAAGCCGTTGATGCCCATCGCGGTGGCCGCGGTCTCGTCCTCGCGGATGGCGATCCAGGAGCGGCCGATACGGGAGTCGGCGGCGCGGGTGAAGACCAGCACGACGATGACGGTGATGACCAGCATCAGCAGGTAGTAGTTGGCGAACCTGCCGAGCTGGACGCCGCCGACGTCGTGGGTGTTGCCCAGGTTGTAGCCGAAGATCGACAGGTCGGGGATCTGCGCGATGCCGTTCGGGCCGTTGGTGATCTTCGGACCGCTCACGCCGTCGAGGTTGTTGACGACGATGCGGAAGATCTCTCCGAAGCCGAGCGTGACGATCGCCAGGTAGTCGCCGCGCAGCCGCAGCGTCGGGGCGCCGATCAGCACGCCGAACACCAGGGCCGCGGCGGCTCCGGCGAGGGCGGCGGCCCAGAACGGGAAGGTGGTCCCGGACCAGATCGAGTACGGGGAGCCGGAGACCAGGGCGGCGGTGTAGGCGCCGACACCGAGGAAGGCGACGTATCCGAGGTCGAGCAGGCCGGTGAGGCCGACGACGATGTTCAGGCCGAGGGCGACGGTGCCGACGATCAGGATGTTCACGCCGAGGTTGGCCCAGTGCTCGTCGTTCTGGACGAACGGGTAGGCGATGGCGGCCAGGATGCAGGCGCTGGAGGAGAAGATCTTGTTCTCCCGCACGATCTGCTGGAACTGCCGCAGCAGGCCCGAGCCGGACAGGCCCCAGAAGGTGAAGCAGACGACGATCAGGAAGCCGATGAAGATGTCGCTGTAGCTGGTGGCCAGGCCGTAGGTGAGGATCTTGACGCCGGTCGCGTAGACCACGACGATCGCCAGCCGCTGGAGCCAGACGTTCAGCCGCCGCGGGTCGGGGACCTTCAGGTCGGCGTTGGTGACCCTCAGGCTGCGCAGGAGGTGGTACAGGCGGACGACGCCCGCCGAGGCGAACAGGCCGGGCTCGGCGTAGTCGTCCCCCTGGTCCAGCGGCGGGCGGTGGGCCGGCAGCCCGAGCGCGCCGATCAGGAGGACCGCGCTGCCGACGGCGGCGACCCAGCCGCCGGGGTCGAGGTTGGCCAGGCCGTGCAGCTTGGCCGCGATGTCGATGACGGTGTACCAGGTGGTGCCGAACGTTCCGGCGGCCAGCAGCAGCACCGAGTTGTACGAGCGGCTGGGGTTGAGCCACCCCATTCCGGGCACCCGGAAGGCGCCCAGCGAGACGACGGCGGTCAGGATGCCGGCGACCAGCGTCATGACCTGCAGGCCGCCGGGGTAGCCGCTGACGGTCAGGTCACCGGGGAAGTCGGTCGTGTAGGTCCACGACATGAACGTCGAGGCGATCGACACCGCGGCGCCGAGCAGCACCAGCAGCCGCGCCGCGCTGAAGGGCAGCGGCAGGTAGCTCAGGACGCGGCCGCCGCCCGGGTCGGTGACGGGCAGCACCTGTGCGGTGGTGGGGAGGTCGGTCATACGATCACGCCCTGTCCGCTACGCGTTCGCCGAGCAGGCCCTGCGGCCGGACCAGCAGCACCACGATGAGCAGGACGAAGGCCCAGACGTTGGCCCACTCGCTGCCGCCGAGCTGCTGCATGCCGGGGATGTTGGAGATGTAGGCGGAGGCGCAGGACTCGGCGATGCCGAGGACGAGGCCGCCGAGCATGGCTCCGTAGATGTTGCCGATGCCGCCGAGGACGGCGGCGGTGAACGCCTTCAGACCCGCCTGGAAGCCGATGTCGTACTTGATCTGGCCGTACTTCAGGCCGGACGCGAGGCCGGCGACGGCGGCGAAGAAGCCGCCGATGGCGAACGCGATCACGATGATGCGGTTGGTGTCGATGCCCATCAGCTTCGCGGTGTCCGGGTCCTGCGCGGTGGCCTGCATGGCCCGGCCGGTGCGCGAGGTGCGGACGAAGGCGGCCAGCGCGGTCATGCAGATCGCCGCGGCGGCGACCAGGAAGATGTCACCGGTCTGGATGTCGACGGAACCCACGTGGTACGGGCCGCCGGGCAGCGACGGGAAGTGCTTGCCCGCGGTGGCGTTCGGGTACCACAGGAAGACCGCCTGCTGCAGCGCGAGGGAGAGGCCGATGGCGGTGATCAGCGGCGCCAGCCGTGGGGCGTTCCGCAGCGGGCGGTACGCGAGGCGTTCCGCTCCGACCGCGATCAGGACGGACACGACGGCACCGCCGGCGAGCATGAGCGGCAGCGCCGCCCATATGGACATGCCGTCGGGAAGGTTCGTGTAGACCGCGAGCGCGCCGAAGGCGCCGGTCATGTAGATCTCGCCGTGGGCGAAGTTGATGAGCTGGACGATGCCGTACACCATCGTGTAGCCGATGGCGATGAGCCCGTACATCGAGCCGATGAACAGCCCGTTGGCCAGCTGTTGCGGCAGGGTGTGCACCGCATGGCCTCCATGTCGCTGGGTGGACGGGGACGGGTGACAGGTGGGACCGGGGCGGACCCGGCGGGGCCGCCGGGGACCGGATGTGCTGCGGGCCGCGCGGGGGGGGGGGCCCCCCCCCCCGCCCCGGGGGGGGGGGGGGGGGGGGGCCCGGGTTAAACCCCGGCGTTTAACCCCCCCCCAAGGCCCACTTTTACATGGAGTACCGGGGGGGGGGCGGCGGGGGGGCGGGGCGGCCCCCCCCGCCGCCGCCCGGGGGGGGGGGGGGGGGGGGGGGGGGGGGGGGGGCGGGGGGGGGGCCCCCCCCCCCCCCCCCCGGCCCTGGGGGTGTCTGGGACGGTCAGCCGGTGTACACGCCGGTCTTTACCGCCACCCACTTGCCGCTCTTGACCTGGTAGACCGTGAGCTGCTTGTTGGTGGTGTCACCGAACTCGTCGAAGGACAGGTGCCCGGAGACGCCTTCGAGGTCGGTCTTCTGGACGGCGTCGACGAGCTTGGCGCGCGCGTCGTCCGGCAGCTTGCCGCCGTTGGCGTCCATCACCGTCTTGACGGCGTTGATGACGGCCGTGGCGGCGTCGTAGGAGTAGCCGCCGTAGGTGCTGTAGTCACCGGGGTAGCCGCGGGACTTGTACGTGCTGATGAAGTTCTTGGCCTCGGGCAGGGAGTCCACGGGGACACCGACGGAGGTGACCAGGTCGCCCTCGGCCGCGGCACCGGCGGTCTTGATGTAGGTGTCGGAGTACATGCCGTCGCCGCCCATGAGCGGGATCTTCACGCCGGCCGCCTTGAGCTGCTTGGTGATCAGCTCCGACTCGTCGTACTGGCCGCCGTAGTAGACCATGTCGGCGTGCGAGTTCTTGATCTTGGTGACGAGCGTGGAGAAGTCGGTGTCACCGGTGTTGATGTGGTCGGTGCCGACGACCTTGCCGCCCAGGGCGGCGAACTTGTCCTTGAAGATGGCCGACAGGCCGGCGCCGTACGTCTGCTTGTCGTCGACCACGAAGGCGCTCTTCTTGTTCAGGGTCTTGGCCGCGTAGTCGGCGGCGAAGTTGCCCTGGTTGGCGTCCGTGGTGGCGGTGCGGAAGTAGGTCTTGAAGGGGCGCTCCTTCTTGCCGGAGGCCCAGTCCTTGCCCTGCGAGAGCGCCGGGTTGGTGTTGGACGGCGAGATCTCGACCATGTTGGCCTGGGAGAAGACCTGCTGCATCGACTGCGCCACACCGGAGTTCAGCGGGCCGATGGTGGCGATGACGTTCTTGTCGGCGACCAGGGCGGTGGCGTTCTGCTGGCCGATGCCCGGCTGGGCCTTGTCGTCCAGCGCCTTGACCTTGAAGGTGACGCCGGGGACGAGCTTCTTGGTGTTGGCGTCGTCCACCGCTATCTGCACGCCGTACTGGATGCCCAGGCCGGTCGCGGAGTTCTGGCCGGTCAGCGGGGTGTCGACGCCGATCACCACGGTGATGTTGTCGCCGGACGCGGCACTGCTGCTGCCGCTGCCGCCGTCCCCGCCCTTTTTGTCATCGTCGCTGCGTGAGCCGCACGCGGAGAGCGTGAGGGCACCGGTGGCGATCACGGAGGTGAGAATCAGCAAGGAACGCTGTCGCACGGTCAGTCCTTTCCCCTACACGGCCTTCTCTCATGAGAAGCCGAAGCCGCGCGCGGAACCCGAACTGACAAATCCGGTGGCGCGGTGACTGGCCGTGACTCTAGGCCCGGTTCGGGTCGTACGGCATAGGTGCAGCCAAGAGTGTGACTGTCTTGTTATGCCGATCCAAAACTCTTGAGCTTCTCTTGAGATTCGGCGGGACTTTTCGTACATAGCCCATTTGCCACCGAGGCGCGTAGAGAGTGAAAACCGCACTTCCCGTGCGGGGCGGCACCTCCCGGGGCGCCGCCGGTCAGCGGCGGGACCTCCGCGGCGCGGCGCCGCGGCTCCCGCGGGGCGCCCGGACGCGCCCGGGAATGTTTATTGCGCGCGCGTTACGCAGCGTTAATTGCAGTCGACGGGCAAATATCCGGCCGGGGCGGCACCGGCCGTAAAACCGCGCCCCCACCGGGTGCCGGCGGTGGGGGCGCGGAAGAAGTCAGGAGCTATTTCGAGTTCACCCATTACGCGGCGGTAGCTCATCGACACCGATGTGGTGGACCCGGACCATATTGGTGGTGCCGGGCATCCCGGGCGGCGAGCCCGCCGTGATGATCACGACGTCGCCCTTCTTGCACCGGCCGATCCGCAGCAGCTCCTCGTCGACCTGCCGCACCATCTCGTCGGTCGTCTGCACCATCGGGCCGAGGAAGGTCTCCACGCCCCACGTCAGGGTGAGCTGCGAGCGGGTGGACTGCTCCGGGGTGAAGGCCAGCACCGGGATCGGCGAGCGGTAGCGGGACAGCCGGCGCACCGTGTCGCCGGACTGCGTGAAGGCGACCAGGAAGCGGGCGTCCAGGAAGTCGCCCATCTCGGCGGCGGCCCTGGCCACCGCGCCGCCCTGGGTGCGCGGCTTGGAGGAGTCGGCGAGCGGTGCGAGCCCGGCCGTGAGCATGTCCTCCTCGGCCGCCCGGACGATCCGCGCCATCGTCTTGACGGTCGCGATCGGGTACTTGCCGACACTGGTCTCGCCGGACAGCATGACGGCGTCGGTGCCGTCCATCACCGCGTTGGCCACGTCGCTGGCCTCGGCGCGCGTCGGGCGCGAGTTGTCGATCATCGAGTCCAGCATCTGGGTGGCGACGATGACCGGCTTGGCGTTCCGGCGGGCGAGCGCGACCGCGCGCTTCTGCACCAGCGGCACCGCCTCCAGCGGCATCTCGACCCCCAGGTCGCCGCGGGCGACCATGATGCCGTCGAAGGCGTCCACGATCTCTTCGAGGTTGTCGACCGCCTGCGGCTTCTCGATCTTGGCGATCACCGGGACCCGGCGGCCCTCCTCGGCCATCACCCGCAGGACGTCGTCGACGTCCCGGCCGCTGCGCACGAAGGACAGCGCGACGACGTCCGCGCCGGTGCGCAGCGCCCACCGCAGGTCGCGGACGTCCTTGTCGGACAGGGCGGGCACGGACACCGCGACGCCCGGCAGGTTGAGGCCCTTGTTGTCGGAGACGAGACCGCCCTCGATGCACATGGTGTGCACCCGCGGCCCCTCGACGTCCGTCACCTCCAGGGTGACCCGGCCGTCGTCGACGAGGATCCGCTCGCCGCGCGCCACGTCGGCCGGCAGGCCCTTGTACGTGGTGCCGCAGATCTGCTGGTCGCCCTCGATGTCGTCGGCGGTGATGGTGAACATGTCGCCGCGTTCAAGCAGTACGGGACCCTCCGCGAAACGGCCGAGCCTGATCTTCGGGCCCTGAAGGTCCACCAGGATGCCGACGCTGCGGCCGATCTCGTCGGACGCCTTGCGCACCCGGCGGTAGCGGTCCTCGTGCTCGGCGTAGCTTCCATGGCTCAGGTTGAGACGTGCCACGTCCATTCCGGCCTCGACCAGTGCCTTGATCTGGTCGTAGGAGTCAGTGGCAGGTCCCAGGGTGCAGACAATTTTGGCTCGGCGCATGTGTCGAGCGTATGACTTACCGGTTGGTAGTCGCTGCCTCTACGGGCAACTGCCCAACGACGCCTGGATTAACGGCCGTTGACAACTCCCGAAGTGTGCACGTGTCCGCTCGGATGAGCACCCCGGCACGGTCGACGGCAGTAGTTAACCTGCAAGGCCTGTTGCTCCGGCCTGTCGCTGGTCCACAATCTACGCGCGTCGTGCCTCAGCACCCGCGTACCGTCAAGGAGAACGAGATGCCGCTCAACCGCAGGGACTTCATCAACCGCTCGGCCGCCACGGGTGCCGGTGTCGCGCTCGCGGGCGCCGTCGCCGCCGCCCCCGCGCAGGCGGCGGAGGCCGGCGAGGGCGACGGCAAGGGCCGGCAGAAGACCTTCGCCCTGCGGGTCCTCGGCACCACCGACCTGCACGGCCACGCCCTGAACTGGGACTACTTCACCGACGCCGAGTACGACGACGCCGCCCACAACGACGTCGGCCTCGCCAAGATCGCCACCCTCGTCGAGCAGGCCCGCGCCGAGAAGGGCCACGACCGCACGCTGCTGATCGACGCGGGCGACATCATCCAGGGCACCCAGCTGTCGTACTACTACGCCCGCGTCGAGCCCATCACCGGCGCGAGCACGGGCCCGCAGCACCCGATGGCGCTGGCCATGAACCACATGAAGTACGACGCCGCGGCGCTCGGCAACCACGAGTTCAACTACGGCATCCCGCTGCTGCGCGCCTTCCAGGAGCAGTGCGACTTCCCGCTGCTGGCCGCCAACGCCGTGGACGCCACGACGCTCAGGCCCGCCTTCCCGCCCTACCTGGTCAAGGAGCTGAAGGTGCCCGGCCTGCCGCCGGTCAAGGTCGGCGTCCTCGGTCTGACCAACCCCGGCATCGCGGTGTGGGACAAGGCCAACGTGCAGGGCCGGATGGCCTTCCCCGGCCTGGTGGAGCAGGCGAAGGTGTACGTCCCCAGGCTGCGCGCCCTCGGCTGCGACGTGGTGATCTGCACCGACCACTCGGGCCTGGACGGCGGCACCACGTACGGCGACGCCGTCCCCTACCCGGAGAACGCGTCCTCGCAGGTCGCCGCGCAGGTGCCGGGTATCGACGCGATCCTCGTCGGCCACACCCACGTCGAGCGCCCGCAGACCCTCGTCGTCAACGAGGAGACCGGCAGGACGGTCGTGCTGTCCGAGCCGCTGTACTGGGGCATGCGGCTGTCGGTGTTCGACATCGACCTCGCCTTCGAGCACGGCCGCTGGCACGTCACCTCGGTCACCGCCGAGGTGCGCAACGCCAACACCGTCGCCGAGGACCCGCAGGTGGCGCAGCTCGTCCGGGGCGAGCACCAGAAGGTCGTGGACTACGTCAACCAGATCATCGGCACCTGCTCGGTGGCGATGTCCGCGGCGGAGTCCACGTACAAGGACACGCCGATCATCGACTTCATCAACCTCGTGCAGGCCGACACCGTCAGGGCCGCGCTGGCCGGCACCGAGTACGCCGGCCTGCCGGTGCTCTCCGAGGCCTCGCCCTTCTCCCGCACCGCCGCCATCCCGGCCGGCCAGGTCTCGCTGCGCGACGTCGCGGGCCTGTACGTCTACGAGAACACCCTGGACGCCAAGATCCTCACCGGCGCCCAGGTCAAGGACTACCTGGAGTGGTCCGCGGCGTACTTCGTGCAGACCGCGCCGGACGCGCCCGTCGACCCGGCGAAGCTCACCAACGCCAACAACACGCCCGACTTCAGCTACGACGTGCTCAGCGGACTGTCGTACGACATCGACATCTCCCGGCCCGCGGGCTCGCGGATCGTGAACCTCACCGCGGGCGGGCAGCCGGTCGACCCGGCCGCGCAGTTCGTGCTCGCCGTCAACAACTACCGCTCCAGCGGCGGCAGCAACTACCCGCACGTCGCCGCGGCGACGTCGGTGTGGTCCGACTCCGACGAGATCCGCAACACCATCATCGCGTGGGTCCGGGCGCACGGCGGCATCGACCCGGCGTCCTTCCCCGCCGACCGGTGGCGGCTCACCCGCGCCGGAGTGCCGGTGTTCGCATAGCCGCCTCCGCCCCGGCGGCCCCCGTCCCGGCGCGAGTCGCGGGGTCGCCGAGGCCGAAGGTGGTGAAGGCGGTCCTGGCCGGCAGCGGGTAGTGCTCCGCGCCGGCCAGCAGCGCCGTCAGGTCGTTGAGGATCACCGCCGAGCGCCACGCGGCCAGACCCAGGTCGGGCGCG
Source organism: Streptomyces sp. NPDC020983 (assembly GCF_044333485.1). Lineage (NCBI taxonomy): Bacteria > Bacillati > Actinomycetota > Actinomycetes > Kitasatosporales > Streptomycetaceae > Streptomyces > Streptomyces sp. NPDC020983. Next base: position 43,066 of record NZ_JBIRRA010000012.1, on the reverse strand, counting down.
CCGACCCCGTGCGTGTGGCGCTCGGCGTTCTGCACGTAGATCCGGCCCGTCACCGAACGGTCCAGTTCCAGCCGGTGCCCGGCGTCCACCCGCGGCCGGCCCGCGGCGTCACGCAGCAGCCGGTCCTCCAGCGGGGCGAGCAGCTGGTCGAGCGGGCGCTCCCGGTAACCGGTGGCCAGCACCACGGCGTTGGTCACCAGCCGGCTGCGGGTGCCCTGCTCGGCGTGCTCCAGGTGCAGCTCGATCGCGGTCGTGCCGATCCGCCCCGCCGTGCGCACGCTCACCCCGGGCGTGAGCACCGCGTCCGGCCAGCCGCCGTCGAGGGTGCGGCGGTACAGCTCGTCGTGGATCGCGGTGATCGTCCCGGTGTCGATGCCCTTGTGCAGCTGCCACTGCCGCGGCAGCAGCCCGTCGCGCACCTGCTCGGGCAGGCCGTGGAAGTAGCGCGTGTAGTCCGGGGTGAAGTGCTCCAGGCCGAGCCGGCTGTACTCCATCGGTGCGAAGGCCGGCGTACGGGCCAGCCAGGTGATCGCCTCCCGGCCGGCCGGCCGCGACCGCAGCAGGTCGAGGAAGACCTCGGCGCCGGACTGCCCCGAGCCGATCACCGTGACGTGCTCGGCCGCGAGCAGCCGCTCGCGCTGCGGCAGGTACTCCGCCGAATGCACGACGGGCACGTTCGGCGCCTGCGCGAGCGGCCGCAGCGGCTCGGGGACGTACGGGGCGGTACCGACGCCGATCACCAGGTGCCGGGCGTACGTGCGGCCCAGCGCCTCGGCCTCGCCGTGCGCGTCGAGCTGCGTGTGGTCGACCTCGAAGCGCGCGTGCCCCGGATCCCAGCGGACGGTGTCGACCTGCTGGCCGAAGTGCGTGGACGGCAGCGCGTCGGCGACCCAGCGGCAGTAGGCGTCGTACTCGGCACGGTGGATGTGGAAGCGCTCGGCGAAATAGAAGGGGAAGAGCCGCTCACGGGACCTGAGGTAGTTCAGGAACGACCAGCGGCTCGCCGGGTCGACGAGCGTCACCAGGTCGGCGAGGAAGGGCACTTGCAGCGTGGCCCCGTCCACCAGCAGGCCGGGGTGCCAGTGGAAGGCCTGCCGCTGGTCGTAGAAGGCGGCGGCCAGGCCCGGGACGGCGTCGGCGAGGGCGGCGAGCGAGAGGTTGAAGGGCCCGACGCCGATCCCGAGCAGGTCGAAGGGCTCGGGCTCCTGCTCGGGGCCCGGGGCAGGGGCGGGGGCCGGGGCAGGGGCGGGGGCCGCGGCGGGGGCCGCGGCGGGGGCCGCGGCGGCGTACGGGAGCCGGTCCGGCGCGGGCGGGGCGGAGGCGGCGGGCCCGGGGGGCGCGGCGAGGTGCGGGCCGGGGGCGGACTGGGGTTCCGCGTGCTGCGGGGTCGGGGCGTTCATCGGGCTGGACCTTCCTTCCGTGGAGCCGCGCCCGGCGTTCAGGACCGCTCCTGCGTCTGCCGGGCGCGCGCGTCGGTCACCAGGCGGAGCAGGGCGTCCAGGTCCTGCGGGCGGATGTGCGGGTTGAGCAGGGTCACCTTGAGCCACAGCCGGCCGTCCGCGGCCGCGCGGCCGAGCACCGCCCGACCCCCGTACATCAGCTCCCGGCGCAGCGCCGCCACCTGCTCGTCGTCGGCGCCTTCGGGGCGGAAGAGGACGGTGCTGATCGTCGGCTGCGCGTACAGCACCAGGCCGGGATGGCGCTCCACCGCGGCGGCGAACTGCCGGGCGTGCCCGCACACCGCGTCGACCAGGGAGGCGACGCCCTCCCGCCCCAGCGCCCGCAGGGTGACGGCGATCTTCAGCACGTCCGGGCGGCGGGTGGTGCGCAGCGAACGCCCCAGCAGGTCGGGCATGCCGGCCGCGGTGTCGTCGGCGGCGTTCAGGTAATCGGCCTGGTGGCCGAGCGGGCGCAGCGCGGCCCCGTCCGGTACGGCCAGCAGGCCCGCGGCGACCGGCTGCCACCCCAGCTTGTGCAGGTCCAGGGTCACCGAGACCGCCGACTGGAGCCCGTCGAGCTTGCCCGCCTCGTGCCGGCTGAAGAGCAGCGGGCCGCCGTAGGCCGCGTCGACGTGCAGCTCCGCGCCGTGCCGCGCCGCGGTCCGGGCGAGCTGCGGGAGGGGGTCGATCGCGCCGGTGTCCGTCGTCCCCGCCGTCGCCACCAGCAGCGCGCGGCCCGGCAGCTCGTCGAGAGCCGCGTCCACCGCCGCGGGATCCAGCACGCCCGCCGGCGTGTCCACGGCGATCGGCTTCGGCATGCCCAGCAGCCAGGCCGCCCGCTGCACGCTGTGGTGCGCGTTCGCCCCGCACACCACCTGCACCCGCGGGCCCCCCGCCGCCCGCTCCCGGGCCAGCAGCAGGGCCAGCTGGTTCGACTCCGTCCCCCCGGTCGTCATGAGCGCGTCCGGCGCGGGCAGATCCGGGTACACCAGCGCGGCCAGCGCCGCCGCCGCCCTCGTCTCCATCTCCGTCGCCGCGGGCGCCTGGTCCCACGAGTCCAGCGACGGGTTCAGCGCGGCCGCCCCCAGCTCCGCCGCCGCCGCCACGGCGAGCGGCGGGCAGTGCAGATGGGCGGCGCAGAACGCGTCCGCCGGGTCCGCCGCGCCGCGGGCCAGCTCCCGGACGAGCGTGTGCAGCGCCTCGTGCTCGCCCGTGCCGTTCCCCGGCAGGGGCCGCCCCATCGCCCCCGCGACCCGCCGCGCCGTCTCCTCCGGCCCCCCGGCGGGCACCGGTCCCCCGCGCGCCGCGGCCCCCTGCTCCAACGCGGCCAGCACCGTCTCCACCAGCGGCCGCAGCTCCGCGGCCCCGTGCCGGCCGCCGGCCAGCGCGGGCATCTCCATCTCGACCCGTCCTCTCGTCCTACGAGCCCAACGAGTCACTGCGTGCGGCGGTACGGGGTTCTTGCGCCGGGGTGCGGGGGGCGGTGGCCCGCGGCTCGACGGCGGTGGGGGCTGCTCGCGCCGTTCCCCGCGCCCCTGGGGGGGTGCCACTTGCGGTGGGGGTTCGCCTTTCGCCCGGTGGTGGGTTGCTCGCGCAGTTCCTCGCGCCCCTGAGGGGGTGCCACTTGCGGTGGCGGTTCGCCGTTCTGCCGGTGGTGGGTTGCTCGCGCAGTTCCTCGCGCCCCTGGGTTGCACGGCGGGGCATGGCGCGTCCTGTGCGGGGGTGGGGTCGGGTGCCACTCCGGGGGTACCTCCTCGGAATGCGCGTCTGACGTCATGACGTAGGCATTGAGGGAGAGGGTGCGCATTCCTGCGGGGGCACCCCCGGATCGTCCCCCTCCCGGGCCGGTATGGCGGCTGCCTGCCGGTGGGGGTGAAGTCCTTGAGGGACTGCGGTTCGCCCCCGACGGCGAAGCACCCCCACGAGAAGGCCGTCAGCCGACATCCATCCCGCACGGGTGGTGGGGGTGGGAACACCCCGCGCCGCCAGGCGCGGGAAACCCCCCGCGGAGGGCAAGCCGCCCACGCACCCCAGGCGGCCACCGCCCTGAAGCGGCGCGCCGCCAGGCGCGGGAAACCCCCACGGCGGGTCAGCCGCCCACGCACGCCGGGCGGGCACCGCCCGAGCGCGGCGCCGCCAGGCGCGGGCACCCCCCCCCGCGGCGGGACACCCGCCCACGCACCCCAAGCGGGCACCGCCCGAAGCGGCACCGCCAGGCGCGGGCACCCCCGCGGCGGGACACCCGCCCACGCACCCCAAGCGGGCACCGCCCGAAGCAGCGCCGCGGCGGGGGCTAGTGCGCGGCTCCGCGGACACGGAGGGTGCGGGCCAGGTCGTCGAGCCGGTCGGACAGCGAGCGGGCCAGTGCCGGGGTGAGCCCCGCGGAGCGAAGGCACGTGCGGCCGAGCTCCAGCGTCTCCGCCGAGATCGCCGTGGAGGGGAAGGCCGTCTTCCCCGCCTCCGAGGCGATCGCCGTGCCGCGGCGCGCGGCGAGCGGCGGGGCGTCGGCGAAGTAGCGGGCCACGTAGCCCGCGGTCAGGGCGGTGTGCTCGGGCTGCCAGAAGCCCTGCGCGTGGGCCGCGAAGAGGTAGTTCGAGAGCGTGTCGTCGGTGAACATCGCCTCCCATGCGGCTGCCTTGGCCTCGGCGGAGGGGAGGGCGGCGCGGCAGCGGGCGGCGCCCTCGAGGCCTGTCGCGCTCGGGTCGGCGGCCTGTTCCGCGTCGATCTCGGCGGCGGACGCCGCCCCGAGCACGGTCAGCCGCAGCAGCGTCCGCCAGCGCAGCTCGGGGTCGAGCGGGGCGCCGCCGGGGATCTCGCCGTCCTCGTACCAGCGGCGCAGCTCCGCCACGGACTCTTTGTCGCAGGCGCAGTCGACCAGCGTGCGGGTCGCGGTCAGGCGCGTGCCGTCCAGGCCGGAGGCGAGGAGTTGCCGGGCGAGCGTGCCGAGCGTGCGCAGCGCCCCGGGGCGGGCGTCCGGGGTGAGGTACCGGTCGGCGACCAGGGTGCGGGCGAAGGTGAGGACGGCCTCGACGATCGCGGGCTCCGTCTCCCCCGGCAGGTGCGCGGCGGCCAGGGCGAGGTAGTCCGCGGGCGGCAGGCCGCCGTCGCGTACGAGTGTGCGTGCGGCGTTCCAGGCGACGGCCCGCCCGAGCGGGTCGGGCAGCCCGCCGAGGGTTTCGCGCAGTGTCTCCCACGACTGCGGGTCGAAGTGGATCTTGGTGTACGTGAGGTCGCCGTCGTTGAGCAGGATGAGGTCGGGCCGCGGCCCGGACAGGTCGTGGTGCTCGCCGGCCGGCCCGGGGGCGACGTCCACCGTGAGGCGCTCGCGCAGCACCAGCCTGCCCGGGTCGGCGACCGCCCGGTCGTACAGCCCGACGCCGATGCGGTGCGGGCGGGTGCCGCGGTGCCGGATCTCCAGCCGCCAGTGGCCCTCGGGCGCGCCGGTCGGGGTGTCGGGGGTGAGGGTGTCGACACCGGAGGTGCGCAGCCAGGCCGCGGCCCACGCCGGGACGTCGCGGTCGGTCGCGCTGCCGAGGGAGTCGATGAAGTCGGCGAGGTCGGCGTTGCCGAAGCGGTGCCGGGCGAAGTGCGTGTTGAGCCCGGCGGTGAAGGCCTTGGGGCCGAGCCAGGCGACGAGCTGCCGCAGCGCGGAGGCGCCCTTGGCGTAGGAGATGCCGTCGAAGTTGTTGAGCGCGGACGCGGTGTCGGGCACGTCCGCCGGGTCGGGCGCGACCGGGTGCGTGGAGGGCCGCTGGTCGGCGTCGTAGCCCCATGCCTTGCGGGCGACGGCGAAGTCCGTCCACGTGCCGGTGAAGGAGGTCGCCTCGGAGAGCACCTGGAAGCCCATGTACTCGGCGAAGGACTCGTTCAGCCAGATGTCGTCCCACCAGCGCAGCGTGACGAGGTCGCCGAACCACATGTGCGCCATCTCGTGCGCGATCACCACCGCGCGGAACTGCTCCTCGGCGGGGGTGACGGCCGAGCGCGGGAGATACGCCTCGCGGAAGGTGACGAGCCCGGGGTTCTCCATCGCGCCCGCGTTGAACTCCGGCACGAAGGCCTGGTCGTAGGAGTCGTAGGGGTACGGCTCGTCGAACAGCTCGTGGTAGCGGTCGAAGCAGCGCCGGGTGATCCCGAACAGCGCGGCCGCGTCCCGGTCGAGGTGCTCGGCGAGCGAGCGGCGGCAGTGCAGGCCGAACGGCAGCCCCGCGTGCTCGGTGCGCACCGAGTGCCACGGTCCGGCGGCGACCGCGACGAAGTACGTCGCGAGCGGCGGGGTCGTGGCGAGCTGCCAGCGGCCGGGCGCGGTACGGGTCGCGATGCCGTTGCCGAGCACCGTCCACTCCGGCGGGGCGGTCACGGCGACGTCGAAGACCGCCTTGAGGTCCGGCTGGTCGAAGGACGCGGCGACGCGCTGCATGTCGTTCATGAACAGCTGGCTGTGGACGTACGCCTCGCCGTCGGCGGGGTCGGTGAAGCGGTGCAGGCCCTCGCCGGTGCGCGAGTACGGCATGTCCGCCTCGACCGTCAGCTCGTGCGCGCCGGCGGCCAGGCCCGTCAGCGGCAGCCGGTTGCCGTCCAGCAGGGCCGGGTCGAGCTCCCGGCCGTCGAGCACGACGCGGCGCAGGGCGGCGGGGCGGATCTCGGCGAAGGTGTCGCAGGCGTGCCGGGCCTCGAACCGGATCACGGCCGTGGAGCCGAACACCTCGTCCCCGCGGGTGAGGTCGAGGTCGAGCGCGTAGGCGTGGACGGTCAGGTCGCGGGCACGGGTCTCGGCCTCGGCGTGGGTCAGAACAGGCATGCGGCTCATGCTGCCCTACCGGGCCGGCGCCCGGTAAGCGCCGCGGTGCTCCGGCGCGTACGCTCGTCGGCGTAGGGGGAGGTGGCCATGGCCGGGTACGCCGAGGAGACGCAGCAGGGCACGGGGGGCGGGCCGATCGCGCACGGCTTCCCGCACCTGGACACCGTACGGACCGCGCTGACCGCGCTCCACCGGCGGCTCTCCGGGGACGGCGTACGGCGCTTCGCCGCCAGCGTGCACCCCGAACTCGCCGCGTTCCCCGCGGAGGAGGACCTCTACCTCGGCGTGCAGCGCGTCGCGAAGGTGATGGTGCAGCACTTCCGGCTGCCGGACGCGCGGATGGTCGTGAGCTTCCGCGACATGGTCCACGCCGGGAACGTCGAGCTGGCCGCCGGGCCCGAGTACTTCATCGAGCTGCACGCCCGCTTCAAGGCCGACCGGCGGGACGTGGCCGCGGCCCTCGCACACGAGGTCATGCACGTCTACCTGCACCGGCTCGGGCTCTCGCTGCCCGGCACCCGCGACAACGAGATCCTCACGGACACCGCTGCCACGTACCTCGGGGCGGGGTGGCTGCTGCTCGACGCGTACCGCGAGGACGCGGCGGTCGTCGGCGACCGGGTCACGCGGGCCGCGTACAAGCTGGGCTATCTCACGCCGGAGGAGTTCGGCTACGTCCTCGCCAAGCGGGGCGCGGCCTTCGCGGAGGACCCCGAGCCGTGGTTCCGCTCCCCGCAGGCCGTCGACGCCTACCGCGCGGGCCGCGACCGCCACATCGCGGACCTTCGCGCGGCCCCCGCCGCCGCCGCGGGCTGGACCGCCCGCCGCCGCTACACCCGCGACCGCCGCGCCCTGGCCTCCGGCCCGGGGTACGCCTTCTCCTCCGACTCCTCCGGCGTCAGGGTCTCCTTCCCCTGCCCCCACTGCTTCCAGCGCCTGCGCCTGCCCTGCCGGGGGCGGGTGCGGGCGAGGTGCACGCTCTGCGGGGCGGAGCTGGCGCTCGACACGTGAGCTCGCGCGTCACGGCTCGGCGCGCCGGTGGACAGGGCCCACCCGTGTGCGCCGGGCCGAGACAGCACACAGCGCCCACCTCCGTGGTCGGGGAGGGGTGGGCGCTGTGGTGTTACTGCACCGCACGTCGTTGTGCGGGACAGGCGGGGACCGTCAGACGGTCAGGGGCCGGTCCGTGGGACGGATCGGGGCGGGGAGGGCCGAGGGGAGGCCGGTCAGGTAGGCGTCGACCGCCTTCGCGGCGGAGCGGCCCTCGGCGATGGCCCAGACGATGAGCGACTGGCCGCGGCCGGCGTCCCCGGCGACGAAGACGCCGTCGACGTTGGTCGCGTAGTCCTTGTCGCGGGCGATGTTGCCGCGCGCGTCCAGGGCCAGGCCGAGCTGCTCGACCAGGCCGTTGGCCTGGTCGGTGCCGGTGAAGCCCATCGCGAGGGTGACGAGATCGGCCGGGATGACCTTCTCGGTGCCCTCCTGGGGGACGAACCTGCCGTCCTGGAAGACGACCTCGACGAGGTGCAGCTCGCGGACGTGGCCCTGCTCGTCGCCGGTGAACCGCACCGTGTTGACCGAGTAGACGCGCTCGCCGCCCTCCTCGTGCGCGGAGGTGACCTTGTAGACGGCCGGCATCGTCGGCCAGGGCTGGCCGGCGGGGCGGTCGTCGGAGGGACGCGGCATGATCTCCAGCTGGGTGACCGACAGCGCGCCCTGGCGGTGGGCGGTGCCCACGCAGTCCGCGCCGGTGTCGCCGCCGCCGATGACCACGACGTGCTTGCCCTCGGCGGTGATGGGGGACGTCACGAAGTCGCCCTCCTGCACCTTGTTGGCCAGCGGCAGGTACTCCATCGCGAAGTGCACGCCGTCCAGCTCGCGGCCCTCGACGGGCAGGTCGCGGGAGACGGTGGCGCCGGCCGCGATGACGACGGCGTCGTAGCGCTTGGCGAGCTTCGCGGCGTCCAGGTCGGTGCCGATCTGCACACCGGTGCGGAACTTGGTGCCCTCCGCGCGCATCTGCTCGATGCGGCGGTTGATGTGCCGCTTCTCCATCTTGAACTCGGGGATGCCGTAGCGCAGCAGCCCGCCGATGCGGTCGGCCCGCTCGTACACCGCGACGGTGTGCCCGGCGCGGGTGAGCTGCTGGGCGGCGGCCAGGCCCGCCGGGCCCGAGCCGATGACGGCGACGGTCTTGCCGGACAGCCGCTCGGGCGGCTGCGGGCGCACGTCACCGGCGTCCCAGGCCTTGTCGATGATGGTGACTTCGACGTTCTTGATGGTGACGGCCGGCTGGTTGATGCCGAGCACGCACGCCGACTCGCAGGGCGCCGGGCACAGCCGCCCGGTGAACTCCGGGAAGTTGTTGGTGGCGTGCAGCCGCTCGGAGGCGGCCTGCCAGTCCTCGCGGTAGGCGTAGTCGTTCCACTCGGGGATGAGGTTCCCGAGCGGGCAGCCGTTGTGGCAGAACGGGATGCCGCAGTCCATGCAGCGGCCGGCCTGCTTGGTGATGATCGGCAGCAGCCCGCCGGGGACGTAGACCTCGTTCCAGTCCTGCTTGCGCTCCTCGACCGGACGGGTGGGCGCGCCCTCGCGGCCGGTGGTGAGGAAGCCCTTGGGGTCAGCCATTTGCCGCCTCCATCATCTTCGCGGTGGTCTCGGACTCGGAGAGTCCGGCCTGCTCGGCGGCGTTCTTGGCGGCGAGCACTGCCTTGTAGTCCCTCGGCATGACCTTGCCGAAGCGGGTGAGGGCGCCGCCCCAGTCGGCGAGCAGCCGCTCGGCGACCGTGGAGCCGGTCTCCTCTGCGTGGCGGCGCACCACGTCGTGCAGCCACGTGATGTCGTCGGCGTCCAGCGACTCGACCTCGACCATGCCGCGGTTGACGGCAGCCGGGTCCAGGTCCAGGACGTAGGCGATACCGCCGGACATGCCGGCCGCGAAGTTCCGCCCGGTCGGGCCGAGGACGACGGCCCGGCCGCCGGTCATGTACTCGCAGCCGTGGTCGCCCACGCCCTCGGAGACGACGGTGGCGCCGGAGTTGCGGACGCAGAAGCGCTCACCGGTGCGGCCGCGCAGGAACAGCTCGCCGGCGGTGGCGCCGTAGGCGATGGTGTTGCCCGCGATGGTGCTGTACTCGGCGAGGTGGTCGGCGCCGCGGTCGGGCCGGACCACGACCCGGCCGCCGGACAGGCCCTTGCCGACGTAGTCGTTGGCGTCGCCCTCCAGCCGCAGGGTGATGCCCTTGGGCAGGAACGCGCCGAAGGACTGGCCCGCGGAGCCGGTGAAGGTGATGTCGATGGTGCCCTCGGGCAGGCCCGCGCCGCCGTACCGCTTCGTCACCTCGTGGCCGAGCATGGTGCCGACCGTGCGGTTGACGTTGCGGATGGCGACCTGGGCGCGGACCGGGGCGCCGCTGTCCAGGGCGTCGGCGGCGAGCCGGATCAGCTCGTTGTCGAGCGCCTTGGCCAGGCCGTGGTCCTGCTCGGTGATGCGGTGCCGGACGGCGCCCGCGGGCAGGTCCGGGACGTGCAGCAGCGGGGCGAGGTCCAGGCCCTGGGCCTTCCAGTGGTCCACGGCACGGCCGGCGTCGATGACCTCGGCGTGGCCGACGGCCTCCTCGATGCTGCGGAAGCCCAGCTCGGCGAGCAGCTCGCGGACCTCCTCGGCGATGAACTCGAAGAAGTTGACCACGAATTCCGGCTTGCCGGAGAAGCGGTCGCGCAGCACCGGGTTCTGCGTGGCGACACCCACCGGGCAGGTGTCCAGGTGGCACACCCGCATCATGACGCAGCCGGACACGACCAGCGGCGCGGTGGCGAAGCCGAACTCCTCGGCACCGAGCAGCGCGGCGATGACGACGTCGCGGCCGGTCTTGAGCTGGCCGTCCGTCTGCACGACGATGCGGTCGCGCAGCCCGTTGAGCAGCAGCGTCTGCTGCGTCTCGGCCAGTCCCAGCTCCCAGGGGCCGCCCGCGTGCTTGAGCGAGGTGAGCGGCGAGGCGCCGGTGCCGCCGTCGTGGCCGGAGATCAGCACCACGTCGGCGTGCGCCTTGCTGACGCCCGCGGCGACGGTGCCGACACCGACCTCGGAGACCAGCTTGACGTGGATGCGCGCCTTCGGGTTGGCGTTCTTCAGGTCGTGGATGAGCTGGGCGAGGTCCTCGATGGAGTAGATGTCGTGGTGCGGCGGCGGGGAGATCAGGCCGACACCGGGGGTGGAGTGCCGGGTGCTGGCGACCCACGGGTAGACCTTGTGGCCGGGCAGCTGGCCGCCCTCGCCGGGCTTGGCGCCCTGGGCCATCTTGATCTGGATGTCGTCCGCGTTGACCAGGTACTCCGAGGTGACGCCGAAGCGGCCGGAGGCGACCTGCTTGATGGCGCTGCGCCGGGCCGGGTCGTACAGCCGGTCCGGGTCCTCGCCGCCCTCGCCGGTGTTGGACTTGCCGCCGAGCTGGTTCATCGCGATGGCGAGCGTCTCGTGCGCCTCGCGGGAGATCGAGCCGTACGACATGGCGCCGGTGGAGAAGCGCTTGACGATCTCGGAGACCGGCTCGACCTCGTCCAGCGGCACGGGCTGCCGGTCGGAGGACAGGCCGAACAGGCCGCGCAGCGTCATGAGGCGCTCGGACTGCTCGTTCACCCGCTCGGTGTACTGCTTGAAGATGTCGTAGCGCCGGGTGCGGGTGGCGTGCTGGAGCCGGAAGACCGTCTCGGGGTCGAACAGGTGCGGCTCGCCCTCGCGGCGCCACTGGTACTCGCCGCCGATCTCCAGCCGGCGGTGCGCGGCCCGCACGCCGGAGACCGGGTAGGCCTTCGCGTGCCGGGCGGCGACCTCGGCGGCGACGACGTCGATGCCCGCGCCGCCGATCTTGGTGTCGGTGAGGTGGAAGTAGGTGTCCACGAAGTCGCTGTCCAGGCCCACGGCCTCGAAGACCTGGGCACCGCGGTACGAGGCCACGGTGGAGATGCCCATCTTGGACATGACCTTCAGCACGCCCTTGCCGAGCGCCTTGATGAGGTTCCTGATCGCGGCCTCGGCCTCGATGCCGTTCAGGAAGGTGCCCGCGGCGACCAGGTCCTCGACGGACTCCATCGCCAGGTACGGGTTGACGGCGGCGGCGCCGTAGCCGATCAGCAGCGCCACGTGGTGGACCTCGCGGACGTCGCCGGCCTCGACCAGCACGCCGACCTGGGTGCGCTGCTTGGTGCGGATCAGGTGGTGGTGCACCGCGGAGGTGAGCAGCAGCGAGGGGATCGGGGCGTGCTCGGCGTCGGAGTGCCGGTCGGACAGCACGATGAGCCTGGCGCCGTCCTCGATCGCCGCGTCGGCCTCGGCGCAGATCTCGGCGAGCCGGGCGGCCAGCGCCTCGCCGCCGCCCGCGACCCGGTAGAGACCGGAGAGCGTGGCCGCCTTCATGCCGGGCATGTCGCCGTCGGCGTTGACGTGGATGAGCTTGGCCAGCTCGTCGTTGTCGATGACCGGGAAGGGCAGCGTGATGTTGCGGCAGGAGGCCGGGCTGGGCTCCAGCAGGTTGCCGGACGGGCCGATCGTGGAGATCAGCGAGGTGACCAGCTCTTCCCGGATCGCGTCCAGCGGCGGGTTGGTGACCTGCGCGAAGAGCTGGGTGAAGTAGTCGAAGAGCAGCCGCGGGCGGTCGGACAGCGCCGCGATCGGCGTGTCGGTGCCCATCGAGCCGATCGGCTCGGCGCCGGTGCGCGCCATGGGCGCGAGCAGGACGCGCAGCTCCTCCTCGGTGTAGCCGAAGGTCTGCTGGCGGCGGGTGACCGAGGCGTGGGTGTGCACGATGTGCTCGCGCTCGGGCAGGTCGGCCAGGTTGATCAGGCCGGCGTCCAGCCAGTCGGCGTACGGGTTCTGCGCGGCCATCTCGGCCTTGATCTCGTCGTCCTCGACGATACGGTGCGTGACCGTGTCGACCAGGAACATCCGGCCCGGCTGGAGCCGGCCCTTGCGCACGATGCGGGAGGGCTCGATGTCCAGCACACCGGACTCGGAGGCGAGCACGACCAGGCCGTCGTCGGTGACCCAGTAGCGGCCGGGGCGCAGACCGTTGCGGTCCAGGACCGCGCCGACGACCGAGCCGTCGGAGAAGGCGACGCACGCCGGGCCGTCCCAGGGCTCCATCAGCGTGGAGTGGTACTGGTAGAACGCCCGCCGCGCGGGGTCCATCGACTCGTGGTTCTCCCACGCCTCGGGGATCATCATGAGCACGCTGTGCGGCAGCGAGCGGCCGCCGAGGTGCAGCAGCTCCAGGACCTCGTCGAAGGACGCGGTGTCGGAGGCGCCGGGCGTACAGACCGGGAAGATCCGCTCCAGGTCCCCGGTGAACAGCTCGCTGGCGAGCTGCGACTCGCGGGCGCGCATCCAGTTGCGGTTGCCCTTGACGGTGTTGATCTCGCCGTTGTGCGCCACGAAGCGGTACGGGTGGGCGAGCGGCCAGCTCGGGAAGGTGTTCGTGGAGAAGCGCGAGTGCACCAGCGCGATGGCGGTGGCGGTGCGCCGGTCCGACAGGTCCGGGAAGAACGGCTCCAGCTGCCCGGTGGTGAGCATGCCCTTGTAGACGAGGGTGCGCGCGGACAGCGACGGGAAGTAGACCTCGGCCTCGCGCTCGGCGCGCTTGCGCAGCACGAAGGCGGGCCGGTCCAGCTCGATGCCGGACTTCGCGGCGCCGTCGGCGTCGGCCACGAAGAGCTGGGAGAAGAACGGCATGGTGGCGCGGGCGCTGGCGCCCAGCATGTCCGGGGCGACCGGGACCTCGCGCCAGCCGAGGACGGTCAGGCCCTCCTCGGCGGCGATGCGCTCGATGGCGTCGACGGCCTTGGTGCGGTCGTCCGGCTCGACGGGCAGGAAGGCCAGGCCGACCGCGTAGTGCCCGGCGGCGGGCAGGTCGAAGCCGGCGGCGTCGCGCAGGAACGCGTCAGGGACCTGGAGCAGGATGCCCGCGCCGTCGCCCGTGTCGGGCTCGGCACCGGTGGCACCGCGGTGCTCCAGGTTGCGCAGGACGGTGAGGGCCTGCTCCACGAGGGCATGGCTGGCCTCGCCGGTGAGGGTCGCCACGAAGCCGACACCGCAGGCGTCGTGCTCGTTGCGGGGGTCGTACATCCCCTGCGGGGCGGGGTGCCCGTCCATGAACGCGGAACGCGAACGCATGGCTCTCCCGTCGTCGTCATTGGCTTGAAAGCATCGCCTGTCTCCAGGCATGCGCAACAGGGACGACGTTGGCCCTCTGCGATTTCGTGCAGGTTACATGATGGCCGAGTGTTCGAGAACCGGATACTCGGTTTCACCATGTGGACGTACTGAGGGGCTGGAGCGGCCGTATCGGGCCGTCCTCGTACCGCGGGGATCACCGACGATGCCGAGGGGTGCCCTGGCTGCCCTGCCGGTTGGGTTACCCAGTGATGCCCCGTGCGGCGGTGACTGAAACGGCCACGAAACACAAGGCTTGTACGGATGTGCCCGCGGACGGTATTCGGTCAGCCGACGGCGGTGCCGATCAGGCTCCCCAGTACGAAGGTAACTCCACCGGCCGCCGCACCCAAGACGAGCTGCCGCAGACCGCTGTACCACCACGACCGCGCCGTGACGCGCGCCACGGCCGCGCCGCATCCGAACAGCCCGGCGAGCGCCAGCAGCACCGAGGGCCACAGGGCGGTCGCGCCCAGCAGGTAGGGCAGCACGGGCAGCAGCGCGCCCAGCGCGAAGGACACGAACGACGAGGACGCGGCCACCAGCGGCGACGGCAGGTCGCCCGGGTCCACGCCCAGCTCCTCGCGGGCGTGGATCTCCAGGGCCTGCTCGGGGTCCTTCGACAGCTGGCGGGCCACCTCGTGGGCCAGCTCCGGCTCCACCCCGCGCGCCACGTACAGCGCGGCCAGCTCGCGCAGCTCGTCCTCGGGGTGACGGTCCAGCTCGATGCGCTCGACGGCCAGCTCGGCCTCGACCAGCTCGCGCTGCGAGGCCACCGAGGTGTACTCGCCGGCGGCCATGGAGAAGGCGCCGGCCGCGAGCCCTGCCAGGCCCGTCACGACGATGGTGCGCGAACTCACGTCGCCGCCGGCCACACCGGTCATCAGCGCGAGGTTCGACACCAGGCCGTCCATCGCCCCGAAGACCGCGGGCCGCAGCCAGCCGCCGGACACGTCACGGTGCGTGTGGTGGGGTACGTGGTAGGGCGCGGACGGGGTGGCGGCGTCCTCGACGGCTGCGCTGGTCATACGGTCCACCCCTCCCCTGCACGGCCGCACGGCCGCAGAAACCGGAAACAGGTTCGACCGTACCTGGGGCAGCCTTCCCCCGCCAGCAAGGAAAGGCTGCCCTGACCTGCGAAAACTAGCCGGCGACGGGCTTACCCGCAGGCTCCGCCGCGTCCTCTTCCGCCTGCTCGGGGGCACCGTCCGCGGCTTCCGCGCCGGCGTCGGCGGGGCCGGCCCCGGGGGCGTCCCCGGCAGCCTCCGGCTCGCCCTCGGCCCCGTCCGCCGGGTCCGCGGCGGCCGGGGTCCCGTCACCCGCGACGCTGGCGGCGTCCGGCTCCACGGCCTCCTCGCGCCCGGGGCGCAGCCTGCTCGACACGACGAAATAGGCCACGGCGGCGACGAAGACGACGATCGCCGTCCAGTCGTTGAGACGCATGCCCAGAATGCGGTGCGCGTAGTCGACGCGCATGTGCTCGATCCAGAACCGCCCCACCGTGTACGCGGCCACGTACAGCGCGAACGCCCGGCCGTGCCCGAGCTTGAAGCGGCGGTCGGCCCAGATCACCAGCAGCGCGACACCGACGCACCACAGCGACTCGTACAGGAAGGTCGGGTGGTACGTGGCCAGGTCCGGCGTGGCGTCCGGCCGGTGCGCCGCGTCGATCTTCAGCCCCCACGGGAGCGTGGTGGGCCTGCCGTACAGCTCCTGGTTGAACCAGTTCCCCCAGCGGCCCGCCGCCTGCGCGAGGGCGATGCCCGGCGCGATCGCGTCGGCGTAGGCCGGCAGCGCGATACCGCGGCGGCGGCAGCCGATCCAGGCGCCCAGCGCGCCCATCGCGATGGCGCCCCAGATGCCCAGGCCGCCCTGCCACACCTTGAAGGCGTCGACCCAGTCCTTGCCGTCGGTGAAGTACAGCTCGTAATCGGTGATCACGTGGTAGAGCCGGCCGCCGACGAGGCCGAAGGGCACCGCCCACACGGCGATGTCGGCGACCGTGCCGACCTTGCCGCCGCGGGCGATCCAGCGCTTGTTGCCGTACCAGACGGCGATGAAGACGCCGATGATGATGCAGAAGGCGTAGCCGCGCAGCGGGACCGGTCCGAGGTGGACGACACCGTGCGAGGGGCTGGGGATGAATGCGAGTTCCATGGCAATGTCCGACGCTACCGTGCCGGACGCGTACACGGCAGCCCACCCGGCTACGTCTGGATAACGGCCGGGCGCGCAGCGTCGTGGCCCGGCGGCTCCGCGTGACCGCCGGTACGGACCGGCGGAGCCCCGGGGCGGCTCAGGGCGACGGGCTCACGCTCGCCGTCGGGCTCGCCGGTGCGGCCGTCGCCGTGCCGGCCGGCTTGCCCTTGTTGGCGTCCGCGACCATCTGCCGGAGGCTGTCCGGGGTGAGGGCCTGGCCGCCGCCGTAGATGCTCTTCCCGTTCAGCAGCACCGTCGGGGTGGCGTTGAACCCGGATTTCCCGAAGGCCTCGTTGGACTTGCGCACCCAGTTGTCGTGCGTGCCGTCGTTCACACAGTCCGTGAACGCGGCCGTCCTCAGGCCGGGCACCTTGCCGGCCAGGGTGAGCAGGGTGTTCTTGTCGCCGAAGGCGTCGTCCTGCTCGTCGGGCTGGTTGGCGTACAGGACGTCGTGGTAGGCGCGGAACTTCCCGGCGTCCTGGGCGCAGGCGGCGGCGTTGGCGGCGTTCAGCGAGCCGTCGCCGCCGAGATTGCCGTCGATGAGCGTCACCAGGTGGTACTCGGTGCGCAGCTGCCCGGCGTCCTCCAGCGCGTGGACGGTGGGCGTGAACTGCTTCTCGAAGACGTCGCAGGCCGGGCAGCGGAAGTCCTCGTAGATGGTCAGCACCGAGGGCGCGTCCGCCGCGCCGACCGGGATGACCAGGCTGCCGTCACCGGTGGCGCCGCTGGGCGCGGCGGCCGGGGTGCCGGGGATGGCGCCGCTGCCGGAACCGTGGTTGGTGGCCACCACGCCGACCACCGCCCCGACGCCCAGTACGGCCGCCACCACGGCCACGGCGATCAGGGTCCGCTTGCGCCGCTGCCGGGCCTGCTCCCGGGCACGCTGCTCGCGCAGGGCCTCGCGGGCGCTGCGCTTTCCGTCTCGATTGCGTTCACTCACGCCCAGCGCAACGGTGGGGGGAGGCGCCCAGCGCCTCCCCCCACCGTTTTTCGCCCGCGGGAGTGACGAAAACCGCTCCCCCGGGTGATCGTCAGCCCCGCTTGCGTACGCCCTCGGCCAGTTCGGCGGCCAGCGCGCGGACCCCGGCGAGCCCGGCGGCCAGGTCGTCGCCGGCGTCCAGCATCCGCTTGACGAAGGCCGAGCCGACGATGACGCCGTCGGCGAAGCCCGCGACCTCGGCGGCCTGCGCGGCGTTCGACACCCCGAGGCCGACGCACACCGGCAGACCGGTCGTGGCGCGGGTGCGCCGCACCAGGTCGGCCGCCTGCTCGCCGACGCTCGCCCGGGTGCCGGTCACGCCCATGAGCGAGGCCGCGTAGACGAAGCCGGAGCCCGCCGCGGTGATCCGCGCGAGCCGTTCGTCGCGGCTGGAGGGCGCGACGACGAAGACCGTCCCGAGACCGTGCTCGGCGGCCGCCTTCCGCCACGTCCCGGACTCCTCGACCGGCAGGTCGGGCAGGATGCACCCGGCGCCGCCCGCCTCGGCCAGCTCCGCCGCGAAGCGCTCGGCGCCGTAGCGGTCGACGGGGTTCCAGTACGTCATGACCAGCACCGGCTTGCCGGTGGCCGCGTGCGCCTCGCGCACGGTGCGCAGCACGTCGGCGATGCGCACGCCGCCGCGCAGCGCGATGTCGTCGGCGGTCTGGATGACCGGGCCGTCCAGCACCGGGTCGCTGTGCGGCAGCCCGACCTCGACGATGTCGGCGCCGCCGTCGAAGGCCGCCTTGACCGCCTCGATGCCGCCGTCGACGGTCGGGAAGCCCGCCGGGAGGTACGCGATCAGCGCGGCGCGGTTCTCGGCCCTGGCGTCCGCGAGCGTTCTGTCCAGCAGTTCGATCGTGCCGCTCACTTGGCCGCCCCCTCAGCACCGTCGGTGTCGTACAGCCCGAAGTAGCGGGCCGCGGTGTCCATGTCCTTGTCGCCGCGTCCGGAGAGGTTGACCAGCAGCAGGGCCTCCGGGCCCAGTTCGCGGCCCAGCTCCAGCGCGCCCGCCAGCGCGTGCGCGCTCTCGATGGCCGGGATGATGCCCTCGGTGCGCGACAGCAGGCGCAGCGCCTGCATGGCCGCGTCGTCGGTCACCGCGCGGTACTCGGCCCGGCCGCTGTCCTTGAGGAAGGCGTGCTCGGGGCCGACGCCCGGGTAGTCGAGCCCGGCCGAGATCGAGTACGGCTCGGTGATCTGGCCCTCGTCGTCCTGGAGCACGTACGAACGCGAGCCGTGCAGGATGCCGGGCTCGCCCGCGGTCAGTGTCGCCGCGTGCTCGCCGGTCGCCACACCGTGGCCGGCCGGCTCGCAGCCGACCAGCCGGACGTCCGCGTCCGGCAGGAAGGCGTGGAAGAGGCCCATCGCGTTGGAGCCGCCGCCGACGCACGCGACCGCCGCGTCGGGCAGCCGCCCGGTGCGCTCCAGCAGCTGGCGGCGGGCCTCGACGCCGATGACCCGGTGGAAGTCGCGCACCAGCGCCGGGAAGGGGTGCGGGCCGGCGACCGTACCGAAGAGGTAGTGGGTGCGGTCGACGTTGGCGACCCAGTCCCGGAAGGCCTCGTTGATGGCGTCCTTGAGCGTGCGGCTGCCCGAGGTGACCGAGACCACCTCGGCGCCGAGCATGCGCATCCGCGCCACGTTCAGGGCCTGCCGCCGGGTGTCGACCTCGCCCATGTAGATCGTGCACTCCAGGCCGAAGAGCGCGCACGCGGTGGCCGTGGCCACACCGTGCTGCCCCGCTCCGGTCTCGGCGATGACGCGGGTCTTGCCCATCCGCCGGGTGAGCAGGGCCTGGCCCAGCACGTTGTTGATCTTGTGGGAGCCGGTGTGGTTCAGGTCCTCGCGCTTGAGGAAGACCCGGGCGCCGCCCGCCTCGGCGCCGAACCGCGGCACCTCGGTGAGCGCGCTCGGGCGGCCGGTGTAGTTGGCCTGGAGCTCGTTCAGCTCGGCGGCGAAGGCGGGGTCCGCCTTCGCCTTCTCGTACTCGGCGGCGACCTCGTCCACGGCGGCGACGAGCGCCTCCGGGATGAACTTGCCGCCGAACGCGCCGAAGTAGCCCTCGGCGCTGGGGGTGCTGCCCTCCGGGTCGGGGAGGAAGAAGTCGTGCTCTGCTGGCATGGGTGTCCCCTGGTCAGGTGTACGTACGCGCCGCGCGCGGGCTTCCTGCCCGCGGGGCGCGGTGAACGGGCCGTACGCGTACGGCGTGGCTGCTCACGCGGCTGAGCCGCGGCGCCATCGCCTGCCGTTCACCTGACCGGGTTCGCACCCGATGACGTACCGCACGCGCCGCCCCAGCACCCGGCGCGCCGGCGCCCGGCACCCCCGGGGCCGGCATCCGCGCGCCAGCCGTACGTCCAATGACATGAGAGGCACTTTACCGTGCCGGGCGCGCCCTATGGAGCGCTGCCCGCCTCCTGCCGGCGAGCGGGCTCCCGGGGGCGGGGTCAGTCGCGGCCCGGCCGGAGGGCCGGGTGGGCGCCGGCGGCGACGAGGTCGGCGACCGCGGTGCGGGGGTCGCGGCCGGTGACGAGGGACTCGCCCACGAGCACCGCGTCGGCCCCGTCGTTGGCGTAGGCGATGAGGTCGTGGGGCCCGCGGACCCCGGATTCCGCGATCTTCACGATGTGGTCGGGGATCTCGGGCGCGATGCGCCCGAAGTTCCCGCGGTCGACCTGGAGGGTCTTGAGGTCGCGCGCGTTGACGCCGATGACGCGCGCGCCGGCGTCGACCGCCCGCGCGACCTCCTCCTCGTCGTGCACCTCGACGATCGGGGTGAGGCCGATCGACTCCGCGCGCTCGATGAGCGAGACCAGCGCCGGCTGGTCGAGGGCCGCCACGATGAGCAGCGCGAGGTCCGCCCCGTAGGCGCGGGCCTCCCACAGCTGGTAGGCGGTGACGATGAAGTCCTTGCGCAGGACGGGGATGTCGACCTTGGAGCGGACCGCCTCCAGGTCGGCGAGGGAGCCGCCGAAGCGGCGCTGCTCGGTGAGGACGCTGATGACGGCCGCGCCGCCCGCCTCGTAGTCGGCGGCGAGGCCCGCGGGATCGGCGATCGCGGCGAGCGCGCCCTTGGACGGGCTGGAGCGCTTGACCTCGCAGATGACCTTCACGGCGTCGCCGCGGAGCGCCGCGACACCGTCCTTGGCGTCACGGGCCTTGGCGGCGCGCTCCTTGAGCTCGTCGAGGGACACGCGAGCCTGCCGCTCGGCGAGGTCGGCACGGACTCCGTCGATGATCTCGTCGAGCACACTCACGCGACAGCTCCCTTTCGGCCGGCCGTACAGCGAAACGATCAGGCCAGTGGCGGTGACCCCCGGCTCAGTCGATGGTATCGGGCAGGTGCCCGGCAGCCCGCATCCGGTGATCCGCGGTCCCACCACCTGGACAATCTTGCCCCGGCAGGCTCCCGCTCAGGGCGCGAGCGCCGCCCCGAAGGGCAGGTTCCGCACGACGGTGAAGGCCAGCAGCAGCCCGCACAGGGCGTAGAGCGCGGCGGGCGGCAGGGCGGGGTCGAAGCGGCGCCCCCGCAGCGTGCGCGTGAACCACAGCGTCCAGACGACGGCGAGGACGGCGTATCCCGCGACGGCGGCGGCGTTGCAGCCCAGGGCGGTGCCGAGGTGCCCGCGGGCGAGCGCGTGGGCGCCGCGCAGGCCGCCGCAGCCGGGGCAGTACAGGCCCGTGTAGTGCAGCAGCGGGCACACGGGGTAGTGGCCCGGCTGGTTCGGGTCGACGGCGGCGACGTAGCCGAAGGCGGCGACGACGGCGCCGAGCACACCGAGCGGCACGGCGATCCCGCCCCGCGCGGGGGCGGGAGCGGGGGCGGCGGCTGCGGCACGGCTCACCCTCCCGATCCTGCCCTCCGCCCCGCCGGCCGGCACCGCGAGAGCCCCGCACGGGTGACGCGGCACCCGCGCCCCCGGGGGCCGCCCCGCGGCGCGCCGGCGCCCGGACAACACGGCGGCGCAGCACGCGCGCCCCGCGAGGGGGCGGACGGCTGCGCCGGACGAGGGGTGGGGCGGGGCCCCGGCGGGTCAGGCGCCGGCGGCGGCCTTCTCGCGCTCGGTCACTGCCGCCGGGACGGTGACCTGGGACGTGCGGCCCATGCCCATGGACTTCATGATGCCGCCGACCAGGGGGCCGAGGAGGACCACGCCCATGCTGATCCAGAACGGGACCGGGTCCGCGGCCACGATGAACACGCCGGCCGCGCAGAAGCCGACGAAGGAGATGATCACGCCGGTCCAGGCGGCCGGGGTGTGTCCGTGGTCGTAGTGGGCCGCCATGAAGAACTCCCTGATGCTCGCACTCGGGGGCGACCTTCGCCTCCTGCTCCGCCCCCCATTGTTGCGCGTACCGGGGGCGGAACGTGCAGCGGGGTGGGCGCGCCGGGGTGTGGCTCCGGTCTCAGCCGGCGGACTCCGTCGGGTCCTCGCCCCGGTCCAGGGCTTTCCACAGGTCCTCGGCGCGGTCGGGGTCGACGGGCGCGGGCCGGGCGGCCGCGGCGGCGCGGGCGCGCACCGGGCGGGCGGCTCCGGGACGGTCGTAGCGGGTGGACATCGCGGGCCAGGACGGTCCGTGGCGCAGCGCGAGCAGCCCGGCGGCGAGCAGCAGCAGCCCGCCGGCGACGGAGACGAAGGGCCAGCCGGTGGCGGTGACGTGCCGGGCGGTGTCGTGCGCGAGACCCGCGGTGGTGGCGGCGGCCTCGTTCACGGCCGCGTGGCTGCCGCGCCGGGCGAGGGCGGACACCACCGTGCCGAGGCCGCTGAGGGCGAGCAGCGCCGAGACGACGTAGCGTCCGGTACGGCGGACGGCGAAGACGGCGACCAGCGAGGCCAGGCCGACGAGCGCGAGGGCGCCGGGCAGCGCGGTGGTGTCGGTGCCGCTGGCGTGCACGGGGAGGTTGGTCTCACCGAAGGCGGCGTAGCCGCGCGACCAGGTCTTGCCGGCGGCGACCAGGACCAGGCCCGCCCCGAGCGCCCCCATGAGCAGCGCGGCCGCGAGGCTGCGCGTCCCGGCGCGCCGCGCGGCCCCGGCGGCGGGCGCGGATGCGGGGGCGGCGGTGGGAGGGGCGGCGGTCTCTTCGGCGGCGGACTGGCGCGGGACGGAGGTCACCCCACCACTATCCCCTGCCGCGGACCGGCTCCGGCGACCGGGGCCCGCCGCGGCGCCGGCCGGACGCACCGGGACGCCACGGCGGCGGGGCCGGGGCGGGAGCCGCGGCCGGCCCCGGCGGCCTCACCGTCCGGGCTGCGGGGAGGGCGTGATGTGGTTGGCGATCGCGACCGCGCGCAGTACCGCCGCCGCCTTGTTGCGGCACTCGGTGTCCTCCGCCTCCGGGTCGGAGTCGGCCACCACGCCCGCACCCGCCTGCACGTAGGCGACGCCGTCGCGCAGCACCGCGGTGCGGATGGCGATCGCGGTGTCGGAGTCCCCGGCGAAGTCCAGGTAGCCGACGCAGCCGCCGTAGACGCCGCGGCGGACGGGCTCCAGCTCCTCGATGATCTGCATGGCGCGCGGCTTCGGCGCACCCGACAGGGTGCCGGCCGGGAAGCACGCGGTGAGCACGTCGAAGGCGGTGCGGTTCTCGGCCACCCGGCCGGTGACGGTCGAGACGATGTGCATGACGTGCGAGTAGCGCTCGATCGCCATGAAGTCGACGACCTCGACGCTGCCCGGCTCGCACACCCGCCCCAGGTCGTTGCGCCCCAGGTCGACGAGCATGAGGTGCTCGGCGCGCTCCTTGGGGTCGGCGAGCAGTTCCTCGGCGAGCGCCGCGTCGGCCTGCGGGGTGGTGCCGCGCGGCCGGGTGCCGGCGATGGGGTGCACCATGGCCTGCCCGTCCGCGACCTTGACGAGCGCCTCGGGGCTGGAGCCGACCACGTCGAAGCCTTCCAGCCGCAGCAGGTACATGTACGGCGAGGGGTTGGTGGTGCGCAGCACCCGGTAGACGTCGAGGGCGCTCGCCCGGCACTCGGTCGTCATCCGCTGCGAGACGACGACCTGGAAGGCCTCGCCCGCGTGGATGCGCTCCTTGATGTCCTCGACCGCGCCCTGGTAGTCCGCGCCGCCGAAGTCCCAGCTGACGGGGAAGTCGACGGAGGCGGGCAGTTCGGCGGGCGGCTGCGGCAGGGCCCGTCCCAGGTCGGCCTGCATCGCGTCGAGGCGGGCGACGGCGTCGGCGTAGGCCTCGTCGACACCGGTGTCCTCGTCGTTGTGGTTGATCGCGTTGGCGATCAGCAGCACGGTGCCGTCCCAGTGGTCGAGCACCGCCAGGTCGGAGGTGAGCAGCATGGTCAGCTCGGGCAGGCCGAGCGGGTCGTGGGTGCTGTCGCCGATGCGCTCCAGGCGGCGCACGATGTCGTAGCCGAGGTAGCCGACCATGCCGCCGGTGAAGGGCGGCATGCCGGCCGTGAGGTCGCGCGGGGTGTGCAGCGCGTCGACGGTGGCGCGCAGCGCCTGGAGCGGGTCGCCGTCGACGGGCACGCCGACCGGCGGGGAGCCGAGCCAGTGGGTCCGCCCGTCGCGTACGGTCAGCGTCGCCGCGGAGCGCACCCCGACGAAGCTGTAGCGGGACCAGGAGCCGCCGCCGGAACCGCCGTTGGAGCTGGTGTCGGCGGATTCCAGCAGGAAGGTGCCGACACGCTCGGCGGCGAGCTTGCGGTAGAGCCCGACCGGGGTGTCGCCGTCCGCGAGGAGGCGGCGGCTGACCGGGATGACGCGGCGGTCGACCGCGAGCTTGCGGAACGTGTCCAGGTCCATGGCCGCAGACCTTACTGGCCCGGTGCGGGCAGCAGGACGTCCGCGTCGAAGCACGTGCGGTCCCCGGTGTGGCAGGCGGCGCCGACCTGGTCGACCCGCACCAGCACGGTGTCGCCGTCGCAGTCCAGCGCGACGGACTTCACGTGCTGCACGTGCCCCGAGGTGTCGCCCTTGGTCCAGTACTCGCCGCGGCTGCGGCTCCAGTACGTGCAGCGGCCGGTGGTCAGGGTGCGGTGCAGCGCCTCGTCGTCCATCCAGCCGAGCATCAGCACCTCACCGGTGTCGTACTGCTGGGCGATGGCGGGCACCAGGCCGTCTGCGGTGCGCTTGAGGCGGGCGGCGACGGCGGGGTCGAGCTGCGACATGCGTCCCATGATGCCGCCGCCCGGGGTGTGGGCGGAAATGGCGTGTCCGGATGCCGGACCGGGTGCGGACGCGGGACGCGGGAGTGGCCGGATCCGTACCCCCGCGCGGAGGTGGAAAACGCGCACCGGCGTCAATAACCGGCAAAGGGGATAAGGAGATTGACTGTAGCCAAGCTGTCGCGGGGTTGTTACTCGCGACCGTCACCCGTATGGGGCATCCTTCCTGCATGGGTTTTCCACCGCCTCCGCACAACGGCCCGCAGCCGCCCCCCGACCAGGGCGGCGGCTTCGGCCCGCCCCAGGGCTTCGGCCCGCCGCCTCCCCCTCCCCCGAACGACGGCTACGGCTACCCGCAGCAGGGCGGCGGCTTCGGCCCGCCCGGGCCCGCCGGACCCCCGGCCCCTCCCGGCGGGGGCTACGGCTACCCCGGTGACGGCGGCTACGGTGGCCCGCCGCAGGGCGGCGGCTTCGGGCAGGGCGGTTACGGGCCGGGCGGCTTCCCGCCGCCTCCGCCGCCCCCGAACAACACCAAGCGCAACGTCTGGATAGCCGTCGGCGCGGTCGCGGTCGTCGCCGCGGTCATCGGTGTCGCGGTCGCCGCGAGCGGCGGCGACGACGGCAAGAAGCCGAGCGCGAAGAACACGACGACGATATCGGTGCCGTCCGTGTCGGACATGCCCTCGGACCTGCCGACCGACATCCCGTCACCGACGTTCAGCCTGCCCACGGACTTCCCGAGCCTCGACCTGCCGACGGACTTCCCCAGCGACGACTCCGACGGGCCGGACCCGTCCGCCTCGGACTCCCAGGACATCGCCTACATCGTGGTCGACCCGGGCAAGTGCTTCAACGCCCCGTCGATGACGCACACCATCGACGAGGTCCAGGTCGTGTCCTGCACGACGCCGCACGACGCGCAGTCGGTCGCCACCAAGACGCTGTCGGGGACCTTCGCCTCCGAGCAGCAGATCCAGGACAAGGCCTTCGACCTGTGCAAGGCCGACGCCAAGGCGCACGCCCCGGCGGACGGCAAGGAGTACTACGAGTACGTGCTCTACCCGCAGTTGGTGACGTACGAGATCCAGGGCCGCAAGACGGTCACCTGCGCGCTCAGCATCAACGACGGCACCAACGGCAAGAAGCTCACCAGGAAGCTGCGGTAGCGCGGCGCACGGCGCAACGCGCCCGGGCGCGGGGAGCGGGCGGGAGCGGCGCCGGGGTTCTAACCTGGCGTCATGACGACCCATGCGCAGCGTGAACGTCTGCTCCTCGCCGACCTGCTGGAGGCGTCCGGCCCCGACGCGCCGACGCTCTGCGGGAACTGGACGACCCGGGACCTGGCCGCCCACGTCGTCGTGCGCGAACGCCGCGGCGACGCGGCGGCCGGCCTGGTCGTGCCGCGGCTCGCGGACCGGCTCGAAAGGGTCCGCCGCGAGTACGCGGAGCGCCCGTACGCCGAGCTGATCCGGCTGATCCGGACGGGGCCGCCGCGGCTGTCGCCCTTCGCCCTCAAGCAGCTGGACGAGGCGTCCAACACCGTGGAGTTCTACGTCCACACCGAGGACGTGCGGCGCGCGCAGCCGCAGTGGACCCCCCGGGAGATCGACCCGGTCTTCGCGGACGCGCTCTGGAAGCGGCTGGAGCGCGCCGCGCGCCTCTTCGGCCGCCGCTCCCCCGTCGGCCTGGTACTGCGCCGCCCGGACGGCCAGACGGTCGTGGCGCACCGCGGCTCGCCCGTCGTGACCGTCACCGGCGAGCCGGCCGAGCTGACGATGTACGCCTTCGGGCGGCAGGCCGTCGCGGACGTCCGCGCCGAGGGCGAGGCGGAGGCGGTGGGCAGGGCGGCGGTCGCCGAGCTCGGCGTCTGAGCGCCCCCGCCGTCACGGGAGTTCGGCGGAGCGCACGGCCGGCAGGAAGGCCGTGAAGGCCCCGCCGAGAGCCGCGAGCAGCGCGCTGGCCAGGAAGACCGGCGAGGGGCCCAGCGCGCCCGCGGCGGCCGCGAAGAGCGGATAGGCCAGGGGGGCGAGGCCGAAGCCGGTCAGGCTCATGACCGAGGTGACCCGGCCGAGGTAGCCGGGTTCGACGGCGGTCTGGACGAGCGCGGTCGCGAGCCCCCCGCAGATTCCGCAGACCAGCCCGGCCACGAAGGCCGTCGCGGCCGCGGCGGTGAGCGCGGGCACGATCCCGATGAGGCCGGTCGCCGCGGCCCCCACCAGCAGCGCGGCGATCTGCACGGCCCCCGCCCGCGGTATCCGCCCGCGGGCCGCCAGCAGCGCCGAGCTCAGGGCGGCGCCGGCGCCGAACGCGGCGATCACCCAGCCGTAGCCGCTCGCGCCCCAGCCGCGCCGCTCGGCGAGCAGCACCATGCCGACGTTCAGCGGCCCGGCCAGGCCCAGTTCGCACAGGGCACCGGACAGCACGAGCGGGCCGACCAGCGGGTGCCGCCGGACGTAGCCGAGGCCGTCGCGCAGCTCCCGCGCCGCGGGCGCCCGTGCGGCCGCCGGCCGCGGGCCGGGGTCGATACGGGTGCCGAGCAGCAGCGGCACGGACACCGCGAACAGCAGCCCGGCCACCAGGAAGGCCGTGCCGGCACCGCCCAGGCCCATGGCGAGCCCGCCCGCGGGCGGCCCGGCGACCTGCCCGAGCCGCACCACGAGCGCGCGCAGGCCCTGGAGCCGGACGAGCTGGTCGGCGGTGGTGATACGCGGCGGCAGGGCGCCCACGGCGGGCATGAACAGGGCGTCCACCACGCCGAAGGCGAGCGCCAGCGCGACCAGCAGCCACATCCCGGGCGACGCCGCCGCGACACCGGCCGCGGCGGCGAGGATCAGCACGCAGCGCACGGCGTCGCTGCCGACGACGACCCGGCGCGGGCCGAAGCGGTCGGCGGCCACTCCCCCGCCGAGCATGAGCAGCGCCCGCGGCACCGCGCCGGCCGCCATGACCAGGCCGACCTGCGCGTCGGGCACGGCCCGGGCCGCGGCGAAGCCGAGGGCGACGAAGTAGACGGAGTCGCCGAGCATCGAGGCGGTGTAGGCGGTGAGCCACCGCAGCACGTTGCCGTCGCGGTGGACGGGCCGGCCGCCGGTCGCGGCGGCCGTCGCGGTCTGTGCCATGGCCGGACTCCTGACGTCGGGAGCGGGGGCTCAGGGGCGGAAGGGGAAGCCGTACATCTGCACCGCGACGTGTTCGCGGCCCGCGGTGTCGCCGGCGTCCTCGGCGGCCCGGCCCCGGTCGGCCCAGCGCTGCATCAGCGCGGTGATCTCGTCGGCCATCTCCTGGAGTTCGGCGGCCGTGAGGAGCGGCATGAACTCGGAGGAGAAGGAGGCGTCGGTCCACTCCCGCCCCCACGCCTGCTGCTGGTCGAGGAAGTGCTCGTAGCGCTCCGCGCGGGTGGCGAGCAGCTGGCGGGTCACCGTGGCGAGGACGGCGGCGCCTTCCGGGCGGTCGGCGAAGTCGGCGCTGCGGAAGGACCAGCCGCGGTCGGTGGAGACCTTCCACCAGCGCTCCCGGCCGTCCGTGCCGTGGCCCGGGTCCTCGGTGATGAAGCCGTGCGCGGCCATCTTCCGCAGGTGGTAGCTGACCAGCGAGACGGCCTCGTCGACCTGGTCGGCCAGATGCGAGGCGGTGGCGCTGCGGGCGGTGAAGAGGGCCCGGTAGAGGCGGATCCGCAGGGGGTGGGTGAAGACCTTGAGCGCGTCGAGGTCGGTGATCCGGTACGTGTCGGCGGGGGTGCTGTCCTGGTCGCTCACCCTTCCGAGGCTAGATACGAAAAAAATATTGCGCAACTGTATTTGTGCAACTTTTCTTTCTCGTCCGACCGCGCCCCTCCGCCCCCGGCGGCAGGGCAGGATGCCGCCATGTCCCTCGACGGCACCCGCGCACACCTCAGCGGCCCCGGCGACCTGCCGCCCCTCGTGGAGCGCGCGGCCCGGACCGCGACCCGGCTGGACTTCCCCTATTCCTGCCGCCCCGAGCAGGGCCGGCTGCTGCAAGCGCTCGCCGCGGGCGCGCGGCGCATCGGCGAGACCGGAACCGGCTGCGGGGTGGGCCTGGCCTGGCTCGTCTCCGGCATGCGGGGCGGCGCCACCGCCGTGAGCGTCGAGCAGGACGCGGGCCGCGCGCAGGCGGCGGCGGAGCTCTTCGCGCCGCTCTCGCCCGCGGTCACCGTGCGGCGGGGCGACTGGACGGCGATCGCCGCGGACGGCCCCTTCGACCTGCTCGTCCTCGACGGCGGCGGCCAGGCCAAGGGCGGAGCCGCCGCCGACCCGCTGTCCCTGCTCACCCCGGGCGGTGTCCTGGTCATCGACGACTTCACGCCCTCGCGCGGCGCCCCGCCCGTCCACGACGGCGTCCCGGACACGGCCCGCCTGCACTGGCTGGAGCACCCGGCGCTGCGCACGGTGGAGATCCCGCTGGCCCCCGACCTGGCAACGCTGGTCTGCACCCGGACCGGCGGCTGAGCGCTACCGGACGGGGTGGCCCGCCTCCCGCAGCGCCGACTTGACCTCGGGAATGCGCAGGTCGCCGAAGTGGAAGACGGACGCCGCGAGCACCGCGTCCGCGCCCGCCGCGACGGCCGGCGCGAAGTCGCCGAGGCGGCCCGCGCCGCCGGAAGCGATCACCGGCACCGACACCCGGGCGCGGACCGCAGCGATCATCTCCGTGTCGTAGCCGTCCTTCGTGCCGTCGGCGTCCATCGAATTGAGCAGGATCTCGCCCGCGCCCAGTTCGGCGGCCCGCTCGGCCCACTCGATCGCGTCGATGCCCGTGCCCTTCCGGCCGCCGTGCGTGGTGACCTCGAAGCCCTCGCCGGAGGCGGTCCGCCGGGCGTCCACCGACAGCACGAGCACCTGGCGCCCGAAGCGCTCGGCGATCTCCCGCAGCAGCTCGGGCCGCGCGATGGCCGCGGTGTTGACGCCGACCTTGTCGGCGCCGGCCCGCAGCAGCTTGTCGACGTCGTCGGCGCTGCGCACCCCGCCGCCCACGGTGAGCGGGATGAAGACCTGCTCGGCGGTGCGGCGCACCACGTCGTAGGTGGTCTCGCGGTCGCCGGAGGAGGCGGTGATGTCGAGGAAGGTCAGCTCGTCGGCGCCCTGGGCGTCGTAGAGGCGGGCCATTTCGACGGGGTCGCCGGCGTCACGCAGGTTCTGGAAGTTGACGCCCTTGACGACCCGTCCACCGTCCACGTCCAGACAGGGGATGACGCGTACGGCGAGTGTCATGCGGGATCTCCTGGGTCTTCCGGTTCTTCTCGTTCCGCGCGGCCTGCGCGGTCCTCCCGCGGTGCGCGGAACGCTTCGATTTCCACTTCCACCAGCACCCGGGAGTCCGTGAAGCCGGCCACCACCAGCATCGTGGCCGCCGGGCGGACCGCGCCGAGCACCTCGGCGTGGGCGCGGCCCACGTCGTCGGCGTCCCGGGCATGGCTCAGGTACAGCCGCGTGCGGACGACGCTCTCCGCCCCCAGGCCGAAGGGTTCGAGCGCGGCGAGCGCGTTGCGCAGCGCCAGCAGCGCCTGCTCGTACGGGCTGCCCTCGCCGCGCACCTCGCCGTCGACGACCGGCAGGGTGCCGGACACCAGGACCCTGTCCCCCGCGGCGACGGCGTGCGCGAAACCGTACGCCTCCTCCAGAGGATCGCCGGACTGCTCACGCCGTACTGCGGGTTCGGGGGTCATCGCGACACAGCCTCCAGGGCCTCTTCGAGCGTGAACGCCTTCGCGTAGAGTGCCTTTCCCACGATCGCGCCTTCCACGCCCTGCGGGACGAGCGAGGCCAGAGCGCGCAGGTCGTCCAGGCTGCTCACACCGCCGGACGCGACGACCGGGCGGTCGGTGGCCGCGCACACGCCGGACAGCAGCTCCAGGTTGGGGCCCTGGAGCGTGCCGTCCTTGTTGATGTCGGTCACGACGTAGCGGGCGCAGCCCTCGGAGTCCAGGCGGGCCAGCGTCTCGTAGAGGTCGCCGCCGTCGCGCGTCCAGCCGCGGCCGCGCAGGGTGGTGCCGCGTACGTCGAGGCCCACCGCGATCTTGTCGCCGTGCTGCGCGATGACCTTGGCGACCCACTCCGGGGACTCCAGCGCCGCGGTGCCCAGGTTGACGCGCGTGCAGCCGGTGGCGAGGGCCGCGGCGAGCGTGTCGTCGTCGCGGATGCCGCCGGACAGCTCGACCTTGATGTCCATGCTGCGGGCGACCTCGGCGATCTGCGCCCGGTTGTCCCCGGTGCCGAAGGCCGCGTCGAGGTCCACCAGGTGCAGCCACTCCGCGCCCGCGCTCTGCCAGGCGAGCGCGGCGGTCAGCGGATCGCCGTACGACGTCTCGGAGCCGGACTCGCCGTGCACGAGGCGTACGGCCTGGCCGTCGCGGACGTCGACGGCGGGGAGCAGTTCGAGCGTGGGCAGCGTGGGCGGCGTGGTCATCGGGCAGCGTCCTCGGGTGATGGGTGAGCGGTGGCTCCGGGCGGCGGCGCCGGGCCTAGAAGGTTCCGAGCCAGTTGCGCAGCAGCTGCGCACCGGCGTCGCCGGACTTCTCCGGATGGAACTGCGTGGCCCACAGCGGCCCGTTCTCCACCGCGGCGACGAACGGCTCGCCGTGCGTGGACCAGGTCACCTGCGGGCTGCGGATGCGGTCGTTGCGCTCGTCCATCTCCCAGCGGCGCACCGCGTAGGAGTGCACGAAGTAGAAGCGGGTGTCGGCGTCCGTGCCGGCGAACAGCCGGGAGTCCCCGGGGGCCTTCACGGTGTTCCAGCCCATGTGCGGGACGACGGGTGCCCGCAGCGGCTCGACCGTACCGGGCCACTCGTCGAGGCCCTCGGTCTCCACACCGTGCTCGATACCGCGGGCGAAGAGGATCTGCATGCCGACGCAGATGCCCATCACGGGCCGCCCGCCGGCCAGCCGCCGGTCCACGATCCAGTCGCCGCGCACCGCCTTCAGCCCGGCCATGCACGCCGCGAAGGCGCCCACGCCCGGCACCAGCAGCCCGTCGGCGGCCATCGCCCTGTCGAAGTCCGCGGTGATCTCGACGTCGGCCCCGGCGTGCGCGAGGGCGCGCTCGGCGGAGCGGATGTTGCCGAAGCCGTAGTCCAGGACGACCACGCTCTTGCTTGCCACGCTCACCCCTCAGATCTGGAGCAGACCGGCGACCAGCGACATCGCCGAGCCGATGGCCATCAGCACGATCAGGCTCCTCGACTGCTTCTGCTGCCAGAACGAGTAGACGCCTCCCGCAAGGAAGAGCCCCAGCAGCAGGAAGAGATACGACCCCTTGTTCACAGCGCGCCCTTCGTCGACGGCAGGATTCCCGCCGCCCGCGGGTCACGCTCGCTGGCGTACCGCAGGGCGCGGGCGAGGGCCTTGAACTGGCACTCGACGATGTGGTGCGCGTTGCGCCCGTAGGGCACGTGGACGTGCAGCGCGATCTGCGCCTGGGCGACGAAGGACTCCAGGATGTGCCGGGTCATCGTGGTGTCGTACGAGCCGATCATCGGCGCCATGTTCTCCGGCTCGGTGTGCACCAGGTACGGGCGGCCGGAGAGGTCGACCGTGACCTGCGCGAGCGACTCGTCGAGCGGGACGGTGCAGTTGCCGAAGCGGTAGATGCCCACCTTGTCGCCGAGCGCCTGCCTGAAGGCGGCACCGAGCGCGAGGGCGGTGTCCTCGATGGTGTGGTGGGTGTCGATGTGCAGGTCGCCCTCGGTCTTGACCGACAGGTCGAACAGTCCGTGCCGGCCGAGCTGGTCGAGCATGTGGTCGTAGAAACCGACGCCGGTGGACACGGACACCTGCCCGGTGCCGTCCAGGTCGAGCTCGACGACCACCGAGGTCTCCTTGGTGGTGCGCTCGATGCGGCCCACGCGGCTCATGCGCGTCTCCTCCGTCATGCTGTGTGCTCCTTGAAGACCGCGCGCGCCGCGTCGAGGAACGCGTCGTTCTCGGCCGGGGTGCCGACCGAGACCCGCAGCCGGCCGGGCACCGAGAGGTCCCGGACCAGCACGCCGTGCGCGAGGATCGCCTCCCAGGCGGCGCGGTTGTCGGCGAAGATCCCGAACTGCACGAAATTCGCGTCCGACGCGGTGACGTCGTAGCCGGTCGCGACCAGCTCGCGCACGAGCCGGTCCCGCTCGGCCTTGAGCTGCTCGACGTAGCCGAGCAGCGTGTCGGTGTGCTCCAGCGCGGCGAGCGCGGTGGCCTGGGTCACGGCCGACAGGTGGTAGGGCAGCCGGACGAGCTGCACCGCGTCCACCACCGCCGGGTCGGCGGCGAGGTAGCCGAGCCGCAGTCCGGCGGCGCCGAAGGCCTTGGACATCGTACGGGTCAGCACCAGCTGGGGACGGCCCTCGATGAGCGGCAGCAGCGACGGCTGGTGCGAGAACTCGCCGTACGCCTCGTCGACCACGACCAGCGACGGGCCCGCGGCCTGCGCCGCGTCGTACAGCGCCACGACGGTCTCGGCGGAGACCGCCGTGCCGGTCGGGTTGTTGGGCGAGCACACGAACACCACCTCGGGGCGGCGCTCGGCGATCTCCGCGACGGCTGCGGCGACGTCGATCGTGAAGTCGTCACCGCGCGGTCCGGAGATCCAGCCGGTGCCGGTGCCGCGGGAGATCAGCGCGTGCATCGAGTACGACGGCTCGAAGCCGACCGCCCGGCGGCCGGGGCCGCCGAAGGTCTGCAGCAGCTGCTGGATGATCTCGTTGGAGCCGTTGGCCGCCCACACCTGCTCCGCGGTCACCGCGTGGCCCGCGGTCCGGGTGAGGTACGCCGCGAGCGCGGTGCGCAGCTCGACCGCGTCCCGGTCCGGGTAGCGGTTGAGGCCGCGGGCGGCCTCGGCGACGCGCTCGGCGATCCGGGCGACGAGGGCGTCGGGCAGCGGGTACGGGTTCTCGTTCGTGTTGAGCCGCACCGGCACGTCGAGCTGCGGCGCGCCGTACGGGGACTTGCCGCGCAGCTCGTCGCGGATGGGCAGATCGTCGATACGGGTGCTGCGGGTCATGCCTGCGCACCCCCGAACCTGATCTGCACCGCGGCGCCGTGCGCCGGCAGGTCCTCGGCGTTCGCGAGCGTCACGACGTGGTCGGCGACACCGGCCAGGGCGTCGCGGGAGTAGTCGACGACGTGGATGCCGCGCAGGAAGGACTGCACGGACAGGCCCGACGAGTGGCAGGCGCAGCCGCCGGTGGGCAGCACGTGGTTGGACCCGGCGCAGTAGTCGCCGAGCGAGACGGGGGCGTGCGGGCCGACGAAGACCGCGCCCGCGTTGCGCACCCGGGCGGCCACGGCAGCCGCGTCCCGGGTCTGGATCTCCAGGTGCTCGGCGGCGTAGGCGTCGACCACCTCCAGCCCCTGGGCGAGCGTGTCGACCAGCACGGTCGCGGACTGCCGGCCGGACAGCGCGGCCGTGATCCGCTCGCGGTGCCGCGCGGCGGCGACCTGCGCGTCCAGCTCCTTGTCGACCGCGTCGGCCAGCTCCGCGGAGGTGCTGACCAGCACCGCGGCGGCCAGCGGGTCGTGCTCGGCCTGGCTGATCAGGTCGGCGGCGACGAAGGCGGGGTCCGCGGAGTCGTCGGCGAGGATCGCGATCTCGGTGGGCCCGGCCTCGGCGTCGATGCCGATCCGGCCCTTGAGCAGCCGCTTGGCGGCGGCCACGTAGATGTTGCCGGGGCCGGTGACCAGGTCGACCGGGCGGCAGTCCTCGGTGCCGTACGCGAACATCGCCACGGCCTGGGCGCCGCCCGCCGCGTACACCTCGGTGACGCCGAGCAGCGCGCACGCCGCCAGGATCGTCGGGTGCGGCAGGCCGCCGAACTCCTTCTGCGCGGGCGAGGACACCGCGATGCCCTCGACGCCCGCCTCCTGGGCCGGCACCACGTTCATCACCACGGAGGACGGGTAGACGGCGATGCCGCCGGGCACGTACAGCCCGACCCGCCGCACCGGCACCCACCGCTCGGTGACCGAGCCGCCGGGCACGACCTGCGTCGTGACGTCGGTGCGCCGCTGCTCGTGGTGCACCAGGCGGGCCCGCCGGATCGACTCCTCCAGCGCCGCCCGCACCGCCGGGTCCAGCTCCGCCAGCGCGTCCGCGAGCGCCTGCGCCGGCACCCGCAGCGCGTCGGGGCGCACCCCGTCGAAGCGCTCCCCGAAGTCGAGCACCGCCGCCGAGCCGCGATGCCGTACGTCGTCGCAGATGGGCCGCACAGCCTCGAGGGCGGCCTCCACGTCGAAGTCGGCACGGGGCAGCAGGTCGCGGTCGATCCCGCCCTCGGGGAAGGCGGCGCCGCGCAGATCGATTCGGGAGATCACGCTGCCAAGTGTAGAGACCCGGACACGTGCCCTGGTCGCGCCATCCACTCCGTGATACGGCCGGTCCCGCCCCCGGCCGGTCGGCGCTAGCGTGAGCGCGTCGGGCTACGGGGAGGGGACGCCGGTGAGTGACGCCGCGCGCGGGGCGGGGGCGCCGCCGGAGTGGACGGCCGTCGAACAGCGCATGTGGGAGGCCTTCCGGCAGGGCCGCACCCTGGACCTGCGCACCGGGGACCCCGCACAGGACGACCCCCTCGACGGCCCCGCGTGGGGCGCCGACCGTACGGTACGGGGGCAGGCCGTCGCCGAGCTGCTGCTCGACGGGCCCCCGGCCGCGCCCGGCCGGGTCGCCGCGCTCAAGCTCGCCGGGGTGCGGGTGAGCGGGCGGCTGATGCTCTCGGGTGCCACCGTCACGCCCTACGTCCAGCTCGACGACTGCCGCTTCGACGAGCAGCTGATGCTCCAGGAGTGCCGGGCCGGCAGCATGCGGCTGGTGCGCTGCCGCATCCCGCGGCTGGAGGCGGCCCGGCTCCAGATCAGCGGCGACCTGCACCTGCCACAGTGCCGGATCACCGGCGGCGTGCGGCTGACCGACGCGCACATCGGCACCGACCTGCTGCTCAACGGGGCCGCCGTCCGCCCCGGCCGCTCCCCGCGCGCCGTCGCCGCCGACGGGCTCACCGTCGGGCAGGACCTGGAAGCCGAGCTCGTCGACGTCACCGGCGAGCTGAGCCTGCGCAGCGCCCGGATCGGCGGCCGCCTCAGCCTGCGCGGGGCGAGGCTGCGCAACCCCGGCGGGCGGCAGGCCCTCAACGCCGCCCGCATCACCGTCGAGCACACCCTCTACCTCTCCGGCGGGCGGCTGCCCGGCGCCGGGCCCTCCGAACCGGAGATCCGCGACTTCACCTGCCACGGCGGCCTGCGCCTCGACGACGGGCGTTTCGGCAACGCCCTCGTCATCTCCCGGGCCCGCTTCCTGTCCTCCACCGCCGAGCAGCAGGTCTCGCTCCGGCGCATCCAGACCCCCGAGCTGTGCTGGCGGCTGCGCCGGGCCCCGGACTGCACCGTCGCCGTCTCCGGCACGGTCGGCAAGCTCAACGACTCCCCCGGCGCGTGGCCCGGCCCCGGCCGGGTGCGCATCACCAGCTTCACGTACGACACCCTCACCCCGCTCGCCGAGTTCCCGCTGCGCGCCCGCCTGGAATGGCTCCAGGCGGCCACCCCCGAATTCCGCCCCGAACCCTACGAGCGCCTCGCCGCCGCCCTGCGCACCGCGGGCGAGGACGCCGAGGCCCGCGAGGTGCTGCTCGCCCGCCAGCGCCGCCGCCGCGAGACGCTCCCGCTCGCCGGGCGCGTCTGGGGCTGGATCCAGGACGTGACGGTCGGCTACGGCTACCGGCCCGGCCGCGCCGCCGTCTGGATGGCCCTGCTGTGGGCCCTGGGCGCGCTCTACTTCGGCCTCCACAGGGCCCCGCAGCCCGCCGACGCCGGCGGCTACCGCCCCCACTGGAGCCCGCCCCTCTACGCCCTCGACCTCCTGCTGCCCGTGATCGACCTCGGCCAGGACAACGCCTGGCGCGAAGCGGGCTCCGCCCAGTGGGTCGCGTCGGCCCTCACCCTCCTCGGCTGGATGCTCGCCACGACCGCCGCCGCGGGGGCGAGCCGCCTGCTGCGCCGCGGCACCTGACCGCGGCGGGCGGCCGGCGGGTCGTACGCGCGGTTCCCGGCGCCCCTGACGGCCGCCCCGCGGCGCGGGCGCGGCGGGAGGGTCAGGAGGAGGCCGGGCTCTCCCGGGTGGTGAAGGTCAGGCGGTCGTCGGCGGCGTCGACGGTGACACCGCCGCCCTCGCCGACCCGGCCGTCGAGGAGCAGGCGGGACAGCCGGTTGTCCACCTCGCGCTGGATGGTCCGCCGCAGCGGCCTCGCCCCGTACTCCGGCTGGTAGCCGCGCCGCGCGAGCCAGTCCACCGCGGCGGGGGTGAAGTCCACCCCGACGCCCTGGGCGCGCATGAGCCGCCGGGTCTGCTCCAGCAGCAGGTCCGTGATCTGCCGCAGCTGCTCCGCGTCGAGCTGGCGGAAGACGACGATCTCGTCGATCCGGTTGAGGAACTCCGGCCGGAAGTGCTCCCGCAGCGGCCGCAGGATCTGCTCGCGCCGGGCCTCCTCGTCGGCGTCCGCGCCGCCGCCGAAGCCGATCGCGGCCCCGCGCCGGGCGATCGCCTCGGAGCCGAGGTTGCTGGTCATGACGACGACGGTGTTGGTGAAGTCCACGGTGCGGCCCTGGGAGTCGGTGAGCCGGCCGTCGTCGAGCACCTGGAGCAGGATGTTGAAGACGTCCGGGTGCGCCTTCTCGACCTCGTCGAGCAGCAGCAGCGAGTAGGGGTGCCGCCGTACGGTCTCGGTGAGCTGCCCGGCCTCCTCGTGGCCGACGTATCCGGGCGGGGCGCCGACCAGCCGGCTGACGGTGTGCCGCTCCTGGTACTCGCTCATGTCCAGCCGGACCATCCGGTCCTCCTCGCCGAACAGCGCCTCGGCGAGCGCGCGGGCCAGCTCGGTCTTGCCGACGCCGGTCGGGCCCAGGAAGAGGAAGCTGCCGATCGGGCGGTCCGGGCTGCCGAGGCCCGCGCGCGAGCGCAGCACCGCGTCGGCGACCACCGACACCGCCTCGTCCTGGCCGACCACCCGCCGGTGCAGGTGCTCGGCCAGGCCGAGCAGCCGGTCCTTCTCCTCCTGCGTGATGCTGCTGACCGGGATGCCGGTCTGCCGCGAGACGACCTCGGCGACGGCCTCCGGGGTCACCTCCAGGTCCTGGCCCTCGTCGGCCCGCCCGTCGTCCCCGGCCTCGGCGATCCGCCGCTTCAGCTCGGCGAGGCGGTCGCGCAGCTGCGTGGCCCGCTCGTACTGCTCGTCGGCGACGGCCTGGTCCTTGTCCCGCGCCAGCTGCTCGGCCTCGCGCTCCATGGCCCGTACGCCGGTGCCCTTGGTGCGCGACCGCAGCCGTACCCGGGCGCCCGCCTGGTCGATGAGGTCGATGGCCTTGTCCGGCAGCCGCCGGTCGGTCAGGTAGCGGTCGGACAGCTCGACGGCGGCGTCGAGCGCCTCGTCGGTGTAGCGGACCTGGTGGTGCGCCTCGTAGCGGTCGCGCAGCCCGCGCAGGATCTCCAGGGTGTCGGCGACGGACGGCTCGGGGACCAGGATCGGCTGGAAGCGGCGGGCGAGCGCCGCGTCCTTCTCGATCCGGCGGTACTCCTCCAGCGTGGTGGCGCCCACGATGTGCAGCTCGCCGCGGGCGAGGGCCGGCTTGAGGATGTTCCCGGCGTCCATGGAGCCGCCCTCTGCGCCCCCGCCGCCCGCGCCGACGACGGTGTGCAGCTCGTCGATGAAGATGACCAGTTCGTCGGAATGGGCGCGGATCTCGCCCACGATGGCGTTCATCCGCTCCTCGAAGTCGCCGCGGTAACGGGTGCCCGCGACGACCGCGGTCAGGTCCAGTGCGACGACCCGGCGGCCGGCGAGCGTGTCCGGCACGTCCCCGTCCGCGATGTGCTGCGCGAGGCCCTCGACGACGGCGGTCTTGCCGACGCCCGCGTCGCCGATCAGCACCGGGTTGTTCTTGCCGCGCCGCGACAGCACCTCGATGGTCTGCTCGATCTCCTGGTCGCGCCCGATCACCGGGTCGATACGCCCCTGCCGCGCCTGCTCGGTGAGGTCCCGCCCGTACTGGTCGAGGGTCGGCGTACCGGAGGGGCCGCCGCCGGGCTGCCCCTGCGTCCGCGTCCCGCCCGCGGGCGCCGCGCCGGCGCCCTGCTCGGAGGGCAGGCCGGCGGCGGCGAGCCGGGCGGCGTTGAGCATGTGCCCGGCGGCCGATTCCGGGTTGGCGGCGAGCGCGCCCAGCAGGTGCTCGGGCCCGATGTAGCCGGCGCCCGAGGCCCGCGCCAGCTCGTGGGCGTCCAGCAGCGCGCGCTTGGCGGCGGGCGTCAGCGACAGCGCGGCGGGCGCGGAGTCGTCCGGCTCGTGCGGGGGCCCGGAGCGCTCGTCGATCTGCGAGGCCAGCGCGTCCGGATCGGCGCCCGCCCGGCTGAGCATGTCCCGGGTCGGCTCGGCCGCGAGCGCCGCGCGCAGCAGGTGCTCGGTGTCCAGGTCCCGCCGGCCGTGGTCGGCCGCGTACTGCGCGGCGCCCTCCACCAGCTCCCGGGCGGGCCGGCTGAGCAGCCTGCTGATGTCGACCTGCCGGGGAGCGGGCGGGCGGCCGCCGAAGAAGCGGGCGAAGAAGTCGCCGAAGGGATCGTCCTCGGGGCCCATGAATCCGTTGGTCATCGTGGTTTCCCTCGCTGGCCCGTACGGGCCCTCGCCGCCGTGGCCGCCCGGCGCGGCAGCGCGTGCCGGCACCGGGCTGACACCTGACTCCCCGCCGCGTACCCGGGCGGGGCGTCCTCATGCCACGATGACATTCCGTGGCTGTCCCGGCATATCGGGCCGGCGGGGACGTCCGTGCGGGACGCGCCCTCCGCGTCAGCGCCGCCCGCGGGGGGCCGGGGTCCGCCCGGCCGGCACGGCGTGCGCGGTCCCGCGCCCGGCGCGGCCCGGCGGCGCGACAGGAGCCCCAGCCGTCCCGCCCGCCCCCCGGGAAGCCGTCCCGCGGAACAGGGGAGCGCGGGGGCGGCCCGCCCCCGTACGCTGGCTCATTGTGACCGACAGGATTCCGCTCTTCCCCCTGGGCACCACCCTCTTCCCGGGCCTCGTCCTCCCGCTGAACGTCTTCGAGGACCGCTACCGCGCCCTTGTCGCCGATCTGCTGGCCCTGCCGGAAGGCACCCCGCGGAGGTTCGGCGTCGTCGCGATCAGGAACGGCCAGGAGGTCGCGCCCACCGGCCAGGAGGGCCGCGCGACCGGTGCGGCCGCCGGACTGGGCGCCGAACCCCTCGCCGCGCTGTACGGCGTCGGCTGCATCGCCGACGCGACCGGCGTCGCCGAGCGGGACGGCGGCGGCTACGAGCTCGTCGCCACCGGCCTCATCCGCTTCAAGCTCCTCTCCCTCGACCTGAGCGGGCCGTACCTCACCGCGGAGATCGAGGAGATCCCGGAGACCACGGGCCGGGGCGCGGGCCCCCTCGCCTCGGAGGTCACCCGGGTCTTCGGCACCTACCAGAAGCGCCTGGCGGGCGCCCGCGAGCGCACCCTCTCGCCGGGCCAGGAATTCCCCGACGACCCCACCGTCCTCTCCTACCTGGTCGCCGCCGCGCTCATCGCCGAGACGCCCGTCAAACAGGCGCTGCTGGAGGAGCCGGACTCCGCCGCCCGGCTCTCCGCCGAGCTGCGGCTGCTGCGCCGCGAGACCGCGGTGATCGAGAAGCTCCCGTCGCTGCCCGCGGTCGACCTGACCAGCCAGCCGATCAGCGCGAACTGAGGGGACGATGGCGAAGAAACGCAAGGGCGCGCCCGGCGGCGGGACCCCCGCGACGGTCGCGCTGGAGAAGGCCGGCGCGGATTTCACCCTCCACGCGTACGAGCACGACCCCGCCTCGGGCCTGTCCTACGGCGAGGAGGCCGCACAGGCGCTCGGCACCGGCCCGGAGCGCGTGTTCAAGACCCTCGTCGCCGAGGTCGACGGGGCGCTGACCGTCGCCGTGGTGCCCGTCGCGGGGGCGCTCGACCTCAAGGCGCTCGCCTCGGCGGCCGGCGGCAAACGCGCGGCGATGGCGGACCCCGCCGCGGCCGAGCGCACGACCGGCTACGTCCGGGGCGGCATCTCCCCGCTGGGCCAGCGCCGCCCCCTCCCCACCGTCCTGGACGCCTCCGCCCTCGGCTTCCCCACGATCTTCGTCTCGGCGGGCAAGCGCGGCCTCGAGGTCGAGCTCGCGCCCGCCGTCCTCCTCGCCCTGACCTCGGGGGTCCCGTCCCCCATCGCCCGCGGCTGAGCGATCGCCGCGCGGGGCCGGCCGGTGACCGGCCACCGGCGCCCCGGCGGACGCCCGCCGCAGCGGCCCTACTCCTGCTCCGGCCCCGGCGGAGGGGGCGGAGTGGCGGGGCCCGACGCCGCCGGGGGGCCCGCGGGAGGCGCCCAGTACGGGGTGAAGGGCTTCTCGGACGGAAGAGGCTCCGGGGTGTCCCGGGGACCGAAGGCCGAGGTCAGGAGCAGGTGGACGACCATCGCCGCCGCCGGCCAGGCGACGAGCGCGGACTTCGCCCGCAGTTCGAGGGGCGCGTCGAAGACCACCTTCGGCCCCACCCGCATCGCGTGCGCGGCGATGTTCGTGTCGGGCCCGAGCCACACGCCGATGCGCCAGCCGATGACGGACGCCAGCACCCCGCCCGCCGCGAGGCCGAGGACGACGCCGATCCCGCCCTGCCGCCGGCGCCAGAAGACCACGGCGCCGGTGAGCAGGCCCAGGCCCGCGGCGATGAGCGCGAAGGTGCCGTCGCCGCCGATCGCCTCCTCGCCCTCGGTGTCCTTGAGGTAGACCGCCTTGCCGTCGGAGACGAGCGGCACCCGCGGCGACAGCCACAGCCACAGCAGGCCGAGCGCGACACCGCAGACGGCCACGAGCACCGCGGTGAGCACGCCCCGGCCCGTCTCCGCGAGCGCCTCCTTCCGGAGGTCACCGCTCTTGCCGGGGCCGCCGTCCGCACCGGGGTGGCGCGGCAGGGGCGACGAGTGGTCGTGGGGAGTCAGCGGAGCGGTCACCTGCCCATCGTGCCAGGTCCGTACGGACGACGCCTCACCGGCAGGCGGCCCTGCGGTAGGCCCAGGTGGCGACGGCCAGCGAGACGACGCCGACCCCGGCGCACACCGAGAGGTCACCGGCGACCGCCGCCCAGTCCGTACCGCCGGCGCCGCCGAGGGTACGGGCGAAGGCCTGCACGCCGTACGTGGAGGGCAGCAGGTCGCGCAGCCAGCGGATGACCTCGGGCAGGTGCGAGGCGGGCAGCACACCGAGCAGCAGCGCGGCGGACATGCCGAGCTGGCCGAACAGCGTCGCGATCTCCTGCCGCGGCGCGAGCAGCCCGAGCGCGGCGCCCAGCCCGGACAGGGCGGCGCCCGCGAGCGGGATCACGACGGCGAGCACCCACACGGTCGTCAGGGTCAGGTGGAAGAGCACGCACCCGGCGACCGCGGTGAGCACCGTGCCGGGCACGGTGAAGGACGCGTACGCCCCGGCCGCCCCGAGCACCACCGAGGCGGGCGGCACGGGCAGGGTCGCGTAGTGGTCCAGCCCGCCCGACGCCCGCAGCTGCCCGAAGTACTGGGCGAGCAGGTTGAGCGCGACGAACGCCACGACCAGGACGCTGGACCCGGCGACGACCGCACGGGCCGCCTCCCCGTCACCCGCGTCCACGACCCCCCGCATCATGACCATGATGCCGACGGACTGGAAGGTCGCGACGAACAGCAGCGGGATACGGGCGACACGCGCCCGCGACAGCTGCGCCCGGTAGACGGCCCCGAGAGCGGGCCACAACCGCGCCCGCGGCGCGAGCGGCGCCGGCGCGGCCGCACCCGGCTCCTCCTCGGCCCCGCCCTGGGCGACGACGCCCACTCCGCCCCGCGGCGGCACGGGCAGCTCCTCGCCGCTCATGACTTCACCAGGCCCTTCGCACGGCCGCCCAGGGCCAGGTAGACGTCTTCGAGGCTGGGTGCCGCCAGGGTGATGTCGTCGAGGGCCGCGTAGGCGGGCCCGGCCGTCAGGTCGGCCATCGCCGCACGGGCCCGGCCGTGCGGCAGGCGCAGCGTCCAGCGGCGGCCGGAGACGTCGGCGAGCGGCTGGAGCGCGGCGACCGAGGGCAGGTCGAGCGGCGGCTCGGTGCGCCACACCAGATCGAGCCGCGCCTCGTCCGCGACCAGCGCCCGCAGCCCCGCCGGGGTGTCGCAGGCGATGACCCGGCCGCGGTCGAGGACCGCGACCCGGTCGAGGACGGTCTCCGCCTCGATGACGTTGTGCGTCACCAGCAGCACGGTGGTGCCGCGCTCGGTCCTGCGGCGGCCGACCGCCGCCCACACCGCGCGGCGCGCCACCGGGTCCATACCGGTGGTCGGCTCGTCGAGGATCAGCACCGGCCGCTCCCCCACGAGCGTCGCGGCGAAGCACGCCAGGCGGCGCTGGCCGCCGGACAGCCGCTTCACGGGGCGGTCGGCGATCGGCCCGAGCTCCAGCTCGTCCAGCACGGCGTCCCTGGCCGCCCGCGCGGCCGGGGCGTCCAGCCCGCGCAGCCGCCCCGTCGTCTCGGCGGCGAGCGAGACGGTCAGCTCGTCCAGCGCGGTCGACTCCTGGCCGAGGTAGCCGATGAGCCGGGCGGCGCGGTCCGGGTGCCGCACGAGGTCGTGCCCGAGCACGTCGATACTGCCCGCGTCCGGGCGCAACAGCCCCGTGAGCTGCCGCACCAGCGTGGTCTTGCCGGCCCCGTTCGGCCCGAGGATCCCGAACAGCTCCCCCCGGCGCACGTCGAGATCGACCCCGTCGCTCGCCCGCACCGACCCGCCCGCCGCGGCCGGCCTCCGCCGCCACCCGGTACGACGCGCCCCGGCCCCCCCGGGGTAGGTCCTCACCAGACCGCGCACGCTGCACACCACGCCGCGAGCCGCGGCTGCCGCGGGGGGCGCCTCGTCCTCCGTGCCCGTCTTCACGAACACCGAGATTACGCGGCACGGCCCGCATCCGCCGCAACGGGGTTGCCCCCGCCCTCCCCGCCCCCCACCCCGGGGCCCCGCGCCGCGTCGCGCGCTGCCCGCCCCGGAACGCGTGAGCGGCTTCCCCGCCACGCTCGGGCGGTCCCCACCTGCCACGGGACGTCCGGCCACCCCACCGCGGGTGCCCGCGCCTGGCGGCGCCGCGCTCGGGCGGTGCCAATTGCCGGTACATGGGCGGCTGCCCCGCCGCCGGGGGGACGCTTCGGGCGGTGCCCGCCCGGGGGCCGTGGGCGGCTTGCCCGCCGCGGGGGTGCCCGCGCCTGGCGGCGCGGGGTGTTCCCACCCCCACCACCCGTGCAGATACGACGTCGGCTGACGGC